>CAJUEV010000026.1 GCA_910585785.1 uncultured Christensenella sp. | reverse complement strand
ACGGCGCTGAACGTAGAAAAAAATATTATAGTTATATATTCAATGAATATTTAAGGAGAATTTTATGTCCAAAAAGAAAAAAATCATCATTATGTCTTCACTTGTGCTTTTACTTGCGATTACCGCGGTATTGAACGTATTGCTCGCCACCAACAGACCTTCGTCCGGTCAGGCGGTTACAACGTCCAACTACTTTACAACATTCCGCTCTGAAAGAACTTCAACCCGTTCGGAAGAACTGCTTGAAATTGACAAAGTGCTTGCCCTTTATGAGGAAGACAGCGACAAGTATAAGGAAGCGGTAGCCCTTAAACTTAAAATAGTTGAAATGATGGAAAAAGAACTTCTTCTCGAAACTCTTATAAAATCCCGCGGATTTTCCGACGCCGTAGTTTCGATAGGAATGAATTCGGAAAACGTAAACGTTTTTATCAACTCCAACGAACTCAACTACAACACTGCAATGTCGATTTACACTTTCCTTAAAGAGGAAATGAGCATCGCCCCCGGAAGCATAATAATTTTGCCCGTATATTCGCAAGTTTAATATGGTAAATTTAACGTAAAAGTTGCAAATTTTTAAAATAGGTGTTATACTATCGATAGCGGCTTTCGTTTTGTCGGAAGCCGCTACTTGAAAGGAGAAAGATTTTATGGCGCATTTCAGGCACGACCCTACGACGACCCAAAAGGGAAAAATCACCTATAACGCCAATATCGTAAGCGATATAGTTGCGGTGGCGATTGGGGAAGTAGAGGGCGTTTCTTTATTGTCTACCAAAAATAAAGGTATAAAACTCGATTTTGAAAAACAGGGGATAAACGCCGATATAAGCGTAAAGATTGACATCACCTACAACGTTTCGTCCCTTGCCTTCAAAATTCAGCAGGCAATCAAGCACAATGTAGAGTCTATGACAAACTACAAAGTTGCAAAAGTGGACGTTCATATTCAGGACGTTAATTTTCCCGAAAATTCCGTAATTTAATATTTTCGATTATACCCTTAAATCTTTTAAGGGTATAATTTCGGTTAGGTAAAAAAATGAGAACAAAAGCAAGAGAAACGGTTTTTGAAGTGATATTCGCTTCACGCTTTTCCGAAGGTAAAACGGACGGAAATTTAAAAAAAGCGCTCTATAAAAATGCGAACCTGGGCGAAGCGGATATTGCGTATGCGGACGCGGTTATTTCGTTTGTGGAAAACAATCAGGACGAGTTGGTGAAAGTTGTGGACGGGTATTCACGCTCGTTTCCCGAATCCAGACTGTATCCTGCCGACATAAGCATATTGCTTATTGCGCTGGCAGAAATCAAATATATGAACGATATACCCGCGGCGGTTTCAATAAACGAGGCGGCAAATATCGCTTCAAAATATTCTTCCGCAAAAAGCGCTTCGTTTATAAGCGGAATTTTAGCCGCGGTAGTAAATAGTTGATATGTATACGTTAATTGACGGTAAACTTCTTGCCGCGGAAATGCGCGGCGAACTAAAAGAAAAAACTCAATTGTTTGAAAAAGAGCGCGGACGCAAAGTCGGGCTTGCCGTTGTGCTTGCAGGCGATAATCCCGCGTCGCAAGTTTACGTCCGAAACAAAATAAAAGCGTGCGACGAAGTCGGCATAAAGTCATTTGCGGTATACCTGCCGCAGAATGTTACGCAGAGTGTGTTGGAGCAAGCGGTAAAAGAACTTGTAAGCAACTGCGCGGTGGACGGCGTTTTGGTGCAGCTTCCGCTTCCCGAGCATATTGACGCGGAAAGCGTTTTAAAGTTGATTCCCGCCGAAAAGGACGTGGACGGTTTTTCCGCGGAAAATACGGGTAAACTTTTATTAAACGAGCAAAGTCTTGTCGCGTGCACCCCGCACGGCGTAATGAAAATGCTGGAAAAGTACAAAATAGATACAAAGGGAAAACGCGCGGTGGTGTTGGGAAGGTCCAACATTGTCGGCAAACCTATGGCTGTTTTGCTGCTTAATGCGGATGCTACCGTTACGGTTTGTCACAGCAAAACGCAAAATTTAAAAGAAGAATGTTTGCGGGCTGACATTATTGTTTCTGCAATTGGCAAACCCAAATTTCTGACTGCCGATATGGTTAAAGAGGGCGCCGCGGTAATAGACGTAGGGATGAACAGAGATGAAGCCGGAAAACTTTGCGGAGACGTGGATTTTGACAAAGTTAAAGAAAAATGTTCGTATATTACGCCTGTACCGGGCGGAGTAGGACCTATGACCATTACAATGCTTATGTATAACGCGTATTACGCCGCTGTAAGGAGCAAAACGTGAACTATCGTGAAAGATACAACGAGTATGCGGAAGAATTTAACGGCGTATTGAAAGAATTTTGCAATAATCTTGATTGCAGACCTGAAATTCTTGCGGACAGCCTGCGTTACAGCCTTGAACTCGGCGGCAAGCGTATTCGTCCCGTTTTGACGTATTCGGTAGGCGACCTTTTGGGAGTTGAACGCAAAAAACTTTCGAATTTTGCGTTGGCGATAGAACTTATTCATACCTATTCGCTTATTCACGACGATTTGCCTGAGATGGATAATGATGATTTTCGCCGCGGAAAACCTTCAAACCATAAAGTTTTCGGCGCGGGCAATGCCGTGCTTGCGGGCGACGGGCTTTTGAATACCGCGTATTCACTGCTTTTTAAAGAGTGCGTAAAAGGCGCCGAGTATATTTCGGCTGCGTCGTTTATTTGCGATTGCGCAGGTATATACGGGATGATAGCGGGACAGTCCGCTGACCTTCTGCACGAAAAAGACACGTCGTATAACGAGCCGACGCTAAACTTTATTTACGAGAATAAAACGGCAAAACTGATAACCGCGCCCGTTGCGGTGCCCAGCATTCTTTGCGGCGGCAAACATTTTGCCGAACTCAAAGCCTTCGGGCGGGATTTAGGCTGTCTTTTTCAGGTAACGGACGATATTTTGGACGTTGAAGGTAGTTTTGAAAGTTTGGGCAAAAGCATAGGCAAAGACGGAAAGGAAGGCAAATATACTTCCGTAAACTTGCGCGGGTTGGACGGAAGCAAGTTAATGGCGGACGTTTTGGCGGAGCGTTGCCGCGGAATTCTTGAAGGAATAGGTGGAGGCAACGAGTTTTTGCTTAACCTTGTTGACGACGTGCGCAACAGAAAGGCTTAAAAATGTAGTTGACATTATGGCGTAATATATGCTATAATAATATTAAACTAAATAGTGGTGCAGTATTCTAGTCAATTTTTATTGATACGAAGACGGGGGTAAAATACCGTTAAAGGGCATATCGATGAAGTTTCTGGTGTTT
>CAJUEV010000025.1 GCA_910585785.1 uncultured Christensenella sp. | reverse complement strand
TGGACATTTTTATGCCGTTTTTATCGTTTACGTGCCCTAAAACTATGCAGTTTTTGAAGGGCGCTTTTCCGAAAAGTATGGTGTTTATTACAAGCAGAGTATAAAACCAGCCGCGCGTCTGGTCAACCGCTTCCGATATGAAGTCGGCGGGGAAAGTTTCTTCAAACAGCGCTTTGTTTTCAAACGGATAGTGATACTGCGCAAACGGCATCGAGCCGGAGTCAAACCAACAGTCTATAACTTCGGGCGTGCGCTTCATCTTGCCGCCGCACTTGGGGCACTTGCATACAAGGTTGTCAAGATAGGGACGGTGAAGCTCTATATTTTCCGATTTTGCAAGCCCGCACTTTTCTTTAAGTTCGTCCTTGCCGCCAATAACTTCGATTTCGCCGCAGTCGGGGCAAACCCAGACGGGCAGCGGCGTTCCCCAATATCTGTCGCGGGAAAGCCCCCAGTCAATAACGTTTTCAAGGAAGTTGCCCATTCTGCCCTCTTTTATATTTTCGGGCATCCAGTTAACCGAGCGGTTTGCGGCGATTATCTGCTTTTTGACTTTTGTTACCTCTATAAACCAGCTTGACCTTGCATAGTACAAAAGCGGGGTGTCGCAACGCCAGCAGTGCGGATAGTCGTGTTCAAAAGGGATAACCTTAAACAAAGTACCGTCTTTTTCAAGCCTTTCCAAAATGAATTTGTCGGCTTTTTTTGCAAACGTTCCGCTTAAACTTGCAAATCTTTCGTCAAAGCAGCCTCTTTCGTTTACAAGCTGAACTACGGGCAATTTATATTTTTTGCCTACTTTATAGTCGTCCTCGCCGAACGCGGGCGCAATGTGCACCACGCCCGTACCGCTGTCCATAGTAACGTAGCCGTCGCAAACCACGTAATGCGCCTTATAAACAGAGTTTGAAGGCGAAATGCGCTTTATTTCCGCAACGGTTTCTTCAAAAAGGGGCTGATAAGCCAAACCTTCAAGCTGCTTGCCGAGTTTTTCCGACAAAACTTTATATTCCTCGAAAAATCCTTGTACAAGCGCCTTTGCGAGAATGTACCTTTCGCCGTCCTTTTCTATTTCAACGTACAATTCGTCGGGATTTACGCACAGCGCGACGTTTGAAGGCAACGTCCACGGCGTCGTCGTCCAGGCGAGAATATACAAATTGTCTTCGCCAAGCACTTTAAAGCGCGCGACGGCGGAATTTTCCTTGACCGATTTATAGCCCTGCGCAACCTCGTGCGAGGAAAGCGCCGTACCGCAACGGGGGCAGTAAGGCACAATTTTATGTCCCTTGTACAGCAGCCCTTTTTTGTGCATTTCTTTAAGCGCCCACCACTCCGACTCTATATAATTGTCGTCGTAGGTGACGTAGGGGTTTTGCATATCCGCCCAATAGCCTACGCGGTCGGACATCTTTTCCCACTCGTTTTTATACTTCCAGACGGATTGTTTGCACTGTTTTATGAAAGGTTCTATGCCGTAACTTTCAATCTGCGGTTTACCGTCAAGCCCCAAAGTCTTTTCAACTTCCAGCTCTACCGGCAGCCCGTGCGTATCCCAGCCCGCTTTACGCAAAACGTGCTTGCCCTTCATCGTCTGATAGCGCGGTATCAAATCCTTCATAACGCGCGTTAAAATATGCCCTATATGCGGCTTGCCGTTGGCTGTGGGCGGACCGTCGTAAAACGAAAACTCTTTTCCGCCTTCGTTTTTGGAAATACTTTCTTCAAAAACTCCGTTTTCCTTCCAAAAATCTATTATGCGCTTTTCGCGCTCTACAAAATCGAGCGACGTGTCAACTTTCTCGTACATATGCGCCTCCGTAAATTTAAATAAAAATAAAGAACGCCCCGTTTCGGACGCTCTTAAAAAATGCGTTTATAAACCACCAAAACAAACTATCATTTGCCGTAACTTGTAACGGGTTACGAATCCGTATTTTCTTAATAGCGGAAAATTTCCGCGTTCGGAAAACAGGCTGGGAGGCGATATCCTGCAAGGGCGAATGTTTTCTTACACCAACCGAAAACTCTCTTAAAATCGCGTGGCTTGCGGCGTTGTCCTCCGTCGTAGCTTTTAAATTAAGTTTTACATTCAAATTATAACCTAACGGTTTTTAAAAGTAAAGCGAATTTTACACTGTTGTTTAAAACCGCTTTTACCCGCTTAAATAAGCGGGATTTGCGCCTTTGCATTAAGCGACATTTCGGCAAAATCGCCCAAATTATAGCGAATAAGCCCTTCCGCCGCTATCATTGCAGCGTTGTCAGTGCAATACCTTTTTTCCGGTAACACAAGGCTAAGCCCCGCTTTTTTACACGATTCCGCAAGGGTTTTACGCAAATATCCGTTTGCCGTAACTCCGCCGCCCGCCGCAACCGTCTTTACGCCGAGTTCAAGCGCGCAAGCCACCGTTTTTTTGACAAGCGGGTCCAGCGCCGCGTGCTGAAACGAACAAGCCACGTCCGCAAGATTTACTTTTTCACCCTTTTGCTCTGCGTTGTGGCAATAATTTATAACCGCTGTTTTTAGTCCGCTGTATGAAAATTGAAGCTTTTCCGAGTTTTTTACAAGCGCTTGCGGCAGATTTATATTGTTTTTTCCGCGGGAAGCCAGCCTTTCAACGTTTACTCCGCCGGGATATTCCAACCCGAGCACGCGCGCAACCTTGTCAAACGCTTCGCCCGCGGCGTCGTCGCAAGTGCCGCCAAGCATTTTAAACTTTGAATAATCTTGCGTATGCAAAATTGCGGTATGTCCGCCGCTTGCAAGCAATGTGACGAAGGGCGGCTTCAACTCCGCGTTCTGCAAATACGCAGCCGCCATATGCCCGCGGATATGATTTACCGCTATAAGCGGAATATTCAGCGAATACGCCAGCGCCTTTGCAAAGGACACGCCGACAAGCAGCGCCCCCAACAGCCCCGCGCCGTACGTAACCGCAACGGCGTCCAAATCATTTACGGTTACACCCGCCTCTTTTAGCGCCTGAGTTACCGCCTCGTCAACCGCGTCGGTATGCGCGCGGGAGGCGATTTCCGGCACTACTCCGCCGTATTTTGCCTGTTCCGCCGCGGAAGAAATTATTTTATCGGACAGCAGTCTGCGCCCGCGGATTACGGCGGCGGCGGTTTCGTCGCAACTTGATTCTATACCCAAAATAACAGGGTCTTTTTTTATAGTTAAATCAGGATTGTACATTATTCAACAAAATAACGGAAATATGTTCAACTTTTTTACCGTACTTATAGCAGGCGCGCAAAGGTATGGAAAGACGGATAAAATTATACCGTCTTTTTAAGGTAGTCTATTATAAAACCCTGAATTTCTCCGTCCATAACGCTTTGAACGTTGGTAATTTCAAAACCCGTTCTGTGGTCCTTTACAAGGGTGTACGGACAGAACACGTACGAGCGAATCTGGCTGCCCCACTCTATTTTTTTGATTTCGCCTTTAAGTTCGGCGTCGGCTGCCTCGCGCTCGGCAATTTGCCTTTCGACAAGTTTTGCGCGCAGATATTCGAAAGCCATAGCCTTGTTTTGAAGCTGGCTTCTTTCGTTTTGGCAAGTTACCACTATGCCCGTAGGAAAATGGGTTATGCGTATTGCGGTTTCGGTTTTATTTACCTTTTGTCCGCCCGCGCCCGAAGAACGGTAAACGTCTATTCTTATATCTTCGTCCTTAATTTCCACTTCGCCCGCGTCGTCCACTTCCGGCATAACTTCCAAAGAAGCAAACGAAGTGTGGCGGCGCTTGTTACTGTCGAAAGGAGAAATGCGCACCAAGCGGTGAACGCCCTTTTCCGCCTTTAAAAATCCGTAAGCGTTTTCACCGTCCACTTTAAAACTTACCGACTTTAATCCCGCTTCGTCCCCGTCTTCAAAGTCCAACTCCGTCACTTTAAAGCCCTGCTGCTCGCAATAGCGGCAATACATTCTGTAAAGCATCTGGGTCCAGTCGCAAGCCTCGGTGCCGCCCGCGCCCGCGTGCAAGTTTAAAATGGCGTTGTTTGCGTCGTACTTGCCGCGCAAAAGTGCGCGTATGCGCATATTTTCAATGTCTTCCTCCGCGGCGGAAATCATATTTTCGAGTTCGGGAATAAGGCTTTCGTCGTCGGCTTCCTCAATCAAATCAATAAAAGCCGCCGCGTCCGCTATCGCGCTTGCGCCCGCGTTATAGGAAGAAATTTTATTTTCAACGGAAGAAATTTCTCTGCCAATCTTTTTGGATTTTTCCAAATCCTGCCATACTTCGGGATTTTCCTGCTCGGTTTTCAGTTCGGCAAGGCGCGCGCCCAGATTGTCGATATCCAGCGCGTACTTCGCTTCCGCAAGCGTCGCTTCCAAAGTTTTAAGTTTTAATCTGTAATCGTCTGCTTTAAACATAAAATCAAAGTTAATTAAAATCCCGCGTATTTGCGGACTGAAATTTTAAGTTGTATGCGCCCGCACTCGTACGGACGCATATACGTTTTTTAAAAGTTGTATTATTTACTTATGGTCGCGCCAGTAGCAGCAGTCCTTATATTTTTTACCGCTTCCGCAAGGGCAGGGGTCGTTTCTGCCGACTTTTGCGGACTTAGGCGCAACTTTGGGAATCTGCTTTCCGCCGATGTTTGTGGAAAGCCCTTCCGGCGCTTTGGGCGCGTCGCCTATTACGGGCGCCGACTGCGTTGAAGATTTTTGCGCCGCGGGTTTCTGCGCGGGTTCGCCCGCTACGTCGGCATTATTCGCTCTTTCAGCCGTTTCTCCGTCCGAAGGCGCGGTTTGCGCCGGCACAGGCTGCCTTGCGGGCATAGGTGCGGGCACGCGCACTATTCTGCCTTTAAGCAATCTTGAAATGGTAATCGTCTGAACGCGTTCAATCATTTCGGTAAACATTTCGTAACCTTCCTGCTTATACGCGATGACGGGGTCTTGCTGGGCGTAGCCGCGCAGCCCTATACCCTTTCTCAACTGGTCCATAGCGTCAATATGGTCAATCCAGTTTCTGTCAACCGAACGCAAAAGTTCGTTGCGCTCTATCTGGCGGTAGTCGACTTGCCCTTCCGTCATTTCGTAAATGTTTACTATCTTCTGCTCGTACGCTTTTATAACTTCTTTCGAAATTTTGTTTAAAGCGTGCTCGTAATCCCAGCGTTCAAGCATTTCGCGGGTTATTACAAAGTCGCACTCGTCGGGGTAAACCTTTTGCGCAAGCGCCGCGTTAAGCGCTTCTTCGTCCCACTTTTCGGGCATAGCGTCCGTGTTTACCGTTTCGCCGACTATTTTTTCGATATAGTCGGGAATATATTTAAGCATCTGTTCGTGAACGTCCTCGCCCTTCAAAACCTTCATACGTTCGCCGTAAATGGTCTTGCGCTGTTCGTTCATAACTTCGTCATACTGCAAAGTATGCTTTCTTATGCCGAAGTTTCTGCCCTCTATCGCCCTTTGCGCGTTTTCTATGCTTCTTGTAAGCATTTTGCTCTGCAAGCACTGGTCGTCGTCAATTTTAAACGCCGCGTAAAGTTTTTTCATACTTTCGCCGCCGAAACGTTTTGCAAGGTCGTCTTCCAGCGAAATAAAGAATATAGAGTCGCCGGGGTCGCCCTGACGTCCGCTTCGTCCGCGAAGCTGGTTGTCTATACGGCGGGATTCGTGCCTTTCGGTACCCAGAATGCAAAGTCCGCCGGCTGCGATAACCTGCTGTTTTTCCGCGTCCGTTTCTTTTTTGAAATTTTCGTAAAGTTCGGCGTATCTTGCGCGCGCGGCTTTTTCTTCCTCGCTGAACTCTCTGTCCGCGTAGGAAATAGCCACTTCAACCATTTCGTGGTCAAAGCCTTCTTCGCGCATACGTTTTTTTGCAAGGTATTCGGGGTTGCCGCCAAGCAAAATATCCGTTCCGCGTCCCGCCATATTCGTCGCGATGGTCACGGCGTTGAATCTGCCCGCCTGCGCAACTATTTCAGCCTCGCGCTCGTGGTTTTTTGCGTTAAGAATATTGTGCTTTACGCCGTTACGACGCAACAAACGCGAAATTTCTTCCGACTTTTCAACCGTCACCGTACCTATAAGAATGGGCTGTCCCTTCGCGTGCCTTTCAACAACTTCGTTTACGATAGCGCGCTTTTTGCCCTCCACGGTGGAATATATCATATCCGCGTAATCCACCCTCTGCACGGGGCGGTTTGTGGGAATGGGAACGACGTCCAAGGCGTAAATAGTCCTGAATTCGTCCTCCTCGGTCATAGCGGTACCCGTCATACCCGCAAGTTTGGAGTATAAGCGGAAATAGTTCTGGAAGGTAACGGTTGCGTGAGTTTTGTTTTCTTCCTTGACTTTTACTTTTTCTTTCGCTTCAATCGCCTGATGAAGTCCGTCGGAATATCTTCTGCCGTTAAGCACACGTCCCGTAAACTCGTC
>CAJUEV010000024.1 GCA_910585785.1 uncultured Christensenella sp. | reverse complement strand
TGCGCAAGTCCCAAACCCCCTTGCCTCAGCGTTTGTTCACCTACCCCTTTGGGCGCGGACGGCTTTTGCCGCCCGCGCTTTTTTGCTTGAAAATCAGCACAATTTAAATTTGCCCCCCGCATATGCCTAAATTAAAGCATAAGAAAGTAAAAATAAAATTAGATTGACAAAATATAAATGTTATTTATATTTTAAAGGTAGGATGTAATGCCTAAACAACGCATAACAAAAGAAATGATTTTGGACGTCGCTTTTAAGCTGGCAAGGGAAAAAGGGTACGAGCAAGTAGTCGTAAAAAATATCGCGGATGAAATGGGGTGCTCGGTACAGCCTGTATACAGTTATTTCAACAATATGGAGGGGTTAAAAGAGGCGGTTGTCGGCGCGGCTATGCAATTTTATAACGGATTTATTTATTCGCGCGTAGATAAAGATTGCGTGTTGGAAAGTATGGCAAGGGCAAACGTGGCTTTTGCAAAGTACGAAACAAATTTATTCAAATTATTATTTTTGCAAAAACTTAACGGGTTGAACAGTTTTGACGACATTTACGAATGGATGGGGGATAAACGGGCGACAAGGCAACTTGCGGAAAAGTTATTGTTGTCGGAAGAAAAAATAAAAGAAGTTTACATAATGCTTATTGTGTTTACTCACGGGGTTGCCACTATGATTGCGACGGGCGGCGCAAATATTTCTGACGAGGAAAGCGCGTCTGTTCTTAAAAAAGCGTACGACGCTTTTGTCAAAGCGCAAAAATAAAAATTCAAATATAAGTAGAGAAAATGAACAACCGAATTTTACTTGATTATCTTGCGGAACTTTCCGCAAACAACAACCGCGAATGGTACCACGCCCACAAAAAAGAAAACAAAGAGGCGACCGCGCAGTTTGAAGAACTTGTGCAGCGGCTTATTTACGGCATCGGCACGTTTGACCAAAGCGTATTGCACAATATTCCTAAGGAACTCACCTTTAAACTTGTGCGCGACACAAGATTCAGTCACGACAAATCGCCATATAATCCGTCGTTCAGGGCGCATATTTCGTCAATGGGTAAACTGCCCGTTCCCGTCGGGTATTACGTAATGATAAAGCCTGACGGAGGCACTTTTCTCGGCGGCGGATTGTTTGCGGATATGTTTTCAAGCGCAACCGGAATGGTGCGCGATTATATAGCGGCGCATCCCGACGAGTGGAACGATATATTTTCCGCGCAAGAGTTTAATAAATATTTTACCGTAAAGGGCACGGCGTTAAAAAACGTTCCCGCGGGATATGATAAAGAGCATCCGCAAGCGGAATACCTAAAATACAAATCGTGGTATTTAGAGTATTTTTTATCGGATGAAGAAGTTTGCGACGAGGCGTTTTTGCAAAAGTCGGTTGAAATTTTTAAGGCTATGAAGCCTTTCAACGATTTTTTGAATAAGGCGCTTAAAGAATTTAAAATGCCTGAACGGTAATAATTTTTTTATAAACAACTTTTATTCAGCGTATGCGGATTTGAATTTGATATAAAAAAGACAACGAAAGTTAATGGTGTGCTCCATATGTAATTTTAAAACTGATTTTTAAGAGTTGCGCTTTCAAGTATGGCAAAAGCTCTCGAACATTTTGTTCGGGAGCTTTTAAACTGCACATAATCACTGTTTATATATGAATGATTGTATCATAAAAACGAAGGCGATACAATCTGTTTAATATAGTGAAATATGGAAACACGCCGTATTTCGATAGTCTGCAAGTAGCCAAGTTCGTCCGTAAAAAATTAATAATTTACGCAGAAACTTCGGCTATACGCCTTAAAATCAATGTTTTTTACCGGTTTTCCGCTTTCGATTTTTATATAAGGCATTTTAACGTCTTTCTGTTTCGTGGCGAGCAGACGTTTCAAAATTATTTGTCAAATGAATTTCTCAAGGTCGAACATTCCGTCGCGGTAGGACAAATCTCCGTTTTTATGTTCGTAACCTAATTTGCGATAAAACGGTATAGCCGATATTGCCGAATGAATTTCAATTCGGCTTGCTCTTTTGGCATATTCGTCGTTTTCCAAATGTTCTATGATTTTTTTGCCTATTCCTTTACGTTGATAGGATGGCTCGACGAAAATAGTGTTTATCCAACTTTCCGTCAAACTATCCCAATACGCGCCGATACAACCGCACCCGATAATTTTGCCGTTTTCTTTGACAACGTAAAAGTGCCCGCATTCGGCTTTTTGTTTTATTTCGTCATACGAAATCGAAAAGTATTTCGACAGCCTCGGATAAAACTCGGCAAATACCGAATTTTTACACGCGCGAGCTACCATATCGCAAGTTTCTTGTATTTCGTTTTCCTTTATAAGTTCTATCGTCATAAATTATAATCTCCGCTACATTTTCGGCATAGGGGCGTTATAGAAACCGAGTTTGTGAAAGTCGTACCAACCTTTGATTTGTTCTTCGCTTGCAACGGATAAAGCCCGTAAAACTTCCCGTGCAAATTCAAGTGCTGCCGTTCCATTTGCCGTAATAACATTATTGTCGGAAACGGCTTGCCTATGAATAAAGCCTTGCTTGTTGGTATAAGCGGTGTATTGTTTTAATTCGTTCAAATCGTTTGCCGTATGCTCTGCGTTATTTAGTGCACCGACAGAGCCTAAAAACCTGCAAGCGTCGCAAATCGCGCCTAAAATTTTACCGTTCTTTATGCAGTCGTCTATAAGCGGTTTAATTTGCATAGCGTTTTCGTTATGCCAAGACATACCGCCTATAAGAATTAAAGCGTCATAGTCTGACGGAACGCTTTGCAAATCGTAATCAGGCAAGCACTTGACTCCGCCGATAGAAGTAACGGCATCTTTTGTAAGCGACGCCGTTTTATTTTCAAAATTTCCGCCGCCGAGCATATTGACTGCCGACGAGATATAGGCAAGTTCCCAATCCGCCCATTGTTCCAAAACAACGTATAGAATTTTTTTCATTCGTTATAACCTCCGATACACGCTTTCGCCCAATTTATTAAAAGCTCCGACATTTCTTCAAATTGCACGTCGGCGCCGTTTTTTAAGTTCAGCGCCGTCGTAAGCACGGCGGACGGCGGATTGATTGCGTTTTGCAATTCGATTTTCGATTTTATGTATTTGCCCGTTTCGTAAAACCATACCGCTTGAATAACGAATACAGCCGACTTATACAGTGAGCGCAGCATATCGTCGCTTTTTTCGTGAACAAAGTTATGCACGCAAGCGTGGTATATGTTGCACGCGCCTATTCGTATTGCGCGTTTTACGGCTTGCTTATCTATTTTTTCAAGCAGCAAGTCGAGCGTCCCTTTAATGGGCGTAGTGTCGTAATAGAATTGAAACAAGTCGCTCGTTTCCCAATTCAGAAGTTCGTTTTTGCCCGATATAAAACCGCAAATAAGTTCTCTGTCCGGCAGTGTATCAAGCATATCCCTGTATGTTTTTAGGTCGTTAATTTTCAACTCGTCGAGAATAACAACTGCGTCAATATCGCTTTCAGCGGTTGCCTCGCCTCTGCCGTAACTGCCTTGCAAGCCGATAAACCACGCACGATTAGCAAAGGTTTGTTCAACTTTTTCCGTAAATATCTTTACCCAAGTTTTTATATCAATCATAATCACTCCTTCGGTATTTATTAATTATAGCGCAAATTAACGGGTTTTCAAGTAATAAGCGGTCGCAGTTCAAGTATAACAACAAAAAACAGAGATTCCATTACGGTTTCACGGCTCTTTGTTTACATTTAAACAATTCAAAAATAAAGCCGCGATACGTATTGCGGCTTTATTCTGATAGTTGCGATTAGGGCAATAACGTCCGAAAAAAAATGGGCACAGGCAGATGTGTGCGCTATGTGCCTTTAATTCGGCTTACATATATCTTTTGAATTTTCTTTTTTTCAATTTCTTTATCGCGTCGTCGTTGCCTTTCGCGGCGGCGACTTTATAGTATTTTACGGCTTCGTCAATGTCTTCTTCGACGCCCATACCGTTTTCGTAAAGTTCGCCTAGCGAATACATTGCGTCGTCGTTGCCTTGTTCTGCGGCACGAGTCAGATATTCGATAGCTTTGTCGGTATCTTCCTCAACGCCTTCGCCGCAAGCGTAACAAACGCCTATTCTGAATTGGCATCTATCGCTGCCCGCGTTTGCTCCGGCAAGAAAATATTTTGCGGCTTCTTCGTCGTTTTGCTTAACGCCGTAACCGTAAGAGTAGCAGATGCCGAGATTATAAAGGGCGTCGGTACTGCCGAGTTGGGCGCCCGCACGATACATCATAATTGCCGCATTCATATTCTTTTCCACGCCTTCACCGTACTGATAGCAATATCCCATATTGGTGAAAGCCTGAAAATATTTTTGTTCCATAGAAGCCTGATACCATTTAACGGCTTCTTCAAGATTGCACTCTACACCGTCGCCGTATTGATAACAATACCCGACGTAACACATCGCTTTGCCGTGATTTTTTTCGGCGGCTTTTTTATACCAAACGAACGACTCTTTCGCGTCGCGTCTGACGCCGTAGCCGTATTCGTAAAAAGTGCCGATACCAAACATAGCGTCGGCGTTTCCTTGCTCGGCGGACAGCTTCATCCATTTGAGAGCTTCCGCAAAATCTTGTTTTACGGCGATTCCTTTTTTATAGCAATCGCCCACGTTAAGTTGTCCGATAGCATTGCCTTGGTCCGCCGATTTTTTATACCACTCGAAGGCGGCGTTTTCGTCTTTTTCAACGCCTATTCCGTGTTCGTAAAAAGTGCCTATATTGTTTTGCGCACGAGCATAATTGTTTTTTGCGGCGGATAGGGTATGCTTGAAGGCTTCCGTTTTATCTTTGTCAATTCCGCGCCCGTAAAGATAGCACAACCCCAAATTAAACTCGGCTTCCGCATTGCCTTGCTTTGCCGCGCTTTTAAGCAGTTTGACGCCTTCGTCTGCGTTTTCGTCTGTCTCCGTACCATCGTAATCGATACGCAATAAGATTTTACCTAACGCACACTGTGCGTCCGCGTTGCCGTTTTCAGCGTCGGTTTTTAATTTTTCGATATCCATTTTTGACTCCTTTCTAAATCATATATTCTAAATTATAGCATAAAAGATTATAAAAAGCAAATAACCTGCACATCCGATTAATGACGTCTATTTTGATTTGCCGTGAACGTTCAGACGATAAATTATTATACTCTCAACTGTTCGATACGCGCAATAAACCGCCCATATAATCCAGGTATATTGCCATTTCAGCGTAATTAGGCTTACGGTAATATATAAAGCGGCAACAACGACAGCGATAACCCAGTTCATAATTTTTTTGTGTTTAGCTATTACCGATTCGCTTATTGTCAGTGCGGATTTGATATTTTGTTCCGAAATATCTTTATAGTTTCTGTCGCTTATCCTTTCGCCGTTCAATATTTCGTTTATGCTTACGCCGAAATTGTCGCCAAGAGTTTGCTGCATTTCGACGGGCGGTAGATAGTTGCCGGTTTCCCAGCGCGATATGGTTTTATTCGTGACTCCGATTTGCGCACCGAGTTCATCCTGCGTCAGATTTTTTTCTTTTCGCAACTCAGCTAAAAACGAGCCGATTTTTTGCATATCCATAGACGTTACTCCTTATTTATGATATTTTAATTATACCATAAAATCATCAGAAACGATTACCCATAAACAGCGAATTTGCAAGTAGTAAAGGACAAATTTTAAGATTTGACGAATAATGTTTTTCGCTTACCGTGCAGAGCCATAAGAGTATCTGTTTTTGTTTCTATAATTCTTGCATAGCGATAAACAAAGTGTTATAATTTATGCGGTATAATAATATTTACCCAAATAAGAGATAAAAGCGAATGATTGAAAAGCAAAATAAAAAGGCGATGGCTTTTGCAAAAAAAGTTACCGGAAAATATCTGAAAGCGATAAAATGCGACACGGAGCGTGACAGGGAAGTTTATTGCAAGTCTTCGACCGATTACTTTAAGGCGTCGGAAGAAGAACTGATGACGCTTTTGCTTAACGGCGACGATAACGCTTGCGCGCATTATGTTTTATGCCGCTTGCGGAATAATTCGATTACGGACAATGATTTGGATTATCTTGACAAGGCGTTGGATAACGTAAACTGCGATTGTGCGCTTGTCGGCTGTTTTCTTTACGGCGATAAAAAAAGTCCGTATTATAACGAGGGGAAAGCCTATTATTGCTATGCGATTACTGAGCAATACGGCTTTGCAAAAGCGCACGGGATTTTGAAAAATTATGCCAAACGCGCAAAGCTGATTGACGAAACCGATGACTTGGTTTTATTTAATAAGCTAAAAATGTGGGCATCGCAACTTAAACACAAATATTCCGCATTCAGCGTGGACGTTGTTCCTGCGGGATACTTTGACGTCGTCGATTACAAAAACGCTTACTTTGTTACCGTGCGTTTGGAGCAGACCAACGGCTATCAGACAGATAAGGAAATCGTTTATTGCGCGTTTGTGCGCGGCAGAGATAACGGCGCATATTTCGACAGATTGACCGATAATTTAATTGAAGCGTTTGAGATTATTGCGGAAAAAACCAATATACCGCAGGGCGAAATTTATGTTAAAGGAGAGCGCAAATACAATTACGGTGACGCAAAGCCGATGGTCAAAGCAAAGAGCGATTCCGTAGATATACTTTCCGACGCGGAAATAAAAATTAAAATTTCGGACGGCGAGCGGCTGGAAAGCAATATTTGTCCCGCTTGCGGCGGAGCGCTTGACGAAAACGGAGCGTGTTTGTCTTGCGGCAATATTTGCGGCAAAACAGACGGAATAGAAATTCAGCGTGCAAACGAACTTGAAGCTCTTATATGCACGCAATGCGGCAGCCCCATTGTGCTTGACGAAAACGGAAAGACCGCGTATTGCTCGGCGTGCGGGACGACTTTCATCGTAAAAGGTAACGCGCTTGATTGTAGCGTGGGAGGCATAAACTATGAAAATATCCGCGCTGATATGCCGCAGGGATGCGAACTGCCCGACGTAAAGTTTGTGCGGGCGCGTATAGCGGACGGTAAAATCACCGCCGTAATGCCCGAAAGTTTTGAAGTGATGCCGGACGAATTGCGCCGCATAAAATATCCCGCAAATGCGCCGCGTTACATATATACTACGCCCGACGCAACGGTTAATCTGAACGTGAATTTCGGCGGTGCTCTCAATAGCGAAGACGTTGCGGCTTTCGGCAAACAAATGCTTGCTATGCTGAAAAACACGCTTCCTTCGGCGAAATTCGGGGAAGCGAAAATCATCGCGTCAAGCGGCAATATTTTCTTTGTCGATTTTATTTCCGTTGCCATTGACCAGCCTATATATAACGCAATGTTTTTCTTCTCGTTGGGAGGGAAACAAGGTATAGGCAATTGGAACTGTCTAGGAAAAGACAGATGGTATTGGGCGCCGATTTTCGAACACGCAATAAAAACTATGGAGTTTAATTAATAAAAGGAAATTCAGATATGGGAATGCTTAAAATAATAGATATGCACGCGTTTGACGATGAAACGTTGGTGCAAAAGTTTGATATAAAAGACAACGTAATCAAAAAAGGGTCTTCGCTTACCGTGCGCGAAAGTCAAGTGGCTGTATTTTGCGACAAAGGCAAAACGGCGGACGTATTCGACGCGGGAACGTATAAACTCAACACCGACAGTTTGCCTGTTATAAGTAAGCTGCTTGCCTGGAAATACGGATTCGAAACACCGTTCAAATCCGAGATTTATTTTGTTAACGTAAAGGAGATTACGGGCATACGGTGGGGAACGTCGAATCCCGTTCCCGTACAAACAGAATACGGAATTATAAGACTAAGAGGAAACGGAGCATATTCGTTCAAAATTACAGTTCCCGAATTGTTTCTTACGTCGGTTGCGGGTATGGCGGAATGCTACGAGACGAACAAGTTGAATAAAACATTACGGACTTTGCTTGTGGGAAGTATTTCGTCTGCGTTTGCGACTTGTAACGTAAGCCTTTCGGATATGACGTCCAAATATGCCGAATTAAGTGAAGAGGTGAAAAAATCCGTTGCGGCACGTTGCGGCGAACTAGGCATCACACTGACCGCATTCGACATAGAGAATCTTTCCGTTCCACCCGAGGTGGAAAAAGCCGTAGACGAAAGCGCAAGACTTGGGCTTATGCGAAACAACGTGGACGTGTATGCTAAAATGGCGCAGGCAGACGCCTTAAAAGCGGCGGCGGGAAACGGGACTGCGGGGACGATTTTGGGCGTTGGCGTCGGTAGTGTGCTTGGCAAAGAAGTGATTTCGGCAAATACCGTGTTGCCGGTTGATATTTGTTCCGTATGCCGAAAACCTATTCAACCCGATAGCAAATTCTGTCCTGAATGCGGCAATCCCATTTCCAAATTTTGCTCTAAGTGCGGAAAGCCGATTGCCGCAGGTGCAAACTTTTGTACCGAATGCGGGCAAAAGTTAAATTGATGATTTGGTATTATAAGCTTTGTAATTATTGTACGGTAAACATCAATTCAGCGGGACAAATATTTTTATGATTGGTGTATATTTCAGCGGGACGGGAAATACGAAACATTGTTTGGAATATTTGCTTAACAGGCTTGACGGATGCGGCGGCGTTTACTCTATTGAGCGCGCCGAGGTAGCTGCCGCCGTACAATCTGACAACGAAATAATATTTGCCTATCCTGTTTATTATTCTTACTTACCGAAAATCGTCAGTGACTTTATTACTGATAATTCTGCTTTATGGAAAGGTAAAAAAATTTTTATTATTGTCACAATGGGCTTATTCAGCGGCGACGGCGCAGGGTGTTCGGCAAGACTTTTCAAAAGTACGGTGCGGAAATTTTAGGCGGTTTACATATAAAAATGCCCGATTGCATAGGCGACGTTAAACTGTTGAAAAAGTCGCTTGCTGAAAACCGTAAAATCGTTATGAAAGCCGACGAAAAGATAGAGAAAACCGCAAAACAGATATTGCAGGGGAAATATCCTAAAAATGGGTTGAGTTTTGCAAGCAGACTTGCGGGCTTATTCGGGCAAAGGCTGTATTTCCGAAAAAAGACAAAGAGGTATTACGGCGGCATAAAAATAGACACCGCAAAATGCGTCGCTTGCGGTATGTGCGCATCGATTTGCCCTATGAAAAACATAGAAGTTAAAGACGGCGCAATAAATTTTAACGGCAAGTGTACAATGTGTTATCGTTGCTTTTCAAACTGTCCCAAACAAGCAATCACGATAATCGGAAAACAAGTATACGAACAATGCAAATTTGAAAAATATTAAACCCATAGTATAACATAATTATGCCTTATATCAAAATCGAAAGCGGTAAATTGACCGACGAACAAAAAACGTTGCTTATAAAGCGCGTAACCGAAGTCTCTGCGGAAATTATGAATATTCCACAAGAATTTTTTACAACCACCATTACGGAATTGCCCGATAAAAACTTCGGTATCGGCGGCAAAACCATCGATATTATCAAAATCGAGTACAAAAAATGAAAGATTGGTTTACGATAGACAAAATAGACGGGCAAACGTATATCATAAGCGAATATCGACATTGGGAAGAAACGCACTGCTATCTTTTAATCGGAAGCGAGCGTTGTCTTTTAATTGATACGGGGCTTGGTATTTGCAATATTTACGAGCAAGTACGCAAATTGACGGATAAGCCCGTTACCGCCGTTGCAACTCATATCCATTGGGACCACATAGGCGGACACAAATACTTTTTTGATTTTTACGCACATAAAGCCGAGTTAGATTGGTTGAATGGCAAGTTTCCGCTTTCTATTCAAATCGTACGCGATATGGTTGTTGACCGTTGCGATTTGCCCGAAGACTTTGACGCAAGCAAGTACGAGATGTTTCAGGGAACGCCGACAAAGGTGTTAAGCGGCGGCGAGATAATTGACATTGGCGATAGAAAAATCGAAGTCTTGCACACCGCAGGACATTCGCCGGGACACCTTTGCTTTTGGGAGCGAGAGCGCGGCTACATATTTACAGGCGACTTGATTTATAAGGATACGCTGTTTGCTTATTATCCGTCCACCGACCCCGAAGCGTATTTGCAGTCGCTCGAAGTTATAGCCGCATTACCGTCTAACAGATTGTTTCCCGCGCACCACTCGCTTGATATTCAACCCGAAATAGCGGTTAGGATGAGGGACGCTTTCAGACAACTGAAAGAGCAAGGCAATCTGCATCACGGCGCAGGCACTTTTCATTTCGGCGATTGGGCAGTTTGGTTATAATTACGGAGCAATATATATTGAAAAAATATTATAAGTTATCTTGAAACAACGGGCGGATTGGGAGCTTGCTTATATATCTTCGGAAAAAAGACAATTTCTTGCCGCACCCGATAAAGATATAAAGCATATATTTTTCGGGTCAAAGCCGACTCGTTAGCCGCTTACAAGCAATTTGAACAATAATATGAAACCAAACAAAAATAATCCGATAGAGCCACAAACTCTATCGGCGTTTTTTGTTTTACTCACTTGTTTTATAATTTGTTCCCCAAACGTACATAGCATCCAAAATAGGCTTTAACGATTGTCCAAGCGGCGATAAAGAATACTCCACTCGTGGCGGTACTTCCGCGAAAACTTCTCTTTCTACGAGTTTGTCTTCTTCCAAAGAACGAAGGTTATCTGTTAAAACCTTTTTGCTTATAGCAGGAATTGTTTTGATAAAATCTTTGAAACGTTGTTTACTATCGTACATTAAATTACGTAAAATAAGTAGCTTCCATTTATTGCCGATAAGTTGAACAGTCGTTGCAACGGGACATTCGGGTAATTCGTCTTTAGTCAGCATAAGCGTTACTTCCTTTTATATTTTAATAGAGTATAGCAGAAATGAGAAATTATGTCAATAGTTCAAAAATGAAACTATGTTACTATTCTATTATCAGATAATAAAAAAGTAACATTATGGCAAAGGTTTTCGGTATTTGGTATAATAGGTTTACAAATTCATTTCGGAGGCATCATTATGAAAAACTACAACAAAATCAGCATTACGGAAGATTCTCGCATTGAACTTCACGACAAACTCGGTCTAACCAGTGCAGAAGTAAGCATAAACACATTACCCGCTGGTGCAAATGTTCCTTTTATTCATTCGCATAAGAATAACGAAGAAATATATGCGATATTAGATGGAGAAGGCTTGGTTATTATTGACGGTGAAAAGATAACTATCAAAACGGGCGATTTTCTTCGTATTTCACCTTCGGCAAAACGACAATTTTTTGCCGCACCGGACAAAGGAATAAAGTATATATGTATTCAGGTCAAAGCCAACTCATTAACCGCTTACACGCAATCCGACGCAATAATCTGAAATCAAAAAATAATCCGATAGCACATAATGTTCTATCGGATTATTTTTTATTCTCGGAAGTTTTAAAATTCTTCCATTAAACAAAATAGCCCGAACGTTCTTTTTACGGTAAAGAAGTTCAAGCTATTAAGA
>CAJUEV010000023.1 GCA_910585785.1 uncultured Christensenella sp. | reverse complement strand
CGCCGTCCTTGAACGCCTTTTCCATATCCACAACGTACTGGTCGTTGGGAGCGGGGCCGCCGGCGCCGCTTCTGTAAATTATATTCGCGCTGTGGCTGCCGAAAAGGCTTACTTTACGTTCGCCGCTTTTAAGGGGAAGCGCGTCGTTATCGTTTTTCAAAAGCACCGCGCCTTCCTCTAATTCCTGAACGCAAAGGTCGTACGAATCTTTTATAAGTTCCGCGCAACCCTCGTCGGTAAGATTGCCGTCTTCGTCAGCGTAGGCGCTGCCTTTAAGCGCAAGTCCGCTTGAAGTCAGTCCCAGCACGCTGTTGATTAAGCCGGCGTATGTATTGGCAAGAACGGTACAGCTTATCAATAACGCAAGTAAAAACGTCATTACGCCGGACAATCCAAGCCAAAGCCTGCTTGTTTTTCTCTTCATAATCAAATTTCCTCCTGATAAAATTGCGGATAAAATCCCTTGTAGGTTAATGTTAAACAATCAAATCTATCGATTCAAGAAGAAAATTTTGATGTTATGGCAAAAAGTTTAGGTGTTGCGGTTGTTTTAAAAAATGAACCGTTTTTATACAAAAATGAAAGGTAAACACTATATTTTCGACAAATTTATGTGCCTACCTTTCAAATCTTTATATTTATTGACAATTTGACCGTTTTCAGCGGCGCCTTGCCCTGTACTCGGTAGGCGTCACGCCGTAGTCAAGTTTAAACTGCTCGTTAAAGTTTCTTATGCTTTCAAATCCGCAAGCGTTGCTTATCTGAACCATACCGTTATTCGTCGTGCGCAACAATTCCGCCGCGCTGTCCACCCTGAATCTGTTTACGAATTTTGAAAAACCGCATCCGAAATTTTTATTGAATATGTTCGACAGATAGGTATAGTTATAACCCATCTCGTTTGCAAGCTGCTTTAAGCTAATCGGCTTATCGTAATTCTGCTGTATGTAATACAGTAATTTAATAATCAGCTCTTCGTCTTTGGCGGTTTTCACGTCTTTTACCATTGAACTGTACGCCCTGCCGCAAAAACTGTATAAAATGGAATTAAGTATAAACTTATTGGTTTTACGGTTTTTTAAAAGCTGTATCTCGCCTTTATCGGAATAATCGAACACTGCATACACGCCGTTACCCTTATCCCACGAGCCGCTTTTTATTTCGTTGTAAAAACCGGTAACGTAATCGTTTGAAAACACGCAAAGAAAACTGCGCGAATACTTATTTGTCGTGTACCCGTGCACGTGATTGGGCAATACAAGCATCGCCTTCCCCGGCTTTAAAGTAAAAGTGTTATGATAGACCGAACATTCCAGCTCCCCTTCGAGCACCGTTATAAATTCGTAGCTGTTATGAACGTGGCTTACAAAGCTGAGGTTTTCGTCGTCCTGAGTATAGATATAATTACTGTTGATTGACCGCTTTGTTTCAAAATACATAAATTAAGCCCTGCAAACATAAGAAAACAATAAATGTTTTTTTTATTGCTTGTGTAACAAGCAATAAAAGGGTGTACACCCTTTTAGCGACATATGAAATTTTTTTTACCGAACGTGAAAGTTCGTCTTTATTTTAACAGACAAATCATTATCCGTCAATAGCAAATTTTGCTATTTTGGTTGCTTTTAACATATTTATGTAAAACTTTTTCAAACGCAAGTAAATTTTTTGTAAGTTATCATCTTTTTTAGTGTTTTATTATAAAATCAAAACTTTTTGCCATAACATCAAAATTTTCTTCTTGAATCGAACGGTTTGATTGTTTAACATTAACCTACAAGGGATTTTATCCGCAAGTATATCAGGAGGAATATAATTGATGAAAAAGAAATTTTTAGCGCTTTTGGCGGCTTCTGCAATGGTGCTTGGCGCAGGCGCGGTTATGGCCGGTTGCAATACGCCCGCAGAGCCCGAGCATACTACCCATTACGACGTAAACGCCGACGGCAAATGCGATAAATGCGGAGAAGATATGGAAGGACATAGCCATATCTATTCAAAAAAATGGTCAAGCGACGCTACCCATCACTGGCACGCGGCAGTTTGCGCGCACGACGGTGAAATCAATGACAAAGCCGCGCACGAATACGACGAAGGCGGCTTGCTTTGCAAGGTTTGCAAGGCGGTTGACGCAACGCCTGTTGCGCCGGTTAACGGCGTTTATCACTACGAAGCGGAATATGCCGAACTTGACGACAACGGCGCCGCCGACAACGCCACTATGACCGTAGAATTAAACAAACACGAATTTACCCAATCGGGAAAAGAGGACGGACCGCTTGTTTCCAACGTAGGTTACTTCGGCGGCAACTCGTCCGGTCAGACGATAACCTGGAAGTTCAACGCAGCGGAAGCCGCGGAAAACGTTACGGTTACGCTGAGAATGGCTTCTTCCGTCGGCTCGTGGAACGACAAAAAAATTACCGAGATTGATTTGGGCGCGGAGGGCGCTCCCACTCTTTCCGTCAACAACAGCGCCGTTTCGCTTGAAGGCAAAAAGCTTGACGGATTGGCTAATCTTACCCAACAGGATATGCAAAGCGGCGTTGCTTACCACAACTTCTGCGATATAGTAATAACTATTAATCTTGTCGCGGGTGAAAACACCATTGTGCTTACTTCCGGCACAAAGGGCGTAAACGTTGACAAGATAATGATTGCAACGACTACCGCGCTTGAATTTTCGAGAACGAACAACCTTTCCCGCCCTTCGGCGCATTCATAATTAAATAAAATCCGTAATAAAATTCGGAACTGTGGCGTCGGTTCGGTAGCGTGCCGAACCGACGCTTTTAATTTACAAATTATTAAATTTTTATATAAAGAGGAACATTTTTATGACAGAAATCTTTGAAAATATCCCCGCGGTGAAATTCGAGGGCGCGGAAAGCAAAAACAAATTTGCGTTTAAGTTTTACGACGCGGACCGAGTAATTCTCGGCAAAAAAATGAGCGAACAACTCCCTTTCGCAATGGCGTGGTGGCATAATCTTTGCGCTACCGGCGCGGATATGTTCGGCAGAGGCACGGCGGACAAAACCTTCGGCAAAGAAGCCGGAACGATGGCTCACGCAAAGGCAAAGGTAGACGCAGGCTTCGAGTTTATGAAAAAACTCGGCATAAAATACTTCTGCTGGCACGACGTTGACCTTGTGCCCGAGGCGGACGACATTAAGGAAACAAACGCCCGCCTGGACGAAATTTCAGACTACATACTCGAAAAAATGAAGGGCACGGACATTAAGTGTCTTTGGGGAACGGCAAATATGTTCGGCAACCCCAGATATATGAACGGCGCGGGCTCTACCAACAGCGCGGACGTTTTTGCTTTTGCCGCGGCTCAGGTTAAAAAGGCGCTTGACATAACCGTTAAACTCGGCGGAAAGGGCTATGTTTTCTGGGGCGGACGCGAAGGTTATGAAACGCTTTTGAACACCGACGTTAAATTCGAGCAGGAAAACATTGCGCGCCTTATGAAGATGGCGGTAACCTACGGCAGAAGCATAGGCTTTAAAGGTGATTTTTACATAGAACCCAAACCGAAGGAGCCTATGAAACACCAATACGACTTTGACGCGGCGACCGCTATCGGCTTTTTAAAGGCGCACAAACTTGACAAAGATTTTAAAATGAATATCGAAGCAAACCACGCAACGCTTGCGGGACACACCTTCGAGCACGAACTTAGAATTTCCGCAATAAACGGAATGCTCGGCTCGGTTGACGCAAATCAGGGCGACTACCTCCTCGGCTGGGATACCGACGAATTCCCCTGCGACGTTTACACCGCAACCTACGCTATGCTTGAAATTTTAAAAGCGGGCGGACTTACCGGCGGACTTAACTTTGACGCAAAAAACCGCCGCCCCTCCTACACTTACGAGGATATGTTCCACGCGTTTATTCTGGGTATGGATACCTGGGCGCTCGGACTTATCAACGCGGCTAAACTTATCGAGGACGGCACGCTTGATAAATTTAAGGAAAACAAATATTCAAGCTTTAAAAACACCGAAATCGGCAAGAAAATTCTTTCCGACAAAACTACCTTGGAAGAGCTTGCGGCTTACGCCGACGGCTTAGGCGCACCCGAACTTCCTTCAAGCGGCAATCAGGAATATTTACAACATATTGTAAATAACATTTTATTTAAATAATAAACGGTTGCCGTACAAAACGTCGTTTTGTACGGCAATTTAAATTAAAAAGGTAATTTTATGAACACTTATATAGGAATAGATTTGGGTACGTCTTCGGTGAAACTTTTGCTTGTTGCCGCAGACGGAACAATATTAAATACGGTTACGCAGACTTACAACGTGTATTACCCCCGGAACGGGTGGAGCGAGCAAAATCCCGAGGACTGGTATTCCGGCGTTATCGGCGGAATTATGCGGCTTTTGGTTGGGCAGGATAAGTCGGCGGTAAAAGGCATAGGCTTAGGCGGGCAGATGCACGGGCTGGTTATTCTTGACGAAAACGATAAGGTTATCCGCCCCTGCATACTTTGGAACGACGGCAGAACGCAAAAACAGACCGATTACTTAAACGAGGTTACGGGAAAGCAAAAGCTTTCGGAATATACTGCAAATATTGCGTTTGCGGGCTTCACGGCGCCGAAAATACTTTGGGTAAAGGAAAACGAGCCGGAAAACTTTAAACGCATTGCAAAGATTATGCTGCCGAAGGATTACATAGCATACAGGCTTACGGGAGTACACGCCACCGATTACTCGGACGCGAGCGGCACGCTTCTTCTTGACGTAAAGAACAAGCGCTGGTCAAAGCAAATGCTTGATATTTGCGGCATATCCGAGGGGCAATTGCCGCAACTGTACGAAAGTTACCAGCCCGTAGGCAACATACTTTCAAGCGTCTGCAAAGAGTTGCAAATTTCCAAAAACGTGGTTGTTTGCGCGGGCGCCGGAGATAACGCCGCGGCGGCAATTGGTACGGGCACCGTCGGCAACGGCGACTGCAATATATCGCTGGGCACAAGCGGAACCGTATTTATTTCTCAGGATAACTTCTCGGTAGACAAAAACAACGCGCTTCACTCCTTCGCGCACGCAAGCGGAAAATATCACCTTATGGGCTGTATTTTGTCTGCGGCAAGCTGCAATATGTGGTGGATGGAAAATATTTTAAAGACGGCTGAATTTTCCGCCGAACAGCGCGGCGCGGATAAGCTGCGCGGAAAAAACGATTTGTTTTTCCTGCCCTACCTTATGGGTGAAAGAAGCCCGCATAACGACACCGACGCGCGCGGGGCGTTTATAGGCTTGCGCCCCACCACTACGCGCGCTCAAATGACGCTTGCCGTTATGGAAGGCGTTGCGTTTGCCCTTCGCGACTGCGTGGAGGTTGCAAAATTGAGCGGTATACCCGTAAACAGCACCCGCATATGCGGCGGCGGAGCAAAAAGCCCTTTATGGCGACAAATTATTGCCGACGTTTTAAACGTGCCCGTGCAAACGCCGAAAACACAGGAAGGCCCCGCATACGGCGGAGCGATGCTTGCAATGGTTGCCTGCGGCGAATACAAGGATACGCAATCCGCGGTAAACAAACTTATCGCCGTAACGCAGACGATTAGCCCCGATTCGGCAGCTGCCGAGGGGTATGAAAAGCGGTATAAGATATTTAAAGACTTATATCCCGCGCTTAAAAACGTTTATAAAAACTTTCAGGAGCTTTAAATGGCACAGGAAACAAATATCAATCAAAAATGTATAGACGCGGTAAGAATACTTTCCGCCGAAGCAATTACAAAGGCAAATTCGGGACACCCCGGAATTTGCTTCGGGGCGGCGCCCGCAGCTTTTACGCTGTTTTCCGATTTTTTGAAATTCAGTTATAAAAACCCCCAATGGGAAAACCGCGACAGGTTTATTTTGTCCGCGGGACACGGCTCTATGCTGTTGTATTCGCTTTTACACCTTTTCAACTTCAACGTGACGAAAGAAGATTTAATGAATTTCAGACAGTTCGGCAGCAAAACTCCCGGTCACCCCGAATACGGAGTGACGGACGGCGTTGACTGCTCTACGGGGCCGCTGGGTCAGGGAATTGCAAACGCCGTGGGAATTGCGTTAGCCGAGTCATATCTGGGGGCAAAATTCAATAGGGCGGGCTATAAAATAGTAAATCATTATACCTATGCTCTGTGCGGCGACGGTTGTCTGGAAGAAGGCATAAGTTACGAGGCTTGCTCTTTTGCAGGAACGCAAAAACTTGGCAAACTTATTTTGTTTTACGATAAAAACGATATTTCCATCGAAGGCGACACTTCCACCGCGTTTTCGGAAAATACGGCTATGCGTTTTGCCGCTTTGGGTTGGCAGGTGATTGAAGTTTCCGACGCCAACGATACGCAGAAACTTCGTAACGCTATTATCGACGCACAACGTGAAGAAAATATGCCCTCCGTAATTATCTGCAAGTCGCAAATCGGCTACGGCACGCCGCTTGCGGGAAGCGCCGCCATACACGGCTCGCCCCTTTCGGAAGAACAGCTGAAACTCACCAAAGATTTTTATAACTGGAACGAGCAGCCTTTTGAAATACCCGAAGCCGTGCGCTATCATTGCAAGCGCTTAGCAAACGAAAAATGCAAAGCCGAAGACGACTGGAAGGTGATTTTTGAAAAATATGCCGCCGCATATCCCGAGCTTGCCCGTGAATATAAGGCATACTTTGAAAACAGTGAAATTAACCCCGCCGTCACGCCTAAGGCAGACAAAGGCGAAGCGACACGAATTTCCGGAGGAAAAGTTTTAAACGAAATAGCCAAATTTGTCCCTAACCTGTTATCGGGTTCAGCGGACCTGTCCCCTTCGACAAAAACGGATTTGAAGGGCGAGGACTGGTTTTCACCCGAAAACAGAACGGGGCGCAATATTCATTTCGGAATAAGAGAGCACGCTATGGCGGCAATTTGCAACGGTATTGCACTGCACGGCGGACTTAAAATTGTGTGCTCTACCTTCTTTACTTTTTCGGACTATATGAAAGGCGCAATGCGTATGAGCGCAATTATGAAACTGCCCGTTATTTACGTTTTAACCCACGACAGCATCGGCGTCGGCGAGGACGGTCCCACGCACGAACCCATTGAACAGCTTGCAGCGCTTCGCGCAATGCCCGATATAAAAGTATTCCGTCCCTGCGATTACAGCGAAACGTTAGCGGCGTATATTTCGGCTTTAAACGGCGATTGCCCCACCGCTATTATTCTTTCAAGACAGAATTTAACTCAGTTCAACAAGGGCGAAAACGCAGTTAAAGGCGGTTATATCGCAGAAGACTGCAAAGGCGCGCCCGACGTGCTTTTGATAGCGACAGGCTCGGAAGTAGAGCTTTGCTCGCAGGCAAAGGCTTTGCTTGAAAAGGACGGGGTCAAGGCAAGGGTTATTTCTTTGCCGTGCTTCGAACTGTTTGAAAATCAAACGGAAAAGTATAAACAGTCCGTAATTCCGAAAGAAGTTAAAGCGCGTATTTGTGTGGAAGCGGCAAGTCCGCTTGGCTGGCGCGAATATGCCGGCGACAACGGAAAAATTATTGCAATGACTACTTTCGGGCTGAGCGGCGATTACAAAACGCTGTATAAGCATTTCGGTTTCACCGCCGAAAATATTGCCGAAAGCGCAAAAAATTCAGCAAATTTAAAATAACCCGTAACTGAAAAACGATATAGTTTTAAATTTGAATTTACAACAAAACATCATATAAAAACCGGTGAAAGGTATACCTTTCACCGGTTTTTGCGTGCGTCGTTTGAAAACACGATTAAACTGTTTACGTCAACGTACGCCGCAGGGCGAACGCTGCTTAGTCTGCTAATTGTAAAAAGCCACACATTTGTTTTTATGGTTTGTTTCAAGCGGAAGAAGGCAACCACTCGATAATTATATTTTTACGTATGTCAACATAATCGCAAGACGCGCCTATAAGCAGCCACCGCTTGGCACGCGTCGCAATAAAAACTTCCTCCTGCTTTGCGCGTTCCGCACCGTAGTGAACGCCTGTAAAAGGCTTTTTTTACCCAACCAAAACAAGTTGTGGCATCGCCTTTACTTTGCACGTCTTCTTATTGCCTCCAACCAAATCAACTTTTACGGACATACGGAAAAATGAATTTAGCTAACGTTCATTTTTACCTGCGACGGAGTTATGCCGTGAAAACGCTTAAACGCCTTTAAAAAACTTTCGGGCGAGTCGTAGCCGTATTTATAGCCAACTCCGTTATATCGTGCTTATACTCCCCGCTCGTTTCGATATTTATCATACTCTGCGTTGCAACAGGCTCTTTCAATGTTTTAATCTGAACCTTTGCCCGCAACCATTCGGCACACTCGCGCGCAATAGCTTTCTGGGTCATTTGATTTTTAAGCCTTATTTCAAATTCAGTTCCGCATAGTCCCGATTCTGAAAGTTTGGGAATAAAAAACTCACGCCGTTGTTTTTTGACTTTGTCAGTTACTTGTTCGTCAATCAGCGTGGGAGTAGTAAATAAAAATTTAAGCTCGTTGATTTGCTCAAGCTCGGTTTTAAGCGCATTAAAGGCGTAAATAGAAAAGCAGGAAGCTGCAATACGGAGTTTGCTTCCCCCTTTAATTTCTTTCTTTAAATCGTCACCCAGCAATTTGCTTGTGTTGTTAATCAAATCGAACATTTATTTGCCGCCGAAGGATAAACTTATATGTTTATTATTATATCATTTTTTATCTGCCAACGCAACATAAATAAAACATTACGGCGGAGAGTTGTTAAACTCTCCGCCGTTTAGTTGCATAATAACTACTTTACTCTTTGCAAATAAACCTGAAAACGGTTCAAATATTAGTTTATCCTCTTCTATATTTTCGCTAAGGCCTGTATAATCTTCTTCCCTTGAATGCTTGAAACAGCGTCTTAAATATTCAAGCTCACCGGCAACGCGGCAACACCCGCAAGAGCAAGTTACAAACTGATGTCGAGACGTTGATTCAATTACATCGCCACAATGATTACACTTAATCGCATTTCTTAATATCTTTATCGTTGTCGACTCTTCTTACCTAAGGGATTTTAAGGCATATGCGTGTTAAAATTTGCACTTTGCAAAAGTACAAAAACAGGGCATTTTTAGCCGAAAAACCGCCTAAACCCGCCCCAAATTCAATGATTTTCTTATTTAATCCGTTTGTTAAAAACCCCTTAAAATCAGCAACTTACCAAAACTTCCCAATTTTTTTCACAAAATAAATCGTGGCTAATGATTCTAATTTTTAGCCATGATTTTTATTCACGCACAATTCAAATGCTATACTTTTCTTTGATATATTGAGAAACACTGTCGATTTCAGGGAAGAGCGTTGCTTTATTTATTGAGTAGGCATTTAGTCCATTCTCAATTTCTGTTTTATTATCAATCAATAAAATTAAAGCTTTATCATTTTTTCTATATCGAAATTGATTTAATGATAACTCCGTCATATTGTTTTCAAAATCACCTAAACCACAAATTATAAATGCGCCGTCTTGTTTTACAATGCGCTGGTTATTTTTTAATGCATAAACAATATAATTTTTCAAAAGGTCTTTGCGGTTTACAATAGGCTGAAATGCAGGTTTCTCCCGCCTTATTTCGTGCAGCAATCGTCTAATATCATAATTAAATTTTTCATCTGTTGATTTTTCATCATTAGCTGCATTATATAGTTCCCTTTGCTCATCAAAAGAAAATAAAGCTAAGCTCGCCAATATGGACACACAATCGCTTTGAGGGAGCTTAATCTCTTTTTCTTTCGCTGAAATTAGAATAAGTTCACCTAAACTTTCTTTATCTGCTGAATATGCAAAATAAAGTGCAACCAAAGGATTTTTTGTTATATCTAATAGACGTGTCGGCAATCCATAGTGTTGCATTTCAACCAACTTATCCAAATGAGAAAATCCTATCGGAAAATTATGCGGACATTCTATCATTAACTCGTTATACATATCTGCTTCACTTTTTTTAAGCTTTGTTGACCTAAATACTGAAGGATTAAGTATAAAATTTGCATTGGAATGTCCCCTGTAAAAAAGTTTCTCTTCGCTTGAATTTATATTTTTTATTATTCTATAGAAATCTGATACTGAAGACACAAACTCAAGTGTAACTTTTTTATTGTTATAAGGTATTCCGTTTTTATATTCTATATCATAGTCAATACTGTTAAATTCTTTAATTTTCCCGAAAAGTTCTTTTGTAAAATCTTTCCGCTCTTCTTCTGTTTTTAAAGTTTGATACACCCAATTCACTATTGCTTCAGATTCTGTTATCGTCAATGCAATCTCTGAATTTTCCATATAATCATTCTGAATTAGGTGTTCCCATTTACTAAGTGCCATATCTCTATCTTTAGGATAGGAAGCCTTATATAAAATTGCATAGCGGGAATTTTCTTTTCGCAATTTTGCAAACATTAAATATCTATCAATCTTTGCTTCTACATACTTGCGCATATCGAAATAGCCATCTATAAGCATTTTGTCTAGACAAATATTCTTAAACGCTTGCTGCACTGCTGGTTTATTACATATTTCAAAATTATCGAAGAAAAAGAAGAAAAACATTTGCTTATTCCTTTGTAAAATTTATTTATTAGTATAATTCATCTCCACAGACACAATCATATTCAGAAGGAACTTCCTCAAATCCACTTACCGAAATAAATCCGATATTCCCGACAGCAAGTCCCTTTATATCTCTGATTTGTTCTTCTTCCTCTTGCATCTCAGTCAAAGACAATGGTTTAGAATAATACTTGACTTCATAAATATCGTAGTCAGCTTTTCTCTGCAACACAACGTCAAACTCACCATTTGTCTTTGTTGCGCTGTCATCGTAATAGTACGTTCCGATACGGAATATACCTTTTCTCTTCCCCTCTTTGACCTGTAAAGAGAAGAACGTCCTTGCTATCTCTTCAAACCTATGTGAGATAAAAGTCGTGATAGACGGTTCAATGTAGTTATCATAGAATGCCTCTGCACCTAACATCTGTAACGCACTTTTATTTTTATAGACATAAGTATACCAAAACCGCAAAAGGTTATCCGTCATCTCATAGGAAACTTTTTTGTTGTCATCTTCCTTATTTATGGGATAAACTTTTGAAACCATATCCATATCAAGTAAAGTTTTTAGCTGTTTACTCAAAAGCCCGTTATTTGTCAACCCTAACTTGCTTTCAATTTCGCCATACTTCTTCTTGCCATTTGCTATAACGTTTAAAATGCGCTCCGCATTAACACTTCCGGACAAGTCTGAAACAAGAAGATTTTCCGCATAGGCATAGACCGCGTTTAACGGATTTAACACGGTTTTCAAGATGTTCTGTTTTAAATCAGACTTACTGTCAAGTTGCTCATTGACAAAGGGTGAACCCCCAAATACAGAATAAAATGCAATTTTATCATAAACGGTTTTATCGCTGTAAAATACCGCTGTTTCTCTGTAATTAAGTTCTTTCAACTTTATATTCAGCGAAAATCTACCATACAAAGCATTCTTCTCTTCCAGCAAATCTTTCATCATACCTACGTGTGAACCGGAAATAAATAACCTTATGTTCGTTATGTTATTATCAATGATTGTCTGGAAAATCGAATCAACCGTTTCCCCTTTATTGAACTGCTTTAAATAGGGATACTCGTCAATAATGATATTTAATGTTTTATCCAACATATTCAGATATTGAAATACTTCCTGAAAAGATGAAAAACCTATTTGTACGGGCAATACTTTTGTCTTGACAAGTACAGAAACAAATCCGTTGATATTATCTTGCATTGAAGATTTAAGGCACTCATAATAAACAGTAGTGTCTTTACTGCTTTTAAGCGCCTCTAAAATGAGAGTTGTCTTGCCTACTTTCCTCTTCCCATACACAAGCACACTTTCACTCTTTTTATCAAGAACAGCTTGTATTGCCTTCAATTCTTCTTGTCTTCCAATAAACATCTAAAACCTCTTTACTGAATTTATTTTCACTGAATTCAAATTCAGTATAAATCATTATTGCCATTTTGTCAAGGATAAAACTTTAATATCACAAAAAATGAGCCGCAGACTACGGCTCATTTTGCATTTAATAGTAAGTTAATTATAATTCGACTACGGTAACACCGTGATTGCATACTTTTAAAAGTTGCTCTAATTCTTTATATGTATTTTTAAGTTCCAACGCTTTAAAGTTGAAGATTGTAAAATCTTCTCCGTTTATCACGGCTTTAACCGTCCCGTTTCTTACCTGAGCGTTAAGCCACTGCCTCACTTTTTCTCTTATGACTCCACCATTTCCACTACTGCCATAGCCGTGGATTATATACAAACACACGACGTTGCTGTTCTTGGCATTTGCAATACTTGACTTTAACAGTTTAAGTGCGTCGTCACTCGTTGGCATTCCGCTCTCCAAATTTATCTCTTTTAACCTTTTCATAACTGATTCACTTGCTCCGATTGCAATCTATTTAATTCCCGTTTACGGAAGAAAAGTCTTTCTTCTATTACTGAAATAACTAAGTGCACTACCATACCAAAACCGAACATCAGAATAATAACGTCCATTGTAAAAGTAATTGCGTTCGTAAGATAGAGAATAAAGAAAATACCGTAGTAGCCAAGATTTATA
>CAJUEV010000022.1 GCA_910585785.1 uncultured Christensenella sp. | reverse complement strand
AAAAAGGAGTTTTCAGTTTAATGAATTTACCGATTCACAAGTATGGCAAAACCGAAAGAAGAAAGTTCGGTAAGATAAACGAGGTTATCGATATTCCCGACTTGGTTGAAATTCAAAAATCAAGTTATAACGCGTTTATCAAAGAGGGCATATCGGAAGTTTTTGAAGATTTTATGCCCATTACGGACTATTCAGACCACTACGAACTTTATTTTCTCAATCATTGGTTTGACGAGAAGCCCAAGTATGACGAAAAAGAATGCCGCAACCGCGACGCGACTTACGCGCTGCCTATGCACGTTACCGTCAGACTTGTAAACAAAGTAAAGGGCGAAGTTATAGACCAGCCCGTGTTTATGGGCGAATTTCCGCTTATGACGGAGTCGGGCGGATTTATAATCAACGGTGCGGAGCGCGTTATAGTTTCGCAGCTTGTCCGCTCGCCCGGCGCTTACAACGCGGCTTCGCGCGACAACAAAACGGGTAAAGAAATTTACGGTACGACGGTTATACCAAACCGCGGCGCCTGGCTTGAATTCGAGCAGGACGCAAGCGGCGTTTTGTGGGTGCACGTCGACAGAAAACGCAAGATATGCGCTACCGTACTTTTGCGCGCGCTCGGCTTCGGCTCGGACAGGGCGCTGCTCGATTTGTACGCAAACGACAAAATGATAGAAAACACTATCGCCAAGGATACCACAAAATCCGAAAGCGACGGACTTATCGAGCTTTACAGAAGGTTGCGTCCCGGCGAAGTCCCCACGGAGGCTTCCGTACGTCAGCACCTCAACAATCTGTTTTTTGACCCCCGCCGTTACGACGTGGTAAAAGTGGGCAGATATAAGTTCAATAAAAAGTTAAATCTTGCTTACAGACTTCCCGGCTGCAAACTTGCGGAAGACATTTTCAACCCCGAAACGGGCGAAGTTATGGCTCACGCGGGCGAAATCGTGACGGAAGAACAGGCTATTGAAATGCAGGATTGCGGCGTAAACGAAGCATACGTGCTTGTTTCCGACCCCGAACAGGGCGAAATCAAACACAAGATAATCGCAAACAACGCAATCAACTTCAAAGCCGTTTCCGATAAGTCGCACAAAGTTTTCGGGCTGTTGCCCACGATATATTATCCAAACTTCAAGTTTATGCGCAAAATCGCGGAAGAATGCGTCGGCGCAAAAACGGAAGAAGTTGCGGAAAAATTTATTGACGAAATAAACGCAATTTATTACGTTGCGGAAACTCCCGAAACGGAGGACGAAAAGCCCGAGGACAAGAAAAACAGAGAAAAGCGCAAGGAAATGCGCATAAAGTTTGTTGCGGCGTGCAAAAAGTTTTGGGAACTTTTCCAGCAGAACGACCTTGTGGAAATAGACGCGGACGACAAAAAGACGATAAAGCCCGTAATAGAGAAGTTAAACCACAAGCACATTACGGTTGACGATATAGTCGCCGCAATTTCAACCAATATAGATTTGCAGTACGGCATCGGCACGATAGACAATATCGACCATTTGGGCAACCGCCGCGTACGTTCGGTGGGCGAACTGTTGCAAAACCAGTTGAGAATAGGTATTGCAAGGCTTGAAAAACTTATTAAAGAGCGTATGGCAACGCAGGACGCAATGGAAGTTACTCCTTCCGGACTTGTAAACGTGCGCCCCGTTTCCGCGGTAATACGCGAGTTTTTCGGCTCGTCGCAGTTATCCCAGTTTATGGACCAGACAAACCCCGCCGCAGAACTTACGCACAAGCGTAAACTTTCCGCGTTGGGTCCCGGCGGACTTAACCGCGACAGGGCTACGTTTGAAGTGCGCGACGTTCACCACTCGCACTACGGCAGACTTTGCCCCATAGAAACTCCCGAAGGACAGAACATAGGTCTTATTTCCTCGCTTGCGACTTACTCTAAGGTAAACGAATACGGATTTATAATGAGCCCGTACAGAAAGGTAGAGCACGTGCGCGACGCGGAGGGTAAAATTATAGACACCCGCGTAACCGACAAGGTGGACTATCTTACCGCCGACGAGGAAGACAGATATATAGTCGCGCAGGCAAACGAGCCGCTTGACGAGGACAACCGTTTTGTAAACTTGCACATAGGCTGCCGTCACCGCGACTTGATTACGCAGTATTCGCCCGACAGAATGGATTATATGGACGTTTCGCCCAAACAGCTTGTTTCGGTTGCAACGGCGCTTATACCTTTCCTTGAAAACGACGATACCAACCGTGCGTTGATGGGCTCGAATATGCAACGTCAGGCAGTTCCTCTTATGAAGACGGAAAGCGCGATAGTCGCAACCGGCATTGAGGCGGCGATAGCGCGCGACAGCGGCGTTATGGTTCAGGCGAGAAACGCGGGCGTTGCCGTGGCTGTTTCTTCCGACTGCATTAAAATTCGCGAGGACAGCGGTTTTGTAGCGGAATATCCCTTGAAGAAGTTCGAGCGTTCGAACGCGGGCACCTGCTTAAACCAGCGCGCGATAATAAATACCGGCGACAGAGTTGAAAAGGGCGAAATAATAGCGGACGGTCCCGCCACCAACAACGGCGAACTTGCGCTTGGTAAAAATATTTTGATAGGCTATATGGAGTGGGAAGGCTATAACTATGAAGACGCTATTCTCATTTCGGAAAAACTTGTTCAGGACGACGTGTTCACATCTATCCATATAGAGGAGCACGAAACGGAAGCGAGAGACACCAAACTCGGCGCGGAAGAAATAACCAGGGATATACCCAACGTTTCGGAAGACGCGCTTAAAGATTTGGACGCGGACGGCATAATAAGAATAGGCGCCGAAGTTCAGCCCGGCGATATACTTGTAGGTAAAGTTACTCCCAAGGGCGAAGCGGAACTTACCCCCGAAGAAAGATTGCTGCGCGCAATATTCGGCGAAAAGGCGAGAGAAGTCAGGGATACGTCCCTTAAAGTTCCTCACGGCGAGGGCGGTATAGTAGTCGACGTAAAGGTGTTCACCCGCGAAAACAAGGACGAACTTTCTCCCGGCGTTTCCAAATTGGTGCGCGTATATATTGCGCAGAAGCGTAAAATACAGGTCGGCGACAAGATGGCGGGACGCCACGGTAATAAGGGCGTTATCTCCCGCGTGCTGCCTCAGGCTGATATGCCCTTCCTTGCGGACGGCACGCCTTTGCAGATTGTGCTAAACCCGTTGGGCGTTCCTTCGCGTATGAATATCGGACAGGTGCTTGAAGTGCACCTCGGCCTTGTGTGCAAACAGCTGGGTTGGAAGATTGCCACCCCCGTATTTGACGGCGCTACCGAACAGGACATTAAAAAACTGTTCAACGAAAACAATATACTTAACCCCGAAGGCAAGGTTGACGGTAAAATTCAGGTTTACGACGGCAGAACCGGCGAACCTTTCGAAAACCGCGTAACCGTGGGCGTGCAGTATATGATTAAACTTATCCACCTTGTCGACGACAAGATTCACGCGCGTTCGATAGGTCCTTACAGCCTTGTTACGCAGCAGCCCCTCGGCGGTAAAGCGCAATTCGGCGGACAGCGTTTCGGCGAAATGGAAGTTTGGGCGCTTGAAGCGTACGGCGCGGCGCACATCTTGCAGGAAATTCTTACCGTTAAATCGGACGATATCGTGGGACGTGTAAAAACTTACGAAAGCATTGTAAAAGGCAACAATATTTCCGAGCCGGGCATACCGGAAGCGTTTAAAGTGTTGCTTAAAGAATTGCAGTCGCTTGCGCTTGACGTAAAGGTGCTTACCGAAAGCGGCGAAGAACTTGTTATCCGCGAACTTGACGACGAGGACGACTCTATTCCTACCGCGCACCAGCGCGAAAGACAGGAAGCGGAGGATATGATTCCCGAAGAAGAATTCGAGATTATCAAGCACTCCGACGAGGATGAAGAAGACCTTGAACCAATTTCCATATTCGACAACGACGAAGACGACTTCACCAGCCGCGAACTGTTCGGCGAAGAAGATATGGACGACTTCGGCGACGATGACGACCTTTCGGATAAGTTTACGTTGTTTGACGAGGACGACGAAGACGACGATTTGACGGATATAATCTCCGACGACAACGGGGACGAGGAATAAGGGAGGTTATAAAGTATGTTCGAATTAAACGATTTCAACTCAATTAAAATAAGCGTAGCTTCCCCCGAAAAAATAAGGGAACTTTCCAAGGGCGAGGTAACCAAGCCCGAAACAATAAATTACAGAACGCAAAAACCCGAAAAGGACGGACTTTTCTGCGAGCGCATTTTCGGACCGATGAAGGACTGGGAGTGCCATTGCGGCAAGTACAAGCGTATCCGTTACAAAGGTATCACCTGCGAAAAGTGCGGCGTTGAAGTAACCCGCGCAAAAGTAAGGCGCGAAAGAATGGGACATATCGAACTTGCCGCGCCCGTATCGCACATTTGGTATTTCCGCGGCGTTCCTTCAAGAATAGGTTTGATTCTTGATATGAGCCCCAAGGCGTTGGAGCAGGTAATTTATTTTGCTGCATACGTGGTAATAGACGCGGGTACGGTGCCCGTGCTTGAATACAAGCAGGTTATTAACGATAAAGAACTCCGCGAAATAGAGGAAAAATACGGCGATTCCGAAACGACGGGATTGCGCGTGGGAATGGGCGCGGAAGCAATCCGCGAATTATTGATGGCGGTAGACCTTGAAAAAGAGTGCGAAGCCACCAAAAACATTATTGAAACGAGTTCAGCAGCGCAAAAGCGCGTGAAGGCTGTCAAAAGAATAGAGGTTTTGGAAGCGTTCAGAAAGAGCGGCAACCGCCCCGAATGGATGGTTTTGACGGTTTTGCCCGTATTGCCCCCCGATTTGCGCCCTATGGTGCAGCTTGACGGCGGCAGGTTTGCTTCTTCCGACCTTAACGATTTGTACCGCAGGGTTATCAACCGCAACAACCGTCTTAAAAGGATGATAGAACTCGGCGCACCCGATATGATTGTCAAAAACGAAAAGCGTATGTTGCAGGAAGCAGTGGACGCGTTGATAGACAACGGCCGTCGCGGCAAGGCGCTTTCGGGCCCTTCAAACAGAGAATTGAAGTCGCTGTCGGGTATGCTCCGCGGTAAGCAGGGACGTTTCCGTCAAAACCTTTTGGGCAAGCGCGTAGACTATTCCGGACGTTCGGTTATAGTTGTAGGACCCGAACTTAAATTGTATCAGTGCGGACTTCCCAAGGAAATGGCGATTGAACTTTTCAAGCCTTTTGTTATGAAAAAACTTGTGGAAAGCGGACAGTGCCACAATATAAAGAGCGCAAAGCGCACCGTTGAAAAGGCAAAACCCTTCGTTTGGGACGTGCTTGAAGACGTTATAAAAGAGCATCCCGTAATGCTTAACCGTGCGCCCACGTTGCACAGACTTTCGATACAGGCTTTCGAGCCGGTGCTTATAGAAGGCAGAGCGATAAAAATTCACCCGCTTGTTTGTGCGGCGTTTAACGCCGACTTTGACGGCGACCAGATGGCGGTGCACGTACCCCTTTCGGTTGAAGCGCAGGCGGAAGCAAGATTTTTGATGCTTTCCTCCAACAATATTTTAAAACTTTCGGACGGAAAACCCGTAATGCAGCCCGCTCAGGATATGGTTTTGGGCTCGTACTATCTTACGATTATCCGCAGAGAGGAAGGTAAATTCTACCGTTGGGGCGGCGACAGATATTACGAATGCGCCGAGGGCGAAGAAGGCGCCGAAAAGTACTTTGGCGGCGCGTATATTTCCGAAGACGAGGCTATGATAGCCTATCAGCTTAAACTCATCCATATGCAGGATGAAATTAAGGTGAGAAGAACGGTTATTGTCGACGACGAAAATTCTCCTTACGACGGCGAAGAAGTTACCGGCATAGTAAAAACCACCGTCGGAAGAATTATTTTCAACTCTCAGATGCCTCAGGATTTGGGTTTTGTAAAACGCGTAAACAAAGAAGACTATTTAAAATACGAAATTTCTTACGAATTTTTGGGCAAATCCGTTGCCGTAGGCAAAAAGCAGCTTGGCAAAATTGTAGAGCGTTGCTTCAAGACGGGCGGCGCGTCCAGAGCGGCGGACGTTTTGGACAAAATCAAAACGTTGGGTTATAAATACTCGACAATCGGCGCGGTTACCACGTCAGTATTCGATATGCATATTCCCGACGCCAAAAAGCAGATTGTCGCAGAAACGGAAGATAAAGTAATAAAAATCGAAAAGAAGTACCAGCGCGGACTTTTGAGAGAGGAAGAGCGTTATAACGCGGTTATCGACGCTTGGGACGAGGCGACCGACAAGGTTACCGACGCGTTGAAAAAGTCGCTTGATAAGTTTAACCCCATCTGGATGATGGCGGACTCGGGCGCGCGCGGCTCTATCGACCAGATGAAGCAGCTTTCCGGTATGCGCGGACTGATGGTTAACCCGCAGGGTAAAAAGATTGAAGTACCCGTTAAATCGTGCTTCCGTCAGGGACTTTCCGTTTTGGAATACTTTATTTCGTCGCACGGCGGACGTAAAGGTTTGGCGGATACCGCGCTTAAAACGGCGGACTCCGGTTATTTGACAAGACGTCTTGTAGACGTTTCGCAGGACGTTATAGTCCGCGAGGACGACTGTATGGCGGGCAGCAAAAAGCCCCGCGGTATGTTTGTAAAGGCGATAATAGGACCCAACGGCGAAACGATAGAGGGGCTTGAAGACAGAATTCAGGGCAGATTCGTGGCGGAAGACGTCAAAGACAAGGACGGAAACGTAATTGTTGGAATGAACGGCTTCGTTACCGACGAAATTGCCAAAAAGATTATCGAAGCGGGCATAGAGCAGGTTGCAATCCGTTCGGTATTCACCTGCAACTCGCGTTACGGCGTATGCGCTAAGTGCTACGGTAAGAATATGGCGACCAACACTCCCGTTCAGCCCGGCGAGGCTGTCGGCGTAATCGCGGCGCAGTCCATAGGCGAGCCCGGTACCCAGCTTACTATGCGTACCTTCCATACGGGCGGTATTGCGGCAACGGGCGATATTACCCAGGGTCTTCCCCGCGTAGAGGAATTATTTGAAGCGCGTAAACCCAAGGGCTGCTCGACTTTGTGCGAAGTTTCCGGCGTGGTTACCGTTGACGATAAGGACAATATGAAGCACGTTTTGGTGCGCGACCCCGTTACGGCGGAACTCAAAAAAGACTATACCGTTCCTTTCAACTCCGAATTGCTTGTTAAGACGGGCGACAAGGTAGAGCCCGGCACGGTATTGAACGCAGGTTCGGTATATCCTCAGGATATTTTAAGAATTTCGGGCGTAAAGGGCGTTCAGGATTATATTCTTGAACAGGTTCAGTCCGTTTACCGTTCGCAGGGCGTTGACATAAACGACAAGCACGTAGAAATTATCGTGCGCCAGATGCTCAGAAAGGTAAGAATTGAAAGCGCAGGCTCGACCGCGCTTCTCCCCGGCGAAACCGTGGATATGTTCACCGTTGAAGAAGAAAACAGAGAGGCAATTGAAAACGGCGGAACGCCCGCGTTGCAAAAGCGCGTGTTGCTTGGTATAACCAAAGCGGCGCTTTCAACCGACTCGTTCCTGTCGGCTGCTTCCTTCCAGGAAACGGCCCGCGTGCTTACCGACGCCGCTATAAAGAACAAGGTTGACCCGCTTATCGGACTTAAAGAAAACGTTATTATAGGTAAACTCATTCCCGCGGGAACGGGCGTAAAAGAATATAAAAATATGTCCCCCGTGATAAACCCGACGTTTAACAGCATAACGGACGCGGCGGAAGAAAACATCTGAATAACAAAATAAACTAATAATAAAACCCTCTCGGATAAATCGTCCGAGAGGGTTTTTCGCGCGCAAGACTTAAATTCAAATTAAAAAAATTTTTTGCCGCTTTTTAAATTTTTAATTAAGCAAGTTATTCTGCTTTTTCATCCGTTTCGTCTGCTTCGGTTGCTTCGGTCGGTTGCGGCTGCTTTTCGGCGCGGTTTTTAATTTTTGCTTCTACTATTGCGGTCAGCGCAAAGCTTGCAATTGCTCCCGCGACAAACAGCACAACGCCTATTACGATATGCGCCGTTGTCAAAGACGCGTAAGGGAAGTCGGGGAAGTTTCCGTTATACGTTATAAGTATTGCGGGAACCGAGCCTATAACAAAGCCGATAATGGACCAATATGTGCCGCGCGGAAGTTTTTTAAGCAAAAACTTCATTAATTTGGCTATGCTTATAAATCCGATTATAAGCCCCGAAGCGAATACCGCAAGCACAAGAATTGAGTGTCCGAAATTTGAAAATATTGACTTGATAGTGTTTAAAATAGGGTCGTAATACCCGAAGATGAGCAGCAGCATAGAGCCGCTTACGCCGGGAATAACCAAAGCGCAGGAAGCAAGCGCGCCTATAAGGGCAAGCAGCGCATAGCCGTAAGCGGGCATACCCGCGCTTAAATCCGCTTCTTTCAGCGAAGGGATAAAGCAAATACCTATAACCGCCGCAAGCGGTATTAAAATGGAGATTACGTTCCACTTTTTAAAGCCGGTTTTTACGCCGTCTTTAAAAAGTTTGGGTATTCCGCCCAATAAAAGCCCCGTAAACAGCATAACAGTGGGGAAGGGCGCAACTTCAAGCAATTTTGTCAGCGGCCAGAATATTGCGCCTATGGCGGCAACCGCTCCAAGCGCTATCGGCAACAAAAACAGAAAACTGTTTTTAAAGTCCTTTTTAAGGTCGCTTATGGCGCTTATAAGTTTGTCGTAAATATTCAAAAGCACGGCAATCGTTCCGCCGCTTACCCCGGGGATAATCATAGCGGCGCCGATAACCGCGCCTATTCCGAATTTTTTAAAAAACTCTTTAACGTTCATAATTCATATAAATTATATGCCTAAATCCGCGCGCGAATACGTATGGCGGGCAACTTAACCGCGTTCACCGCAAAATCGGGTATACCGCGCTTAAAAGTTTGCCTAAAATTGTTTGTCGGCGCTTGTTCAGGCATAATTCCGCGGTTAAAGATAGTCGTTTACGTCAATTCCCGCCGCGGAAAGTTTTTTGTTCCACTCGCGGTAATATTTTTTGTAAAATCTGTAAATGCCTCTCGCGCGGTTGGGTACGTAGGGGAAGGGTATGCTATCGTCGTTTTTAAGTTTGTTTAAATGATAACTGCCGTTAACTTTCCAATACTTGAAAACGCCGACGCTTATCGCGTCCTTCGGGCAACCGAACGCACAGCCCATACAAAGCACGCAGTCGGTGCCGAATTTAAATTTGCCGTCGACAACTTTTATGTTGTTTTGCGGGCACACGTTTATGCACTTGTTGCAATTTATGCACTTTTTGGGGTTTACCTTGAAGGCGGGACCGTGAATATGCGCAAACCGCTGTTCAATCCAACCGATAGGCTCAAACCACATCGTTTTAAGGAAAATCTTTTTTACGCGTTCGCGCTTTCCGCTTAAAAGTTCTCTGCAATTCAAATCCGCTATTGCGTGCGCGTAAATCCACATTTGCCGCGCCATCTGGTCGTTGTGGCGGTAAATCATATTATAAGGCATAACAATATGCCTTTCCATAACCACGTCGTAACCCTTTTGCGAAAGAATTTTAAGGCACTTTTGCGACGAGCAGTCGTTTATGTGCAGCCCCTCGCCCGAACTTTTGAAAATAAAAGTGCGCTTGTTTTCCACCGCGGGCAAATTTTTGCAAAAATTAATAATTGGCTCGGGCGCGCAAAACGCGTGTATGGGATAGCCTATGCCTACCAGGTCGTAATCGTCGGGTAAGGGGCAATCGCCGCTTTTTGCGGATATTCGGTAGATATCTACCGAAACGGACTTGTCCGTTTCGGAAACGTCTTTATTAGCCTGCTCGAAGAATTTTTTATACAGGTTTGCAACCGCAAGAGTGTTTCCCGTTCCCGAAAATACATATAAAATAATTTTCATCTTCTTCTCTTGATAAAATCGTCTTCGTGTTCGGATAGGGGGTATACGTCGTTGACTTCCGAAGCGTCGTGGCTGTCAAAGTATACCTGTCCGTAAAAAGGAATGTCCGCAACCGCGCCGTAACGCCAGGGCTTGGGCTCGCAGCAGTGCGGGCACCAGTAGCCGCCTTTCAAAACGGTGTAGGGCGTAAGCGCAAACTCGTGCCCTTCGCGGCATTTCCACAACACTTTATTGTGTAAATCCTCGTAAGAATAAGATTTCGCAAGGCATTTTCCGCCGCGGAATCCGGCAGCCTGCTTCAAATCGTCAAGTTCAAGACTTTCCAAAGGCTTGCTTTCGTCATAGCCGTGGTCCAAAAGCAGCGGCTTTGCGTTTTTAATGTCCCGCAACGCGGCGTAATCCACCGCCGAGCCGTCTTCCAGCCTGCCCTCGCACAAAAGATTATAATTTTCCCACTTGTCCGGAATTTTTTCGTAAGCATCCCTGCCGCCGAAAAACGCCTTAATTCTGCCTTCCTTGTTATGTTTCAGCCAATATTTAGGCGAGTTGGTGTTTTTGAAAAGTTTTTTAATAGCCAAAGCGGAAATAACGGGCGCGGGCACAATTTTACCCGCCTTGAAGCAGGGGTGCGCCTTAGCCATTCGCTTCCAAAAATCTTCAAACGATTCCGAGCGGAATTGCAAAAAATCTTCTAATTCGTCGCTGTCATAAAACCAGACGCCGTGGAAGTTGCGGGCAATGTTCCAGTTGGGCTTGAAAAAGTTTTTCGCGCCCTTGCCCATAATTTTAAACCCGCCGTCAATAGTTTCAAACCCGCTCACGCGGCAGCTTTCGCCCCCGCCTATGTTGTAAATTCTGTTCCAAAACCCTTGCAGCCTGCCTTCCAAATCCCTTTCTACTAAGTGTCTGCACAAAACGCCGCTGTCCGCGTCAGAAACCCACTCTAAAACGCAGTTCCAGCTGGTGTGGAACATAAGCCCGTCTTTAAGGTTGTTTTCAAACATATATTTGTGCATAACCGCGGTTTGCCGCAGCGAAACAAACTTTTTAAGTCCGCTTTCCAAAACGTACTTTTCCGCTTTCAACTTAAATTTAGAGTAAACGTCGTAATCGCTTGAAATTATCGGGTCGCCGACTCTGCCCCATAAGTGCGGATAGGCGCGGTGCCCGTACAGCGCAACGGTGGCAATATGTACATAGCCAATTTCCCGCCCGCTTGCGGCAATTGCGTCCACAATGTTTTTTGTGCCCACAAAATTGCTTTGATAGGTTCCCTCGGGGTCGTGGTCGGCTTTGGGGGGAATAAGCGAGGCGCAGTTTATTACGTAATCCGCTCCGTCGATAAGTTTTACGCAGTCGTCATAGTGCGCAATGTCCCCTTTAAACGCAAAAACGCGTTGTTTGTATTTTTTTAAAGTGTTTTTTACAAATTTGGGTACCCGCTTTTCTTTTTCGAAAAGTATGCACCGCACAGTTAAGTTTTTGTCTGACTGCAACAGGCTTAAAAGCGCTTCACCGCCCATTGCGCCGCTTGTGCCAGTAAGCGCAACAATACACATATTTTCTCTCTTTCCTTAATTGCTTTGTTTGACAATTCGGTTAATTGTAACATAAATATATTACTTTTGTCAAAGAAATATTTTGACAAAAATCGGCAAACGCCGCGGAAATTTCCGCGGCGTTTGCCCTTGCCGTATGCACGGCTTTAACGGCGTTTATTGTCAATGCCGTAAAATGTGGTTTTTACCGCAGTTTTTCGTCGACAGAAATCGACAAAAGGCACCAAAATTATTAAAAAAACAACAAAAAGCAACGATTTTCAACAAATTATGCCAACAAAAAGCAACTTTTTTTAAAGCGGCATTATGATAAACTAAAAACACAAAAAAAGCGACAAAAGGGGTTTAAAAAGGGCAAAAATTTGTAAACATTTACATAGGAGAAAATTATGAATTATCGGGACTGGCTAAGCGAATGGCTTTCTACCTGCGTAAAACCCATCGTAAAAACGCGGACGTTTGAAAAATATGACGAAATTGTTCGTCTAAAAATCGCGCCCACGTTGGGAGGGTGCGATATGGCAGAGCTTTCGCCCTCGCTTTTGCAGCAATTCACCGCGGAACTTACCGAAAAATATGCCACAAACACCGTTTCCGGCATCATAGCAGTGGTGCGGGCGTCGCTTTCGCGCGCGCAAAAAACGGGAATGATAGAGCATCAGTTTTCCGACTGCATCCAACGCCCAAAATCCCGCGAAAAGAAGATAGAGTCCTTTACGGTCGCAGAACAGAAAAAAATAGAAAACTATATAATAGAAAACAACAAAACAAAGTTGTTCGGCATTTTGCTTTGCCTGTACTCGGGGCTTAGGCTGGGCGAGTTGCTTGCGTTGGAGTGGAACGACGTGGACTTGGTGCATATGACTATAACCGTCACCAAAAACAGCCGCGACGTATGGCAAAACGGCGTATATCAAAAGGTAATAGACACCCCCAAAACGGACACTTCCCGCCGCAAAATACCCATACCCAAACAACTTATACCGTATTTGCGCACTATGAAAAAGCAGGGCAAACGCGGCTTTTTGGTATGCGGTAAGGACGGCAAGGACGTTTCTTTGCGGTCGTACCAAAAAACGTTGCAGCTTACGCTAAAAGCGCTTAATATCCCGCATAAAGGTTTCCACGCGCTGCGTCACACCTTTGCCACGCGCGCGCTTGAATGCGGAATGGACGTAAAAACCCTTTCCGAAATTTTAGGGCACAAAAATTCCAGCATAACGCTTAACAGATACGCGCACTCGCTGGAAGAACACAAAACCGCAATGATGAACCGCATAGGCAAAATGCTTAAATAGCTCTTTTTTTAAGCTCCGAAAGCGGCTGTTAAATTTTAACATTTTTACATTATTATATAATACAAAAAAGTTCGCCTATTAATATGATAGGCGAACTTTTAATGGCGCCCCAATACTCCTGATTGAAAAAAATGTGAAAAATTGCTCAAAAATATCATTTTTTAGGTGAATTTCCAACATATAACAAAAAAATTTACTAAAAAAACTTGACATAAACTAACATCGGGGGTAAAATGACACTACAAAAGTTCGCCTATCATATTAATAGGCGAACAAACGGCATTGCCGCTTTGTTAAAAATTTTCAATGATGTGGTAGTCATACAAAGCGGTAAAAACGCTGTTTTTGCGGTTCTCCCGTGGGACGGAGAGGCGCATTTCCCCTTTGCGGGATTAAGCAATTTTTATGTGGGAGTAAAAATTGCGGATAATTTTGACAATTTAATACTGAAAAGATAATAATTTTCTGTGGTAGGTTAAATTATGTTTTGGGATTTTGTAAAAGCGAAGGGCAAATTGCGCCTTTGCGGTCTTTTTGCATTATGTGCAGTTCTTTTGGGCTGCGCCATTTTTGCGTTCGCGGGAATTTTCGGAGGCAAGAATTTTTTCAAAAATGAAAATAATTCACAAGACGGAAATTCCATAATTGCAAACGCGGCGCCCACAATTAACAAAAACGGCAACGTGTGGACGGTTACCGCTTCCAATACCGCCGATATGGCTGACGCGTGGAGGCAGGCGCTTAACGCTTCAACCGAGTCGACGGCTATAACTTTTAAGTTAAACAGCGATTGGAATGCGTCAAGCGGTAATTTTGCAACAACTACAATAAAAACTTCCGACGGTTCGACGGCAGTTGCAACGGACGGTATGCATATACCTTCTAACAGAAATATTATTCTCGATTTAAACGGTCATAAGGTAAACAGGGGTTTGACTTTTGCGACCAAAAAATCAGGAAGAATATTTACAAACAACGGAACCTTTACAATAACGGATACTTCATCCGCAAAAAACGGACAAATAACCGGCAGCGCTTCAATAGATAAAGGCGGTGCGATTTATAATACCAAAACGCTTACTATCAACGCAGGGCAAATAACAGGCAATAAAACCACGCACTGGGGCGGCGCAATATTTAACGAGAGTGGTAGCGTAACAATTACGGGCGGCACTTTTTCAAACAATATTGCGTCAGCCATAAGCGACACCGAAGTGTCAGGCGAGAGTTGCGGTGGGTTTTTGATGTCTGAATACACCGGAAACTCAGTAACGATTACGGGCGGCACTTTTACCGGCAATAAAGCAGCTCACGGCGCTGTATTTGATGTTAGGGGTAACGGAAGATTAAAAATTACGGCAGGTACCTTCAACGGAAACGTAACTACCGGTAATGGCGGCGTTATCCACTTATTCGGAGCGGGAGAGATAAGCGGAGGCTCTTTTACCAATAATAAAGCTTTTAACGGAGGCGCGCTTTATACCAGAAAAGACGTTACTACTGCGGAAAATTATAATTTTAAGATAACCGGCGGTACTTTTACCGGCAATAGTGCGGATTACGGTGGCGTTTTAAGAAACCAAGGCAGAGCGAGTAGTGAAATTACCGGCGGAACTTTCCAGAATAATACGGCAAAGGACGGCGGCGGTATATTTAATGAGTCTACTGCCGAATTAAGGCTTTCCGGAAATCCGGTAATAAGCGGAAATAAAGCTACCACAGGCGCAGCGGATAATATTAAGCTTGGAGGCAATACCCCTATAAAAATTGTTGGCGCAATGACAAATACAACAAAGATAGGTATAAAACTTGATGCTTATCCCGCAGCGTTTACGTTGAATTTCGGTACGCACAACAGCGGAAAAAATCCCGCAACTTATTTTTCTTCCGATAATTCAAGTTACGTTGTGCTTTCGGTTGCGGGCGTAACCACCGAAGGACTTATAGCGGCTTCGGGTACTTCTACGTCAGGTATTGTGCCTTTGCCTACCGCGCAGCCTAACTTGTATTATTCGGGTGGTTCACAAACTATAATAAACGGTTATGTTTCAACTAAAATGACGGCTTCTGCCATAACTTCGGGCGCAAGTACTTCCGGCAATTCGATTGTTGCAACAAACGCAGGCACTTACAGCGTTACATTTACACCCAAAAGCGGTTTTAAATGGCCGGACGGAACAAATACGGCAAAAACAGTTACGGCAACTATGTCGACTAGAACACCGATTATTTCGGGTTGGGGTTCAAAAACGGTAACTTATACCGGTTCGGCGCAGTCTATCGCCGCGCCTAAGACAACGCCTTCAACGGGCATAACCTGGGCGGTTACATACAAAAACTCGTCCAATGCGGCGGTAACCAACCCCACGGACGCGGGCACGTATACCGCAACGGCAACGCCCACTTACAATAAAAATAACTATAATACAATTTCAAATCAAACGGCGACTTTAACTATAAACAAGTCGGGGTTGAACGTAACGGCGTTTTCTTACGGAACGGCGCCTGTATATTACGGCGCTTCAAGCGCGCCTACAAAGACTATTCAGCGCGCTTCAACAAATACAACAATAACTTCCGGTTACGGAGCGATTACTTACAGCATTGCTTCCGGCGACCAGAACAGCACTACATACCCCGGGGCGGCAACCATAAACTCGTCAACAGGCGTTGTTACCGGTACTAAACTCGGTAAAATTCGTATTACTATGAGCATAGCCGCTTCAACCAACTATAACGCGGCAACAAAGACGGTAGAGGTAACGGTCGGCAAAGCGACTTTAACGGACGCAAGCAGCGCATATACGGGCACCTACGATAAAACGGCGCACGGAATCACGGTGTCGGTAACCGGATTAAAGAATAGTGAAACGCTTTCTGGTGTGGGAACAATCAAGTACGGCACAACGGCGGGCACGTACAATCTTACCACGGCGCCCACACGTACGGACGCGGGCGAAATAACCGTATATTATCAGATAACTTTTACCAACTACAACACCATTACGGGCAGCAAAAAAATAACCATCAACAAGAAAGCGATAACAGGGATAACCGACGTAAATTTCAATAATAAAGTATATGACGGTGTAACCACGACAACGCTTAAAGGGACAAACGAAAGCAATTACGGCGTCACATTTGCCGGTTTGATAAGCGGTGATTTGCTTAGCATAACAAGCGCGACAACTATCAACTTTAATAACGCGAATGCGG
>CAJUEV010000021.1 GCA_910585785.1 uncultured Christensenella sp. | reverse complement strand
ACCTAACCCGAACACTTAAAATAGTGGTTCGTTTTAGGTTTCTTTTGGCGGAGAGGTTACTTGTTTGTACAAACACAAATCGGCATTTGTTTTGCCGTTTACTTTTGCGAGAACTGTGCTACAACAGCCACAACGAAAGGCAAAATCACGGAGGCTCTCGAACTGCAAAAAGTAGTCGCTCTGCACAAAGAAAAATGACTGACAAGATAGTTAGTCTTATCAGCCATTCGACGCTAAATTGAAATTTATCTTACTTCCTTTTAGAATATTTTTCCTTTGCGTACTCATAAGCCTCTTGAATTAACGGCTTTAATCTTTCAAAGGTTGTATCGGACGGGTTGAGCGCACATACCCAACTCATCCAAGCGTAAACGGGGTGTGGCAATATTTTATCGGTTTTCGTAAAGTCATACGGCATATCTACAATACCACCTTTTGGCGGACGAGCAGGAACAGAGCCAAACATATTTATAAAAGTGTTTTTGCGAATACCTATATTAACGCGGTAAATTTTTTCTCTGTTCAAATCCGAACTCTTATCATTGTCACCGTCTTTCTCTTTGACGGTCAAAACATAAATTCCGCGTTTTAGCGTATTGTTCGGATTATAGAAAATTCCACGCTCGCCCCAACTGCTTACTAAAACCGTATCGGGTAGATTATCAAGACAGTATTTAAGTATATCGTTAGGTTGCATTTTATATCTTCCTCTTTATACAAATTATTGTTTATCGTACAATTATTATAGCAAAACCAAAATACTTAATCAAGCAAACAGTAAGGCACTCCGAGATTTCTCTCAAAGTGCCTTTATCGCTATTTTGTAAAGTTGCCGTTCTCATCACGCTTTTGTGTTTTCCACGCTGTCGGTGTAGGCGGTTACGGCGACGCTATATTCATTCCAACGCAAACGCCGAAGTAATCTCTTTCAAAGAATAATACGAACTCACTTTGGCGTGTGTTCGTACAATTCCCTAATGGCGGAGAGAGAGGGATTCGAACCCCCGGATAGTTGCCCATCAACGGTTTTCAAGACCGCCGCATTCGACCGCTCTGCCATCTCTCCGTAATATTAAATTTTTGCGAGAGTGGGCGAAGGCGGCGCATTCGTCGTACCGAAGCACGCAGTGCTTACCGCTCTGCCATCTCTCCAAGTAGTTTATTAAGTTTTCGTGAGAGTGGGCGAAGGCGCAGCATTCGTCGTACCGAAGCACACAGTGCTTACCGTTCTGCCATCTCTCCGTAATATTAAGTTTTCGTGAGAGTGGGCGAAGGCGGCGCATTCGTCGTACCGAAGCACGCAGTGCTTACCACTCTGCCATCTCTCCGTAATATTAAATTCGACGGATTTTAAATAGCCGCCTAGCAAACCGCCGCTTACTTAAAACCGTGTGCATATTTTATCAAACGCGCGCGCCAATGTCAATCAAAAACCCGCACGTATACGCCCACAAAATACAAAACCTCAAATATAATATGACGCAAATTAAAACCGCCGCAAATACAACCGCGACGGTTTTTATAAAAAAATTATTTTTTTGTAAAAGTTTGCTGTTTGTACTGCTCGCCGACAAGCTTTTCAAACGAAAATCCGCTTTTTATTTTATCAATTTTACCCGAAGAAAAATAACTGAAAATATTTTTATCCGAAGCGTAAATGCAATGGTCGTAAAGGCAGACGTTGTTCATACTGCACATAAGCTGCACTTCCATAGTAAACCTGTCGTCGTTTGCGGAAGGCAGGCTATCCCCGCTTAAATGGTTGTGCGCAATAAGCAGCCCGTACGGCTTAACGGCAGATATTACGCGGGCAACTTTGTCCGCGTCCACCCTTACTCTGCTTGTTTCGTCGGATGAAAACGAAGAAATTTTTTTGACTTTGCCGCTTTTGTCCAGACAGTAAAGTTCAAGCACCTCCTCGCACCTTCCCCGCAAACGTATGCGCACAAAATTTTTAAAATCGTCATAACTTTTAAGTTGCGCCACCCCCGCCGAGCCCGCGGACGTGCGTTTTGTGCACTCGCCTATGCATTTAAGATAAAGCGCCACGCTCTCGCCCACGCCTTCCACCGCGCACAGCTCTTCCACGCTTGCGTTTAAAACTCCCGAAATCGAGCCGAACGAATCAAGCAACGCGTGCGCTATCGGGTTTGTATTTTTACGCTGAAAAGCGTTAAACAGCAAAATTTCAAGCAACTCGTGCTCGTAAAGTCCGTCGTCGTTTTTCAGTTTTTCATACATACGTTTTCTGTGCCCTTCGTGCATATACGGCTACTCCGTCCCGTCTTTTTTATCAAACGTGTTCAAGGGTTCAAACACCCGATTATTAACAGTTATTTCCGACTTCTTGTTTTTCCGCTTGGTTAAAGCGACTATTAACACTACTACAAACGTTACTATGGCAATCACGGGCAGCAATATAAGCACCACGCTGAAAAGCCCTAAAATAGCGACTAAAACAGTTCCGCTATCGCTTTTTGTGTATTCGGGATTTTTAACCGTGCACATTTCAAAATGCAGTTCTTCATTGGGAAGCGACATCTCGCTATAAACGTAGCCGTAATCGGTTTTCTCAAAACTAAAATTGGATGCAAAAATATAATACGGAGTATTTATGCGTATTTCAAAATTTCTGAACGATACCCATCCCGCCGCCGGCGAAAGCAAATAATCGAAAGTATACACGTACGGCGAATAATTATAGTACCCGCCGGGATACAGGGGAGCCGTAACCGTATTTATTATGGTTTGCCCTGCCGCAAAGTCCAAATCGTAAACAAGCCAATCCATAACGTAATAGTCGTCATCTAAAAATTTAAAGTCTTTCGGCAGCAATGCGTTTTCGCCGCAATCGTCAATATAATCCAGCGCCGCGTTGTAATAATCTATTTCGGAAACGTCGTTGCCCCCCGAATATGCGCCGAATACGTAATCTTCAAACGTTATCGAATCAACCTTTGCGGCAAGTTCGCAAACGGCGTCCACCTTGCTTTCGATTACGCCGAGATAGCCGGACATTTCAAAAAACCGCCATTCCGCCGCAGCGGCGTTTATAGTCCCGCCTATTGCGTAAACGGTTATTATATCCCCGTCTTTTACCGAATATTTCAAAACAGTCTTTTTGCCGTTTTTACTTAAACTTCCGTAACTTCCACCAAAGCAAAGTCCCGCCCCGTCGTTGATAGTCGCCTCCGCATAAAAATAATCTTTACACTCCGACCTGACGCAAAAATTATAAACGTTTACCGGCATTTGACGACTGAAAATTTCGTGCTGCCTGTAATCGTCGCGAATTCGCTTACTTTCCTTCGCAAAGTCAAACTCGCCCGAGTTATGATAGGTGGTACGCATTTGCGTTTCAATTTCCGCTTCATCCGCAAGCACCTTGTACTCGTCTTTTTTCAAGTCGTCCAAGCGGATATATTCGTCCGCGCCGCCTTCAACGCTTTCCCAAAAGCCCAAATCCGTGCGTTCGCCCAAAGGAAAGGCAAATTGAACGCTTACCGTGTTATCGGTAGGGTTTTTAAAAGTATATTCCGCGGAAAAATTTGCCTTATAAGCAAGCATTTCTTCCTTGGAGGCGCCGTAAGATATAAAATCGGGAACATTAAAAGTCAAAACTTCTCTTTCCGCTTTTATCGGGCACTGCTCGCCCGTAATCAAGACGCCGGAAGCGGTTACGCCGTGCCAACTTGTGGGACCGGAATTTGCCGAAGCAAAAAGCCGCGCAGGACAAACGCAAATCGCGGAAAGTGCAACCGCGCAACAGGCGGCTATACATAAAAATTTTTTACTTTCGGCTTTCAATTGTCTTTCCCCCGTTTTCATTTTCTCTGTTATTATAATACGCAGCGCGGATTTTGTCAATTATGCAAAAAATATATTGACTTGCAAAACCGCTTAATATATAATTTTCAGTATGCTTAAAGAGGATACGAAAAAGAAATTAAACGTTTTATGGACGGTGCTGTTTTGCCTTGCGCTTACGCTGTTTATTCTTACGTTTGCAATAGCGTTGCCTATTTACGGACGCTTTTTCTACTATCTGCAAATAGACGCGCTTGAACTTGACAGACAATCGGGCTTTACCTTTTCGCAGATAAAGCGCGCTTACGACGAAGTTTTAAATTTTTGCACCCTGCCCTGGGTAAAGCAATTCAGCGCGGGCAGTTTAAAATTTTCGGAAGAAGGCGCGGCGCATTTTGCCGACTGTAAAGTATTGTTCAACCTGAATTTCGCGGTGCTTGCAATATCTTTTGCGGCGACTGCGGTTTTCGTAGTTTTGCACAAGTGCAAGGTCATAGCCCTGCAAAAAATAAAAGGGCACCGCCCGTATATAATATCCGCCGCAGCGGCAATATTGCTGCCCCTTGTCGTTATGCTTTTAGTCGCTACGGTATCTTTCGACAAGGCTTTTGAAGCGTTTCACGCGGTTTTCTTCCCCGGAAAGGAAAACTGGCAATTCAACCCTTACGAAGACGAAATAATACTTGTTATGCCGCAGGAGTTTTTTGCAAACTGCGCCGTAATAATAGCAGCGGCTATGATAGGTTTTTCAGCCGCGCTTGTCGCGGCTGACTTCGCGCTTTGTAAGCGCGAAAAACAAACACGGACAAGACCCGCCGAGTTTTATCTGTTTACCGCGCTTATTATTGCGGAAACGGGCGTATATATCGCGTTCAACACCATAACTTTCGCTTTTAACAAGGACACTAACGCCATTAAATATTTCGGTATTTTAACCTGTTTTACTGTGGCTGTCGTCAACTGCTTTTCAAACAGAAAGGATTGCTTTTTCGTTGCCGGCGCTATGCTTTTTACCGCGATTGCCGATTTATTTTTGCTTATGCTTGACGGATACAGCGAGTGCGGCGTAGGCGCGTTTATAATAGTTCAACTGTTATACTTGGCGCGCATTTATTACGCTCACGGCAAAAAACCGTGGATTTCGGGCGCGGTACGTATAGGAATTACGGCTATGATAATTATTATTCTTGCGGCGACGGGCAAACTCAACCTGCTTACCACGCTTACTGCAATTTATCTTACGCAAATTGTGGCGAACATAGTCGACAGCGCTTTTATCATAAAATACTCAAAAAGGAACATACTGTTTTTCATCGGGCTTATACTGTTTTTATGTTGCGATTTGTGCGTGGGACTTTTCAATTTTTCGGAAGTGGGAATTACCCTGCCCGCCGCGCTTGAAAAAGTAATTGCCCCCGCAATATGGCTGTTTTATTTGCCTTCGCAGGTGCTTATTACCATATCGGCGGGAGCAAACGCAACGTTTGATAAAAAACGTTGACTAAACCGTTTTTTTATTTTATAATTGCATTATGACTTTTGAAAAACTTAAATTCAAAAAGATTAATAACGCCCGCGATTTAGGGGGGCTGCCCGCGGAAGGCGGAAAGCGCGTGAAATACGGAAAACTTATCCGCAGTTCGCGCCTTTACAAGCTGCCTAAAATTACGGTTAAGCGGCTTAAAGAATACGGGCTGACCGCGATTGTTGATTTGCGAACCGAAACCGAGCGCAACGCAAGACCCGCCACAAAGATAGCGGGCGTAAAATACCACGCCTTGCCCATACTAACCTCCTCAACCGCGGGAATAACCGCCGACACCAGCGCAATGTCGGTAATTTACAAAGAAAGCAAACGCCTTAAACGCGAGTACGAAACCACCGACAATTATATGACGTCGATGTATACCGAAGTTTTGTTCGGCGAAGAATCGCGCCCCGTAATAAAAAAGTTTTTTGACATTATTTTAGAGGAAGACGGCTGCGTTTTGTGGCTGTGCAATCAGGGCAAGGACAGAACGGGCATTCTGGCGATGCTGCTTGAAGGACTGCTTGGCGTCGACGAAAAGACGATTATAGCCGATTACGTTGCTTCGGCAAAATTTTTAAAACCGAAAAGAGCGCTGCAAAAAATAGCAATTACAATAGTACCCAGCCCGTTGAAATTAAAATCCATACTCTACGCTTTGGTAAACGTAAAACCGCAGTATATTGCGGGCGCAATTGATGCAATAAAGCAAAAATACGGCGGCATAACCGAGTATTGCAAGCAGGTTTTGGAAATTACGGAAGAAGAAATAACAGCCTTGAAAAACAAATATCTTGAATAAATTCTATAATTTACGGCGCGGCAAAAGCCGCGCCTTTATTTTGCTTGCGCGGGCGCTTTACGATTGCAGCAACTTATATTGCCATCCGGCATAAATTACGTTTCAAATTTGAATAGTATAAACAGCGCCCGAACGCTTTGTTCAGGCGCTGTTTTTTTGCAATTTTTTAATAAATATAAACTAATTTCAGTTGCCGTAAACGTCCTCTACGTCCCCCGTACAGCCGTAAACGTACGCAAACCGGCGACAGTTTCTCAATACGGCGCGCCCCCGCTCTCCTCTGGTGTAAACCGCCTCCGTTCTGCCGACGGACTGCTTTAAATTCTTCACAAAAATTTCCACATACTCCCGTCTGGTTCCCAAAATTTCGGGGCAGGCGAGCGCGCCGCGGTAGTTATAGCCGAATTTTTTACGGGGAACTATTACATAGCGCGGACAATCTATCGGCGAATACAACTCGCTTAGCGTGTTCCCGAATAACTTTTGCGACCTTAACGAACCCTGCGTCAACCGTACCGAAATGCTTCCGTTCAAAGGATTGACTTCCGTTTTTAATTCGCAATCTTTGGGAATCATTTTAATGTCTTTCAACGTTTGCAACACGCTTGAAGCCACTTTTTCCACCGAGTTTTCCGCTTTGAAATGTTTGAAAACCGCCCTGTCGAACAATATGAAAAACAACGTTAAGTAAAGCATCAAAATTATTGCTCCGCCTGCGATAAGCCCCTCGGCAAGCGCCTTGTCGCCTATGGAGTTTATCAGTCGCAGCGAAAGCATCAATCCCGAAAAAAGCGAAATTGTCCCGGCTGAAATCAGAATAATCAGCAAAAGGGATAGCGTAACGTCGTAAAGGGTAAACGCGGGAAATTTTCTGTCCGCAGGCACTTCGCTTGTATGCCGCAATTCGGTTGAAACAAGCAGCGAAGCGTCCCACGCGTATTTAAGCTCGTCCCTGTCGCGCGAACGGCTGCACATATCCGCGTTTATGCGTTTGATGTCCTCCTCCTTATACGGCGGGCACACCGTACCCAGCCTGTCTATGCCGCTGCGTATTTTTTCTCCGAAATAATCGGGGGCGGCAAAGCACAAAAACCGTCTTTCAAGCGTTTCAAAGTCGGGCGAGGCGGCTTCACCCTTGCCAAACGCCGAAGTTTCGGTTTCGGAAGGAGGCACGGTGACAAGGTGCCAAATGTTAGCCGTCTTTTGCGGGTTGTTTTTGTCAACCCTAATCGCGCGGCCGCGCATCTGGTTTGAAAGCATAAAACTGCCCACAAAACTTGCAAGTATCAAGGCGTTTACGCAAGGTGCGTCCCAGCCTTCGCCCAGCAACGACTTTGTGCCCACAAGCGCCTTAATTTCGCCGTTTTCAAAAAGTTTGCCGACGTAATTTACTTTGTTGCGGTTCCCACCCGAAAACATAAACTCGCTGTAACCTTCCGCGCCCAACGGCTTCATTGTAAACGACGCGCCTGATTTTTTTAAACTTTCCGCACAACCGTCCGGCAAAATTACAAGCCCGCCCGAAAGCGCGCCTATTTTTACCGAGCAATTTTTACGCAACGTTTCAAATACGCTTATTATGCTTACCGAGTCAAACTGTTTGTCCTCTCCCAAAAATTTAACGTCGTCGCGCTTTATAAAGTCGGTCAGCACAAGCAGCCTGAGTTCGTCGCCCAGATTTTTCTCCTCGCACTTTGCAATTTCTCCTATGCCTTCAAGTTTGCCCACGGACGAAGCAAGCATACGCTTCAATTTGTCGTCCATCTCAAACGCGGGCTTTCCGCGCGACGTAAGTTTGTGCTTTTTTAAAATTTCGGCAATTTCCGCGCGCTCGTTTTCAAACAACAGTTTTTCTTCCGAAAGAATAAAATCAAGCGCGACTTCGGCGCGTTCCGCGCAAAAATCAGCGCGCCTGTCTAAGCCGGTGTTTTTCAAAAGTCTTTTATCGGGAACAAGCCCGAAAAATTTCAACATATTTATTACGGCGGCAAGCGAATCATACTTTTCGTCCAGCCAACCGTTTAAATCCGCGTACGAATAAGTAAGATTTGCGCAAACGCTTTTAATAGCCGCGCACGTTTTCAACTCGTCAAGGGCGGCGTTTACACGCGCGTTATAGTCCGCAAGCGCGCCCCCGTCCTTTGCCGAAGGACGGCATATGTACACGTAATCCTGATGGGGACACAGCGTTCCCTGACGGACAAGTTCGGGCACGCAAATTTCTTCGTCAATTTCTCCGCAAACTTCCGTATACCTTTTCCATTCCGCGGGCGAAGCGTCATAAGGCGGAGTAGCCGTCAAAGAAATTACGGTGCACTGCGAGGCGTTTTCGCTTATAAATTTTTCAAGCGCTTTCTGCCACTCGTTCTGCAAATGGTGCGCCTCGTCCAGACACAGCGTACCCACGCCCTGCTTTTTTACAAACTCGGCAAGGTCTATCGACGAGTTGTCCACCTCCTCGCCGTCCGAAAGGCACTTCACCTTCGCCGCCGCCGAATACAGCGCCTGATAGGTTACCGAAGTTATCGGCGCGGGATTTTTTAAATCGAACGAAACAAGCGCGCCCGTATCGTCGCCCGTAAAACCGTTTGTAAAACGCTCGCCCCACTGCTCGCGTATGGTAGTCGTCGGTGACAGAATAAGGCAGGGCTTGCCAAGCCTGCGGATTATTTCAAGCCCCAGAATGGTTTTGCCGCTGCCGGGCGCCGCCACGATATTTATTCTTCCGTCGGAAAGATACTCGTCCGCGCTATCCAAAATTTTTTGCTGATAGGTGCGGAAAGTTCCTTTAAATTTTATATTTTCAAACATTTTTGCGCCTTTTTTACGCAAAAAATTATAGCATATTCCGTTTTTGCCGTCAATATATTTAACGGCGGAAGCCCGCAACGGGCTTCCGCCGACGTTACTATTCCACGGTAACGCTTTTTGCCAAATTTCTGGGTTTGTCGGGGTCGCGCCCAAGCACCGCGGCGGTTTCGTAGGCAAGTTTTTGCACGGCGACAGCCGAAATAAGCGGTGAAAGAAATTTATCGCAATCGGGCAAACTTATAATGCGCACGCGGTCTTTTAAAGACGCGCAAACGCCGACCACGTTGGTTATTACAACCGCCCTTCCCCCGCGTGACAAAACTTGTTCTACCGCGTTTTCGCACTTTTTAGCCAAATTTTTGTCGAATACAAGCGCCACGCATACGGTTTTGCCGTCGATAAGCGCAAGCGTGCCGTGCTTCAATTCGCCAGCGGGATAACCCTCGCCCGGGACGTAAGAAACCTCTTTAAGTTTTAAGCTGCCTTCCAGCGCCACCGCATAATCAACGTCCCTACCCAAAAAGTAAACCCCGCTTGCACCCGCGCACATATTGGCAATTGAATACGTGTTTACGCTTGCAAGCGTCTTTTCGCAGAGAGCAGGCATTTTTGTAAGCGCGACGGCGCGCTCGCAGGTAAGCGGCTCGCCCGCAAACGTCAGCGCGCAAAGGTAAAGGCAAGCTATCTGCGCGGTATAACTTTTTGTGGCGGCTACGCAAATTTCCGTGCCTGCCGCCACGGGCGCAACCACGTCCGCAAGTCGGGTAAGCGCAGAATTGGGCGCGTTTGTCACCGCGATAACTTTTGCGCCCAACGTCCGTGCCAGCCGCGCGGCTTCAACCGTGTCCGCCGTTTCGCCGCTTTGGCTTACCGCAAAAACCGCGGCACCCTCGCAAACGACGGGGTTTTTATAGCGGAACTCGCCCGCGTTTTCGCACTCGGCGGGAATACGCGCAAACGCTTCAAAATATCTTTTGCCCACAAGCCCCGCGTGATAGGCGGTGCCGCAACCCAACAAAATTATGCGGTTTATTCCGCGCAGCGCTTCACGCAACTTCGGCGCGGCGGCGTTAAACTCTTTGACCGTTCTTTCCACGGCGGCCGGCGTTTCGTACAGTTCTTTAAGCATATAGCGGGGGTAACCGCATAAATCCAGACTTTGCGCAGCGGCGGTGTTTGCGCGCTTGTCACGGATAACTTGCTGCATCCCGTCGTCGTAAATTTCTATTCCGTCGGGCGTGATATACGCCAAATCGCCGTCTTCAAGCACGCTTATTGATGAACACTTGCCGGCAAGCGCGGGCTCGTCGCTGGCGCAGAAGTATTCGTCGTCGCCGTAACCCAAAATAACCGAGCTGCGGTACTTTGCAACGGCTATCGCGCTTACGCCTTCGCATATAGCCATAAGCGCATATGAACCTTTAAGCACTTTTACCGTTTCGGCAAGCGCGCACAGCAAATCGCCCTTAAAATTTCTGTTTATAAGTTTTGCCGCCACCTCGCTGTCCGTCTGCGAAAAAAATCTTTCGCCGCACGCTTCCAGCTTTGATTTAAGTTCGGCATAATTTTCTATTATTCCGTTATGGACTACGGTTATTTTACCCGACGAATGGGGGTGCGCGTTCACGTCCGAAGGTTTGCCGTGCGTAGCCCAACGCGTATGCCCAATACCTATACGCCCCGATATATCATCTAAATACGGGGCGAGGTTTGCCACTTTGCCCTGTTTTTTTACGACGGAAATTATACCGTTCTCGTCCATAATCGCCGCGCCGGCGCTGTCGTATCCGCGGTATTCTAATCTGAAAAGCCCTTCGCGCACTTCCTCGGCGGCGTTTTTATTGCCGACGTAACCGATAATTCCACACATAGCAAACTCCTTTTAATTTTTTGCGCTAAAAATCGAAATTTCGCGCGTTAAGACATCATTAAACTCGTTTAAATCGCGCATATGCGGCGGTCAACCGCAATTTTCGGTTATTTTTGAACTTATTATTTTGCAAGCTAAAGCGCAACGTTCCTCGCTTTCGCCCTCAGCCATAACGCGGATAACCCGCTCGGTGCCGGAAGGGCGCGCCAGAATGCGCAAATCAAGTTCTTTCGCAAGTTTTTTTGCAAGATTTTCAACGCCAGCCATAGCTGTTTTTTTGTCCGTCACGGGCACGCTTATAAGCGCCTGCGGCAACGATTTATAGCCTTTAAGCAACTTTGAAACGGGCAGTTTGCTTTCCGCAACCGCTTCCATAATCATAATGGCGGTAACAAGTCCGTCGCCCGTCGTTTCATATTTTGAAAAAACCACGTGCCCGCTGCGTTCGCCGCCCAACGCCGCGCCCGTCTTTGCCATAGCGTCGCAGACGTTTTTGTCGCCGACTTCGCACAAAACGCAGTCTATACCGCGCGCGGCAAGACTTTTTATCAACCCGCCGTTGCTCATAACCGTGCAAACTATTTTGTCACCGGTAAGCAGATTGCGGCTTTTAAAATAATACGCGCAAATAAACATTTCTTCGTCGCCGGTGACAACTTGCCCGTTTTCGTCCACGGTAATGCATCTGTCCGCGTCGCCGTCAAAAGCAAAACCTATGTCCAGCGAGTTGTCCTTAACAAGTTTTTGCAATGCCTCGATATGAGTTGAACCGACCCCGTCGTTTACGTTCGTTCCGTCGGGGCAGTCGCCTATCACAAAAGTTTTTGCTCCGAGCGCGTCAAAAACGCTTCTTGCAATACTGAACGCGCTGCCGTTTGCCCCGTCCAAACCTATCCGCAGCCCCTTATAAGAGCAGGTGGCAAGCGAAATAAGGTGACCTATATAGCGGTTTCTGCCCGAAACGTAATCCACCGTCCTGCCCACGTCCCTGCCGCTTGCAAACGGAATATCCCGCCCGCCGAAGGGCGCCAAGTCACCGTCCAGATAGCGCTCGACAAGTTCAACCGCCTCGCCGTCCATTTTTTCGCCTTGCCCGTTCATAAGTTTTATGCCGTTGTCATAATAAGGATTATGGCTTGCCGAAACCATTATTCCGCAATCGAAGCCGTCGCAACGCGCCGCAAAAGAAACGGAGGGGGTGGTGGTAACGTGCAAAATATATGCGTCGGCACCGGAAGCAGTAAGCCCCGCCGCCAGCGAGTACTCCAACATATATGAAGAAAGTCTGGTGTCCTTGCCTATTACGGCGCGGCACTTGCCTTTAAGCCTTTCGCCGAAGTACCAGCCCAGCACTCTGCCCACTTTAAACGCGTGTTCCGCCGTAATTACCGCGCCCGCTTCCCCGCGGAATCCGTCCGTACCGAAATATTTGCCCGTAATACTCACCTCCCGCCGCTAAAACGGCAACCCGCCGCCGCGGCGCACACGTTATATTTGCGCCCGCAAACACTTTTGCTTTCGGGCATACGTATTTTGGCGCACGTCAATAAAACCGCATATGCGCCCGAAAAAAGCCGTAATAAAGCATATGCCCTAAAACTGAAATGTGTTAAAACGCATATATAATTTTTAAGCTTGAAAAGAGCGGAAAAATTTTTTCAAAGCGCAAAAAAACAAAAAATTTTAAAAATCAAACAAAATCTGTTCAAAACCGCGCGCGGAAAGGGCGCACGCGCAATTTGTTGACAAGCGGTTTTGCGTGTGCTAAAATAAACGCGTTTTTAAGGTTGAAACTTAATGAAAAAAACGTTTAAATTAAAACTTTCCGTTTGGCAATTTCTTGCACTCGGATATTTTACGGTAATTATGCTGGGAAGCGTGCTTCTCGTTTTGCCGTTCGCCACAAAAGACGGAACTTCGACGGGCTATTTAAACGCGCTGTTCGTTTCCGCTTCGGCAACGTGCGTAACGGGACTTACGCCCGTGGACACGGGAACGCACTGGTCGCTGTTCGGGCAGATAGTCATACTTCTGCTTATTCAGACGGGCGGACTAGGGTTTATGAGCTTCGTTTCGTCACTGTTTTTAATATTCCGCCACAAGATGGGACTTTACGAGCGCAAGGCGCTTATGTCGGCGGCGGGCAGCAGAAAATACGAAGGACTTACCCCCCTTTTAAAACGCATATTTATAGGCACGGCAATTTTTGAGGTTGCGGGCGCGGCGCTGCTTTCCATAAGTTTTTGCCGCGATTACGGCGGCATAGGCGTTTATTATGCGCTTTGGCACTCCGTTTCGGCGTTTTGCAACGCGGGATTTGACCTTGTTGGCGTAGGCGGCACTTCGTTGCAGGCGTACGCAACCGACCCTTTGGTTACGCTTACTTTAAGCGGACTTATAATTATGGGCGGTTTGGGCTTTTGCGTTTGGGGCGACGTTATCGAAGCAAAGTGCAATCCCAAAAAAATGCAGTTAAACACCAAAGTGGTGCTTTTTGTAAGTCTGCTTCTTACGGTTATCTCAACGGCGCTTTTTCTTCTTTTCGAATGGCGCAATCCCTCTTACCGGGGCTATAACTTCGGACAAAAACTGTTATGCTCGTTTTTTAACGCGGTGTCACCGCGCACGGCGGGATTTTTCACTACCGACCCTTCCACCCTTTCGGACAGCGGCTATCTGCTTACGCTTATATTAATGTTTATCGGCGGAAGCTCGGGCTCGACCGCGGGCGGCATAAAGGTTGGCACGTTTGCCGTAATTATTATGGGTATGATAGGCGTGTTCCGCGGGCACCGGGATATTAATATGGGTAAAAAACGTATCGAGTACTCTTTGCTGTCGCAGGCGCTTGCAATATTCGCCGCGTGCCTTATGCTTATTATGATTGCAGCGCTTGCAATTTGCGCGATAGAGCCGGACAAAGCGCTGTTTAACGAAGTGCTGTTTGAATGTGTTTCCGCAATGGGCACCGTGGGGCTGAGTCAGGGACTTACCCCCCGCCTTACTGTTGCTTCTAAAATAATACTTATTCTTTTAATGTACGCGGGCAGGGTGGGCATACTTACTCTGGCGCTTGCCGTGGGAGAAAAACGCTCGGCTTCGGGTGTGCGCAAACCGGTGGATTCGCTTTTAATCGGGTAATATTATGTGGGGAATTTGCCTTGACGCCGAGTTTTTAAGCGCGGATTTATTGCAGAATTTATTTCAGCGCGTAGTCGAGTACGAAGTCGACGCAAACGACGGCAAAGCGGTGATACTTGCGCCGCAATGCGGAATACGCACCGATTTGAAAAATATTAAAAAACTTGAAAACCCGCCCCCGCTTTCGTTACGGCGAAAGGGTTGTAACCCGCGGCGAGCGCGAATACACGGGAACGATTGCAATTATGCAATGGCACTTTAACCGCGGCGAAATTATTTATAAAATAAAGACGGATAACGGAAAAATTAAAAGCAAACGCTAATTTGAAAGCGACTTAAATAAATTATAAAATGAATAAAACCTCGACATACACGCGGGGCAACGGAGAAATAAATGAAATCGGTACTTTTGATAGGGCTTGGAAACTTCGGACAGGCTCTCGGTGAAAAACTGCGCAATATGGGCGACGAAGTTATGATTGTGGACAGAAACGAGGACGTTATAAACTCGCTTGCTTCCAAATACACCGGCGCTGCAATAGCCAACTGTATGAATACGGACAACTTAAAGTCGCTTGACATCCCTTCTTTCGACGCGTGCGTGGTGGCCATTGGCGACGACTTCCAGAGTTCGCTTGAAATTACTTCAAACTTAAAAGACTTGGGCGCAAAATACGTTGTTTCAAGGGCAAACACCGAAATTCAGCGCAAATTTTTATTGCGCGTGGGCGCGGACGAAGTTGTTTACCCCAACCGCGACATTGCCGAAAAACTTGCGGTAAAACTAAACGCTAAGCGGGTTTTCGACTATGTTGAACTTGACGCGCAGCACGGCATTTTTGAAATTGCCGTCCCCCAGCGTTGGTACGGTATGAAACTTGTCGACGCTAATCCCCGCGGCAAATACGGCTTGAACGTGCTTACCATAAAGCAGGGTAAAGAAATTACGCCGTTGCCCGGACCCAACTATATTTTCCAGAACGGCGACCATATGCTGGTTTTCGGCGAAACGGAACTTATTTTAAAGTTTACAAACAAAAACAAATAAAAATACGCGGGGGCTTATTTAAAGCCCCCGCTGCGTTTTACGTTATTCAAATTTTATTTTGCGGTATTCGTCTTGGCGTCCATTCTGTCCGCAATCGACTTGTTTTCCAACACCTCGTAAGCGGCAGTCTTTAAAATAATGTTTTTAAGCAAAACGTCAAGCTCGGAATTTTCACAATAATCCGCCGCCGCAAAATAGCGTATGCGGCTGTCGTTTATCATATTGCGAACCTTGGTTTTATCCTTCGTACGCGGATTATAAACGCCTATCGCGTGCCCGCCGTAAGAATTTATCAACTTCATACACGGTATATCCGTGTCGCTGTCCCCAATATACACCATATTGCGGAAGGGTACGCGTATGTTTTCGGGCGCAAAATACTCGTTTACCCCGTCGTCGTTCACGTCCAGCACGCCCTTTGATATTCTGAACAAAAACTGCGTCTTATTTGTATAGTTTACTACCTGCGCGGGCCACTTTGCAACGCCGCGTTCGTTAAAATAAAACGAGCTTGCATAAATTTTTTCAAACGCGCCCGCGCGCGCAATAGAAGTGCCTTCAATCATTTCCTTCAAGCCGGAAGAAATTATGTAATGCTCTACAAGCACGCCGTTTTCTTCGCCGTAGCGGTTGATTCTGTCAAACCACTCCTCAACCCCTTCAAACAACGTAACTTTCGCGCCGTAGTCCATAAGCGCCTTTTTGTTGAAAACGAAGTTGCCCTCCGCCTCCACAACCATTTTGTACATATAGGCAAGGTTGTTATCCATTTCGTTGTCGGCGGCAAGTCCGTTTGCCTCTTGCCAGAAGTTGTTTACGTCGTATCCGACGGACTGAATATACCCCTGCGCCTGCATATCGTCGGGCGAAAGAGTTTTGTCAAAGTCGTAACAAACCGCAAGTACCGGTTTTGTGCCCTTTTCTTTTCTGTTCATTTTAAGACCCCTTTGCTTGATTATACCACGTTTACAATAAAATTTCAAGCGAAATCGCCGTGCGCGTCAAACGAGCGAAAAGTCGGATACCCCCGCGCATATGCTGCGAATAAGCAATAATTTTTACGGGTTTAACTTATGCTGAAAAATTTGAATTTAGGCAAAACTTTGCGGGACGCTTTTTTTCCGCTAGAATATACGTGCGACGTCTGCGGTGCGGAAACTTTTGGCACAAATTTGTGCAACGGCTGCAAAAAAACAGTAGTTTTTAACGACAAAACCGTTTGCCCCGTATGCGGCAGAAAGACCGTGCGCCCCGAAATATGCCTTGAATGCAAGGCTCAGCCACCCGTTTACAAGCAAGGCGTTTCCGCCTTTGTGTACGACGGCGGGGGAATTATACTTATAGGCAAATTCAAAAACGGTAACGGATATTTGAAGGAATTTTTTGCCGAATTGCTTGCCGAGCGCGTTAAAGCGCTGCCCCCTTTCGACTGCATAGTTTACGTTCCCGCCACAAAAAAGGCGGTTAAACGCAGGGGTTACAACCAGACGGAATTGCTTGCAAAATCTCTTTCGAAACGCACGGGCATACCGCTGATATCGGGCGCGGTACAAAAGACCAAAGAAACGGAAGCGCAAAAAGGACTTACCAGAAAGCAGCGCTGCGAAAACCTGAAAAACGCTTTTAAAGTTGCCAAACCGCAGGATATTGCGGGCAAAAACGTGCTTATAGTTGACGACGTTCTCACCACGGGCGCAACCGCGGACGAAATAAGCAAAGCGGTTTTAGCGGCGGGCGCAAAGCGCGCGTACTTTGCCGCAGTTGCTTCGGTTGAATATAAAACGCTTGAAAAAGACTGATTTGCTTACTTTAATAACGCTAAACCGCCTTTAATAATGCAATACCGCGCCTTGACATTTGTTTTAAGGGCGGTTTTTCGTTGTTTTAACAGCGTATGCACGCGGTAAGGCGTATTTTCATAAAATGAAGTATGACTGAAATTGCTTACGACCGCGAAGCCGCGGTTGCTTACGCCAAAAAATGGGCGTTCAGGCGCAATCCCGCGTTTTACGATTTTTCAAAAATAGGCGGCGACTGCACAAACTTTGCCTCGCAATGTATTTACGCGGGCGCAAAAGTTATGAACTACACCCCCACTTTCGGCTGGTTTTACAAATCCGCAAACAACCGCACGCCAAGTTGGACGGGAGTCGAATACCTTTATAATTTTCTTGTAAACAACGACGGGCAAGGCCCGTTTGCCGAAGAAGTTCCGCTTGCCGAGCTTGAAATAGGCGATATTGTACAGCTTGGCAACAGCACTGGCGACTTTTATCACTCTCCCGTGGTTGTGGGCTTTTCCCGCGGCAAAATTCTTGTGGCGGCGCACTCTTACGACGCTTATAATAAACCTCTTTCTTCATACAACTTTGCCATTGCGCGGGGAATACATATTCTCGGCGTAAGAAAATAACCTCCTTGTTTAGATCGGAAGAGC
>CAJUEV010000020.1 GCA_910585785.1 uncultured Christensenella sp. | reverse complement strand
GCATTTAAATTTAAGTTTCCGTTTTTACAAAGCCGAGCCTTTGGTATGCTTTTCTCATCCTCTACCCGCAATCGAATCTGAAAACTCGCCCCTTTAAAAGCGGCGGCAGATAAAAATTGCAGAAAGATTACGTCCTTATATTATACTTGCGCGCGCAAAAAAATCAAGCGTTTAAAATTGTTTTTTATTGACAAATGCTTGCAAAAGCGTTAAAGTTTAACAGAAAGGTGGGAAATTGCCGATTTTGCGGCAAAGTGACCGTAAAACGGATTTTTTTATGATTTATACCGTAACTTATAATCCCTCGCTGGATTATTACGTACAAGTAAACAATATAAAAAGCGGCGTTGTAAACCGCACCGTAAGCGAGCGGCTTGCCGTTGGCGGAAAGGGCATAAACGTTTCGCTGGCGGTTAAAGAGCTGGGCGAACAGACGTTGGCGCTGGGCTTTGTGGCAGGGTTTACCGGTAAATATATACGCGAAAAAGTTGCCGAACTCGGGCTGGAACACGATTTTATAGACGTGAACGGACAAAGCCGCATAAACGTAAAAATTAAAAGCAATACCGAAACTGACATAAACGGCACGGGCGCGGCGCTTTCGGCAAACGACGTAAACAAGCTTGTGCGCAAGTTAAAACTGCTTTTGAAGTCGGGCGACTGGCTTGTTATAAGCGGAAGCGTGCCCGCCCCTCTCGACTGCTGCGCATACTCTAACCTGCTTAAAAAACTTAAAAACATATCGGGCGTAAACGTGGTTTTGGACGCGTGCGGAAAACTGCTTACCGAAACGCTTAAATACCGCCCCTTCCTTATAAAACCCAACGTCTATGAAATGTGCGAAATTTTCGGACTAAACGCGGTGCCCGACATAGAGGGAATTTTTGCCTGCGCGCGCAAACTGCAAGCGATGGGCGCCAGAAACGTGATAGTTTCTATGGGCGGCTCGGGCGCGGCTATGGTAACCGAAACGTCCCAATCCCTTTACGTGCGCGCCGCGCGCGGACAACTTGTAAATTCCGTCGGCGCGGGGGATTCTATGATAGCGGGATTTATTCACGAATACAATAAATCGCAAAACTATTTCGCCGCCCTTAACTACGCCACCGCCGCGGGTTCAGCCTGCGCTTTCACAAAAAATCTGGCGACGCGCGAACAGATTGAGTACATTGAATCGCTGATGCTATGAACAAACTGTATTTAACAAAAACCGACGGCATATACGACAGTTTAGACAGAATTTTGACCGAACTGACAGGCGAAAAACAGACGATATTGCGCACCGAAAAGGGCAAACCGTACATAAACGGCAACCCTGTTTATTTTTCAATCTCGCACAGCAAAGAATACGGCGCAATTGCCGTTTGCGACAGACCCGTGGGCGTTGATTTGGAAGTTTTTGCGGGAAAAGACCGCCAAGCCGTTATTTCGCGCCTGCCTTTATGCGAACGCGAAGAAATTACCTGCGAAAACGATTTTTTATCGCACTGGACGGCGCGCGAGGCGTTTATAAAAATGACGGGCGGCACCCTTGCGGAAGACTTTAAAAGTATTGCATATTGCGGGGGCAAAATGTATTTTGACGGGGTTTTACAGCCTTGCGAATTGTTTAAATACGTTCTTGATTACGGTATAGTTACCGTTTGCACGGGAGATAAAATATGATTTGCTTTGTAATTGCAATGGACAAAGAAGCCCGGCCCGTAATTGCGCGCTTACAACAGGCGAAAGAAAGTAAAATATGCGGTAAACGCGTTATATATGGCACTCTTTTCGGCGAAAATACCGCAATAATAGTTTGCGGCGTGGGCAAAGTAAACGCGGCGTGCGGCGCGCAAACTGCGATTGATTTATTAAAAGCCGACAAAATTATAAACGTTGGCGTGGCAGGCGGACTTAACGACGGCGTAAAAGTGGGAGAAATTTATACTATTTCCGCGGCGGTGCAGTACGATTTTGACCTTACCCAACTAAACGGAACCAAAATAGGCACGCTGGACGAGTGCGCCGAAAACTATATTCCCCTTGCAATATGCGGCGATTACCCGCAAAAACTGCTTGCCACGGGGGACAGATTCAACGACAGCCCCAAGGACTTTGAACTGCTTACAAAGACGCTTGCCGCCGACGTAAGGGATATGGAAGGCGGCGCGATAGCGCAGGTTTGTATGCACGCGCAAGTGCCCTTCTTCTCCTTCAAAATAATATCCGATTCGGCTGGCAGCGGCAGCACGACCGAGCAATATTTAAAAAATCTTTCCCTCTGCTTTTGCACTATGGAAAGAGAGTTACAAAACGTTTTCAACTGCGTAAAAGAGGCGTAAAACGCTTTTCGCGGACAAAATACTAACAAAAGAGGAAAACTGTATGAAACCACTCGGCGGCGGCTGGGACGAACTGCTTGCGCCCCTTTTCGCGGACGAAAGATACAAAAAAATACGCGAGTTTTTGAAGGAAGAATATTCGACGCACGTAATCTATCCTGATATGTACGATTTGTATAACTGTTTCCGCTATACTCCGCTGAACGAGGTTAAGGCGGTTTTGCTGGGACAGGACCCCTATCACAACCCCAATCAGGCGCACGGCTTGTGTTTTTCGGTAAAAAAGGGCGTTCAACTTCCGCCCTCGCTTGTGAATATATATAAAGAGATAGAAACCGACCTTGGAATAAAACAGCCCGATTGCGGCGATTTGACAAAGTGGGCTAAAAGCGGCGTGCTGCTTATGAACACCACTTTGACGGTAAGGGCGCATATGGCAAACTCACATTCGAGATGCGGCTGGGCGTGGTTTACCGACAGCGTTATTAAACTTATTTCCGAAAACACGGAAAACGTAGTTTTTATTTTATGGGGCGGAAACGCGCGCAGCAAGGCGCCGCTTATCGACGGAAGCAAGCACCTTATTTTGCAATGCCCGCACCCCTCTCCCCTTTCCGCTTTCAGCGGGTTTTTCGGGTGCAAGCATTTTTCAAAAACAAACGAATATCTAATATCCCACGGCAAACAGCCTATCGACTGGGATTTGAATAACTAAAAAACAGCCCGCAAGGCACACTGACTTTATGAAATACGCAGTAATACTCGGCGACGGAATGGCCGACTGGAAAATACCCGCGCTTGGCGACAAAACCTGTCTTGAAGCGGCAAAAACGCCCGCTTTGGATAAATTTGCGCCTTATGCGGAAATAGGACTTTGCAAGACCGTACCCGATGGATATAAACCTGGTTCGGACGTGGCTAATATGTCCGTGCTGGGCTTTGCGCCCGCCCGTTATTATACCGGACGCTCTCCGTTGGAAGCGGTTTCAATGGGCATAAAATTGGGCGCGGACGACGTAACTTTGCGCTGCAATCTTGTAACTCTTTCCGAAGACGAGCCTTACGACTTGAAAACGATGATTGACTACTCTGCGGGAGATATTTCCACAGAGGAAGCGCGCGAACTAATGCGCGACGTGCAACAGGCGTTCGGCAGCGAAAAGTTTGAATTTTATTGCGGAATGGCTTACCGCCACTGTCTTGTGGCAAAAGGCGGAGTTTTCGGGCACGAGCTAACTCCCCCGCACGACATTACGGACAAAAAAATAACCGACAGTCTGCCCAAAGGACCTGACGCAAAAATTTACGACGAGTTTATGCGCAAAAGTTATGAAATACTTTCCGCGCACCCCGTAAACTTAAAACGCAAAAGCGAAGGCAAGCGCCCCGCAAACTCTATATGGCTTTGGGGCGAAGGCACAAAACCCGCGCTTGAAAACTTTGAAAGGCTGCGCGGCTTAAAGGGCGGAATAATTTCCGCGGTGGACCTTGTGCGCGGAATAGCAATGCTTGCCGACCTTAAAATTATAGAGGTTGAAAACATTACGGCGAATTACGAAACAAACTTTTCGGGCAAGGCGCAAGCCGCGGCAAACGCGCTTTTAAACGACGGGCTGGACTTTGTTTATTTACACGTTGAAGCCGCCGACGAGTGCGGACACCACGGCGATTATGCGCACAAAGTTTATTCGATAGAAAAAATAGACGGTATAATAAGCGAACTTACCCAACGGCTTAAAACCGCAAACGAAGATTTTGCGATTTTGGTTTGTCCGGACCACCCCACACCCTGCGCGATAAAAACGCACACTTCCGACCCCGTGCCATATCTTTTGTACGCAAGCGCAAACACCGCCACGCTTAAAATAGCGGGCGCAAAGCGACTTACCGAGGACGAAGCGGCAAAATCGGGCGTGTACGTCGGCGAAGGACATAAACTTATAGAAAAACTTTTCGCCATAAAGTAAAACTTAAAAACAATTAATTTATTAAGAAAACTTAATTTGAATTTTTAATAAAAAACACCCCCCGCACAACGGTTTTAAGCCGCTATGCGGGGGGAAAATTTTTTATTTTTATTTAATTACGTCAAACTGAAAATTTTTCCACGGATTTTCTTCCTTGGGAGGCTCGATAATAAACCGCAGCGCTTCGCCCGTGGTGGGGTGCGTAAACCTGAGCGAATACGCCCAAAGCGCAAGTTTACCTTTCACCGCCTTTTCGCCGCCGTAACGCATATCGCCGTAAACGGGACAGTTGATTGAAGCGGTTTGCACCCTTATCTGGTGCGTTCTGCCCGTGTGCAAGGTTATTTCCGCAAGCGACAGCCCGCGCTCGGTGGCAATTATATCATAGTCTAGTTTGGCAAACTTTGCGCCTTCCTCGCTTTGCGTAGCCACGTAAACCGTGTTGTTAAGCGAATTTTTTCTTAAATAATTTTCAAGCGTGCCCTGCTTTTTTGCGGGAACTCCGCACAATACGGCAAAATATTTTTTTTCGAACCCGCCCGAACGCATCTGCTCGGAAAGTCTTGCCGCCGCCTTTGAAGTTTTGGCAAAAACCATCACCCCGCCCGTTGGTCTGTCCAGCCTGTGAATAAGCCCCAGATAAGCGTTACCCTGCTTGTTGTACGTCGTCTTTATATAATTTTTAACTATATCGAAAAGATTTTCGTCACCGCTTTCATCGGGACAGCAAGCCGTCATCTGCGGTTTTAAAACCACTATAACGTGATTATCCTCGTACAGCACGTTAAGTTCGTTATTTTCCATATCCCTCTCCCGTAAAAAGCCCGCTTGCGCCGCAGGGCAGCGGAATGCCTTCCGCAGTGGCAATGCCCACTTCATAAGCGTCAAACTTGCCCTTATAGCCCTTTAAGGCAAGCGTTAAAATATTTTTAAGCACCGCGGGTTGAAGACCCGTTGTGTAACTGTTTATTAAAAAGAACAGCGGATTTTCCGTCAGAAGCCGCGCGCACGAACATACAAAGCCGTACAAGTCGCGCTCTATCTTCCACATTTCTCCACCCGGTCCCCTGCCGTAACTTGGAGGGTCCATAATAATTGCGTCGTACTTGTTGCCGCGGCGTATTTCCCTTGCGACAAACTTCATACAGTCGTCTATTATGTAGCGTATGCCGCTTGTCACGCCCGAAAGCGCTGCGTTTTCGCCTGCGCGTTCCACCATACCTTTTGCCGCGTCGACGTGCGTCACCGCCGCGCCCGCCTTTGCGCACGCAACGGAAGCAGCGCCCGTATACGCAAAAAGATTTAAAACCTTAATTTCCCTGCCGCCGCGCCGCGCGGAAGAAATAAGCCTTGTCATTTCGTTCCAGTTTACGGCTTGTTCGGGGAAAAGTCCGGTATGCTTAAACCCCATAGGTTTAATTTTAAACTTCAAGTCGCGGTAACTTACCGTCCACTCCGCAGGAAAATCTTTGCGCCTTTCCCAAGCGCCGCCGCCCTTTTCGCTGCGGTGATAAACCGCGTTTATATTTTTTTCGGCGTACAAATTTTTCCCCGTCCAGATTACCTGAGGGTCGGGACGCAGCAAAATAACTCCGTTCCAGTCTTCAAGCTTCATTCCGTCGGACGTGGCTAAAATTTTGTAGTCGGACCAATCGTCAGCTATCTTCATAAAAAAATTATATCAAAGCGCAAAATAATTGTAAAGTGTTTTAAAGGCGCGGGCGGCAAATGCCGCCCGCGCCTTTTCGCCGAATTCGCCGAAATTGTAAACTTATTCTGCGCAAGCAATAAGCGCGGCTTGCAAAACGGAGTAATAACTTCCCAAATACTTTTTCGCCCTTTCGTCCGCGGCGTAAAGCGCAAAGCGTTCGGCAGGGTCGGAAATATTCATATAATAATTTCTTACGGCGTTGTATCTTTCGGTATAGGGCAAAGTATAGTCAACGGCATATCCCGCGCCGCCGTCTGCGCCTTCGGCAACGTAAGCGATTGCCACGTCCTTTTCGTTGCTTAACGCGGTTGCGCCGTCCGCGCCGAGATTAAGCGAGTATAAAAGCTGCTCTGCAATAATTTCCGTTTCGTAATTGAAACGCTTTTCCGCGCTAACAACTTTATGCGGAAAAAGGGACGAGTGCTTCATACCGTTGGCGCACACCGTTTTGAAAAAAGCGGCGCACTCCTCGTCCGTCTTTACGCGCAGTTCGTTTTTTTTGACTTGCGCCGTCCGCAATAGCTGCATTTGCGCCGAAGTAAGATTTTTTATTTGTTCTTCCGTCAAATCAATTATGTCAAACGTCATCAAAAACCTCCGCAACCGCCTTCAAACGCGTTATTTCGCCTTCGGCTTTTACGCTTATTTCAAACTTATCCCCCCGCATATCCGTCCGTATACGCCCTTTTGCGCTGTAAAACATACGCCGCAAATCCCCGCTGCAAACGGTTATTTCCACGCCGCGCCCGCACTCTGTTTCCACCGAGTGCAGGTACTTTTTGTTTTGCGTGCCGAAGTCCGCAACCGCGGTGTAAGCAAATCCGCCGCCAGACGCCAAAACGCAAGCCCAACCCTGCGCATACGCGTAAACGGCGCCGCCCGCCACAAGCAAATCCGCGGGAAAATCAACTGTAAACGCGCAATTTTTATCTGTATCGTAAACGGCGACAATACGCCTTTCAAAGGCTTTTAAATACCCGCAAACGCAGTACTTTTTGCCCATAGTTACGGCATAATATGGGGGCAAAAGCAAATTTATAACGCTGTCGGGCACTGCTGAAATTTGCGAACCGTTATAAACTTTAAGCCCGCCTTCCGCCATAAAATAAATTTTGCCGCCCATCGCAGCGGCGCTGTTTTCGGCAACTCCGCAAACGCGCAAATTTTTGCTTTCAAGCCTGAATTTTTCAGGCGAACCCGAAATATCCAACTCGTCAAGACAGTTTTCCCTGACGATTATAAGTTTTTCGCCCGCCTGCAACAAATTTAAAATGCGCCCTCCCGCGCCGTCAAGCCTTACCCAGCCCGCGCCGTCAATGCCTTCCTCCCAATCGAAAGCGCCGCCCGCGCCCGACCATCGCAACGTAAAATTCTCGTCGCAATCAGCCCCGAAAAGCCTGCCGTTTTTCATTTGCCCCGCATATATGTTGGGCTCAAACGGTATTAAGCCGCCCGCGCCGCCACCGAAATACGCGCAGTTTCCCCCGCCCGCAACATAAAGTTTTACATCTTCACCTTCGCGCTGCTCAAAGCAAAAGGGCTGCGCCGCGGAAAAATCGCAAAGTTCTTCAAATTGCAAACCGTCCTGCGAGCGGAAAACTTTTTTATCCGCGCACAGCAAAAATCCGCCCGCCGCAGCGGAAAACCCCGCCGCCGCAACTCTTGAAAAAGCGTTTGCCGTTACGTTTTGCGCCGACAGCGCAGGCTTAATCTTTCCGTCCACTACTTCGCAGCCCTGCGCCATTTTGCCGCCCGCGGCAATCAAATCGCAATAAACGTACTTCGTCTTAGGATATAAATTTTTTTTCATACCCACCTCCTGGGCGGAATAACCGCGGGAACGCGGTATTTTTCGCGCGCGCTGTCAATTTCGCGCCGATACCTTCCCTCCCACGTTTCCGAAAGTTTTACGCTGCCGCAAATAAGGCAGTATTCCGCGGCGGCGCCCGCGGCGATAAGCGACTCGCCAACCGCCGTACCGTCAAACGCGCTCAACTCGTCCAAGCCGCGTTTTGGCGGAGTGTATTCGTAGCAAACCGTTATGCTGCTCTCCCCGCAAAAAATGTATTGCGGAAAGGTTGTGTATTTTACGTTTTTGCCGCCCGCCGTCACCGACAAAATTTTTACGGGTTTGAAGGTGAATTTTTCAAAACCGTATTTGCCGTCGTCCGATAGCAAAGTCTGCTCGTGTTTAAGCGGAAAATAATACCTTGCAAGCTCGTCTTCAACCGCGTTAACGCAGTAAGTAAGCAGTTCAATCTTTTCCGCCGCCTCGCCCCCGACTTCCGCGCCCGCTTCCAGCATTGCGGCAATATCTCCCCTGTCCAGCGTCTTTAAAACGCGTATAATAATATTTTTTAACGTCATAACCCTCCCAAAATCAAAAGCGAAAAGCGCGCCCGCAAAATTCGCCTGAAAAGGCAAAACGCGCCGCAAAATACCGTTGACGGTTTGCGGCGCGCCCGGGGGCGACACGCCCCGCTTATGCTGAAAATAAATTTTTAAACATTGTACAGCATCGCCTGTCCGCAAGGTTTTTTACAGATAAGCTCGGCATACTTCACAAGCGTTGCCGAATACGCCGCCTTGCCGGGCACCTGCTTTAAAATTTTTCCGCTTTCGTCTTCAAGCCACTCCCAATCGCAAAGCTGGCACAGCGCAAAGTCGTCCGTATTCAAAAACAGAATTCTGTCCTCGGGACAATACTTGTCGGCGTAAACGGGCACGTCGTTTACCGTAACCACGCCCAGACCCGTTCGCGCGTCCGTACTGTTTATCACCCTGCGGCAGTCCGCAATAAGCGCGGCAATCTTCTTTCTTACCGCGTACGAGCAGATTATCATATTTATTCTGCCGTTAAAGTTTTCTTCCACGTAATCAAGCACGTCCGTAAGTTTTTCTTCCGTAAGCGCGCCCTGCGCGTCAAGTTTATAGGGCGCGAAATAGGGCTCGTCCGTTTTTTTATAGCCGTACAAACTTTCCGCGTCAAACAATGCGCCCAGCCCGCACAATTCGTTGTCCTTAGAGCCGTGCGGATACATAGTACCGCCGCCAAGCGAATCGGTTACAGCGGTTGTAAAAGTCACGGTTGAAGCGGCTTTGTTTACCGATTTTATATAAAGTCCGTAACTGTCGCCGGACGCGCCCGCGTTTTTGGGAACAACGTCCACCTGCATACCAACAAAGTACTCCTTTACGTTGTCCACCTCGTACTCGGAAGGCGAAACCATATCCAAAACTTTGCAAAGTTTTGCCGAGCCGTCGCCGAATAGCATACGCTGAAAATTTTGTTTTGCGCTTGAAATAAGCCCTTCCATTTCGGAATTTACAAGGTTTACAAACGCGCCCGAAGCCTCGCGCGACGCCCTTAAAGCCTTGTCGCTTATCTCTATCGTACCGTAAAGATTTTTAAGCGGAGCGGTAATGGAAAGATATCTGTTTTTATACGGGTCGGGCAAATTTCCGTCCTCCGCCCCCGCAAGAATGTTTCCGCTTGTGCCGCGCACAACCGCCATTTTAACGTCCTTTCCGTAAACGTTGGCGGCGCTTTTTTCAATTGCGGAAAAGAAGGGCGAAATGCCGTCGTTAAGCTGCGCCGAAACGGCGTCCAGATAATAGTCTTTCAACGCTTTGTCCGCGTTTTCGATAGTAATCAATTTTTCTCCTTTTGCGGAAAAGTATGTTTCCGCCTTATTATTTTTTTAAAAACATTTCCGCAAGCGCGCCCGCTTCCCTCACGGTTTTGGGCGCGCTTTTGGGTGCGGGGGTACTTACACCCCCTACTATAAGGGGAATACTCTTGTTTGATGCGACGGTTTTAAGATAGTCTTCAATAACCGCCGCGCGCACTTTCTCGTCGGCTAGCGCCGTGCGCAACAAAGTTTCCCTTTCGCTATCCGCGCTTAAAGAGGGCGCTTGCCCGTCGCCGCCGCTAATCGCAACCGGCACAGGGTTTTCAGCCTTGTTCTTTTCTTCAAGTTCTTTCAGCCGTTGGCTTCGTCGGGTGAATTCGGCTTCAAGACTTTTATAAGCGCTTATCAGGGCGTCAACGCTTTTAAACTTGCCAAGTTCCGCCGCGGCAACAATTTCTTCCTCCGCCTGCGCGTGTTCCGCCGTAACCTCAAATTTAACTTCTGCGTTTACGTTATCCGTCATTTTCATTCTCCTTTAATTTTTCTTTATGAATCTGCATATGTTCGCATATGCGCGCTTCCGCTTCCGAAGAAAGTTCTTCCGTCAGCAAAAAAGCGGTGTGCTCGGCAACGTGCGTCTTGTGGTCGTCATAATTTTTAACTTCGCAAACGCCCGTGCGCATTTTCAAATTTTCCTCGCCCGCACGCGAACGGTTGAGTTCGCCCAAATCCCTTTCGCCCGCAAGCGAACTGTAACCAAGCAACTCCAAAAGTTTGTTTTTTGCGGAGACGCTTATTTTTCCGTCCGCGTCCGAAAACAACCCCTTGTCCAAAATTTCGTAAATTACGGTGCGTTTTTGCGCGGGCGACATATTAAGTTCGCTGTCCGCTTCCAAAACCACGTCGTCCGAAGATATGTCGCTGCCTTTAAAGTAAAACAGGTTTAAAACGTTGTTTTTGCCCGCGTACTTCAAAAGCCGCAAATCGGTTGCAAATTGCCTGTAAAGGCGTAATATGTGCCGTCCAATCGTCTTTACCGCCCGCTTTATTCCGCCGTAAGTCACGTTAAGGCGCATATCGTCCTGGTCGATTATAAGTTGCAGCCCCGTCGCCGAAGTTATGCCCGCAAAACTGTCCGCGTTTTCCGATAAATCCCCCGTCCCCGCAATTTTTGTAAACTCGGCAAGCAGCGCTTCCTCCTCCTTCCAAAATTCGTCCGGCACGCTGCCAGCGTTCAAAAATTCGGGCGGGGTGCTGCCCTGACGGTACACAATAACCTTCCCCGGCACCAGCCCGTCCTCGCACAGTTCGTCCACGTCCACAGAGCCGTCTTCAACCGCCACGGTGCCCGTCGCTATGCGGTTTAAAAACTCGTGCTTGCGGTTTTTCAAAGCGTTGAAAGCGCGCTGAACGGGTATAAGCCGGTCTACCACGCTCGCGCCGAAAAAACTGCCAGCCAAGGGTATTGAAACCTGCTTTACAAAGGGATATTCCCTTGCCCCGCCGTCGCCGTTTTTGTAGGGCAGTTCGCCGTCATACAACAGTTTTCCGCCCGCAACGACGGTAAGCCTTCCGTTGGGGAACCCCGCGTTGGGGCGCATATATCTTTCGATTACCAACTCATAGCCGTGCTTTTTCGCGCCGCCCGCCGAAGCGCCCGCCGTCCTTGCATACGGCGCAAAAGCAAATTCTTCCACGTCCCTGCCTTCAAGCCTGACGCCGTAAGCCGAAAAAATATCCTGCACGGGCAAAGCCTTTGCGTGTATTATGGCGGGCTGCGCCGCAACTTCTTCTTCCGCAAGCGAATAGGGATAAATTTCAAACGGCGAAACCGCAACAACCTCCACGCTGCCTTCGCAAACTTTTCCGCCGCCGCCCGTAAGCGCAACCGTCTTCCCGCCGTCGGCGTTCCAAACCGTCTTATAAAAAGCCGTGCCGCAAATTTCAGACCAGATTGTAGCGGAAGAAATTACCCCGTCCAAATCCGCGTCCTCCTGCGCCGCCGCAAGAATGCCCGAAGCAAGCGCCGCCGAGTGCCTGTCGCTTTCGTCCTCGGAAGCCGCCCTTACGACAAGCGCGGGGCGTATGCGCGAAAGTTTTGAAAGCCTTGTATCAACGATGGGCGCAATATGATTGAAAACCCGTCTTGTCTGCCAATAAAAATCTTTTTCCTCCTCCTTTATTTCTCCCGCCGCGTCCAAATCGCAATACTGGTTGCCGCAGACAAAATTCATATTAAGCTGCCAGCCCCTTTCAAGCGCTTTGCGCTCCTGACGGCGCAAATTAAATTCGTTTTCAACTTCCTCCGCAAGCAATTCTTCCGTGCTTTTACCGAAATTTTTTTCAATATTTTCGCTCAATTCCGTTCTCCTTCAACATTTTCAAAAGTTTTTCCTTTTCCGCTTCCAGCTCCTCGTCCGAAAGTTCTTCGTCCCCGCCGCCTTCCAAAATCAGTTTAACCGCCTTTATGTCGGGTGGTATTTCCCTTTTTGTCACCTTCTTTTTAACCAAAGTCAGCTCCCCGTCCAACACCGCAAATTCTTCCACCGTTTCGCTTGCGGAAAGCCCCGTCGCGCACTTTAAAAGCGCGGTTTTTACGTTATCTCCGTCCCGAATACCCTTTCACCTCCTTCTTCGTCTGATTCTGCGCAGTTTGTCCGAAAGTATGGGCGAAGCGATTTGCCTTTCGGGCGGGCGCGGGCGAGTCATAATATAATACCTTAGTTCGTCCATACAATGGTCGTCGCGTTTTACGGGCGAATCGCCGGCCGCCCAGTAATAACTTTTAAACTCCGCAATCATATTTACGCAGTTTGAAAAAATATATAAATTTCCTTCGCCGCCGCCCTGCTTCAAAAAACTTTTCACGCGCGAAATTCCCGCAAAAACGTCCTTGTCCACCTTTGTGTTTACAAGTATCCCACGCTCGCAAAACAGTTCGGCAACGCTTTTTTGCGAAGCAAGCGTGCGCTGATTTGCCGCGCTGTCAATAAGCGCGCGCACCCTGCCCCTTTCGTCCGTCCGCCAGCCCAATTTTTCACTTATTTCCTTTATTGCTTGCGCGTGATAGTCAACGTCTTTGCCGCTTGCAAAGTGCTCAGCCACGGCGTACACGTTTCCGTCCCAGTCCACGCAGTACCAGTGCGCCGAAAGCGGGTTGTTAAGACCGGGGTCTATCGAAATTATGTCCTGCCACTCTTTTGGCACGCAAAACGGCTTTATGACGTGCACGCTTTCGTCAAACTCGGGATAAACAAGTCCCGCCCCTTCCGAAAATTTTCCGTACTTTCTCGCGTCCAAAGCCGAAGCGGACAAAGCGCATTCAAGCTGCTTTATCTCCTTTTTGGGCAAAAACGGGTTGTCCTCCCACGTCATAAACTCGTGCCATACTTCGGGATTTTTGTTTGCGTTCAGGTAAATTTCGTTGAAAATAAACGTCCTGCCTTTAAGCGGAGTCATCGTGCCGAAAATATCCCCCCGCCTGTCCATAACGCGCATAACGCACTCCTCGTAAATATCCCTCGGCGGCTCCTCGTCAAACCACACAAAATCCAAAGACGAGCCTTGAAATTTTTCTCTCCCCTGGTCGCAGGATTTAAAACCCAAAGTAGAAATTCCGCCGAAAACGTTTTTTATTTTAATCTGGTCTATAACTCCGCTTGCGGGACTGTCCTTGCGTCCCGAAAGCATAACTATATCCGCAATCCAGCTTTTAGGCAGATAATAAAGTATTTTCGACTGCGCGACGTCGCGCTGAACCTGCTGCGAAAGCGAAACCGACCAACCGAAAACGTCCTTCCTGTTCTTTCGGTACGGGTGAACGCCCCTTAACATCCAAAGGCACTCCACGGCGCCGCACTCGGTTTTCCCCGAGCGGTTGCCGCCGAAAACCCAGCGGTTTCGCTTTTTGCAGCGGTGAAAAACAATTTGCTTTTTATGCTTTTTGCTTCCGCTGTTGTACGCAAGCAATTTGTTGTCCGCCCTGCGTTTTTTAAGCTCTTTTTCAATCTCGCTCAGCCTGCTTACTATATCTTCCGTTCGCATAAGACCTTTTTTTACAAAATTCCCCAAAATTTTCAGTGTTAATCTATTTATAATGTTGCGGTATGAAGGTGTTTAAGGCGGTAATATGCCTTGTTTTAACTACTTTAATATTTATCGCGGCGGACTTTTCAAATTTATCCGCGCACGCTGACGGCGACTCGCCCGAAATAAAAAAATACGCGTACGCCGATTTGGGAAGCAGTGCGTATTTCTGCGAAAAACCTGACGAAAAAACCGCGCTTTTTCAAATTCCGCAAACGTATTGCGTTGAAATTTTAAGCGAGGAAAAGGACTGGTTCCGCGTAAAATACGCCGAGGACAACGGCATATACCGCGCCGTTGAAGGATATTGCCTTAAAGCCGATTTAATCCCCTGCGATACGCCGCTTGAAAATACATACCTTCACGCCCCTATTACCATCGTTTACCACACGGACGAAGCCTCCGGTATGCTTCCGTCGCTGGGCGATATAGAAGTTACCGCCGCGTTCTACGGAGTGTACGAAGTGGGAAAAACCTCCTGCTCGTACGTGTTGTGCAACGATAAGTTCGGCTATATCCCGCGGGTAATTGAAGATTATCCGCTTAACCCCCTGCCCGATAAGCCCACCGTGGCGCCCGCGCAAAAGGGCGGCGGCAACGCCGCTTTGATTGCCGCGATAGTTGTTTCGGCGGCTGCCGCGGCGGCGATAATAATAATTTACATAACGGGAAAACGCTCCGTCAAAACGGTAATCCCTCCGCAATAGTCCCCCGCGGACAAAAGCGAATAATACTCTCCCGCAATCGCCGTTCCCTCGGCATAACTTTGTATATTTCGCGCCCTGCGCGCAAACTTGACGGCAACCCTCTTTATAACGCGTTTTTTATCAGCGGACAGGCGGGACGTCCCTCCCCTCAGCCCGCCGTAAAACCGCAAAACCCGTTTTTCCTCATCGGTAAACTTGCAAATCACTCCGTCAAGATACCGCCACAGTTCCCCCAACTTGCGTTTGACATATATAAGCGAACAAATTTTTTGCGCATAATACTCGCAACCCCGCGTAAAATCGACGGAAGCCAAAGCGTATTTGGTTATTAAATTGTCCAGCGTCCTGTTCAGGCTTTCCGCCTTAAAATAAAAGTTTAAAAGCCGTTTGCTTTTCATTTACCTACCCTGACCCTAAATATTTTAATCCGCGGGAAACGGACTTAAAAAATTCCCGAACCCGCAAACAAAATATAAACAAATGTTTTGTTTTCGTTTATATTCTAACCGCGAAAATATGACAGAAAGCGCATAATTAAAAAATAATTTTAAAAATTTTGTTAAAAAAAAGCGTTACTTTGCCGCTACTTAGGGCGAACTTGCGCTACAAAAACATTTTTTGCGGCGTTATATTGCGTGCGCGGCGCAAAACGGTTACCGCGCAAAACAGTTTACAAATAATTTAAAGGTGTGTTATAATTCAACCGTGAAAAAATTAGCAGCGTTGACAATTTCATCAATCCTGTCCGCGGCAACCGCTTCTGCGGCGGTACTTGGCGGCGGACTTGCCGCCGGAGCCGAAAACGCCCCGCAGAAAACTTTTTATCCGCAAACGTTTGAGGCGTGCGCGCTTACCGATTACGCCGTAGGCGAAGACAAATACGCGTTTGCGACCGATAAAAAAATCGCAATATTCAGCGGCGACAAGCCCGAATATTACGAATTTGGGGTTGAAATAGCCGCTTTGGACTACGTGGACGGCAAATTTTGCTATAAGACGACGGGCGGCGTGGTTTACGATTTAAACGGGAATTCTTTGGAGCACGAAATAACCGAAACCGAACTTCCCGTAGCCATAGGCGGATACTCGTATTTAATAAAACCGGACGGCGTTATAGAAACCACCGACAGAACAGGCACCCACGTTGACGTGCAAGGTAACTTTTCAAACCTGAAAGTTTTCGACGGCGCGGTTTACGCCGTAAACGGGAATTTTTTAAACAAAATTATCCCGCCCGACAAAACCGAAACAATTGCGTTTGAATTTGCCGACTTTTCCCCTACCGAAACAATTACGGTGGGCGACACCGTAACTTTGCTTGACGCTTACAACCTTGAAGCGCCCAACTTTACCATTCTTACCGACGGCGAATACCTGACGGAAGTTAAACTTGACGATAAAAACTTCGATAAATCCACAATAACGCCTTCGGACTTTTTCACCGTTGGCAAAACCTATAAAGTCGGCGAGGACGAGGGTTTCAGCGCAAACGCAAGCGCGCTTTTGCTGTGCGAAACGGGCAACGCGCACATAATTCGCCTTGGCGACAAGTTTTATATAAAACTCGCTTCCGCCGCGGTAACGCAAAGGCAGTTATCGCAGCCGCAATTCACGTCGGCGCAAATAAACGTGCCCGCGGACTATATTTACTCCGCGCCGTGCGTTTCTTCCCCCTGCAAAACCTATAAAGCGGCTTGGGGACAAAGCGTAAAGGTTTTGGGCTGCGCTTTAAAATCGACCAACCCCGAACTTGACAACGACTATTACAAAATAGCGTTTACCGACGCGGACGGAAACGTTTTAAAGGATGAAAACGGAAAAGATATTACGGGTTACGTCCCCTTCGCGTTTGTGTTTGAAAAGCAGGAAAACAACGACGAAAACAAGACTGACGACCCTTCACCGGATACAAGCAACAACATAAAAACCGTGGTTTTGATTTTGGTTGTAATAGTGCTTGCCCTTTCCGCCGTCGGTTACGTGACGTACGTATTCACTTCGGACAAAAAACGCAAAAACAAAAAATAAATAAAAAAATATTAAACGCGGGCGGGGCTTTAAAAGGCCCCGCCCGCTTTGCGTTTTAAACTTATTAAATTTTTAAATTACCATTGCGCAGGCTTTCCGTCTACAAAATGCCAATAACTTCCGCCGTCCGCAGGCACGTCCGCCTGATTTTCATAATAAAAACCAAGTCTTGCGTCCGTTGGCAACTCCTCGTCCTTGGGGTCTATTTTCAAAGCCTCCCATTCCGCCTTCGTTCCCGTATAATAAATTTTAGTCAGTTTTTCACAACCCGCAAATATTGTATTGCCTATCGAGTTGCCCGTTTCCGGCACGGTAAGTACGGGAATTACAATGTATTCAAGCGCGGCGCAACCGCTGAACGCTAAGTTTCCGATAGTCTTTATATTGCTGTTTGCGCCGATATTTATTTCCGCCAAGTTGGCACAACCGACAAAAAGCGAACTTCCTATTGTTTCAAGCGAATCGGGCAAAGTTATTGAAGTCAAAGAAACGCATCTGTTGAAACTTGCCGTACCCGTTGTTTTAAGTTGGCTGCCCTCACCGAACACAACCTCGCTTAACTGCGTGCAAGCGGTGAAGGCGGACACCCCCAACCCGGTAACGCTGTCGGGAATTTCTATGCGCTTTAAATTGTTGCAATTATAAAATGCGCTGTCGCCTATTTTTTGCAAACCTTCGGGTAACGTTATGCCGCTTAGCGCCATACAGTTCTGAAACGCCATATTGCCTATGGTTTTTACGCCCGAAGGAATGTTTATTGTTTTCAGCAAACGGTCGCTCATAAACGTGCTGTCAGATATTGCGGAAATTTGGCATCCCTCCTCAAATTTAACCTCTACAAGTTCCAAGCACCCAAAAAAAGCGTACTTGCCAAGTGAAGTGACGGACGCGGGAATGTGTATTTGAGTAAGTTTTTTGCAACTCATAAACGCAGACGAGCCTATTTCCTTCAACGCGGAAGGAAGATTAACCGTCGAAAGTTCGCTGCATCCCGAAAAGGTACTTTGTTCAATTTTCGTAACGCCGGAAGGAAGCTCTATTGCGGTAAGTTTTCTGCAATTTTGAAAACAGTAATCTCTTATAGTTTTCAAATTTTTCGGTAAAACTATCTCCGTCAATTCCGCGCACCCGCTGAAAGCGTTCAACCCGAATGAAGTTGCCTTGCTTTCCTCGCCGAACACAACTTTTTGCAACTTCGCACGGTTTTTAAACGCGTCGTTTTCGATTGTAGTAACTTTATCGGGAATATTGACAACGCCCTTTACGGCAACGGGTATACTGATTACGGACATACTTCCCGAAGAATTTATCGAGTATAGAATACCGTCCACCGCGGCAAACAACTCGCTTTCGCCGCCTTTTACAGTTATACATTCAAGCGCTTCGCAACCGTTGAAAGCGGACGTGGCAACGCTTTTTATACCCGAAGGAAGCTCTATGCTTGTTATCGCTTTACATCCGCTAAACGCGTTAGAGCCTATCTTACTTACGGTAGGAGAGATTCTTATGCTTTTTACCGTAGCGCAACCGTCAAACGCGCCCGAGGCAATTTCTGCCACGTATAACCCATTATATGTTGAAGGAATAACAATATCTTCCGCAACGGCGTCGGCGGCGCTTTTAAGTACGTAGGCATAGCCGCCCGCATTCAGTTCGAAAACAAGTCCTTCCGTACCGGCAAGGTCGTACCCGCACGAACACTTGTCGTTATCGCCGAAAACGTGGTCCTCGTATCCTATTTTATAATCGCAGTGATGGCACGCAGTCCAATGCCCCTTTTCGTCGCGCTCTTTAAAGCCGGCGCTGTGCTCTTTCTTGGCATAGTCTTCGCCGCACACCTTGCACACGTGCCAATGTCCCGTTTCGTCCGCCGCTTCAAACACGTATTCGTCGTTATCGGTGCTGTGCTCCGCCTGATTTTCGCGTTCGTCGCAGCCCGAACACTCGTGCCAGTGATAGTGCACGTCGGTACTCCACTCTTTCGCCCAATCGTGCACGTGTTCCGCAACAGGGCTCTTTTTCCCGCAAACGCAATCGCCGTTTGAAAAATCGTGATTACCGTAAGACGTTTCGTCCCTTTCGTTGTCGTCAGGACAAACGCGCCAATGCCGCTGGTCGTCGTAACCGTAAGCGGTATAAGAATGAACGTGCGGTGGCGGCGGGGGAAGTTGCGGCACTCCGCAAGCGGCAAGCCCGACAGCCGCGCTGCAAACCGCGGTAACCGAAAGGGTGAAAATCAAAATTTTGTTTTTCTTCATACTTTGCTCCTTTTTTTATTTAGTTCGGTCCGCCCCGCTTATAATTAAATTTTTTTAAACAATTAAATGTTTTTATTTGCGTTGCCGGCAACGCAAATAAGGGACGTCCCTTATAAAATAATTTTTCGTTTGATTTATATTATCATACCCGCTTCGATTATGCAACAGTTTTTTAAGAATTATTGACAGTGCGCGCAACGTTGCAAATATTCAAACCTTAAAACCCAAACGCGCTTGACAATATAATTTTTTATTTTTAATTTGTCGTAAAACCGCTAAAAAATAAGTTGACATCAATTTTTTCATTTGCTATAATTTTTTAGCATTGAGTTGCAGCGGGCAATTAAATTCACTCAACGTTTGCCGCTAAGCAAACTATGCGGGTGTAGTTCAATGGTAGAACACTAGCCTTCCAAGCTGGTTGCGTGGGTCCGATTCCCATCACCCGCTCCAACGCTTTTAAAAGGTTTAAGCGCGCAACTTCGAATGCTTACGCGCCCGTAGCTCAGCAGGATAGAGCAACGGCCTTCTAAGCCGTGTGTCGGGGGTTCGAGTCTCTCCGGGCGCACCATAATATGGCGGGCGTAGCTCAATCGGGAGAGCGCCAGATTGTGGCTCTGGAGGTAGCAGGTTCGAAACTTGTCGCCCGCCCCATTACTTTTTTATAGCGGCTTCGCCTGACGTTGGGGTGTCGCCAAGCGGTAAGGCACGGGATTTTGATTCCCGCATTCGTAGGTTCAAATCCTGCCACCCCAGCCAAA
>CAJUEV010000019.1 GCA_910585785.1 uncultured Christensenella sp. | reverse complement strand
TCATCGCTTGCGGTTCGACAAGCGATTTCTACATTATTAAAAAAATATTTGAAAACTGCGGTTCATCGCTTGCGGTTCGACAAGCGATTTCTAGTCTTAACGCGCCACGCCTTTCGGCAAATTAAATTAAGCGGCAAAATTATGAGAATAGATAAATTTTTAAAAGTTTCCAGAATTTTAAAAAGACGCACTCTTTCAAAAGAAGCGTGCGAAAAAGGAAAAGTTTACGTAAACGGCAGAGAGGCGAAAGCGGGCTGCCAAATAAAGGCGGGCGACGTTGCCGAACTGCACTTTACGGGCGGGACGGTAAAGTTTCGTATACTGCAAATTAAGGAAACGGTAAAAAAAGACGAGGCTTCCTCTCTTTACGAAATAATAGAATAATTCAACTTCTCGCTTTCATTGATTTTTAAAGGGGTTTGACTAAATGAACGATAAAATAAGCGCGATAATATGCGCGGCGGGCAAGGGCGAACGCGCCGGTTTTGGCAAAAACAAACTTCTGGCGCCGCTTTTTGGTGCCCCCGCGCTTTATCATACGCTAAAAAAATTCAAAATAGCGGAAATTGACGAAGTTGTAGTCACTTCGTCCAAGGCTGATTTTAAAGAAATTTCCGCCCTGTGCAAGCCGTTCGGCTTTATGACGGTTCGCGGGGGAGAAACACGCACGGAAAGCGTAAAAAACGCGCTTAAAGCGGTTACGGGCGACATAGTTATTATACACGACGGCGCCCGCCCCTTCGTAAGCAAGGAAGTTTTGCTTTGCTGCATTGAAGGGGTTAAAAAATTCGGAAGCGCGGTTACCGCGGTAAGGTTTACCGATACCGCGGCTTTTGCCACTTACGGCGAAATTACCGATTATGCCGACAGAGAGAATCTATACAAAATACAAACACCGCAAGGCTTTGTCACCGAAGACTTGCGCCGCGCCTACCGCCTTGCACAAAACAAAAATTATACGGACGACAGCGCGGTTTACGCCGAGCATATTACCCCTCCGCGCCTGATTGAAGGCAGCGAAAGCAATATAAAACTTACATATAAAGAAGATTTCCCCCGCGAATATCCCCTGCTTTCGCCCGTTTCGGGTCAAAAAATAGGCTTTGGGGTGGATACACACGCTTTCGGCGAAGGCGACGGCATAACACTTGCGGGCGTAAAAATTCCGTGCAACAAATCGCTTATAGCGCACAGCGACGGCGACGTTATTATACACGCCGTTATGGACGCATACCTTTCCGCTTTGGGGCTTAAAGACATAGGTCACTACTTCCCCGACACTGACGAAGCGACGGCGGGCGCGGACAGTGCAAAAATGCTTGAACAGGTTGTTCAAATAGCGGAAAACGCGGGATATTCGGCAGTCAATCTGTCAATTACGGTTCAGGCGGAAACACCGCGCCTTGCCCCGCACATTGAAAATATGGTTAATAATTTAAGCGCGATATGCAAACTTTGCAAACAAAACATCGCAATAGCCGCAGGCACTTGCGAGCATCTGGGCTTTGTTGGCGAAGGGTTGGGAATAACCGCTTATTGCGCGGTCTTGTTAAATAAAAAGGAGAATATATAATGAGGAAAATCAACAAAACGCCAATTATAATTTTACTTTGCCTTGCAATTACACTTTTAATAGCCGCAGGTATGTTGCTTTTCATACCCGAACCGAGACCCCTTAAAGTTACGCAAAATATTTCCGTAACCAAAACTCAGGACGGCAACTTTGCTTTTTCGGGCAAAATTAAAAACGTTACGCAAGACGCTATAATACTTGACGAAAGCAGTTTTGAAATAGAGTTGCAAATTATTGAAACTTCCGGCTCAAAGAAATTTATGGTACTTACTCCGAACAATCCTATTACAATTCAGTCCGAAGGCGAACTTGACCTTGCCACGTTGGTTGTAGACCTAAGCGAAGCGCGCGAAGTTAAAATAACAAAAATTAAAGCATTGGAGGGCAGAACTTTTTACACGCTGTACGGCAGCATTATAAACAGCGGATTATTCCTTGTTTTAGGCGCGTTTGCAGGACTTATCGGCGGAACGCTTTTGATTTTAACCGGTATTTCTTATTATAACGAATTAAGGAAAACAAAATACATAAACACCCTAATATGGCAAAATAACGCCCTTGCCGGCGGCGTGTATGCGGCAGGCGTATTCGGCAGCAAGTCCGAAGATAAATCTGCGGTAAAAAGTTCTGTACTTTCAGTATTGGGGGCGGTTATCTCCTCCCTCTTGCTCGGCTTCGGCAGATACCGCATTCATTCCAAAAACGGGCAGACGGAGTTTATAGTAACCAAAAACAAAATATACGTTTACTCGGATAACGATTTTGAAAACGTTACAAACAATATGAAAGCGGCGTTAGCTAATCCAACCGTCGCGGAAAAGAAAGGCAAAGTATGTATAAAAGGAGAAAACTCCGATTTGTATTTCAACTTGCACGCGCAAAATAAGGGCGACAAAAAATCCTCGCAAAGCGAACTTTTAAATAATTTGCAAAACATATTTACACGGCCTGCGGCAAGCGAAACCGCAACGCACGAACAACCCGCGGCAGACGACGTTACCGACGACGTTTTCGCCGAATTTGAAACAGCAGACGCACAAACGCAATCGCAATCGAACGACGACCCGTTTGAAGATTTTTCAACCGAAGAATAATTTAAGGACCGCAAATGGCAAAACAGACAAAGACCACAACAGAATTCGTATGCGCGGAATGCGGCGCTTCCAGCCCAAAATGGCTGGGGCGGTGCCCCGCCTGCGGAAAATTCAACACAATGGTTGAAGAAATTATTACGCCCGCCGCGCCGCAAAAGACCGAAACCGGAAAATTTGCAACCGGCAGGGCGAAACCGCTTTCAGAAATCACTTACGAAAGTTACAACCGCACCTCCTCCGGCATTTCCGAATTTGACAACGTTTTGGGCGGCGGAATAGTCGCAGGCTCGCTTGTGCTTTTGGGCGGCGACCCCGGCATAGGCAAATCCACCCTGCTGACCCAGACGGCGGCGCACCTTTCGAACGGGCACAAAGTACTGTACCTTTCGGCGGAAGAAAGCTGCTCGCAGGTGAAGATGCGCGCAAAGCGCTTAAACCTTGCTTCGGACAATCTGCTTATTTTAAACGAAACGTGCGTTGACGGACTTGAAACCGAACTCGACGGCGTGGAGTTTTGCATAATAGACAGTATTCAGGCGGTTTATACCGAACAATTATCCTCCTCCGCGGGCTCGGTCGGACAAGTAAGAGAGTGCGCCGCAAAACTTATGCGCATAGCAAAAAGCCGCAACATAACCTTTTTTATAGTAGGGCACGTCACCAAGGAAGGCTCGCTTGCGGGTCCGAAAGTACTTGAACACATTATGGATACCGTCCTGTATTTCGAGGGCGAAAATCAAGAAAATTTCCGCATACTGCGCGCGGTTAAAAACCGCTTCGGCAACGTTGCGGAAGTCGGCGTTTTTGAAATGACGGGCGAAGGAATAATAGCCGTAACCGATTATTCGGGCGTATTCCTTTCCGAAAGCCGCGGAGAAGAAGCGGGTTCTGCCGTCACCCCCGCGCAGACGGGCGCAAGGTGTATGAACGTTGAAATACAAAGCCTTGTTTCCAAAACCGCTTTCGGACAGCCCAGAAGAATGCCTTTGGGCGTGGACTATAACAAACTTGTGCTTTTGATAGCGGTGCTTGAAAAACGCTGCGGACTTGCCCTTGGCGGGTACGACGTTTACATAAACGCGATGGGCGGTATTAAACTTAACGAGCCCGCTTGCGACCTTGCCGTGTGCGCTTCGCTTGCTTCCGCATATCTTGGCAAACCGGTGGACAAGTACACCGCGGTTTTCGGCGAAGTGGGGCTTACGGGCGAGGTTCGCGCCGTATCTTACTGCGAAAAACGCGTTGCCGAGTGCGTTAAAATGGGCTTTAAAAAGGTGCTTGTACCGGCAAAAAATATGAAGTCCGTTACAAAATATGCCGATAAAATAGCAATAGTCCCCGTGCTTTACGTAAACACTATGATAAAAAATCTTTTCAAAGACTAAAATTTACAAATAAAAAAACAGCCGCGCCCGACAGGGCGCGGCTGTTTTATTTATTGTTTTATTTTTGTTTATAAGCGGACCTGTTGTAAGATATGTCCGTCTGCCCGTAAGGAGTAGTCACCGTAAAGGTTACTTTCACTCTGGCGCCGCCGTAAGACGAACCGTTTACGGTAGTCATCCTGCTTTTACCGAAGGTTAAGGACGTGCCAAGATTAAACCAGTCGCCGCCGTTTAAAGCGTCTTTCTGCGCGCCGTCGTTGCAGTGCTCGGCGTTATCGTTCAGTTCGTAACGCACTTCCGCCCTGCGGTTTATTGCCGCGCCGCCTATTTCAGCGCTCTTTGCGCCAACGTAACCGCCGCCCGAATAATTTCCTTCAATAGTCCACGTCCCCCACGACTTGGAAGACTTTGTTATATTTACTTCTATTTCGTCCGTCCATATCGCCCAAAGCGTTGCGTTTTCCACGCTGTCGCCGACGATTTCGGTATTTGCGAAATAATCTTTAAGCGCCTGCGCGTCGGCTATGTAAACATAACTTCCATCCGCTTCCAAAAACCAACCGAGGAAGTTTGCACCGTCTTCCACGACGGGCGTTTTCAACTTGTCGTTCGCGCCGTAGCGTACGCTTCCGCCGAGAGTGTAAACTCCGTTTTCTTCCGCCGCTCCGCCAAACGCCAAATCGCTTGCATAGGTAATATTTATTTGCTTGCCCTTCCAATCGGCATAGAAAGTAAGCGATTTGTCCGCTATAAACTCGGTTACGGGCTCGCCCGTCAAATAGTCGTAATATCCGCCGAACACATACGTGTTAAGGTTTGCGGGCGCTTCAAGCGCAACCTTGTTTTCTGCGTCGTACTTAAACGTTTTATAATAAACGTAACCCAACTCGGCGCTTTCGTAATACTCGGTAAAGCCGCTTATGCCGCCTTCCACAAGACGCGGGCTTATTATGGTTGCGGTAACCGCGCCGTATTTTGCGCGTATAGCAATTACCGCGCCATATTCGTCGCTCTCGTCCGTAACAACGTAGTTGTAATCCCACGAGCCGACAAGTTTATCGTCACCGTTGAGCACGGGCGGCATATAGTCGTAAAGATTGGGTCTTTGCAGCGAGGTATAAACGTTTGCGCCGTAAAGCACCGTAACGCGCTCGCCGAATTCGGCAAACGCCGCGTTGCTTATATCTTCCGCATACTCAAATTTAAGAGTACCTATATGCAGGTTGCTTCCGTTATACTCTACGTACGACTTACCGGAAGTGTCGCGGCAAAGTTTATCCCAGTTTACATTCTTTTGTACGTCAGCAAACTTTGTGCCGCCGAGAATATTTGCCCAGCTGCGCCCGTCAACGCCGTAACTGCCCTTGCTGTCAAGTTTTACAACGTTTCCCCTCAAATCGTTTCCGCCGTCCCACTCGTTGCGGGGATTGCGGTATTCAAGATTTGCGTTCAAGGAAAGCAGGCTGAACATTTTGCTGTTTATTCCGATAGACTTTATTCCCAGCGAACCGTCGGCAAAATTCAAAGCGTTTAAGTTTACCGCAATATTTTCGCTGAATACTTCCATACCGGCAAGCGCGTTAATCGCATTTCTGTTTACAGCCAGCGCCCACGTTGCCGCGCCGTTGCCGCGCGTAAAGTTGTAACTTGCAAGATAGTTGTCAAGGTAATCGCCGTAGTCGTTTATCGCCGCGCCGCTTCCGCCGCCGCTTCCGCCGTTTATCATATCCATAATATCGTCCGAAAGGCTTAGCGCAAATTTAAGCTGGTTTATTATATCCGCCGAAAAATCTTCAAGCGTCATAACGCGCGTAACGTAAGTTTTGCCGCCGTCGGTTGTCTTACGCATAAAAATCATATCGTCTTTTATGGTAATATCCACTGTCGCGGTGGAGTCGATAAGCGTGAAGAATACAAGACTTACTTTGCTGTAACTTATAGTTAAATTTATTTCTACGGTATTGTCCTTGTTGATGGTTACAAAGAAGTTGTTTATGTTTATTGTCGCGCCTACGTTTTTGCCGAAGATTCGCAACCCGAGTTCAAGTTTTCCGTCTATATAATATTCGGAATTAAGTTCGTATTTCGGCGCCGCCGTTTCGACTTCCGCCGTCTGCAACTCGGCTTCATTTTCCACTTCGTGCGTCGCCGAATTTACCAAAGCCGCCAGCAGTGTGGAAACGTCGGAGAAATTGCGATAGCCCTTAAACGCGTTTTCGTCGTTTGAGGAGGGTTTTACCGCCGAATATCCCACGGTTGCTTCAAGTCCGAGTTTTTTGCTGTTATCTTCACCGTAATACAGGTTTTGAATACTCAACCCCGTAATATACGACTTTTTAACCGTCTGCACGGTCTCGCCTTCAACGTCCGCGGGCATAATGCCGTACGTATAATGATTTTTGGTAAATCTGAAAGCCAAATCTTCGTATCCGCCGCCGTATATAGCGGAAGAATTGAAAATTACGCTTAACGCTCTCTCGGTTTCCGCCCTGTCGAAAACCACTCTCTTTACGTAGTTACCGCAAGATATTGCGGGGGCTATCGGGGTTTCTCCATCCGCAAGCTTATCCTGCGAAGGTCCGAATACCGAGTCCAGCAACAAATTAATAAGTTCGCTTAAATTGCTTGCCTCTATCTGCTGCGCGCGCAAAATCTGCTCTATCATACTTGCGCCCAGCGACGTAAACTGACCGGAAATTCCGCCCAAATAATTTTTGATTAACAGTTCGTCTATTACCGCCGCTATCTGGCGTATAGCCTCGTTTAACTGAGCGGCATACTCGCCTTCAAGTTGAACGTCGCCCAGATTCAGTATGGCGCCGCCCATTGCCGCAACGGTAAGCACGTCGCGCATAGGCAGATATATTGCCGCGGGATTGCCGCCTCCGTTGGATACCGAAACATAAACGTCCAACTCGCCGTCGGCAACGTACTTGCCGGAAGTTATGCCTTCCGCGGTGTTGCCCGCGGGATTTGCGTCAAGTATGTAAGCTTCCACATACAAGTCTTTCTTCGCCGCTTTCGCGTCCGCCGCAGTATGCTTAACCGCTATTCCTATATGCAGGTACGCCGTGGAATCAATCCAGAAATTAACCCCCTCGCGCAACCCCGTTTCAGGGTTGACTTTGCCCGCGTCCATATGCACGGGGAAGCCGTTGTCGCCCTGATTATATTCAAGCGTAACGCCAACGTTCATCAAACCTTCGGCGCCGCTATCCACTACCGCTTCGGCGTTTACCGCCACTTCCTTTTCAGCAATAAGTTCAAACGCAGCCACAACGTAGTCCAGCGCGTCAGCAAGGTCGTCCGCGGACATAAGCGAGTCTTCGCTTACGGGGCACTCGGGATTATATGCGCTTAACTTAACCCCGCTGAGGTTTACGCTTACCGCCGCGTTGCCGAACTGCATCGAAGCGCCCAAATCAACGCCGTTTGCATTGCCGCCCAAATCAACCGCAATATTGTTGCCTATTTTCAGCGCTATTCCATCGCCCGTAGACGTCAACGAAGCGGATGCAATAAGCGCCTTCACGTCTATTTTTCCGTTTTCGTCCGAAGGAATACCCAACGCTTTAAGTATATCGGCAGCGGAAGGATTTTTGCCGCCCTCCGTCTTTATGCCGACAATATTTAAAATTTCAGTAAGCCCGTCGGCAACGGTTTTGCCGCCGAGTACGCTGTTCAACGTATTTTTAAGGTTTTCAACCGTAAGCGAATCCGCATACGCAGGGGCGATTTCACCCACAACCGCGCGCAGACGGTTATATGCGTCGTTAAGCGCTTCCTTCAAAAGCGCAACGTCTTTAACCGTGTTCAGTTTAACGCCGACGTAATTATCGCCGCTACCGTAAACAAGCACCAAATTGTTTTCCGCAAAGGAAGCGTAAACGTCAAAGTACTTGTTGTCTGCGGTAAGTCGCGCGTCAAGTTCAAATGCAATACCTTCCAAAAGTTTAAACGCAAGCGATTTTATAGCAAGTTCGGCAGAAACTCCGTTTACGTTAAGCGCAAGCTTTCCCGAAACGGAAAAACCGTCGCTTACAACGTTTACGTATTTGTTTTTGTCGGTTATCTGAGGAATTTTATCCCCGCCCAAAGTCACTTTTGCCGCTACGTTTTTACCTAAAACGTTAAACTGCGCTTCCGCAGTCACCGCTTCGACAAAGCTTACGCCGAAGTTTACGGGTACTTGCTCTCCCCCGACGTTAAGCACGAAGGAAGAATTTACTTTATTTTCGCCGCCGCCCAAATTGCAAACGATTTGTCCGAGAATATCCTTTATATCGATATTGCCGAGCAAGTCGCCCAATCCGTCCGCACCGCTTCCGCTTATTGCGGATATCGGCAGTTTTATTTTTGAAGCGCCCAAGTCAACGTAAATATAATCGCCGAAAGCGCTTTCCTTTTCGTAATATATCGTCGCCGCGCCGTTGTCCAAAGCAAAGCGCACCGCCTTCACTTCCCCGCCTGCAAGTTCAATATAAATTTTTCCGTTAACAGTAACGCCGTCAACGGTAAGTTCCGCAGAAGCGGCAATTCCGCCGTTTAATATATCGGTATACTGCGATTTGTCGCCTATTTCGGGAACAGCCTGCGAAGAAAGTTTTATTTCCGCGCTCAGCGGCTTACCAAACAACTCGCTTTCAAGATTAACGGCAACGCCGTCGTTGAAGTCTATCGCAAAGGCAAGGCTTAAAATCTGGTTTAACTGTTTTGTCAAATCAAGCTGCAATCCGCTTGAAACGGTTCCGCCGCCAATGTAAAAGTTTTTAAGCACGTCGGTAATCGCGGCGTTCAAATCTATTCCGCCGAGAAGCGCGCCCAAATCCGCGCTGCCGCCGCCAAGAGCGGAAGCGTCAAGTTTATACTTCGCCTTTTCGCCGTTGTTTATGTAAAGCGTACCGTCGGCAAAACCGTAACCCAAAGTTATTCCGCCGACAGCCGCGCGCACTTCGCTTATTCCGCCGTTTTCAAAACCTAGGAACAGATTCCCCTTAATCGCTATATCGCCGTAGTTTATGTCGGCGGCAAGCGTTATACCGTCAAAGACGTTAACGTAAGTTGTCTTTTCCGCCGCGGTCAACGCCGCGGGAACGTCCGCTTCCGTGCCGAAGGTCATTCTTGCGGCTAACTGCGTTTTACCGAGAGTAAAACTTGTAGTCGCTTCGTTTAAGGTTGCAACGTTCTTTTTTAAGTTAAATGAGAAGTTTACCGGCACTTTAAGCCCGAAAAGTTCTATCTCGCTTTCCAAAGTGGCGGTTTTATTGTTTTTGCCAAGGGTGAACTTTCCGCCGAAAAGCTGCTCCATCAAAGCGTTTGTATCCAACGCCAAGCCGCCTTCCGCCGCTTCCGCGCTTTCTTCCGTCCTTTGTCCTTCGGCGGAAGCCGCCGCACCCAAAGCGTCAAGCGGAACGCAATATTTGTTGGAACCCAACGCTATGTAAAGCACCTTTTTGCCGTTTTCGTCGGTGACGTAAACTTTTATATCGCCGACGGCGCCGCCTTTAAGCACCGCACGCAACTCGTCAAACGCGCCGCCTTTCATTCCAAGATGAACCGCGCCGTTCAAAGGTCTGCCGTCCGCTTCAAGCTCTAATTTAAGCGTTGCGCCTTCCGTAAGCACTTCGCCGAAAGCCGAAGCAAGGCAGGAAGCCGCGGTGGGCTCGTTATTGGACGACGTGGGGTCCCATTTATTGTAAGTCTGATAAAAATAATCTTTATAGTACGTGTTTTCGGCTTTTTCTTCCGCGTAATCGAAGACTGTTGTGGAAGTTGACGAGCAATCCGCGCTTATCGTACCCATTTTTGCCGAGTACTTGTCGTTTATGGTAAACTCTCTTACCTGCCAGTCTTCGTCAAAAACGTATTCTACGGAAGTGTAGTCGAAAGTGGGCCACGCGTAAAGTCCGCCCGTAACGTACATTTGCTGTTTATAGTAATGAACGGCGGAATCCAATCCGGACTCGTGCACGCGCAAATCCAAAGTCATAGAATAAAGGCGTTTTCCGTTTTCGTCCTCGCCCTTTTCAGTGACTGAAGTTTCGTTCCAGTTTTTTACCGTAAGTTCGTTTAATATGTATACCGAAAATTCGTTTGCGGGAAGTCCGCGGTAAATTCTGAAATCGGCTATCGAAAGTCCCGTGGGCTTTTCCGAGGGCCAGGCAATGTTATCCATATCGTCGTAGATATAGTTTTTACTTTTCTCTCTCCAACTTACGTCCTTGTCGGTAACGCAAAACTGCCTTGCAATGTTGGAAGCGCCCTGAGGCATATCGGCAGAAATAAGTTTGCCGTCGTAAAACTTTTTATGGGTATAAACTTTCTGCTCCATAACCGTTTTTACGGAGGACTCCATATACGAAGACCAGCTTTCGCGGTTTTTAAGAACGTAGTTCATATACGCAACGTTTTCTATTACGGTATGCTCGGTGGGCAAAGACCCATCGGCGGGCATAACATAATTTACGCCCGAAGCGCTGCTTCCGCCCGCGCCCGTCAATCCGTCCGCCGCGCAAACGGTGGAGTTGCCCAACTCCTCAACGTAAATAAACTCCGGCTTGAACAAAAAGCCCATTCCGAAGTAAGCGCCTATGCCTACCGCCACGGCGGAAACGGAAGCTACCGCCTGTTTTATGCGGCGAACGCGCACAAGCGTCAACGGCTTGCATTTATAAACGCGCTTTTCGCCTTTTAAATTTTTGCTTTTGTCGTGTAAGCCCGCGCGCTTGTTTACGGTTTTATCGCGTTTTTTGCCCGCGCGAAAACCAGCGGTTTTAACCACGCGCAAATCCCTTTCTATTTTAAGCCCGTGCTTTTTTTGCTTGGGTAATTTTTCTTTCATTTCTTGTTTTTTTTCCTGAACTTTTAAAAAAATATCTATCTCTCGGCACGTCTTTGCGGCGTTTTTCGCGCCCGCGTACCGTATTATATATCGACTGACAGTATCGAGTATATTACATTTATGACAGAATGTCAACTTTGTAATAAAAATATATGATAAATTTTTGTCTTAAATCTCAAATTTTTTTGTAAATTTTGCCCGCAACCTGTCAAAATTGGTAATTTTTTTAAAGTTTCGACTTTTTTCGCCACTCTCTTGTCATAATATTATATGACAGATGTCATATATCGTAATACAAGAGTTTTGCTTGACATAATCAACCCGTAATTTTAAAATTGAATTATGATTGAAGAAAACGTTAAAAAACTTTTGTCGGAAATCCCCGCAAAAAATCCGTTCGGCGAAAAGGTGACGCTGGTTGCCGCAGTAAAACTGCAATCCGTCGAAAACATAAACCGTGCCGTCGCCGCGGGAATAACCGATATAGGCGACAACCACGTTCAGGAATTCCGCGAAAAATACGCCGAAATTAACGGCTGCCCCAAAAGGCATTTTATAGGACGACTGCAAACCAACAAAATAAAATATCTTTTAGGGAAGGTGGATTTATACCACTCGGCAGACCGCTATAATCTTGCCGAAGAACTTTCGGCAAAAAGTCTGGCGGCGGGAATTATCTCAAATATTCTTTTACAGATAAACGCCGGCAAGGAAGAAACCAAGGGCGGATTTTTGCCCGAGGAAGCGGAAACCGCTTATCAAAAAATTAAGGCTTTGCCCGCGCTGAAAATAAAGGGGATTATGGCTATGCTTCCGCTTGACGCGTCTGAAAGCGAACTTAAAAGTCTTGCGGCAGAAATGCGCAAAATTTACGATTCGTTAAGAAAAGAGGACGACGACTTTGAATATTTGTCTATGGGAATGAGCGGCGACTGGAAAATTTGCATAGACGCTGGCAGCAATATGATTAGGCTGGGAACTTCCGTCTTCGGCGCAAGAAATTACGCCAAATAAAACAAAAAAAAGCACGCCCCCGATATGCGGTTAAACCGCATATCGGGGGCGCTTAATTTTTTTAACTTACACTTCTTTTTCAGGTTTCTTCAAAAAATTCCTCGTAAGAAATTTCAAAAAACGCCACTATCGCCTTAATCGCCGCAACGTTAGGCTCTGTATTTCCGTTTTCCCAATCGGAAACCGTTCTTGCGGAATAACCTAATTTTTCACCCAATTCCGCTTGCGATAAATTTTTACTTTTACGCATCACGCGTATAACTTTGCCCACTCCGCCGTTTTTCATAATTACATTTTAGCGGTAAACCCGCTAAAATGGTTGACTTGGCGGATTTTCCGCTATATAATATAAAAAAAGCAAGGAGCAAATATGAAAACAAATCATACTTTTCTTTCAGAACTTGAAAATTTAAATAGTGTTGCAAATTATAAAATAGATAAAAATGATTTGCTTTTTGACATAAAAGTACTTTTAAAAGATTATTATCTCGCTACGTTTACCGAAAATGAAAACAAACTAAAACTGTGTTTTAATAACGGACAAGTTTTTTATTTATCGCTTGACGAGCAATAAAAAGGGTTACCGAAATTTCGGTAACCCTTTTACTTTTCAAAAAATCAGTCTGCTTTGAAAGGAAGCAATGCCGCTATTCTGGCGCGCTTGATTGCCTTGGAAAGCTCTCTTTGATGTTTTGCGCAAGTGCCGCTCATTCTGCGGGGCAAAATTTTTCCGCCTTCCGTTATAAACTTTTTCAAGCGATTTACGTCCTTATAATCTATAACTTCCACTTTTTCCTGACAGAAAACGCAAACTTTTTTGCGGGGAACTCTTTTATACGCCTTTTTTACGGGCGCGGCTGCCGCCATTTTATTTTCTTCCATAATTAGTCTCCTTAAATTTTTCAGAAGGGAATATCACTGTCGTCGTCAAAAGGTTGAAGCTGGGGCTTTTGGCTGCGCTGCGAGCCGCCGTTGGAAGACGCGGGCGCGTCGTAACCGAAATCGTCGCCGCCGCGGGGAGTCAAAAACTCTACGTCCTGCGCAACAATGTCTACGCCCGTGCGTTTTACGCCCTGACTGTCCTCGTAATTTCTGAGTTCGATAGAACCGCTTACGCAGACTTTGGTACCTTTTTTAGTGTAACGTGCAACCGTTTCACCCAATCCGCGCCACGCCACGCAGTTGAAAAAATCCGTCTTTCTTTCGCCGTCCGCTCCCGAATAGTTGCGGTTTACCGCTATTGCAAAACGGCAGATTTTTACACCGCCCGAAGTTTCTGTAAGTTCGGGGTCGCGCGTTAAATTCCCTATTAATATTACTTTGTTCATACTTTTATCCTGTGTTTTTATGCTTTTACGGTAATCATTCTTCTCAGAACGTCGGTTGTAAGGCCAACAACTCTGTCAAGTTCCTTAACGACCGCGCCGTCTGCTTCGAAAGTGAGAAGTACGAAGTCGCCGTCGTTTTTATAGTTGATGGGGTAAGCAAGTTTTTTTACGCCCCACTTGTCGACGGAAACGACCGTACCGCCTTTGGACGTAATAACGTCTTCAAGCTTTTTCCCGAACGCCTCTTTTCCTTCCTCGGAAACTGCGGTGTCGAGAACGTAAATCATTTCGTAAGTTTTCATTTTTTCACCTCCCGGACTTAATCGGCATACCTTCGGGGTATGCAAGGTTTTGCGGAAATTTTTTCCGCTTAGTGAATGTTACATTATTTTTTCCGTTTTGTCAACTACTTTTGGGCACGGATTTATTTAAGGCTCTTTTGCCGCCTTTTCATTCTTCTTCCTCCCGCGCCGCCGCTTTCGCCGCTTTTATCGCCGCGTCCTCCTCCGCAAGTTGCTTTGCGCACGCCGCGTACGCCTCGGGATTAACCGCCGACAGATAAACTTTTTTAGCCCTGCGCAAAAGCGCTTGTTTTTCGTTTGCAACAACTTTTACGGCGCAGTCTTCAAGCAGCGATTTAAGCACGTCGCCCACGTTCGCCGCGGGTACTCCTATTTCCAGCATATCCCCGCCCTTAACGGCAAGTTGTTTAAGCGAAAACGGAACTCCCTCCGCCCTCATTTCCGCATAAATTTTTTTAAATTTTTTTACCGAAGGCGCGGTTGAAAAATCGTCGGTGGAGGCGGAATAGTCAGCCTGCTTCACCAGCAGAAGTTTATCCAGAATATCGACGTTTTCCAAAATAAATTTGCGCACCTTGTTTTCCTTCGCGTCCAAACGCAAATCGTACATATGCAGCGCGACAAGTTTAACCGTTTCTTCCGTAAATTTTTTCGGCGCTTTAAGTCTTTTGCATATATCTTCCGCAATACGCGCGCCTTCCGCGTCGTGCCCGGTAAATATGCCAAAGTTTTTAAAGCAATAAGGCTTGCCCACGTCGTGCAGCAGGGCGGCGAAACGCACGCTTTCTTCGGCGTATGCTGCGCATCGCAAAGAGTGCTCTAAAACGTCGTATTTATGGTATTTTTTGTTTTGAACCATTCCCGCCCCTTCTGCAAGTTCGGGAAGAATTATACTTAAAACGCCGGTATCGTAAAGAATTTTAAGCCCTGCGTAAGGCGCCATAGCCGAACCGCATTTTTTATCGGCGGAAAGAATAAGTTTCAATTCGGCAAAAATACGTTCGGGCGAAACGTCCTTTATCAGTCCGGCGTTTTTCGCCGCCCCGTCAAGACACTCCCGCGATGGCGAAAAACCCGTCTGCGCGCAGATACGCGCAAGTCTCATAAGCCGCAACCCGTCCTCGCCGAAAACTTTTTCCGCCGCGGCTACTGTTGTAACGCGTTTATTTTCTATGTCCGCACCCCCGCCCAGCGGGTCGACAATCCTGCCCTTTGCAATATCGTAATATACCGCGTTGCATTTGAAATCCCGACGGCGGGCGTCAGCGTTTATATCCTCGGTGAAATACGTGCGCACGGGTCGGTGTTCGCCGCGGACGTATTCGTCCGAGCGGAAGCAGGCAAACTCGAAACTTTCTTCCCCGCACGAAAATTTGACAGTACCCGTATTTTTATATTCGGCGTCAACTTTAAAACCTGCGGCTTTGGCGCGCTTTGCAAAATCTTCCGTAAGCGCCGGAGCGCATACGTCCGTATCGGAAAACTCGGACTCCTGTCCGGCAATAAAATCGCGCACGCTGCCGCCCACCGCATACAAAGGATACGGCAGACTTTCGGCAAATTTTATCAATTTTTCGGGTAATTTACTTAGCATTGCAAAATAATTATAGCAAATTTTTAAAATTATTGCAATTTATATACCGTTGTTGTATAATATTTTCAACTACGGCGGGAGAGAGAACTACGCTATGATTTATCTTATCGCAAATGAAAAACATCTGACGGGCGGCGAACGCAAAAAACTTGACGCCGTTACCGAAATATTCAAACGCGCGGGAAAGCAGTGCGAAGTGCTTACCACCAACAAGGAAGGCGACGCGAAAGCCCACGCCGAGCGCATTACGTCGTCGGGAGAAAAACACACGCTTGTGGCTATGGGCGGCGACGGAACCCTGCACGACATTATTAACGGCTTTAAGGACTTTGAAAACTGTTGTCTGGGGCTTATCCCCTTAGGAACGGGCAACGACTTTGCCGCAACCGCGAAAATACCGCTGAACGTAAAACAAGCGGCTGAAATTATAGCCTTCCGCGAGCCGGAATATATTGACTTTATTGAATTTTCCAACGGAGTACGTTCTATAAACATTGCGGGTATGGGCATTGACGTGGACGTATTAGAGCGCACATATGCCGGAAAAAACAAGGGAAAGTCAAAATACGTAAAGGCGCTTATTTCAAGCTTGCTTCACTTTGAAAGCAGAAAATTTATTGCAAAATTCAACGGGGAAGAAAAAGAAATAAACGGTTTGATTTGCGCCGTTTGCAACGGCAGACAGATGGGCGGCGGCATAAAAGTTTGTCCTTCGGCAAAATTGAACGACGGATTTATAGAACTTTTTATGTGCGACTATCTTTCGAAATCGCGCATAATAGGCGCCTTTTTGAAGCTTATGACGGGGCGCGTACATAAAGTGAAGGAAGCACGAACAGTACGCGTAAAAAGCGCGGTTTTTATTCCGCAACAGGAAGATTACACCATTCAGCTTGACGGCGAACTTTATAAAAACATACCCTTCGAAGTAAGGGTGGTTTCCGAAAAACTCAAATTTTTTCTGCCCGCAAGGCGTTAAACGCGGCATATTGCGGGGGTAAACCGCAAAATTTTAAACATATTACTTTAAGACCCAATTATCCGTACGCAAATGGCTATGACCGAAAAATATTTTAGACGAATTATCGACAACGTAAAAACTGCGGTTATCGCGGTTGACGAAAACGCGAAAGCGACTTTTGTCAACCGCGCTTTCCGTACTCTTTTTTCGGGCGCCGAACGCGGAAAACTCGGCGCGGTTACCGCGTGCGCCGGCGACGCAAAACATTGCGGACAAAGCGACTGCTGCCGCGGCTGCGCGCTGTACGGCGCGTTTGAGGACGCTTTTTTATCAAATAAAGAAGTTTCAAGAAGGATTTTTCAAAAGGTAAAGTCGGGCGGACAGACAAGGGAAGTTTCATATTCGCTAACCGTAACCCCGCTTGGCGGCGGAATTTGTATGGGCGCCGTGGACGACGCCTTCGAACTTGAAATTTCACGCGAGTTGCAGACGGCGAAAAATATTCAGCAGCGACTTTTACCGGCAGGCAAATGGGCGGGCGGCAAAAAGTATTCGTTTATGTATATCCCCTGCCGCGAAATAGGCGGCGACTTGCCCGACGTTTACGAGTCCGGCGGAAGCGCTTGCGGAATGATTGCCGACGTTTCCGGCAAAGGTATTTCCGCCGGAATGCTTACCGCGTTTGTAAAAGCCGCGTACGACAAAACGGCGCAATCTCCCGCCAAAGCAATTGCTAACCTCAACGCAAAATTCCGCGAACTAAATCTTGACGAGCGCAATTATGTAACGGTTGCGGCGGTGCGCATAGACAAAGACGCGGTTACCTACTCTATGGCGGGGCACAACGTTCCCATTCTGCTTAAAACCAAGACGGGCATAACGCGCATAATGTTAAACTCTCCCCCCGTTTCAAACTGGTTTGACAACCCCACTTACTTTGACGACTCTATTTCGTACAGCCCGGGCGACATACTTGTGTTGCTTACGGACGGCGTTACCGAGTGCCGTAACGGGCGGGGAGAAATGTTCGGCGCGGACGGCGCGATAAAAACCCTGTCCTACTCGCGCACGGCGGACGACTTTATAAAAAATTTAGAAAACAACCTTAAAAACTTTTGCGAAAATCTCAACGACGACATTACCGCAATCGCGTTCGATTTATAAACGGTTTCAATATGCGCGCGACTTATAAAAAGCGCAAAATACCGTTAATTCAAACATATACAGGGGCTAAAATATAATGCAGTCTTTAAAAGAACTTTATAAAATCGGCAGGGGACCTTCAAGCTCGCATACGATGGGACCCGAACGCGCAATAAACATTATGCGCGCAAATTACCCCGAGGCGGACTTTTTTAAAATAACTTTGTACGGTTCGCTTGCGCTGACGGGCAAAGGACACGGCACGGACGTTATAATAAACGAAACCGCCGCACCCGTTAAATGCGAAATTATTTTCGACGGAGAAACGCCCTGCCCCGTCCACCCCAACACAATGGACGTAGAGGCAAAAAAAGGCGGAAAAACAATTGCAAAAAAGCGCGTTTACAGCGTAGGCGGCGGAACCGTCAAATTTGAAGGCGAGCCGGACGATAAATACGAAAAAAGCGCGGACGACGGCGTATATCCCTTAAATTCGTTTAAAGAAATAGCCGAGTACTGCAACGCGCACAGCATACGTTTATGGCAGTATGCCGTCCATTGCGAAGGCCCCGAAATATTGGAATATCTTGCCGAAGTATGGACAAGAATGAAGCAGACGATACACGAAGGCTTGACCACTTCGGGCGTGCTTCCCGGGGTTTTGCAAACGCACAGGCGCGCGCAAAAACTTTTTAATCAGCGCCATATAGACGAGTCCGCCCAGACAAAGGAAAACAGGCTTGTGTGTTCATACGCGTTTGCCACAAGCGAGCAAAACGCGGCTGGCGGCGTGATAGTAACCGCGCCGACTTGCGGAGCGTGCGGGGTTGTACCTTCCGTATTGCGGTATATGCAGGAAATGCGGCACTTCACGGACGAACAAATTACCCGCGCTTTGGCGGCGGGCGGCATAATAGGCAACCTTATAAAGAAAAACGCCTCTATAAGCGGCGCCGAATGCGGATGTCAGGCGGAAATCGGCTCGGCTTGTTCTATGGCGGCGGCTGCGCTTGCCGAACTTTTTGAAATGGGACTGGGACAGATAGAATACGCCGCGGAAGTGGCTATGGAGCACCATTTGGGGCTGACGTGCGACCCCATTGCGGGACTTGTGCAAATACCCTGTATAGAGCGCAACGCCGTTGCGGCAATGCGCGCAATAAACGCGCTTTCTTTGGCAAACTTTCTTGCCGACACGCGAAAAATCAGTTTTGACACAATAGTCAAAACAATGTACAATACGGGCAAAGATTTGCTTAACGGTTATCGCGAAACATCTAACGGAGGCTTGGCGAAGTATTACGAAATACCTAAATTCAACGGTTGATAATGATACGTTTTTACCCCCCCTTCCCGCACCTGCTTGCGGAAGGGGATTTTTTTATGTAAATTTGTCTTTTTTAAATCAACGTATTTCAAAAACGCGGCAATTTCGTCAGGCGGAAACAAAATTTCATATTCTGCCTTATGCGCAGTTATTTTATCGACTAAATACAAAAAAATGCTTGACAACCTAACTACCTTGCAATACAATGCAGTTACTATATTGCAATGCAAGGTACTCAAACCGAAGGAGGTTACGGTGTTTGATAAGTCACAATTACTGAAAGGGACGTTGGAAGGCTGTATTTTGAAAACGCTGTCAAAAGAGCCTATGTATGCTTACGGCGCAATCGAGCATATGCGGAAAAAAGGTTTTACGGATTTAGCCGAAGGAACCATATATCCGTTATTTTTACGATTGGAGAAGCAGGGACTTATCTGCTCGAATCTTCGCGATTCGGCAGTCGGTCCGAAGCGCAAGTATTATTTTATTACGGAAGCGGGGCGGCAATACTTAAACGAGTTCGAGCGCGAATATTGTGCGCTTGAAAAAATAGTAAAATCAATTATGGAGGAATAATATGAAAAATATATCAAAAAAGAGCGTTGCGCTAGTAAAAAAAATGGAAAGCCATCTTTTAGCAAAAGGAATTAACCGTTTCGAACTGAAAAGAATTCGGGCGGATATCGTTTCGATGATAGCCGAGGCGGAAGCACGCGGCGACAGTGCGGACAGCATATTTCCGAACGGCGGGCAGGATTTTTGCGACGAGGTTTTGAAAAACGCCGTAAAAAAGCGTTGGTACGAATATGTTTTATCCATACTGTCTTATATGGCTATAAGCTTTGCCGTGGCGTTTCCTATCGTCGTTTTCGGTACGTACTTATTTCCAAACGAAGGCGAAGCCGTACGCGGCGTTATAATTGACGTAGACGCCGTCGATTTGATAATTCCTTTTTTGGCAGCTACAATAGGCAGCGGGACGGCTCTTTTTACAAACAGGTACGTTTTTACAAAAAAACGAATTGCCATACTTTTGATTTTTATTGCGCTTATTCCGCTCGTTGCCGTTATTATCGTGCTTGCGCTTTACGGCGCGTTCGGCGAAAACTCCGCGATTATCAGCATAAACTGGGTTGCTTTATGGATTACCGTAACGGCGGTTGCCGTGCTTGAAAGCGTATTGTCGTTTGTGCTGGCAAAGCGCAATACCGCAAAGAGATAAAAAGACTGCGTCGTTTCGGGAAAATTCCATTCCGTGCAATACCTAAACCGTACCGAAATGCGAAGGTTTTTCAACTGAACAGCTTAAAATTCGCTAAAACGCAAAAGCCGCGGAAAATAAAATCCCGCGGCTTTTACCATAAAGCAACCGTAACCCGAAAAGCAATTAGGTTCTTATTCCGGTTTTTTCTCGGTTTCTGATTCGGAATGCGTTTTTTTATCACCGCAAATATGTTTTTCCACATATGCGGCTCGGCGGTTGTTAATCCAAAATGCCCAAATAAAACAAACGATTGACAGCACAATACATAGCTCTTTATAAAAAATTGCACTTAAAACAGCAAAAGAAAACATCAAAAATATTTCTGAAATCAATTCAAGCATATGGTCGTTTAACCATTTTTTTCAAAAACCATTTTCTTTTCTTTTAAGTCAAACGTGCTGTTTTCCAAAGCAGTCGAAATGTTTTCCTCCGCTTTTGTCTTAAACTTTTCGTCGTCAAGCCGCTCGCCCGACAATATTTCATTTATACTAACGTCATATTTTTTGCTCAATATTTGAAGAATTTCAACGAGCGGTAAATAGTTCCCGTTTTCCCAACGGGAAACAGTTTTATTGGTGACGCCGATTTCTTCGCCTAATTCTTCCTGAGTAAGATTTTTTTTCTTTGCGCAATTTGGATAAAAATATTCCGATTTTCTGCATATCCATATATAAAAATCTCCTTATCGGATACTTCTGTTTTATCATATATTAATAAAAAAGTATTGCCCATAAACAGCGAATTACATCTTTTTTGCAATACATTTTTTACGGAGCCGTCATCACCCAAAACGAATATTCCGTTTTAAATTACTGTTTATCGTAGTTTCGTTTAAGCATAACCGTAATAAAAAAACAAGGACGGTTTTATCGCAGTTTCCATAGGGAATATTCGGTAAGCCGCAGGTTGTAGAGATTAAAGCGTGGCGTGGAGCCACGCTTTTTTGATATTTATATTGCGTGGACGAACGGGCTATTTGTAGCATAGTGAGATATAGATATGTTTTATATTTCCCGCAAAATTCAATCGGTTGTGTTCTTCCATTTTTCGTGATATAATGATTGTACGATAAACAGTTATTTATAGGTGTAAGATGGAATATAAAGAATATGGTTCAAAGAATAAAGATATTATAATTTTATTGCATGGTGGTGGTCTTTCTTGGTGGAATTATATAGATGAAATAGGATTGCTTGAAGATGAATTTCACATAGTCATTCCTATACTAGATGGACATTCGAATAGCGATACAAACTTTACTTCTATTGAAAGTAATGCTTTAGAAATAATAAATTTTATAAATGATAATTATAATAGGAAAGTAAAACTAATTGGAGGGCTATCATTAGGAGGACAAATATTGTTAGAAATACTATCTAAAAATCCTAATATATGTGAATATGCTATTGTTGAAAGTGCCTTGACAATTCCTATGAAATTTACTTATAAAATGATAGCGCCAACATTTAATTTATTATATTGTTTAATAAGTAAAAAATGGTTTTCAAAACTACAGTTTAAAAGTTTAAAACTTAAAAACAGTTTGTTTGATATGTATTATGAAGATACTTGTAAAATTACAAAAGATAATTTAATTGCTTTTATGAAGTCAAATTCTAGTTATGAAGTCAAAGATACTTTATCACATACTAGAGCAAAAGTTCTTGTATTAGTTGGAAGTAAAGAAAGACCTATTATGAAAAAATCGGCAACTAAAATTGCTGATTTAATACCAAATAGTGAACTTGATGTATTACAAGGGTATTATCATGGGGATATTAGCATAAATCATGCAGATGATTATGTT
>CAJUEV010000018.1:21465-22327 GCA_910585785.1 uncultured Christensenella sp. | reverse complement strand
AGCAAAACAAAATACTTGCGGGAGCAAACTCCGCTATTGAGCCGTATTTGCTTACGGGCAAGGCGTTTTGCGGGCATTGCGGCACGGCTATGATAGCGGGCGGCGGTACAAGCAGATTAGGCAAAAAACATTACTATTATGTTTGCAAGCAGAAAAATAAAGCCCTCTGCGACAATAAACGCGAGGACAAAGACAAACTGGAATTGTACGTTACCCAAGTGGTACACGAATTATTGAGCGATAGAAAAAACGTTGAGAAAGCCGCGCAAGACACGATAAACTATTATGAGCAACGCACGGGCGACAACGGAATGAAAAGCATAGAGGCGCAAATAAGGCACGCACAAGACGAGGCGGAACAACTTACAAACGCCTTTATACTGGCGCGTAACGACCTACTGCGGGCAAATATAGAGCGCAAAATGCAAGAGATAGAAATACTTATTAAAGACCTAACCGCACACAAGGCGCAAATAGAGTTAGAGCGCGGGCAAAAGATAACCAAAGAAAAGATTATTGACTTTGTCAGTATGCTAATAAAGGGCGACCCTAACGACAAAGAATACCAAAAGAAACTGATAGACAACCTCGTTTACAAGGTTTTTGTTTACGACGATACAGTAGTTACATATCTGATTTTCGGCAACGACAAGGAAATTAAAGAAATAAGCCTTGCCGATAACGACAAGGCTATTACTGGTTTAACGCAGAGGGTTCAACCTCTATCGTTACTGGTGCCCGAGGCCGGACTTGAACCGGCACGGTATTTCTACCGAGGGATTTTAAGTCCCTTGCGTCTGCCTATTCCACCACTCGGGCATGCGTTTTTGTTAAGTTTTCAGTTTTTTTGTTAATTTTCTGT
>CAJUEV010000018.1:0-21365 GCA_910585785.1 uncultured Christensenella sp. | reverse complement strand
TAATTATTTTCTGCCAAAAATTTTAAGTCCCTTGCGTCTGCCTATTCCACCACACCAGCAGGTGTTTTTGTTAAGTTTTCAGTTTTTATGTTATTTTTCTGTTAATTATTTTCTGCCAAAAATTTTAAGTCCCTTGCGTCTGCCTATTCCACCACACGAGCAATTAAATATGTTTCAAATCAGCGTTTGTAAAACATTGTTATCTTAACAAACACGCGGCAAAATGTCAATCTTTTTTGATTAAAACTTGCATTGCCGAAAATTTTGTAATAGTATTTACTCCGTCGATTATGGAAAATTTAAATCAATCACCCGAAGAAGAAAACAAGCAACAAGAAAAACTAAATAAAAAACAACAATTTTTACAGATTGTAAAATTTACCGCTTTTTCATTGTCTGCTGGCGCAATTCAACTTCTTTCGTTTGCAATTTTGTACAACTGGACAAAATGCCTGCCGTGGTGGCCCGCATACCTTATAAGCATAGTGCTTTCCGTGGTCTGGAATTTTACTTTCAACCGAAAATTTACTTTTAAAGCGGCAAACAACGTTCCGCTGGCAATGGCGCTTGTGGTTGTTTACTACGCTGCGTTTATCCCTGTTTCGGTTTTCGGCGGTGGCGCGCTTGAAAAATTATGGGGCAAAAACTGGGGAATTGCGGTAACCGTGCTTATGATGATTATAAATTTTGTTACGGAATTCGTGTGGGACAAATTTATAGTTTTCAACAAAAAGGTAACCGACAAAATTTTAAACTTATTCAAAAAAAAGCAAAATCCTCCGCAATAACGCTTCGCGCGTTTTAAGTAAATATTATTTTAAACAGATGCTCCCTCTTGAAGTTCAGGAGGGAGTTTTATTGCGCTTGCGAAAGCTGCCGCTTATAATAAACTCAAAGCAAATATGCTTGTAAGGTATTTCGCATAGTCCTATGAAAAACCGCCGAAACGCTTTGAATTAATAAAAAAAACCGCATTTCGCCTTTCGACAAAACACGGACTTTTGATTGGAGGCGCCACCCAGATTTGAACTGGGGAGTCAGGGTTTTGCAGACCCTTGCCTTACCGCTTGGCTATGACGCCTTATAAAAAAACAGTGCGGCTATTACTTGGAGCGGGAGACGAGATTCGAACCCGCGACATTCACCTTGGCAAGGTGACGCTCTACCACTGAGCCACTCCCGCATAATCGCCGCACTGTCGTTTTGGTGGGAGCTACAGGGCTCGAACCTGTGACCCACTGCTTGTAGGGCAGTTGCTCTCCCAACTGAGCTAAGCTCCCAAAACGCTTAACTAATATATCAAATAACCAAATAAAAATCAAGCGATTTTTTCAAAAATTTTTATTTTTTTATTAATTTTTACGCGGCTTTTTTATTTTAGTTTGCGCACGGGGGCGCAACCACTATATATAGTATGTACGTTTAAAATTTTTTGTTACTTACAACTTTATTTTTTGCATACCGACCGAAAATTTTGCCGCTGTTTTAAAAATTATTTAAAATCTTCCTCGTGCTTTTTAAAAAAATTATAGTACTCGCGGACGTTTTTAAGTTGATGCCACTGCTTCACGTCCACAAACTCCTCGTCCAAATCATAAATTTTTGCGCCCCGCATAGCCAGCAAAAAGGGCGAATGCGTGGCAATTATAAACTGACAGTTATAAAACCGCGCGCTGTCCACTAAAAACCGCGCAAGTTCCGTTTGACGTTCGGGCGACAGGCTGTTTTCCGGCTCGTCCAAAAGATACAAACCGTTGTTCTTGATTTTCTGCGTAAAATAAGAAAACGCGCTTTCTCCGTTAGAGCGTTCTCGAATATTTTCTATGCGGTATTTACTTATAAATTTAGATTCTGTAAGCCTTCTTGCGTCGCAAATTTGTTTAAGCTGCTCGTAATCTTCAAGCGAGCGCACTGTAAACTTGTTTTCGCGCAACGATATATACGCTTTGGAAAGTTCTTTAACGTTTTCCTCCGCCCCCTCGTTAAAGGCGCGTATGTTAAGCATAAAATCGAAAACGTCGTCGCTGGCGAGAAACTTTTTTTCCTGCGGGAAATCTTTCTGTTCAAAGCAACAAAGTTTTGTGTAATTTTCAAAAAATTCCGAGCGGTTGTAACGCGCGTCCCTCTGCGCCCCCACCTTTTCCGCAATAATATTAAGCGCCGTGGTTTTGCCGGAGCCGTTTCCGCCGTATAAAATTGTAATCGGTTCGAAGTCGAGCGAAGTTAAACCGCGTTCCGAAAGCACAAAAAACGGGTACATTGTATTATAGCAGGTCATTCTAAAAGAAATTCTGTAATCCAGCTCACGCTCTTTATCAGGAAAGCGGAAATTTTTAAGATAAATCATATTTAAATTTTAGCATAACGGCAAAACGCCGTCAATAAAAATATTTTTTAAAATGACTGTATAAATTACTTAACCCGCGTCAATAACGCTTATGTAAAAAATTTAAGGCGGAGTTTAAAAATGAAAAAAATTATTGCAGCGGGATTTGTATTGGTTGTTATGATTGCGGCGGTTATTTATGCGGGAGGAAAACTTTCCGCTTCCGTTCAGCCCGAAACGGATTATTTGCGTATTCACGTGCGCGCCAACTCTAACGAGCAAATAGACCAAAACGTAAAATACATAGTTAAGGACGAAGTTGTAAAATTTATAACCCCTTACGCTGCGCAGTGCGTAGACAAGCAAACCGCAATGAAGGTGATAGAAAACATTATTCCTGAAATAGAAAAAGTTTGCGATAAAACCCTTAAAGCAAACGGCTTTGACTACACCGCCCGCGCGCAGGTTCGCGCAGAAGAATTTCCCACCCGCGTTTACGGAGAACTGACTTTGGAAGCGGGATTATACGACGCGCTTATTATAGAATTGGGCACAGGCAAGGGCGACAACTGGTGGTGCGTAATTTATCCCCCTCTTTGTTTTACTTCCGGCACGACGGAAGTGGAATACCGCTCGGCAATATACGAAATAATAAAAAAATTCTTTGCTTGAAGTTATGTTAAAGCGCGCGGACTGCCCGCCAAAGCAATTAAAATTTATATAACACGTCCCCGCTGCGGCAAAATTAGCCGCAGGGGGGATTTGTATTTTTTTGAATACCTAATAATTTGCAAAAGTCGGCTGACATAAAACGCGTATATTTTTTTCACGCTTATTCATAATAATTGCAAAGGCGGGAAACCGCCGTCACATATTGTAACGCTCGCCGCAACGGCGCAGCTAAGGAGGAAAAATGAAAAAAGCACTTAGAATAGGCGCTGCTGCGGTTGCGTTGGCAACGGTTGCCACCGTCGGCGCTATATTCAATACGGGACATACAAGCGAAAACGACTTCGCTGCGGCGCCGTTTATACAGACTGCGGTATTAAAGCAGGGCGCAAGCGGCGGCGAGGTGAAAGAAGTACAAAGACGTTTGAAGCAATGGGGTTATTACTCCGGCGCGGTGGACGGTATTTACGGAAAAGCCACGGTTGAAGCGGTGAAAAAGTTTCAGCGCAAAAACGGACTGACCGTAGACGGTATTGCGGGGCGCTCTACCTTCGAAGCGTTGGGAATGAACGACTCGGTTAAGGTTTTGGACAACGAAAAGAAAAATAATAACGGCGGCTCCAACTACACCAGCTCTGACTTGTACTTGCTTGCAAAATGTATTTATGCGGAAGCGCGCGGAGAAAGCTATACGGGTCAGGTTGCCGTTGGCGCGGTTATTTTGAACAGAGTTGCTTCTTCCCAGTTCCCCAACACCATTTCGGGCGTAATTTATCAGAAGGGCGCGTTTACCGCCGTTTCGGACGGGCAGATTAACCTTAGCCCCAACAAGACGGCTATGAACGCCGCGCAGGACGCGATGAACGGCTGGGACCCCACTTACGGTTGTTTATATTATTACAACCCCGCGGTGGCGACAAGCAGCTGGATATTCGGAAGAAAGACGGTTACCACCATCGGTAAACACATTTTTGCGATTTAAGGAGGGAAATTTAAGTGAACAAGAAAGAAATTTCAAGCGGGGCGCAGAAAGCGGAAGCGCTTGCCGACAACGGCAGAAAGCCCGCCGCAAAAAAGAACGCTGCGGTTAAGTCCGAACAGACTAAAAGCAAAAAAGCGGCGCCCGTAAAACAGGAAAAGGCTGAAAAACACGGTAAAAAATCGACTAAACCCGTCAAAAGCGTAAAAAAGACGGACAAAAAGAAGAATAAAAACCGCGTAAAACAGTTAAGCGAAAAGCAGCGCAAAAGAAAGGAACTGCGCGAGCAGAAGAAGCTTGAAGCGGCGAAAATACGCGCCGAGAAAAAGCAGAAGCGCCTTGAAAAGAGGCTTGACGCAAAGCAGAAACGTCTTGACAGAATTGCAGCGATGAAGGAAAAACGCGCGGAAGCAAGAGAAAAAAGACGCGAGCGCCGCGATTTGCTTAAACACGAAAGCAAGGAAGCGCGCATTGAAAGAAGGCGCGAAGAACGCAGGGCGCTTGTGGATGCCCGCGTTGCCAAGCGCGAAGCGGCTTTGGCGGACAGACGCGCAAAACGCGAACACCGCCTTAAACTGCGCGCGGAAAAACGCGCCGCCAATAACGAAAAGCGTCACGCGCCCGGATTCGGCGGCTGGCTTGCGGCGGTTATTTCGCTGGGCGTAGTTACTCTTGCCCTCGGCTCTATGCTGACTTACGGCTGGATTAATATGGACGGAATGACTACGGATATGGCTACGGTTCACACCGAGTCGCTGTACGAACTTAATTCCATCATTGACAATCTGGACACCAACCTTTCGAAAGCGCGCGTTGCAAACACCCGCGGCGAGCAGGTTAAACTGCTTTCTAACGTGGCTATCGAAAGCGAAATGGCTGAAATAGTGCTTGAACGTTTGCCTATGGATATGCAGTTTACGCAGAATATGTCTTCCTTCGTAAACAAGATGGGCGACAGCGCGCAGTCTATGCTGTACGCGGTTGCAAACGGCAAAAAACTTACCCAAAGCCAGATTGCGACCATCGAGCATATGTACAAGACGAATTTACAGCTTAAACAGACGATAAACGAACTGACGGCAAACTGCGACGGCAAAGAGATGATTAAAGCGATGCGCGGCAAGCAAAACAGCCTTATGTACGTTACTTTCGGCGAAATTGAAAACAACGTAGTTGAAACGCCCAAAGAAATACACGACGGACCCTTTGCCGAAAATATAAAAAAGGCGGGCGCTAAAAATCTTGCCGGACTTGAAGAAGTTTCCTGCGCGCGCGCCGAAGAACTTGCAAAGCAGTATTTTAAAGGTTATGAAGTGACCGACGTAAAGTGCACGGGCGAAGTTCAGGCTGAAAATTTGTCCTGCTACAACGTTTCTATGCAGACGAAAGACGGCGAAATGAGCGCGCAGCTTTCCAAACAGGGCGGCAAAGTAGTCGAATTTAACAGTTATAAAGACTGCTCTGCCAAAAACTTTTCGGTAGAGCGCTGCATTGACATTGCGGAAGACTTTTTGAAGGACCTCGGCTTCAAAAATATGAAGGCAGTTTGGAGCAGCGAAAACGGAACGACTTGCAACCTCAACTTCGCTTATATGCAGAACGGCGTTGTAATTTACTCCGATATGGTCAAATTGAAGGTTTGCGAAGAACGCGGAATTGTAACCGGTATGGAAGGACTTGCTTACGTGCTTAACCACACCCAAAGAGATTTGGGCGAAGCAAAAATTTCCGCCGGCGAAGCAAAGGGCGCGCTTAACGGCGGTTTCAACACCGAAACTTCGCGCTTGTGCCTTATACCCGTAAACGGCGGCGAAACGCTGTGCTATGAATTTTACGGCACGTTCGGCGACGACGTCTACTATATATACGTTGACGCGGTAACCGGCGACGAAGTGGAAATGTTCACGGTAATCGGCACCGCTCAGGGCAAGGCTTTGATGTAATACAAATTTTAACAGCAGAATTAACGCAGGGACGCAATATCGCGTCCCTGCTTGTTTTTATAATTTTATTACAACCTTTTCGCCTTTGGCGGACTGCGCGCAAAGCAACGTCAACCTTCCGAACCGCTTTTTTGCCTCGCGTATTTTTGAAATTATTTTCTTTACCGTCTTTTTGTCGGGAACGTTTAAAACGACTTTTTGTCCTTCCTCCGCTCCCTTTTCCGCCATATTGCTTTTTGCGCTTTTAATCGCCTGCCGTAAAATTACGCCCGCAAGCCCCAACGGACAGACAAACCACAGCCGAAGTTTACCTTTTTTTACGTAAAGCGTCATTCCACCCAAATCTCCACGACGTCGCCGTCGGCGGACTGCACGTCCATAAGTTTGCCCACCGCGCCTAATTTTACAAGAGATACAATCTGCTCTAAATCGATATTTTCGATTCCGCTTAAACTTTCGCCGCCTTTTGTCTTTATAATTCCGCTTTTTAGCACAACTTCGGCAATGGAAAGCGGAAAGTTGATGTTTACCTTGTCGCCTTTCGCGCTGTCAACCTTCAATTTAAGCAGCATTGCGTTTAAATTTACAAGTTCGGGCGCCACTGCGGCTGTTTCAGCCCTCTGCACTCCCAAAAATTCGTCACAGGTAATTGAAAATAACTTTGCAAGCGGCGCAATCAAACTTATATCCGGCGCCGTCAAATCGTTTTCCCATTTTGAAACCGCCTGCGCGGTAACCGAGCACTTTTCGGCAAGTTGCTCCTGCGTCATTCCCGCTTTTTTGCGGTAATATGATATTCTTTCACCTAAACTGTTCATAATTCATTCTCCTTGACGCCCGTTTTTCGGGGCGTTTAATGATTATATTTTACCGCGAAACGAGTTTAAAGTACACGTAACAAAAGTTGTTTGCTCCCTTATTTACTAAACCAAACGTTGTAAACTTTATCAACCTACGGTTTAATCAGCCCCCGCGCCTACCTTGGCGCGGGGGCTGTTCTGCAAATTATTTTATTTTTAAAAACTTTTCAACCGAATATAATTACTGCTTGTCTATAATGTCCAGAATTTCGGCTATCCTGTCCAAATCGTCACGAGAATAATAGTCTATATATATGCGCCCCTTCTTTTCGGTACCTATAAGGCTTACCTTCGTACGGAAGGTATAGCGCATTCTTTCGACAAGTTGTTTAAGTTCGATAGAGGCAAGCGCACGTTTTTTCTTTTTGCGCTCCTCCAACACTTCGGAAGGAATATTATAGGCGCGCACTTTTTTTTCAAGTTCGCGCACGGAGTGCTGCCCTTTGATTGTGTCTTGCGCAAACTGAATCTGCTCCTCCGCGGGAAGGGGCACAAGCGTTCTTGCGTGACCGGCGGAAAGCCTTCCCTCCGCCACCATCATCATAACTTCGGGACAAAGGTTAAGCAGCCTCAACGTGTTTGCAACGGCGGGACGGGACTTGCCTATGCGTTCAGCCAAATCGTCCTGCGTAAGTTTATAGTCAATCATAAGCTGCTTCATCGCGGTGGCGGCTTCTATGGGGTTTAAATCTTCCCTTTGCAGATTTTCTATAAGCGAAATTTCTTTTATTTCTCTTTGCGAATACTGCCTGATAACCACCGGAATGGTGTTCCTGCCCGCAAGCTTGCACGCGCGGTAACGACGTTCGCCCGCGATAATCATATACGTTCCGTCTTTGTTGTCGTTTACGACTATCGGCATAATTACGCCGTGCTGCTGTATGGAATTGGCAAGTTCTTTCAGCGCTTGTTCGTCAAAATTTTTACGCGGCTGGTTTGGATTAGCGTGAATTTTGTTAAGCGCCATTTCCTGCGCGTTTGCGCGTTCTTCTTCGGTATAATCGAAGGCGCTTCTGTGTTCGAAGGACTGCTCGAAGGCGGCGTCCGTCTCCTCGAACAGGGCGTCCAAGCCCTTTCCTAAGCCTTTTGCCATATTTTCGCTCCTTATAGTAAAATAACTTTTTTTCTCTCTTTCGGTGTTTAAACTTAATTTGCAACGCGGTTAGCGGGTTATACCGTCGTCAACTTTTTACGATTAATTATTTGTTTTATATACGTTTATCTTTGTTTGGACAAAAATTCTTCCGCAAGCGCCTTATACGCCCTCGCTCCCACGCACTTCGGGTCGTGCAGCATTATGGGCACGCCGTGGCTGGGGGCCTCGGACAGACGTACGTTGCGTGGAATAATAATTTCGTAAAGTTTATTTTTGAAAAACTTTTTAATTTCCGCCGTAATCTGCTTTGATATCAAAGCCCTGCCGTCGTACATAGTTATAACCACCCCTTCAATCTGCAAGTTGGGGTTTAGGTGTTGGCGGACCATTGCAATTGTGTTCATAAGCTGGCTTACCCCTTCCAAGGCGTAATATTCGCTTTGCAAAGGTATAATAACCGAGTCGGAAGAAACCCACGCGTTTATTGTAAGCAATCCCAGCGAAGGCGGACAATCGATAAATATGTAGTCGTAGTCGTTACGGATTTTTTCCAAAGCGGTTTTCAAAATCCGTTCGCGGTTCTTTTTATAGACAAGGTCTACTTCCGCCCCCGTCAAATCGACGTTGGCGGGAAGTATATCCAGCAATTTAACCTGTGTGGGCAAAATATTGCCGGCAATGTTGTCGTCCTCAATTAAAACGTTGTAAACGGATTTTTTTAAAGCGCTTTTGGAAAAACCCAGCCCCGTTGTGGCGTTGCCTTGCGAATCAATGTCGATAAGCAACACTTTTTTACCAAGGTCGGCGCAGTAAGCCGCCATATTTATGGCAGTTGTCGTCTTACCGACGCCGCCCTTTTTATTTGAAAAAGATATGATTTTACCCATAACTCAACCTTTCCGTTTCACGGGAAACTTTTCTCTCTTAACCAATTAGCCTTCAAACTTTTTGAAAGGATTTTCGGCGTGCTTTTCGTCCTGTTCGTCCATAAACTGCATAACTTCCGTATGAGATTTGCCGTCCATAAGCATATCCACTTCTTCGGTGTAAATAGTTTCGCGTTCAATAAGCACCCTTGCCATATTGTCCAAAACGGAACGTTTTTCGGTAAGCAACTTAGTTGCGCGGCTATGCGCACCTTCAATAATCGCGTGCATTTCCTCGTCAATAGACCTTGCGGTTTCGTCGGAATATGCGTTGTGCGTTTCCATATCTTTGCCCAAAAATACCGTTTGCGAGTTGCTTCCGTAGGTCATAAGTCCAAGCTTGTCGCTCATACCCCATTCGGTAACCATACGTTTAGCCATTTCGGTAACGCGTTCCAAATCGTTTGAAGCGCCCGTAGTAATATCCTTAATTACAAGTTCTTCCGCTACGCGCCCGCCCAAAGCCATACAAATGAAGTCGGTAATTTTATTTTTAGTCATATGCGAGTCGTCGCTGTCCGGACGTGTCATTGTATAGCCTGCGGCGTTTCCGCGGGGAATAATAGAAACTTCCTGCACGGGGTCGCAATTTTCGCAGAGTTTTGCAAGTATCGCGTGTCCCGCTTCGTGATAAGCGGTAATTCTCTTGTCGCTTTCGGTTACAACGCGGCTCTTTTTCTGCGGACCCATCAAAACTTTGTTTACGCCTTCGTAAAGTTCTACGTTGCCTATAAACTTCTTATCCGCGCGCGCGGCAAGTATTGCAGCCTCGTTCAACAGGTTTGCAAGGTCGGCACCGGAAAAACCAGCGGTAATTCTGGCAACCGTTTTAAAGTTGACGTCGGGCGATATCGGTTTATTGCGTGCGTGAACTTTCAAAATCTGCTCTCTGCCCTTGACGTCGGGAAGGTTTACAAAAATTTGTCTGTCAAAGCGGCCGGGTCTCATCAAAGCGGGGTCAAGTATATCCGCACGGTTTGTCGCCGCCATAACAATTACGCCTTCATTAGATTCAAACCCGTCCATCTGAACGAGAATCTGGTTCAACGTTTGCTCTCTTTCGTCGTTGCCGCCGCCTAAGCCCGCTCCGCGGTGTCTGCCGACAGCGTCAATTTCGTCTATAAAAATTATGCAAGGCTGGTTTTTCTTTGCCATTTCAAATAGGTCGCGTACGCGCGAGGCACCTACGCCGACGTACATTTCTACGAAGTCAGAACCGGAAACCGAAAAGAACGGAACGCCCGCTTCGCCTGCAACAGCCTTTGCAAACAATGTTTTACCCGTTCCAGGAGGACCTACCAAAAGCACGCCTTTGGGAATACGCGCCCCTAAATCGGAAAACTTTTTGGGCTGGCGCAAAAACTCTACCACTTCGGCAAGTTCAACCTTTTCTTCTTCTGCGCCCGCCACGTCGTTAAAGCGCACTTTAATATTTGTGGAAACTCTCGCCTTAGTCTTGGCAAAACTCATAATTTTGCCGTTGCCACCCATTGTAGAGCGAATAATAAGGAAAAATACCACGCAAACAATTACAAGCGAAAGTACGGTGAACAGCGTTGAAACCCAGCTGTTGGCGTTGGGGTTGGTATAATCGTAATCAACGCCGAATTGTTCCCACACCTTTATTATTTCGGAATCAAGCGAGCCGTACGCCGAAGGTCCGTAAGCAAAAACGTTGCCCGTGTTTGCCTTTCCGCTGAATTTATATATACCTATATTTAATTTCCAGATGACTACAAGCGGTACTTCTTTTTCTGCGCCCTTATTTGATTTAACTTTTTTAACTATTGCGCCGTCTTTATTTACATAATATTCGCTATCCAGCTTGACGGGGTCGCCGTTTTCGTCAAAAACAAACCTGCTTACTATTGCGCCGTCTTCGTCAAGGTTGGGAACCATTTTTCCGTTCTCGTCTTCCTTGAAGTACTGAATATTTTCAACGTACGTCTTAAATTCGGGGAAGCCAATCTCGTTGGCACGGTTAACGGTGTTTAAAATTAGCATTACCGCCGCCACGGCAACAAGCGCAAAGGCTATCAGCCCCATTATTAATTTGCCTTTTTTGTTCAAAATACTGCTCCTTTACTGTTTGATAAGTAACCAAGTATGATTCTAACACATAATACCGTACTTTTCAAGTATTTAGCCCTAAAATTACGTTATTATCACACAATTTTTACATTGTATAAACCGCTGTTTTTCACGGCTTTAATCTACCTGATTTTTTAATTTTGTAATAAAAATATGATTAAATTTACTTGCGCTACACTGCTTTTTATTTAAAAAATGTTTCCCGTGGAACTTTCAACCAAATTTTTTGACTTTTTAAACGTTTCACGTGAAACGTAAAGCGCGGCAAAAAATGGTAATGTGGATAATTTTTTCAAAAAGGGGATAATTTTGCCTTAATTTTATGCTTATTATGTTAAATATGTGGATTATTTTTTGAAATTTATATTAAAAAACCTTAACCATACCCCTATACACTGTATTTTACCCCTTTTTTGTGGATAAAATGCGCCATTGTTATAAACTTGCGCCGTTTAAAAGTGTGGAAATGTGGATAACATTTTTAAAAATAATTTTTTGCGCCGCAAAATTAATAAATTTTGATAAATGTCAAGCCTAATTTATTTTGCGTATTATAATTTACGGAGTTTTGGTCAATAATTTGCCGGAGGTTACAGTTATGGAATTTTCGTTCAACTTATATAATGCAATGGCTTCCGGCGGGGTTTGCCTTTCTTTAAAGAAAATGTTGCAGGATACTTCTGCCGTTCCCGTCATATTGTGCATCGGCAGCGATTTATCGGTGGGCGACAGTCTAGGCCCCGTTACCGGCACAAAATTGAAAGAAAGACTTGCAGGCTTAAATTGCTACGTTTACGGAACTTTGGCAAAACCAATAACCGCGCACGAAGTAAAATATATGAACGAGTTTCTCCGTTCAACTCACCCTGGCAGCCCCATAATAGCCGTCGACGCCGCGGTAGGTCTTGCGGGCGACATCGGATTGATTAAACTTTGCAAGCGGGGAATAAAACCCGGCAGCGGAGCAAACAAAAAACTTTCAAAAGTCGGCGATATTTCCATAATGGGAATTGTTGCCGAAAGGTCTATGTTTAACTATTCGCTTTTTTCTGCGACAAGACTTAACATAGTTTACAAAATGGCGGAAATTATTGCGGACGGAATTTCATCATACATTCTTGAAGCCCTTCAAAACCGTCGCGCCGAACTGCGCAAAAACTGCATATAAAAAAACCCGCCGGAAGGCGGGCTTGAATAAAATTTAAAGTTGAATTATTTTTATATTTTTTCTTTCGGCGTATTTTACGGTATAGTAAGTTCCGCCGCTTTTTTTTCGCAAAAAACTTACCAAAACCCCGCAATTATCCACCAAAAATCTGTCGCGCCCGAACATACAACCTTTATAATAGGATGGCGCAAGAATTATTTCTCCGTCGCAGGATTCAAGTATGCGTTGATAGCGCTCTTTGTTTTTTTGAGTATAACTTTCGCTTTGCCCCTCGCAAGGTATGCAGGCAAACAGTTTTATATCGTATTGCTTTTTAAGCGCAATTACGCTTTCGGCGGCGATAAAATCAAAACCTATCGCCATACCGCAATAAAAGTTTTTTACACCAGTTTTTATTAAGTTTAAAATAACGCGGTCCAAAAGATTTACGTCAAGTTCCTTCAATAAATTTCTGTGACCGCTGAACGCGCAATTCATAATCATATTTAAAATTTTTATTTATTTTATAAAATCAAAGCGGATTTTTTCTCTCTTTACCGTTGCCGCGCGGGTATTTTGAAGGGGTGGCGCTTACCTTTTTTATTGAAATTACCGTCCTTTTTCCAAAATTTTCCGGCAATTCGTAAGTTTGCACTTTTTCTATTTTTCCGCCCAGAATTTCAATAGCTTTTTTACTTTCTTCAAGTTCTTCCGCACAATCGCCCTTATACGCTATAAACAAGCCGCCAACCTTTACAAAGGGCAAGCAGTATTCGCATAACGTGTTGAGTTTTGCAACCGCTCTGGCAGTGCAAATATCGAATTTCTCACGCAATTTTACATTGCGCCCCCCGTCTTCCGCACGCAGATTAAGCACTTCAAAATTTTCAAAGCCTAAATTTTGTCCCGCAATTTTCAAAAAATCGCACTTTTTTCCCGTGCTTTCAATCAACGTAAATTTTAAATCATTCCTCAAAATTTTTAAAGGAACGGAAGGAAACCCCCCGCCCGAACCTATTTCAACAACTTCGGCGCCCTCAAAAAACAACTTTTCGGGCAAAATACTGTCCAAAAAATGTTTAATATAAATCTCTTTTTCCTCTTTAATGGCGGTTAAATTATACTTTTCGTTATATTCTAACAACAGATTTTTGAATGTTTCCAACCTGTTTAACTCGTTTTCCGCTATTTTTATGCCGTAATTTTCAAAAATTTCTTTCATATAAGAATTATATAATTTTTTCCACTTTATTTCAACTTAAAGTTATAAACAATCTTAATAATTATGTGGATAATTTCAATTAAAACTTTTAATTTATCTTTTTGAAAAATTTTTCAAAATATTCAAATTAAGTTTTTTACAAAACTTGCTAACTTGTCAACAATTTCTCACCTTTTTTATCCACCTAAAATTTAACGTAATCCACAACTAAAAATTACATATTTCAGTTGCTTTTTAACTTGTTTTTTGTTAAAATATATATGATTTTCGGCACACGCAGAAAGTTATACACATTTCAACACCGCCTACTAATAATAACTACTAGTAATATAACTATTAAATTAACAAATTAAAAATAAAAGGATTACCGAGGACCGTTATGAAAATTGTTTGCGAAGGAATAGACCTGTCCGAAGCTACTTTGAAAGTTGTCAAAGCTTGCTCGTCAAAAACCACCATTCCCGTATTGGAATGTATTAAAATATCAGCGAAAAACGATGAAATTACCCTTTCCGCCACCGACGGAGAAATTTCAATAATAAAGAAAATAAAAGCGGAAGTTTACGAAGAAGGCGAAGTTTGCGTAACGGGCAAAGTTTTCGCCGACTTTATAAAGAAATTGGAAGGCGTGCAAATAACGTTATCTGCCGACGGAAAAAAGATGGACATTATTTACGCGGACAGTCAGACGAGTATGCAGGTTCTTCCCGTAGACGATTTCCCCAAAATAGACGTTGAAATAAGGGAAAACAGCTTTAAATTAAAGACGAAAGACTTAAAAAACTTTATAACTTCAACGTCGTTTTGCTGCGCTACGGACGATTCGCGTCCTATTTTGAAGGGTTGCCAGTTTGTAATATCCGGCGAAGATATTTGCGTAACTTCTCTCGACGGGGTAAGGCTTGCAACCATTAAGGGAAAAGTGACTTCCTCTACCGGCAATATGGAAATTGTATGCCCTTCGCGCACGCTTAACGAAATTGAAAAAATGATTCCCGACGGCGACGGAGAAACGGAAATATTTGTGCAGCGCGGTATGATTTTGGTTGAAGCGGAAAACACCGTTTTGACGTCGCGCTTATACGGCGGAGATTTTATTCAAAAAGACAATATTATCCCCAAAAGTTTTATAACAACCATTCAGGTTGAAAAAGACAGATTGAAGGCGAGTATCGAGCGCGCCGCAATTTTGGTAAGAGGCGACAAAAACAGTTTGATTTTATTTGATATTTCAAACGACAAAATAGAAATTTCTTCCGCTTCCGAACTTGGCAACGTTCAGGAACCGGTAAGGGCGAAAGTCGAAGGGAAAGACGTTCGCATAGCAATGAATTCAAAATTTATTATAGACGCCGTAAACGCTTTGGAAGAAGACGAAATTACCCTTTCTTTCAACAACAACGTGCAGCCTTTTACCTGCGCCAACGCGGAAAACAAGGATAAACTGTATTTAATTTTACCCGTAAGGACAAGCAATAACGCTTGACTTTGACCCTGATAAATAATATTATTAGTTGGTAGAAAAAGAATTTTTTAATCGCAATTAACCATAGGAGTATTTATGAAAAGAACTTATCAACCCAAAAAGAGACAGAGAAGCAAGGTACACGGTTTCAGAAAAAGAATGGCTTCGACGGCAGGCAGAAAGGTTTTGAAGAGAAGACGCGACAAGGGCAGAAAAAAACTTTCGGCTTAAACGGTGAAGTATTTAAGAATAAAGAAAAACGAAGATTTTCAAAAGCTGTTTAAAAGGGGGAAAAAGGTATTTTCCCCTTATCTAACGTTGATGTATTTTCCGTCGGACAAACTGTCGATGGGCGTAGCCGTATCAAAAAAACACGGAAAAGCGGTAAAAAGAAACAGAATCAAGCGGCTTTTAAGGGCGGCGTTCAGCCAAAATGTCGGCGTTTTGAAAAAAAATTATTCTTTTATTCTGATTCCGAAAGTTTCGGAAGAATATACTTACAAAGCCTTTTGCGAAAGCATTGAAAAATGTTTCAAAAAGGTGAACGAATGGGAAAAAGGCTGAAAATTTGCTTAAAAAATGTGAGGCGCAAAGTTTTTAAGCCGTATTTGAAGATTGTTTTTATGCGCCCGATAGCGTTTTATCAAAGACGTTTTTCAAAACATACCTGTCTTTATCAGCCGACCTGCTCGGAATATATGAAAAGATGCATAAACAACAAGGGCGTTTTTTTGGGGCTGCTTCTGGGCGGCTGGCGCTTGTTAAGGTGCAATCCCTTTTCAAAAGGCGGGTACGACCCCGCCCCCGAAAAATATTATAAACTGAAATGGGTGCTTTGATAAAACAAAACTAATTTAAATTATGGGTACTTTTAATTTGCTGGCATTATCGCAAAATTTTATTGATTTTGCGGTGGAAAAAATAGGTTCGGTCAACCTTAACTGGATTGGTAAAATAATCAGTTGGTTGTTCGAAGTATTCGGCGGCGTTTACGGCGGCGTTATTTTAGGCGTTGTCGTTTTTACTCTTTGCTTAAAAACAATAGTTTTGCCGCTTGATATATATTCCAAAGTTAAGACCAAAAAGCAGTCGCTTATTATGGAAAAGATGCGGCCGCAAATGGAAAAATTGCAAAAACAGTACGCCAACGACAAAAATATTTACAGTCAGAAGGTTATGGAACTGCAAAAACAAAACGGTTACAGTCCGCTTTCGGCTTGCTTGCCTATGATTGTTTCGCTTGTAATATTCATCGTCGTTATGGGCGCGTTTTCAACGTATTCAAACTTCGCCATAATAACCACTTACAACAATATGGTTGAAGAATATAACGCCAGCGTAGAAGTTTATGTAAGCAACGACGTTAACGACGCGGACAACAAACACTTTTTGGTCGGCGAAAACGGCAGTTATAAAGTAGATTTCGGAAAATTTGTAGAGTTTTACAGTACCGAAAAGGGCTTTAACGCCGAACAGAAAGCGGAATTTGTAGAAAGTTTTAACAACAGTAAAGAGGCGGACAAATTTATAAAAGTAAGCGAGTACGTGCAGATAAACGCCCGCAGAAAAGCCGCCGAGTATTATTACGAAAATAATAAAGTAAACGAATTCGGTTGGATAGGCAACGTTTGGTACCCCGACTCTATGCTGAATAAAGTCGTGCCCAACTATACAAAATTCAAATCTTCCATAGCAAGGGCTTCAAACGGATTGGATACGGCTTCATATGAGGAAAGTTACAACGAGGTAACTTACTTTTTGACGCACGCAGACCCCGATAATCCAGACATTTCGGAAAAGAAATTGCCCGCAAACACCTTTAACGGGTATTTCGTGCTTATCGTTCTGGCGATAGGCTTGATGTTCTTGCAACAATTTATTATGTCGCGTTCGCAAAAAGCCGCTAACGAGTTGAGTTCGGTAGACGGTTCCGCAGCGAAAACAAACAAGTGGATAATGATTATGATGCCCATTATGTACGGCGTGTTCTCATTCTTTTACAGCGCGGCTTTCTCTACGTATATGATTATAAGTACGGTTTACGGTTTGGTTTCCACCCTTATTATTAACAAAATCGTTTCCGTGCGTTTTGATAAAAAGGGCGGCGAGGTTATAACCAAAGGCACAGGCGCCCCCAAAAACAGAAAGAGGTTAAAATAAGATGGAAAACGAAAATGTGTATACCGGAAAATCGGTAGACGAAGCGATTTTGGAGGGGTTGATTGCGCTTGGCATCACCCGCGACGAAGCCGAAATCGAAGTAATTGAAGAAGGCAGAAAGAAACTTTTCGGCGCGGTAAAGGCGAAAGTTCGCGTGACCAAAAAGCGTTCGGACGGGGAGCGCGCAGCGGAATTTATTAAAGGCTTGATGAAAATACTCGGCGTTAACGCAGAGTGCGAAGTGAACGACGGTGAGGACGCGCTTAAAATAAACATTGTAACCGCGGCTTCCGCAAGAGTTATAGGCAAGCGCGGCGACATTCTTGACGCGGTGCAGTGTATGACGGGCGCTTACGCAAATATCGGCAGGGACGAATACAAAAAAGTTGTGGTGGATTGCGAAAATTACCGTTTGCAGCGTGAAGAAACCCTTAGAGGGCTTGCCCAGAAACTTGCCAAAAAGGCGGTTGAAACGGGCAGAAAAATGTCCTTGGAGCCTATGACTCCTTACGAGCGCAGAATAATTCACGCGGCGCTTATGGACAACAGCGAAGTAAAAACCGTTTCCGAGGGCAGAGAACCCGCAAGATATATAGTAGTTATACCCAACAACGCAAAACCCGGCGACAAAGGCGTACGCTTCGGTGAAAGACGCAACTTCCGTGAAAACGCGCGCCGCGGCGAACGACACGAACGCGGGGAAAGAGGCGACCGTCGCGACAACCGCAACGGCGGACGCAGCAGGGGCGAATCGAGGGATTCGGGACGTCCTTCCGGCGGCGCAAAACGCGGTAAAAAGGAAATTTACTTCGGAACGTTTCTTGGAAACAGCGGCGCATCGAAGACCGCGGAAAACCCCGAAGAAGGCAACAAAAACGAAGAATAAAATTTGCAATTTAAAAGCGCGCAAAGCGGAATTTCCGCTTTGCGCGCTTCGGCGTTTATAATACTCAGTTTTCAAGTCCCAAAATGTACGCAGGGTCTATATCCAGAACTTTGCATAAATCGGTAAAAGTTTCAATTGAAGGCAATATGTCCCCCTTTACGTAATGCGCAATGCACGACGGGGAAAGCGAAAGCAATTTTGACAATTGAGTTTGTGATAAGCCGCTTTGCTTAATAGCTTCTTTCAGCCGGACTTTTATCAGATTGGTATCAGCCATATTGTTATTGTATTCAATTATATGATTAATAATCACAAAATGCTTGACTTGTGATTTATAATCATATATAATTCGTTAAAGAAAAAAAATTTTTGCAGCCCGCTTCCCGCAAACCTCCATAACGCTTCGCTTAAAAGCCGCGTTGCCGGAAAGCCGACGGTGCGCCGGGTAAATTAAGCGGAAAAGGGGTCAAGCGGTTGATAGTCCGTCTTTCGGCGGATAGGGGTAGGGAATAAAAAAGCCCTGAGCACGAATTTTCGTGCTCAGGGCTGATTTTTTTATGTCTTTTAATTATTTTTTGCAGTTTTTCTTTAACGTTTCAAGGCAATCCCAAAGTTCTTTGGGGATACGGCTGCCGATGGTGCCGTTATAGTAACCCTCAATTTCTTCCGCTTCCTTTGACCATTTTTCCTTATCTACGGTAAGAATTTCGGCAAGAGCGGCTTTATCAAACTTTTTGCCCTTGCAAATTTCGTAATCAAGTTCGGAAATATCGATGTCGTCCGGATTGGGTACGTAACCGATGGCCGTTTCAACCGCGTCAATGGGATTTTCGTCGCAACGCTTCAAAATCCATTCCAAAACGCGCATATTGTCGCCGAAGCCGGGCCACATAAAGTTGCCGTTTTCGTCGGTGCGGAACCAGTTTACGTTGAAAATTTTGGGAGGATTTTTAACTTTTTTGCCCATTTCAACCCAGTGCGCGAAGTAATCGCCCATATGATAGCCTGTGAAAGGCTTCATTGCCATAGGGTCGTGGCGCAAAACGCCCGTCGCGCCGGTAGCCGCCGCAGTCGTTTCGGAAGACATTGCCGAGCCGATGAAAACGCCGTGGTTCCAATCGCGGGACTGATATACGAGGGGAGTTGTGCTTGCGCGTCTGCCGCCGAATATTATTGCGGAAAGGGGAACGCCCGTTTTGGAGTTGAACTCGGGTGAAATGCAGGGGCAGTTTTCCGCGGGAGCGGTGAAACGCGAGTTGGGGTGAGCCGAACACGTCGACTTGTCTTTTTTATCGAATTTAGCGGGGTTCCAGGGCTTGCCCGTCCAGTCGATGCAGTGCTCGGGCAGTTCTTTTGAAAGTCCTTCCCACCAAACGGTCATATCGTCGGTATTGAGCGCGACGTTGGTGAAAATGGTTCCGCGCTTTGTAGATTGCAGCGCGTTGTAGTTGGAGTGTTCGTTTGTGCCGGGAGCAACGCCGAAGAAGCCGTTTTCGGGGTTTACAGCCCAAAGTCTGCCGTCCTCGCCCACGCGAATCCAGGCAATGTCGTCGCCGACGGTTTCAATTTCGTAACCCGCTTCCTTGTAGTGTTTGGGGGGAATAAGCATTGCAAGGTTGGTTTTTCCGCAAGCGGAAGGGAAGGCAGCCGCAATGTATTTTTTGGTTTTGTCCGGAAAAGTTACGCCGAGAATAAGCATATGCTCTGCCATCCAGCCTTCGTTTTTGCCGAGGTAGGAGGCAATTCTCAAAGCGAAGCACTTTTTGCCAAGAAGCACGTTGCCGCCGTAAGCCGAGTTTACCGAAATAATGGTGTTGTCTTCGGGGAAGTGCATAATGTATCTTTTGTCCGCGTCAACGTCGCACTTTGCGTGGAAGCCCTTTATAAAGTCGCCTTCCTTACCCAAAGCGTCAAGGCACTGTTTGCCAACGCGGGTCATAATGTTCATATTCAAAACAACGTAAATACTGTCGGTAACTTCAATACCTATTTTTGCAAAATCGCTGCCGACGACGCCCATAGAATAAGGAATGACGTACATCGTTCTGCCCTTCATAGAGCCGCGCGCAATTTCATTGCAAAGTTCGTACGCCTGATTGGGGTCCATCCAATAGTTGATGGGACCTGCGTCTTCCTTGTTTTTGGTGCATATAAACGTTCTGTCCTCAACGCGCGCAACGTCGTTTACCTTCGTGCGGTGCAGATAACAGTCGGGGAGCAGGTTCTGGTTAAGTTTAATAAGTTCGCCGCTGGTAACCGCCTCTTTTTTTAATGCGTTTATCTGAGTTTCGCTTCCGTCAATCCAGACTATTTTATCAGGCTGCGCAAGTTCGGCGCTGGCTGCGACGAAGTCGAGGACTTTTTTGTTTTTTGTAAGTGCCATATGTGTTTAACCTCTCCTTAAAAAATCAAATTTTTTTACAAATACCATTATAAATTAAACTACAAAAAAAAGCAAATCAAATCCGCGTTTTTAAAGTGTGAAATTTGCGTGTAAATACAATCCGCACAAAAAATACGTTTTTTTACATATTTTTACATTTTTTTTATTACGTATATTATTATAATATTCTTTAACAAAGGGATTTATTATGGGCGGTTATACTAAAAACATAGCGGTAATAAAGGGGCTTAAAGACGGGTTTTCGGCGGACGGCGGTCCGCTGACGGGACTTGTCAAGGCAGAGCGTTACGGCAGCACATTAAAAATAGAAGTCACTTACATAAACTTTGCCCCGCTTTCGGAGGGGCGGTACGTTACCGCGGTTTCGGACGGAAACAATACGCTTATGGTGGAAAACGGGCTGTTCGAGGGCGCGTCCGCGCTTGATACGGGCGCGGGCTTTGCGGCGCTTGTGTGCTATATAAACGGCTCGGTTTCGCCCGTCGCTTCTGCGGTGAGCGGAAACTTTCACGGCGCGGCGCTTACCATAAAAGCGGAAGTGGAGCGCGCGGAAAACATAAAAAACGGGCTTAAAGGCGGAACGGCGGCAGCGGAAAGCGGCGGTGCAACGCAAGACGGCAACGGTTTGAAAACCGCATACGAGGACGAGGCGATAGCGGAGGTTAACTATTATGATTTCGCAGAAACTGATGAGAACGGCGGCGCTTTACGCGAGGATACGCAAAAAGAAAAAGACGGGCGCAAAACTGTTCAAAATGAGGCGGATATTGGCGGTTTCAAAAATAAAAAAAGCGGCGTAGACCGCGACATATCCCGCGGAGAAGCGGCTTTCGGTAAAAATCCGCCCCTTGCCGACGGAAATTTTTACACCCGAATGAAGGCGGAAATAGAGGGGCTGTTGTCCGCGTACCCAGCCGAGGAAAACCTTGCGAAAACAGTTGCCGACTCTAAATGGGTGAGGATTGATTACGGCGACGGAAAGTATTACGTTTTCGGGGTTATATACGACGGCAAAAAGCCCGCGTACATTTGTTACGGCGTGCCTGCGGCAAACAGCGAGCGGCCGCCCGAAAGTATGCAAGGGCTTGCGTCTTTCATTCCCGCTTCCGCCGAAAATCCCCGTCAGGGATATTGGGTTATGTATCAGGACGCGAACAGCGGCGCTTCGTTAAAGATAACCAACACGTAAGT
>CAJUEV010000017.1 GCA_910585785.1 uncultured Christensenella sp. | reverse complement strand
TGACTTTGCTTTTTGGTACTATTTGTACTTCAAAGTTAATTGACAGAAACTTTTTATAAAAAATTCGTTTCCTTCTATTCAATTTTTAAACTTCATTAGCCGACCGAAATCAGTCGGTGCTCACCAGCGAGCCTGTCTATATTATCATACCGAAAAACGTTTGTCAATAGTTTTTTAAAAAGTTTTCACAAAATTTTTTAAATTTTTTTGACTTGTTTTGACGGTTTTTGCGGGGAGGCTTTCCCCTGTCTCGCCGACAGCCGTTTTAAAATATCATATAGCGTTTGTAATGTCAATTGTTTTTTCAAATTTTATTTAAAAAAATTTTGACAAGTTAATTTTTGACATTTTTAGTAAAATTTATACATAAGACTTTCATTTTTTACAAGCAAGCCTTTTAAAGTTTACCGTCAATTGCCGCGCTACAAAATTTGCGCGGCTTTATCTGCCGCTTATTTTTTTGCCCGCAAAAGCCATCAATTGCCGCAACCGCCGATTGCAACTCCGCTTTTTACCAATGCTTGACAAAAAATTATTATAAGTATAATATAATTATGTAAAGTAAATTTCGGGAAAAAGCAATGTACAAAATTTTAAGAATAGTTTTTTGCGTGCTGGCAGCGTTGTGCGCCGCAGTTACGGTTTTCATATTTATATTTTTTAAGATATGGGGGCTTGTTCCTCTGGGCGGGGCGTTAATTTTTGCCGCGGCGATGTTTTTATGCAAAAACAAACAAGAACAAGGCGAGGCTGCCGAAAATCCGCCCGAACCCAAAGGCGACTTTATTACGGGGAAAGTAAATAATGATAAAAAGCAATAGCAGAAGGCTTTCGCCGTTGGCGGGAAGCCTTACGTACATAATTGCGGCGTTGATGTTTTTTGCGGTTACGGTAATACTCGTTACGGAAACGTATATGTTTTTCAAAACGGGAATGAACCCCGAATACGCGTCATATCTTGTTACGCTGCTTATAGGCGCTATATTCTACTCCTTTGCCGGCGTCGCGCTTGTCTCTTTCACTGTCGCAAGCCTTATCGCTACCGCCGCGCTTATCGGTTTAAGCGTATTAGGAATCCTTCTTTTAAAAACTTCGCGCAAAAACTTAGACCTTGTCAGCATAATTTGCGTTATTTTCGACGGTATTATAATAATGTTATTTATAAAGCTGGCGTATGTGTTTGTTCCCCTGCTTCAAAGCGGACTTGCCGCGCGCTATATTATTTTGTTTGCGGCTTTTGCCGCGGCTACCGTAGCAATGACGGTAAACGCAATATTTTGTTTATTGAAATTATCCAAAAAGCAACGCGTCGTCACGCAAAACGGCGAAAACCGCAACGGAGAGAATTTATGAAAAATAAGCTTGGGTTTTCAGCGGGAATACTCAATCTGGTACTTGGCGGAATTTTGTTTTTGACCGCTATTGTCGTAGGAATTGCAGGGGTAATCTTTTTACTTTTGTGCCTGTCGCCCGTCGCAATAATAGCGATACCGGCAACAATTTGCAGTTTAATTGTGTTTACCATATCGATGGGCTCGGCAATTTCAAACACCGTAACGGGCACGGGCGCGGTAGTTTCGGCAATTAAAGGCGGAACTCTTTCCAAAATATTTTCCGTTTCTTCAATTACCGTGGATATTTTGGTTATGCCGGCATTAGTAGCGTGGTTCGTTCTTGTTCTGCTTTCCTCCATTCAGGAAGAAACGCTTACGGACGCATTATTTATAGTAGAATTGTCAATGACCTTTATTTCGGTTTGCCTTGCAATTACAAGCCTTTGCATACACTCCGTTTATCTTGCGCGCAAAAAGCGCGACAACGTTGCAAACAACCCCGCGCAGACGATAGAAGTATGACGGTTATAACAAACCGTATTTGGACGCGATAACAAAATAAATTATTAAAATAACGCGGAGGACCGATAAACCGACCCTCCGCGTTTAATTTTTTACGATAAAGTTTTAAAAAATTCTTTGTCCCTGAATAAAGTAGCTCCACCTTGTTGCGGAAATCTGCTCTATTTTCGCATAGTCGGAAGCCGTGTGCAATATCCAGTTGTCGCCGAGATACAGCGCAACGTGCCCAACTCTTTCAACGCCGGTATTGTTTTTGCGCGACTCGTTTGTAAAAAACATCAAATCGCCGCGCTTCAACTGAGATTTGGTTACGGTTTTACCCTGATAAATCTGCGTGCGGGTAGTAACCTGCAACTGAACGTAAGCGCCCTTATAAAAAATGTACTGCATAAGCGACGAGCAATCAAAAGCGTTTGTCGTAAAGTTTTTCAAAAAGTGCCCTTCGCCGTCGTGATAGCGAACCGCGCCCCAAACGTACGCCGTACCCAAAAGTTTTGTCCCTTCCGATATAACCGCTTCTATGCGCTCGTCGTCGCTTGCAAGCATTTCTACAACTTTTCCGTATTTTTCGGAAAGATAAGCGTTTCCGTTTTTATACCCCGTTTTGTACCATCCGCCCGACTTGCCGTCAAGCGAATACAGCGTAGATTTTTCCGCGGTGCCGCGCACCGAATAGTTTGTTCCCGCGCCCGAGCGCAAATTTACGCCGTGCGCAGTGGCTGCTATGTACGATACGGTTTTTGCTTTGGGCGCCTCCGGCTCGGCAGGCGGGCGCACGTCGGGCGCCTCCGGCGTTTCAATCTCGGGGCTGCCGCCTCCGATATTATCATCTGGATTTATTTCGGAAATATCGAAGTTGCCGCTCTCCGGCTTGTTGTTTTCATTTGCCGCCGCGCATCCACCCAGCGCTGCGGTCATAGTCAGCGCCGCGGCAAACGCGGCAATTTTCTTTAATTTGGATTTCATAGATTAACGCATTACCTCCTTCGTTTAACCTTCCCGAAAAACAGTATACCAAAGAATAAACGTTTTTTGCAACGCTAAAATTTTTCCAGCTGATGCAAACTATGGAAGCGCAAAAAATTCCCCGCGGAAGCGTAAAAATCACGCTTCCGCGGGGTCGTTATACCTTATTAATAAAATCAAAACCGTCCGAACCGGGCGCCGTAGGCAATAAAAAACAAAATTATAAGCCGCGCCGCCAATCAACGCCCAATAGTTATTTTTAATAATCCCGAAAACGGTTAAAGCGGTAAAACCCGCGATAAACAGCGCAACAACCGCCGCCAGCCAAACCGCGACAAAAATCAATACCAAAACGCCAAGGGTTTTCGGAATATTTTCCATTTCGTCCGCGGTGAAAAACCTGTTGCCGTCACGCCTGTTTTTTTAAGGCTGTTCCGGCTTTTCGTCAACTTCGTCCCGCCCGTTTTCCTCGTCTTCGCGCACTTTAATCAGTCCGCCACGCCTTCGTTAAGTTTTTCAAGCAGCGCGTCCAAATCGTTGCCGTGCACAAACACCGCCTGCTCGATAGTTTCGCCGTGAGCCATAGCGCAGCCCAAGCAGTGCATACCGACCGACTGCAAAATTTCAGCGCTGTTAGGATTTATTTTAAGACAATCCATTATAAGAGTATCCTTAGTTATTTTAGCCATAATAATCTCCTTCTTTTACGCAAACCGCCGCTTACGGGCTTTGCGCTAATAACATTATAAGTATACCACCCTGAGCGGGTTTTTACAATCAATTTTAAAACGATTTTTTATCAAGTTCAGCCAAAACGCCCTTGATTGCGCGCTTTACCGAGCCTTTTTCAAACGGGTTTGAAAGCCCGCCAAGTTTAAGCAGTTCAAAATAACTTTTGCTTCCGCCCGCGCAGCACAAAGCGTAATAATCCTTCCACGCGCCGGTCCTGTCCGTTTTAGCGCGGGTAAAGTACTCGAAAGCGCCCATCTGCGCCAGCGCGTAATCTACGTAATAGAACGGGTACATAAATATGTGCTGTTTCTGCATCCAGAAGCCGCCTTCCTCCAAAAATTCTTCGCCGTCGTAATCGCGCCAGGGCATATAAATTTTTTCAAGCCTGCGCCAGCACGCGCGCAAACCTTTCGCGTCGAAATTGTTTGCAAACACTTCGTGCTGAAAGTGGTCTACAAGGCAAAGATATGGTATACACTTAATCGCCTCTGATAAGTGCGCATAGCGGTATTTGTCCGCCTTGTCCCCGAAAAACATCTCCATCCAAGGGTATGCGAAGTGCTCCATTGACATAGAGTGAATTTCGCTTATTTCGCTTGTAGACCATATCTGAGAGGACAATTCAAGATTTTTAGCCGAAGAATACGCCTGAAACGCGTGTCCCGCCTCGTGCGTCAACACGTCCACGTCCGCTGACGTACCGTTGAAGTTTGAAAATATGAAAGGCGCTTTGTACGCGTCTATAAACGTGCAATATCCGCCCATATGCTTGCCCGCTTTCGTTTCCAAATCAAACAATTCGTGCTCGGTCATAAAGTCGAAAAATTCGCCAGTTTCTTTTGAAAGTTCGCTATACATTTTTCGCGCGCAATCCACAAGGTAGCGCATATCGCCTATCGGCGCCGCGTTGCCTTCGGGAAAAACAAGCTGCTCGTCGTAAAAGCGCAGTTTGTCCACGCCTATGCGCGATTTCTGCTCGTCGTACAATTTGCACACTGCGGGAACTACTTCTTCCACAACCTGTTTTCTGAAAGCGGCAACCTCGTCCGCTCCGTAATAATAATGTCCGTTGGCAAGGTTAGCCATTTCCACGTAATTTTTAAAGCCGAGTTTTTGCGCCATAGAGCGGCGAATTTCGCAAAGTCGAAGATATATGCCGTCCAATTTGTCGGAAACGCTTTTGTAAAGTTGCGCCCACGCCGTAAACGCTTCCTTTCTTTCCGCGCGGTCGGTGGACTGCATATGCTTCAAAAGTCCGTAAAAATTGCAGTCTTCCCCGCGGAAAACCGTGGTGCACGCGGCGGTTATTTTAGAGTATTCCTGCGTAAGCTTGCTTTCTTCAATCTGGTCTTCGATAATTTTTTCGTCGGCAAGCCTTATACCCGCTTCGATGGCGTGCGTCAAATCGGTGCCGAACTCCTTCTCGAAATCCGCCTTAAAAGGCGAAGAAAGCAACGCTTCGTTTGCTTTTTTGGAAACAAGCTGCAATTTAGGCAGTTCTTCATAAAAAAAGTTCATTTCCGCGTCGTAAAATTCGTCGCGGGTATCGATAGTGTTGCGTATGGAAGCGACGGTGTACATAGTTGAAAATTCTTCACCCGACTTGTCGTATTCCACATAGCAGGCGCGCGCTTCTCCGTAATTTTTCGCCGCCTTTAAACCTTCTATAAACTTATAAACAGCCTCCTCCGCGCGCTTGGGGTCGGGACGGAAGTACTGTATTTCGCTGAATTTAGTAAACATAACCAAAACTCCTTTATTATCGTTTTCGCCCATTATACCACCGCAAACGCGCAAACACAATCAATCGGGCAATATTTACCATTGACAAAATTATTTTTTATAATTATAATATCATCGATGAAAACACAAAAGTACGTAAATATTGCCTTAAAAGCGTGCACGGGACTGCTTCTTGCCGTCTCTCTTGTACTTACTTTTACGGTATCGGATTATTACATATTCAACAGAATATCTTTTTTGGACGGCGAAGACAGTTTCAACGTTTTTTTCGTAATCAGCCAATGGATAAAAAAAGCGGGGCTGCTGCTTATTCCGCTTGCCGTGTTTTACAATAAAAAAAGTTGCGCCGATATTGCAAAATACGTCCTGCCTGTATTCGTCATAATTTCCTGCTGCACGTTCGGCAATTTTTTTGACGTGACTATGCTTGCGGAAGGCGCCACCCCAGCCGAAAAAGTTTTTGCCAGCATAAACGAGTTTATGCCCAAAGCCGCAAATATGGCGCTGTTTACAATAAATTCGGTGCTTTATCTGGTAGTATGCGCGCTGCTTATTATGCGCGACGGTTGGAAGGTAAGCGGGCGGTCGTACATATGGCTTCCGTTTGCGGTTGTCGCAGTCACCCCGCTCAACGTTTTTGAAAACTTTTTCGATATTTCAAACTTTTCGCCTTCGCATCCGCTTTGGTTTAAAAACTTCACCGTATGGCATTTTCTCGCGCTGGCGATATTGGCTGCGTTCACGATAGGCAGCTACTATTTTTTGAAAAAGAAGGACAAGGCAAGGCAGCAAGAATTTCTTGCCGCGGCAGCCATAGTTTTGCTTATACAATACCACAGCAAGGACAGCGTGGTTATGGGCGACGGCTACAACGTTTATTATACCGTTCTCGCCTGCCTGCCGCTGTTTATTTGCAACATAGGCGTGTATGTAGCGTCTTTTTCGGTAATATTTAAAAAACGCGTTTTGTACGCCATTTCGTTTTTTGTGCACGCTGTCGGCGCGCTTACCGTCTTCGTTTATTTCGGCAAGGACGAAATGAGTAATTACGGCATATTTTGCAGTTATTCCATTTTGTATTTCTGCCTTACGCACTGTTTGCTTTTCGCGCTGTCGGTGCTTCCCTCGGCGCTGGGGCACTATAAATTCAAATTTAAAGACTGCATAATTCCGCTTATATATTATTGTATAGTCATAATAATCGCGGCGATTGCGAGCGGACTTGTAACGTCCTTTCTTGAAACGTACTCTTACGACGGTTACTCACTTAAAGTGGGCGAAGGCGCGGGCTTTGATATGTCGCCGCCCAACTATGCGTTTACGCAGGTTTGTCCCCTGCCCGTCAAACTGCCGATAGTGCCTTTAACTATTTGGAAATGCCAGATGAACGTACTGTACCTGATACTGCTGTACTTTGCGTACGTTTGCCTGTTTTGGGCGTTTACCGGCGCATATTACGCCTTTTTGGGAATCCGCAAAAAGACGCTTGCAAAACTTGCGGGAAAAGTTGTTGCCGGCGAAGCGCCCGCCGCTCCCGTATATTTAAGCGGGCAAGAGGCTGCGTTTGAAGAAAGCGCGGCAACCGCAGACGAAACGGCGGCAACTTCCGCAGAGGAAGAAAAAGAAAGCGACAAACAAAACGCCTGAAATATCAAAACAAATAGGCGGTTCGGATACACATTCCGAACCGCCGTTATTTATTTTATTTCAAAAATTCTTGTGGACGCGTTTTTTATGAAAGAAGCGTCGTGCTCGACAAACAACACCGTCGCCCCCGAAGAAATCAGGGCGCGCTCGATTTGCTCGCGCGAGGAAATATCAAGATAGTTAAGCGGCTCGTCCCAGATATAAATATTCGCCTTTTCGCACAGACTGCGCGCAAGCGCCGTCTTTTTCTTTTGCCCCTGCGAAAACGCCGATATATCCCTGTCAAAGTCCTTTTTATCAAAACCGAACTTGTTTAATATCGCCTTGAAATAACCCTCCTCTATGCCGTATTTTTGCGCGTACGCCCCCAAATATCCTTCGTCCTCGCACGTTTGCGGCACGTAAGAAATTTTTAAAGAAGCGGGAAGCGAAATTTCCCCTTCAATTTCAAATTGCCGCCCCAATATGCCGCAAATAAGTTTTAAAAGGGTGCTTTTGCCGCAGCCGTTGCCTCCCGTTACCGCCACGCGCTCGCCTTCAAGCATACAAAAATCAAGCCCGCTTAAAATGCTTTTTTGCCCCGTACGTACGCATATATCTTTAAGTTTAACCAAATCTTTGCGGAAAAACTTTTGCGGTTGAAGGCGCAATTCTTCCGCCTCGCCGTCCATACCCTTCAAAATTTCTTTTATACCTTCCGCCGCTCTGCCGTACCTGTCCGCAATAACGACGGCTCGCTTTTGCGTTTTCGCCGCCTTTGCTGTAAGATAGCCCCTGTCAATCGCCGCGTGCATATCCACTATTTTTTCGTTTTTATTGCTTATGGCGCTTTCCGCGTTTTCGCCCCAGCGTGAAGCGCGCGCAGCCGAACGCGCAAGCTTTGCGCGCTCGTTTTCAAGTTTCTCTTTTTTAACAACCTCCGCCGCACGTCTTTTGTCCGCTTCGGCACGGTAAACCGAGTAGTTTCCCTTCGCCAAAAACACTCCCGCTTTTTCAAAGGCAAGAATACGCTCGCAACAGCCGTCCAAAAAAGTTCGGTCGTGCGAAACGACTATAAACCCGTTTTTGCCGTTTAAATACTCCGCCACCCTTTCGCGCCCCTGCAAATCAAGATGGTCGGTGGGCTCGTCGACAAGCGCAACCCCCTCCCGCGAAAAAGCCGCGGCAAGCAAAAATTTTGTCTGTTCGCCGCCCGACAACGTCATATAAGGACGGTACAAAGCATCCTCGTCCAGCCCTATAAGGTTGCATTCCCTTCTCAGCCGCCAAAACTCTCCGTCGGCGTTAAAGTCAAAAAACAACTCGTACGGGGTCTTGTTCACGTCGTCAACGTATTGCGGAAAACGGTTAAACCGCGCGTTTGTCGTTATTTTTCCCTCCCCGTAAATTTCGCCGCACAAAAGTTTTAAAAAAGTGGACTTGCCGCGTCCGTTGTCGCCCACTATCCCCAGCCGCCAGCACGTATCCAAACTTAAATTCAATCCCGAAAATATGTTTTCAAGCGAATCGGGATATGCAAAACTTAAATTTTCTATATTAATTAACAAAACAATCTCCCTTAAAAAACAAAAAATCCGCGCGGAAAACCGCACGGAAACAAACGCCTTGAAAAGCGCTTATAAACCTGATAAACCGTACGCAAATTTTCCGCAGACGCGCGCCGAAAGTAAGGACTTTTTTAAAGCCCTCAATTTTTCAAAGCGTGCAGTTAAACGTTTGCAGAAATTTAAATGCGCAACGGTCCGTACCTCTCCTTATTTTTATTTATGCGCGTAGCCCTTTACAGACTGCGCGATATTGTTCATATGGTCGCCAATCCTTTCAAGATTAAGCGCAAGCTGCAAATATATTGCTCCTGCCTCGGCAGTGCAGCGCCCTTCCGTCATACGGCGCAAGTGCGCGTTTTGCATCATCCGGCAAGTGTCGTCCGTGGCTTGCTCCTCCGATTCCACCATAGGCAGATATTTTAAATCGATTTCGGAAAAAGTTTTGCCTACGTTTTTGTAAAGTTCGGTAATATGTAAATCCATTTCAAGTATTTCCGACTTTGCGTGTTCGGAAAACCGCGCCTTTTCATCCTTCATCTTCTGCGCGTACTCTACTATGTTTTCGGCGTAGTCGCCTATTCTTTCTATATCGGAAGCAACGTGATAGAATGACGAAACTTTCTTTTCGTCCGCTTCGGCAAGTTCTTCCAAAGACAGTTTAACCAAAAACGACGAAATAAAACTGTTGTAGTCGTTTATGCTTTTTTCGGTGGAGCGGAACTCCTCGCTCTGCGATAAATCGCAGGACAACAGCATATCCAAAGCGCGCTTGTAGTTTGAAAAAGCCATTTGCCCCATTTGCAAAAGTTCTTTACGCACCTGTCCCACCGCAATAGCCGGAGTTTTCAAAAGGCGCTTATCCAGCCCGTCGCACTCCTCCGCACCCGCGTTTTTGCCCTTTTTGTCCGGCACTATCAAGCACGCAAGTTTGACAAGCTGTTTTACAAACGGCAGCAGCGCGGCTGTGGTAAGCAAATTGAACACCATATGGAAAATAGCAATCTGCCACTCCGTGTCCGAAATAAATCCGTTTAAAAACTTTGCTATATGCTTTCCGGCAAACGCAACCGGCCAAATAAACAAAAAACAGCCCGCAAGGTTGAAAAGCAAATGCACCATAGCGGTGCGCCTTGCGTTTGTGCTTGCGCCAATAGAAGATATAAGCGAAGTAAGACAAGTGCCCACGTTTGCACCCAAAATTATGCACATTGCCATTTGCAGAGAAATAAGGTTTCCGCTGGCAAGCGAAATAACAATTGCCGTAAGCGCCGCGGAAGACTGCATAGCCGCCGTAAGCACCGCGCCCAAAATAAACAAAACGGGAATTTCCCACGTCAGCGTGGCTTTGGAATTGCCTATCGCTATAAACATTTTTTCTATTGCGGAAGCAATTTCGTTTTTTACGGCAACGCCGTTTTCGTCAACGGTATAAGAAACGGTCAGCGTGTGCACGGCGCCGCTCATAACGTCCAGCCCGACAAATATCAACCCGATGCCCACAAATATCGCGCCGATGCGTTTTACTTTGTCCTTTTTGGCGACAAGCGTTATTACAAAACCTATAAACGCAACCAAAGCAAAAACCGCCGCTACCGAAAACGCCCCGCCCTCGGATGACAGCGCCATTATAAACGCGGAAATGGTTGTGCCTATGTTTGCGCCCATAATTACGGACGCCGCCTGAGTAAGCGACATAAGTCCGACGTTTACAAAGCCGACAATCATAACCGTTGTCGCAGCCGAACTGTTTACTATCGCGGTTACCGCCGCGCCCGTACCCACGCCCACAAAACGGTTTTTGGTAGCCTTTTTCATAAGCCTGCGCATAGATTTGCCCGCGGCGTTTTCAAGGTTTGAACCCATCATATTCATTCCGACCATAAATACCGCTATTCCGCCCAGAATGAACAAAAGGCTGTTTATAATTGTCAGCACGTCGCTTCCCGATATGCTCAGCAAAGACGTAATCATAATAATTTTATCTTCTCCGTAAAAAAGCGCGGCGGCTTTAAAAAGCGTTGTCGCACCTTTTTTATTTTACCAACATTTTACTTCGCTTGTCAAATAAATTTCAACATTCCCCCTTCGCCTAATTTGTTGCGTTTTACGGGCTTTTGGGGTAAAATACCGCTGTGACAATCGCCCGAATACGGCTATAAAACCGCGATTTAAAAATTTATTTTGATAAAAGGTTTATATGTTCAATATAGTTTTGGTAGAGCCCGAAATACCGCAAAATACGGGCAACATTGTAAGGACTTGCGCGGCGACGGGCTGCAAACTTCATCTTGTAAGACCGCTGGGCTTTGAAGTAACGGACAAATATCTTAAACGCGCCGGACTTGATTATTGGAACGACTGCCAAATTTTTTATTACGACAGTTTTGAAGAATTAAAGGCGCAAAACCCTTCCGCAACGTTTTACTTTTTTACCACCAAGGGGCTTAAAAGGTATTGCGACGCAAACTTCGGCAAGGGGGACTTCCTGGTTTTCGGCAAAGAAACAAAGGGACTTGACGAAAATTTGTTGAAAGCCAACAAACAGACCTGCCTGCGCATACCTATGATTGGCGAAACGCGCAGCCTTAATCTGTCAAACTCGGTTGCGCTTGCCGTTTACGAAGGATTGCGCCAAAACGACTTTGAAGGCTTTAAAACGCAAGGCAAACTGCACAATCTGGAATGGTAATAAAACGTTGCCCCGCTGTTTTGTTTATCGCCTTTTCGGGGCTTTACATTTGAAAAGATATATATTATAATAAAAATATGAAATTGGAAAAAGTTGTGGTTGCCAGCGGCAACGAAGGAAAAATTGCTGAAATAAAAGCCATATTCGGCGGCGTGCAAATAATTTCGATGGCGGAACTAGGGTTTACCGGCGATATTGAAGAAACGGGTTCCACGTTTAAAGAAAACGCAAAAATAAAGGCGGAAACCATTGCAAAACTTTACAATATGCCCGCCCTTTCGGACGACTCGGGGCTGTGCGTAGAAGCGCTTGGCGGCGCTCCCGGCATATACTCGGCGCGTTTTTCGGGCGAAGGTCCCGCCGCAAACAGAAAACTATTGTTAAACAGAATGGCGCACACTACCGACAGGCGCGCTTACTTTGAAAGCGCCGTATGCCTTTGTTTTCCGGACGGAAAAACCTACTTCGGCGAAGGCAGAACGCACGGCAAAATTTTGCAGGAAGAAATAGGAGAAAACGGCTTCGGTTACGATTGCCTTTTCTATTCGAACGACTTGAAAAAATCGTTCGGAGTTGCCGACGACGACGAGAAAAACTCCGTTTCGCACCGCTACCGCGCCCTGCAAGATTTGATTAAAAAACTTAAATTATGAAGACGATAACCGTACTTTCAGACACTCACGGAAACAGGCGCGCGATAGACAAGTTAAGCGTGGTGCTTGCCGAAAGCGACTACATTATTCACCTTGGCGACACTTCCGCCGACGGAGCGTATATCCGCGGCATATACGGGGACAAAACGCGCGTTTTAAACGGAAATTGCGACCCCGTAAAACTCGGCGAGGACGAAATTATTTTGCAAGTCGAGGGCGTTAAAATTTTTGCCGCTCACGGGCATATGTGTTCCGTCAAAACAACCCTTTCACGCCTTGAAGACAGGGCAAAACAGTCTGGCTGCGCAGTCGCGCTTTACGGGCACACCCACTGCGCAGAAGTCAGCCAGCGGGACGCAATAACGCTTATCAACCCAGGCACTATGTCGCGTTTTGCGCGCAACAGTTATTGCTATCTGGTAATAAACGGCGACAAAATTACGCATAAAATAGTTGAAACCCAATGATATTATGGGGCGAATTTAATTTTACCCCTTCCATTTAAACGGAGATTATATGAGATTCAAACACACCTTCAACGTATTTGTTGACAACTTTTCGGTTACGTACAAACAGCTTTTATACAGGCTTATAATTTCCGTAATAGCGGGCGTTACACTGTTTTTGGGGCTCTCGCCCTTTATAAACACCATAATACCCGAACTTAACAAACTGTTTGAAAGCGTGCGCGGATTTATAATGAACTTGCTTGACGGCAACGTGGCGGGCATACCCGCGTTTAAAGACAACGTCGAGTCCACGTATAACGCGCTTATAGAACTGCTTAAAGACAAAACGTCCCAATTTATTTTAAGCGGACTGCTGTTTTTGCTTGTATACCTTATTGCAAACTGGTTTGCCGCGCTGGGCAATTATGCGGCGGCTGCCGTTATAAACGAAAAAATGGCGCTTAGGGCAAACTCGCCGTTTTTTGTTACGCTTATCAAAAATTTAAAATCGGCTTGCGTTTACAGCGCCGTATATGTGCCGCTTTCCATCTGTTACGACCTGATTATAGGCGTGGCTATGTTCTTTTTCATATTCTTTCTGCTGAACAGTTTTTTGCCATTCTTTTTATGCGTTTTTCTGTTTGCAACCATAATCACTTTTTCAATGGCGGTAAAAATGACGTTTGCTTCCGACTGGCTGCCCGCCCTTGTGCGCGGCAAGCGCAGTTATAAAGAGGCGTTTATATACACTTTTTCACGCAAAAACAAAAGCACTTTTTACGTGCTTTCCAACTTTATTGTGATAATACTTATTATTTTGGGACTTAACGTTGCGGCGCTGCTTTGCACGTTGGGCGTGGGCTTGCTTATAACTATTCCCGCCAGCTATCTTATACTTATCTGCTTCCAGCTTGTAAACTATTACGACAGAGAGCAAATTAAATACTTTGTGGACAAAAACACAATTATAAAGCCCGAAAAAGAGCGCGCCGTCACCCGTGAAGAATTCTTCCGCGGCGAAGAAGATTAAAATTTTTTCAGTGTAATTCAATAAACATTTACGCGAAAGGCAAAAAGTCTTTCGCGTTTTTTATAAATACGCATATATTGCCCACTTTTTTGCAAAAGCGCGAAACTTTTTTAACTATCCTACTTTACAACGCGGAAAATATTTTATATAATTAACTAAGGTATATTGTGCGATTGCCGGATATATCATATAAAAAGGAGAAATTTATGGGATACCTTGAAACCTATAAGCAATGGACAACCGACAAGCGGCTTAACGCGGAAGCGCGCGCCGAGCTTGAAAATATAAAAGACGACAAAGACGATATCGAATATCGCTTCGGCGCCGAACTTGAATTCGGCACGGCGGGTATGCGCGGAATTATCGGTTACGGCACCAATATGATGAACGTTTACACCGTAAAACGCGCCACGCAAGGGCTTGCCGAGTTTATAAAGACGCTGGGAGCCGACGCAATGAAGCGCGGCGTGGTAATATCTTACGACACACGTTTAAAAAGCGAAGTTTTTGCCGCGGCAGCCGCGGAAGTGCTTGCCGCAAACGATATTACGGCTTACGTTTTCGACGAGGTTCACCCCGTCCCTATGCTCTCCTTCGCGGTACGCAGCCTGAACACGGTGGCGGGAATTATGATAACCGCGTCCCACAACCCCAAACAATACAACGGCTATAAAGTTTACGGTGAAGACGGCGCGCAGATGAGCCCCGAAGATACCGACGTGGTAGTAGGCTTCATCAAAAAAATAACCGACTTCCTCGGCGCGCCTTCGCCAGACGCGGACCAGCGCAAAAAGTTTATAAAAGCCGTTTCTTCCAAGGTGGACAAAAAGTATTATAAAGAACTTAAAAAACTTACCCTTTCCAAAAAAGCGGTAAAACAGTGCGGAAAAGATTTAAAACTTGTCTATACCCCCGTTCACGGCTCGGGTTACGTTCCCGTAACCACCATTCTCAAAAAAATAGGCGTAAACGCAACCGTCGTAGAAGAACAGACTACGCGCGACGTAGAGTTTTCAACGGTTGAGGTACCCAATCCAGAATTTAAAGAAACGCTTGCCCTCGGCATAAAATACGCCGAAAGAATAGGCGCAACCGTCGTCTTCGGCACCGACCCCGACAGCGACAGGCTGGGCGTTGCCGTAAAAAACAAAGACGGCGAGTTTGAAGCGCTTTCGGGCAATCAGGTGGGCATACTTTTGCTTGACTACATTCTTACCCGCCTCCACGAAGAAAACGCGCTGCCCGCAAACGCCGCGGTAGTAAAATCGTTTGTGACTACCGGTATGGCGAAAGCAATTTGCGATAAGTTCGGCGTAACTTTGTACGAGGTGCCCGTCGGCTTTAAGTTTATAGGCGAAAAAATTAAAATCTGGGAAAAAACGCACGAGCACACTTACGTTTTCGGATTTGAAGAAAGTTGCGGCTATCTCCGCGGCACGCACGCGCGCGACAAGGACGCGGTTGTCGCCTCGATGCTGACCGCCGAAATGGTTTGCTATTATACCTCCGTCGGCAAGACGGTTTTCCAGCGCTTGCAGGAAATTTACGACACTTACGGCTACGTTTTGGACTGCAACATCTCCATACCGTTTAAAGGTCTTAACGCAATGCGTGATATGAACGCCGTTGTAGACGGACTTAAAACAAACCCTGTTGCTAAATTTGATATTTACAACGTAAACGCTGTGCGCGACTACTCCAAAAACATAAAGACGGAAATAGCGACGGGCAAACAGAGCGAAATAGGCTCTCCCCTTACCAACTGCGTGTATTACGAGCTTGAAAACGGAAGTTTTATATGCGTGCGCCCTTCCGGCACGGAACCCAAACTTAAAATTTATTTTTCGGTCAAATCCCGCAACAAAAAGGACGCCGAATCCGCGCTTGAAAAAATGCAGTCCGCCGTCAAGGATTTGCTTAAATAGTTTTTTAATTAACTTTCCCCGCGATTTAAATCGCGGGGAATATTTTAAAATTTTATCGCGGCGTATTTTAAAAACCGATACGCTGATTTTTAATTGATAAGGAGAAATTTTTTATGTTAGGCAATTTTACTTACTGCAATCCCACAAAACTCTACTTCGGCAAGGACGCGCTTGACGGCTTAAACGTAGAACTTCCCAAATACGGCAAAAACGTATTGCTGGTTTACGGCGGCGGCTCTATTAAGAAAAACGGAATTTACGACAAAGTTGTTGCCATTCTTAAAGCCAACGGCAAAAACATTTTTGAGGACGCGGGCGTTATGCCCAACCCCACGTTCAAAAAATTGAACGAGGGAATTGAGCGTGCGAAAAAGGCAAAAGCCGATTTGATATTGGCTGTCGGTGGCGGCTCGGTCTGCGATTACGCAAAAGCCGTTTCCGTTTCGGTAAACTGCGGCGAAAACCCTTGGAAAAAGTACTTTATCCGCTTTGACGAGCCCACTTGCGATATAATTCCCGTAGGCTGCGTTTTGACTATGGTCGGCACGGGCAGCGAAATGAACGGCGGCTCGGTTATTACCAACCACGCACAAAAACTTAAAATAGGGCACGTATTCGGTGAAAGCGTTTTTCCCAAATTTTCTATACTGAATCCCGAATTCACGTTCACTCTGCCAAAATATCAAATGGTTTCGGGCATTTACGATATAATGTGCCACATTCTCGAACAGTATTTTTCGGGAACGGACGACAACACCAGCGACTACATTATGGAAGGTCTTTTGCGCTCGCTTATTCACAGCGCAAACGTTGCCGTTGAAAACCCCACCGACTACGAGGCAAGAAGCAACATTATGTGGACTGCAACTTGGGCGTTAAACACCCTTGTTGCAAAGGGCAAAACTACGGATTGGATGGTACATATGCTTGGGCAAGCGGTTGCGGCGCATACCGACGCAACGCACGGAATGACGCTTGCCGCCGTTTCTATGCCGTACTACCGACACATTCTGCCTTACGGAACCGCTAAGTTTGCGCGCTATGCAGTGAACGTGTGGAACGTAAAGCCCGAAGGCAAAACGGAAAGTCAGATTGCAAACGAGGGTTTGGAGGTTATGGAAGGCTGGATGAAGAAAATAGGACTTGTTATGAATATATCAGAACTCGGCGCGACAGAAGAAATGCTTGAAGGCATAGTAAAAAGCACGCGCGTTATGACCGGCGGATATAAAATATTGAACAAGCAAGACATACGTGCCATTTTAAAAGCAAGTTTGTGATATTTAATATAATAATAAAATCCGACGTACCGCAAAACCGCACGTCGGATTTTTTATGTTTGAATTTTATATTAAGGCGCGAGCCAACGCAAGTTTTTCAACGGCTTGCTCTAAATTATCGGTAAAAAACACATCCTTCCCTCTGTTGCTTTCGCGTATAAAGTCTTTAAGCGGTTTGCTTGTATATTATGAATAATCGCCGTAAACCGCAATTCTGAAACGGTAATTTACAAACTTTTGCAGCACCTCGCCCGCAAGCCCGCTGCTTAAAATAAAAAACTTTTCGTCTATAAGTTTTTTTGATAAGTCTTTTAAACAAAAGACTTGTTTTTATGCAGTTTACTACACTTTAAAAAATTTTGAAAATTATCAAAAAAATTCTATAAAATTACTTGACTTTATAGACGGCGCTATTACCAGTGCGCCGATTATGCAAGCGCGCCGCTGACGCTCGCCGTCAAGCATCATCTACCGACCAAACACAATGCAAATGTTTTATATGTTGTGTGATTTGCTTAAAAGGGACAAAAAAAACCTGAAATCAAACCATTTTTCAGTACGATTCGTTTCAGGTTTCACTTGGCGGAGCGGTTGTAACCTAAAACGAATTTTTAATTCGGGTTTATTATGACTTTTACAAAACCGTCATTTGCCTTTTCTAAATCATCAATAAAGCCGATAGGGTTTGAAATCCTACCATCAGGGTCATAAATGAAACAAACAAGAGATAAGCAATCTGGGTGTATTTTATATCGTGATATATCAATAATTAATTCATCGCCTAATTCTTTTTCCGTTAAACCTTGGCGAGTTTTCTTTGTTTCTATTACACATTTTTCCTTTTTAATTAGAAAATCTTGGCGAGAACATTTACCAGCATAACTTGGCGTCCATTCTTCTTTGCGAATATCGTCATAAAAGATTTTTAATAAGCAATGTAATAAATCTTGAACATCATATTCGTCAATAACATCAAGAGTAGGACGGTTATCATATCTTTTACGCAGTTGCTTAACAATATCGTTAAATCGTTCCAAAATATTATATAATGTTTGGATTGACATTGAAGTATTATCACTATTATTGAAAGTGAGAACGCCCTTTGCTTCATACTCCAAAATTGTATTAAGCAAATTTATAATGCTTTTAGTGTTCGGAACAGTATAATTCTCTAAATCGCAAATTTTATGATAAAAATCATTGTCTGGGCAAAGGCATTTCCCTAATAAAAATTTTGTTTTGGTAAACCAATCTTGAAATAATGAACAATTTACATAGTGGGAAGTTCCCGCAATGCCATTGACATCCAATTTTGAGTTGAGAACATCATTTCCTCTATTGATTAACTCTTTTATCTCGTTTACAATAAAATCTCTATCCATAATAACCGCCTACATAACAAAACCGTTGTATGTTTCAAATGCAAGCAAATAAATTGCCTTTAACAAATCGGGGTTTTTCGCTTTTAACTCGTCAATAACGGTATCTTTTTCGACTGTATCGACTACATCGGTTTTAATCAACTTTTCTATCGTAATAGGTAATTGCTTACAAACTTGATAGAAAGCGTCGTGAATACCTGTAACGATTTCATAAAATTTGTCCATTGATACACGCCGAATTTTGTCGTGTGCAACAGGCTTATTGTTTACCGAACAACGCCACACTATATTTTGAGAGCGTTTCGCTATTGTTTCAACGAGAAAACACATATCATTCGGGTGGTTCAAAATTTGATTTTGCATACCGATATATGTTTTTTGACCCGACGATGAGTTCATAGTATTGTGTTTGTTTTTCATTTCAACATAAATTTTCGTGCCGTCTTTTTGTGTAACAATAACGTCAAAACCGTGTGGCGGCACTTCGCAATTTGCTATGTACTTAAACATATATTGATGAAAATAACCGATAGCGTTTGTATTCGATTTATCGCGTTGTCTATGTATTTCCAATTCAATTATTTCTTCCATCGACTTTTTGAACAATGCTTTATCAAAAGTCAATTTTATGGGGTCGATAATATTACTGTTAAATTTAGCAAGATTGACCGATTTCAATGTTTCGTTATAACTTGCTATTGTTTTTGCAACGTGATTTTCAAAATCGGTTTGATTGATAAACGTGATAATGTAACTGTCAGTCATCATTGATTTCCTCCAATGTGTTTTTTATTGCTATTCCTATTTCTTTCGCTAAATTCACGGGAACGGCATTTCCAACTTGTTTGTACTTTTCCGAAAGTTTGCCCCAAAAACCCCAAGTGTCGGGGAAAGTTTGTATTCGAGCATTTTCACGATAGGAAAACGGTCGGACTTCTATCGGGTGGCATCTATCGGTTTGTTTCATACCCGGACTTGTTAAAACCGCTAATGACGGCTCGTCTAAACCTATACGGCGTAAAATTCCCGTTCGACCGCCGCCCATATACCAACAAGTTTTCATATATTCTTTTGCGATTTCGGGTTCTATATCACGCCAATAACCACCGGGCGGAACTAATGCAAATATTTTTTCTTTGTATTCTGAATATCTTTCGCACTCGTCTTTTGACGGGTTTGTATCAAGTTTTACATCTCGCATAACGGGGCGGTAATCGTGTTTTTGCGGAAATGTAAAAGAACATTGATTTACTAAATCGTTACGTATTCCAACAGTAATAAGTCGTTCACGTTTTTGCGGTACGCCGTAATCCCACGCATTAAGTACCGTGTGCATAGTTTTGTACCCTTGTTCTTGAAAAATTGTTAATATGGTTTGATATGTTTTGCCTTTGTCGTGAGTTAAAAGACCGCGCACATTCTCAAATAAAAACATTTTCGGTTGTAATTTTTCCAAAAAAGTAGCGTAATGATAAAACATTGTGCCACGCACATCTTGTAAACCAAGCCTTTTCCCAGCATAACTAAATGACTGACACGGTGCGCCGCCCGACAGCAAATCTAATTCGCCTTTTTTGATGTTAAATTCTTTTTCCAAATCTTTTTGCGTCGTAACGGCTATATCTTCACATAATACTTTCCATTGCGGTCTATTAAAAATGAGAGTATTTGCGGCGCTTTTATCAAATTCCACAAGTCCTATATGCTCAAACCCTGCTTGTTCCAAACCGAGAGCCAAGCCGCCAGCACCTGCAAATAATTCTATACTTTTTAACATAGGTATGTACTCCAATCGTTGTATACAAAACTATTATAGCAAAAACAAAAGATTTTTTCAAGCATATAGCATAGTCAAAACTAAAATGGCACTGTGGCGGGTGCTTGATATAACAAGCGGCTCGCTATCGCTCGCCGTCAAGCACCCGCCACAAACAAACACAACCGAAAAAAGAAAACCGACAGCGACCGCTAAAAAGCAAGGGCGGCAACGAAAATCGGGCGGCGCGGTAAACCCCTTGCGCACGCCCGATTTTTTTACGTTGCCGCCCGTTACTTGCTTTTTACTGCCGAGTATAGTCCGCTTGCGTTCCCCGAAACGCCGCTTTTTACCTACCGTTTGTAAACCGTTACAGCACCGCAATTTTTCTTGCGGTGTTTTATAATGTCAAGTGATGTCAACCGTCATCAAGTTTATGGCAAGTAAAGCCGTTAAAAGTGCAGTAAAGCGGCAAGCGATGTCATTCACTTTTCCCGAAAATCTTTATAAAATTTTCTTGTAAAACTTTTTCAAAGTCGAAAAAAACTTGCGAGTTTGACGGTTACAATACACCCGAAAAACGGTAAAAAACTTTTTCAAATAGGCAAAAAGCTTTCCTATTTGAGAATTACAATACGAGCGAAAAAGTCAAAACTATTTTTTCAAAGGTGAAAAAAACTTGCACATTTGGGTGGTAAACTACCCACGAAAAAAGTTTGAGAAACTTTTTCAAACTCGACAAAAACTGTCGAGTTTGAGATTTACAGTATAGGCGCGGTATAGGTAAATATTGTGTTTGTTCTGAAACTACACGGGCGAGTTAGAAAACTGTACGGATTGAGTATGTTACATTTCAAACCGAAAAACGCTACACTATACCCACGCAACAATAACAGCGGCAAGGAGCAAAAACAAAAATGTTAAAAACGGAATTAGCGGTAGAAACAATCGGACAGCCGAGTATTCAAGCGTTGAGCGAGAGCGAACGGCGCACATTTTTTGAAACCTTGTTCGCTAACATTTTGAAACTGTCAAATAACCAATCGAAAGGAGCGTAACAGTATGGACGAAACAAAGAACTACCCCGACACAAAAGTATATTTTGACAGTAGTCATTACATAGGCATACCGAAAGAGAACTACCCACACGGCAAAGGGTGTAAAAGGCAGTCAAAGCCTATTCCCACGCCCGAACAAACGGAACGAAAAGCCAAGTTTGAAACGGCATATAAAGAGAGCCAAAGCCTACCGAAAAGAGAACGTAAAAAGTATATTGCCGAGAAATTGCAAAGCGCATTTGAAACCGCCGAGCAAGCAAAGGAATACACCGAGCAAAATATTGAGCGCAAGCGGAATAACGCCGCAAAACGTAATACGAGATTATGGCGCAAAGTATATACGCAACGGCAATGGGACTATTTCGTAACTTTCACTTTCGATAGCGCAAAACACGACGAGCAAAGTTTTAAAAAGTCGTTAGGTAATACGTTGAAACACCTTGTAAGCCGTAAAGGGTGGAAGTATATAGGCGTATGGGAGCGTTCTAAAAACGAACGATTGCATTTTCACGGCATATTCGTTATTCCGCAAATGATAGGCACACTCGAAACCGTTACCGATTACGACACCCGAAAACACCGCAAGCAAACTATATTGCAAAACACTCATTTTGCGGAGCGTTACGGGCGAAACGATTTCAAAGAGATATGTCCGTTTAATTTAGACGTTGCCGTCAAATATGTACTCAAATACATAGAAAAGAGCGGCGAACGGCTTATATACGGCGGCGATTTGCCCGAATACATAGACTGCAATATACTTGCCGATGACGTAGTTTGCCCGATAGGAAAAGAAGAAAGAAAAATACTGTTATTCGACGATTTCACTTGTATAGACAAAGACGGCGTAGTATGGGGCAAAGCGTCGTCGCCCGAAGTATTAGCGCAAATGCCCAAAGCAAATTGACGTATTTTGTCTTTCGCCGTGCGGAGCGTAAACGAAAACGCCCTTGCTGTCAAGGGTAAAGTGCATTGCCTTGCGGCAACCCTTGACCGGCAAGGAATAAGCGAGCAAACGAATAAACTATATTTTGCGTTTCCGTTTAGATCGCCCCTTGTCGAAAGACAAAAATACAATTCAAAAGGAGTTTTGAAAATTATGAAAACCGCAGTAATCTACTGTCGCTATTCAAGCGACAACCAAACCGAGCAAAGCATAGAAGGTCAACTTCGTGTTTGCAACGAGTATGCAAAGTCCAACGACATTGTTATACTCGATACCTACATAGACCGTGCTATGACGGGTACGAACGATAACCGCCCCGATTTCCAGCGTATGATTAAAGACAGCGCAAAGCGGACATTTCAAATCGTGCTTGTTTACAAATTCGACCGCTTTTCCCGTAACAAGTACGAAACGGCTATGCACAAGAAAACGCTTAAAGACAACGGCGTTAAAGTAGTATCGGCTACCGAATATATTCCCGACAGTCCCGAAGCAATCATACTCGAAAGTATGTTAGAGGGCTATGCCGAATACTATTCAGCCGAACTTTCGCAAAAGGTAAAACGCGGTATGCGTGAAACACGCAGTAAAGGCAACTTTACGGGCGGTTATTTGCTTTACGGTTACAAAGTGGAAAATCATAAAGTAGTCATAGACCAAGACCGTGCTGATGTTGTAAGATACATTTACAAACAGTATTCCATAGGCGTATATGTCAAGGATATAATCAAGGAATTGACATCAAAAGGCATATTAAACCGTAATAAACCGTTTGCGCGAAATACCGTATATAAAATACTCAAAAACGAAAAGTATTCGGGTATTTATAGACATAACGGCGAAATATTTACGAATATTTATCCGCAAATCGTAGATACCGAAACTTTCAATAAAGTTCGCGCCAAAGTATTGAATAACCAATACGGTAAACACAGCGACGAAGTAACGTATTTGCTTAAAGACAAAATTATATGCGGCTACTGCGGTATGACCGTTACGGGTGAAAACGGCACAGCGCGCAATGGCGAACGGAAATACTACTATAAATGCCGTGGGCGTAAAGAACATTTGACCGATTGCCATAAGCAAGCGATACGCAAAGACGTAATCGAAAAAATCGTGCTTGAAAGCGTAATCGAACATTTTCAAAAGTGCAATAACCTTGACTACATTGTAAACGGCTTAATGCACGAGCAAGAACGTCAAGCGCAAGCAAACGTAGTATTGAATTTGCTACTTAAAGAACAGCGTACTACTGAAAACGCCATACAAAACATAATGACCGCTATTGAAAACGGCGGTACGACTAATACGGTTATGAAACGTATGCGCGAACTCGAAACCCGTAAATCCGAACTCGAAAAGCAAATCGCCATTGAGAAAAGCAAAACGGTTGCAATGCTCGACAAAGACCAAATAAAAGCGTTTTACATAGAAGCGTTACGGTTAGAGCCGAAATTCCTAATAAACAGCCTTGTAAAACAAATAATATTGTTTGACGATAAAATACAAATCATATACAACAGTCCCATAATGCAAAGTCCCGACAACGACAATCGGGACTTTTTAATTTGCTCGAAAACGGTAAAATTATCTTTCAAAGTGCCGTTTAGAACAAATCTTATGCAATACGAATTTGAGATAGAAATGTATGTATAAAGACATACAATCACGGCTATTTATTCCACGTTCCGCTTGACGTGAGCCTCGCAGGGGCGTGTATATAGGCAAATAAGGGCGAAACGCTGCAACCCGACCGATTAAATAAATCTGTCGGGTTTTGGTTTGCCTTTGGCGTTCCAGCCTAACACGCCCCTTTCTCACGTCAAGCGGCTTTCGCGGCATAAACCGCCGTTTGTGCGTGATTGAGAGATTTACCGCCGAACACACGAAAAGCGTTATAGCGGCAATATAACGGCGTTACACGGCACTATGTAAAACGATAAACAGTAAAATAAAAAACCTAACCCGAACACTTAAAATAGTGGTTCGTTTTAGGTTTCTTTTGGCGGAGAG
>CAJUEV010000016.1 GCA_910585785.1 uncultured Christensenella sp. | reverse complement strand
GCCTGTACGACTGTGTTACTATGAGGGGCGACAATTTTTTAATTAAATGACAAAAACAATTCGGTATATGCATCTCTTAACCTATTATTATCTATTAAGTTAATCAATCGTTCTTTCGTAATAGGTATTCTAACATTGCCTTTACTATCTTTGTAGTGCGCTGTTGTCTCCTGATTCCTTGCATCATGTATCTTACTGAAAATAAAATATGTACAAGGGAATTTTTCTCTAATATGTTCTATCTTAACCCCAAAATCAGAATCCATATCAGGCAATAACATATCTAAAATAATATTATGAAATAAATCTAAGTTCATTAATGCATTATCTGGAAAATAATTTATATTTCGATCAAAATCATTTAATGCTCTTATTGCCTCCCAATACTTATCTCTATCCTTTTTCATTGAGCATACAAATCCTTTGCAATCTTTTTTGTTTATCTTATATTTATTTTTCATATAGTTCATGATGAAATCCGATTTATCAAGCTGAAAAATATTTAATATGTAATCTGAACAATTGTCGCTAGTAAAATTATGATTGCTTATAATTTGCAGATGTAGTGCTTGTAAAGATAACATCACATCCTTACCATAATTAGACCAAACCAATTGCTCCCTTTCATCATTATCACTTGTGGCCGCAAATTCATATACAAACTTTTTGCGCTCAATAAAATAGTTTGTACTGCAATTGTCAAACAAATGCCTTATAAGATTCACCTTTCCATTTCTAAAAAGCCAATCCATGGCGTAATATTTTATTATCCAAAATCTATCCGCTGAACTATTCTTTAATATTTCATATATTTTGGGATTATACTTTAAACTTGCAAATTCAGAAAAAATAACGGCTTTATTATACTGATATAAAATATCATCATTTTCAAGAACTGAAAAAATCTTATTTAAAACTTTTTCATCTTCACTGTAATACTTATTTAAATAATGAACGACTCCTTCAAAATTTAAATATAATTCATCCCAATGATTCAATATTATATCTCTTATTTCGTCATCACCATTTAATTTGTAAAAAACAAATTTAAGTATAGTTTTATTAAGATACCTTTCATTGTTTTTATCAAAAGTTTCAAATAATTTCTTCTTCAACTTGTTATGTGTAGATTGCTTCAAACTATAACTAGACCTATATTCTATATTTACATTAGAAAATTTAATACCCGAAGAATCAACATAATTATACAGCTCTTTGCTATTACGGATTTTTATTATCGAAATTTTACTTGACTGAGCAATTAATGAAATATCTTTACAAAATAAATCTAATAGGGAAATTGCTTTTTGACATTCAAATTCGGAAACCGCCATTATTCTGATATCATCTACATATCTAAAATAATGAAATTTATTATATGATAAAAATTTCTCATCCAAATAAGATAAATATACTTCAGCCAGTATACCCGAACAATCTGGTCCTTGTGGGATACCACAGTGCTTTTCAAATTCAATTTCGAAATTAGTAACTTTAACCCAAGACTTTAAACATTTTTCTAGTATTATAAGAATGTCTTTTTCAATACCTATTTTATTTAAAATCTCAATAAGAATTGTATGATCAATCGTATCATAAAAAGATGCTACATCGTATTCCGCAACATAGTTAAAGCCTTCTTTAAAACTGTTGATAATTTTTTTATTAAATTTTTTCCACTGATATCTCCAATTTTGAAATTGGAAACGGTCACTATCATCTTTATTTGGTGTATTAGCAAAAGAAAAATTATTTATAAAAACACTTCTTCTTTCTGTAGAATACTTTTCAATGACATTACACAACGCCTGATATACTAATAAATCAATAAAATACAATAAAGAAATTGGTCTTGCTAAATTATTCTTTTTCGGAATATAGTACCTCTCTATTTTAGTTGGCGCATATTTCTGTTCTTTTATATCATTAATTGTTTGATCAATATTTTGTGTAAGAAACAATGAAAAACTTTCCAAATCTCTTTTATAAAAATTCTTATATCGAGATCTAGTTGAATATTTAATTCTATTAAATGCAATCTCAAAGTTTGTCATTGCGACAAATTCTTCAAATTGTTTACCCATATGATTTTTCCTAAGAACAATCTTTATTCTTTTTTAATCTTGACTCCAGCGCATCCAAAAATATAAATTGCGTTTTTGAAAAGCCTCTATTTATAACGCTCCTTGTCATATCTTTGACTACATACGAGTACTCAGCTTTATCTTTTGGGGAAATATCCGCTTTATTAATTAAATCTAATATATAGTCTATATAAGTAACGTACATTCTTCGCCCAATATATTGTTGATATTGATGAAGTTGTTTTGCGTATTCTCTACGGCTTGCCTCATTTCTCAAAAAATCCAGAATTTCAATTCCAACATCATTCAAAAATCGCTGATAATCTGTAATATCTCCTCTTGAATTCAATGCATCCTTTATGACCTTTTTAGCTACCTCATCTCTCAGCTTTGCACCATTATCCCCATGCGACCAATATTGTGCTTTCAGATCCTGTATTGCTATGTCTATGCTTACGGTGTGAAGTCCGGCATAATTTTCAGTCATAATCTTCGGGTCTGCCATTTTGATTATATTTTTGCACGAATCCCCATAAACAATCGACCAATAGGCATACGCATACCCCATCCAAAACATCACATCAGTAGAGTACGTCTTTCCTTCAATTAGCTGATATGTCTGGGACAATTCATCCAATAGATACTCTTCCCCCATCCATTGCGAACGGTCATAGGCGGAGTTGAACTTTGCAGCAACATCAGAATTCATATATGCTTTTACAAATTCATTGCTTTCAAACCCTCTTCGCGCAGAAAGCTCAAATAACCTGCCTTGTATGGAACATAATTTATGTGCTATTGCGTTCATTCGCAATCCTCCAACAATTCATCGAAAAATTTGCCATCCCTGCGGTGCTGCTTGCATATCTCATTTGCACGTTCGATTCCTGTTTGTCGTTTCTTCTCACTGATATCTTTTAACGCCATCAATTCAAGTTCTGATAGCGCATATTCCTTAAGAATTTTAACATTTTGACAGGCATTTTGTGATACAGCTACATACTGCTTGCCAAGTTGTAATGTAGATAGGCATTCAACCAAACCTTTGTCAGTAATGTTTCCTTCAAAGAAATTATCCAAGACATAAAACATTCTGTCATCCGCAATATCTCCGATGATTAAATCTCGACCTTGAAGAAGCTCTGCATACTGTCTGTAAAAGTTCTTTTCTTTGACTCGTTCAAGTCGCCCACGATTATATGCCACGACAAACGCCCACGATATATCCGTAGGTAGTTCTAAAATGTTGAGATCGCCTTTATTGATTGCAACAAAATATAAAATTGGAGTTTTATAGTTGCAGATTAGCGTAAGCGGCTGCACAACTTCTGTTCCCATATAGAAGCCCTTCCCAAAATCACATTGAGATCTGCTTATCGGCATAATATCGCCTTCTATACCCGATTTAGATCCATGAAATAAAACTTTTACATCAGGATTTGATTCTTCTAATTTTAGTTTTTCTTGCGTTAATATTCCAATGATATAATCGGTTAAATCTATATTATGATGAATGCAAAATTCATAGAGTGCTTTTTGCGCTGCCGGTGGCGGCGTAGTCTTACCGTTTTCCCACCGATTGATGGTAGCAAAAGCCATTCGAAGTCCATCGGCAAATTCCTGTTGACTCATAGTTGCACTACTTCTTATAAACTTAATTAAATCTGTCATCCCACGCCTCAAAGTATAACATTTAATATCAATATGATTATACTAAATGTTATGCCAGATTGTCAATATTTTAATCGACTAAATTGAATTAATTATAAACTTTTATCGTCAGTTCTTGATACTGATTCTGTCTTAAAAGTTGCTTTCTTTTATTTCTATATCTTAAAGCTTCTTTGAACGAAATGGTAAAACTGCACATCAAGTTCTTTCTCATTTTAAAGTTTTCTTTTGTATCAAAATGCAAATACCAAGAAAACTCTGTTTCGCTTTCCACTTTTATTTGCGTTACAAATTTATCAATGATATTGTCATCAAAATCTGTGGTGTTGGGGGAAATAAATTCAAGCAAGTGCTTTTTGATTTGTTCCTTTGAGAACGGATGTGACTGCGAAACTCTCGGCAGATTTTCATAGTCAAGTAGCTGTTGTTCGGCTTGCTTTTTATCCGCATCGACAGTAGCTTTTAGTCTTAAATAATTGTCCCTGTCTATCTCGCCGTTAAGACGCATTTCAATTAGACGTTCTGCTTTTTCGGACAACTTTTTAATCTCCAATCTATAACCGTTCCTTATTCTATCAATATCTTGCTGCTCCATTACCGTCTCGTTCATAAAGATTTCAATGGCTTTTTCTAACAAATCGCTATCTTTCCAAACCTTTCTGAAAACTGACTTTGCCATCATTTCCAGTTTCCAACCGCATATAGCACGCATATCGCAAAAGCCTTCACTTTCTCTATTTGTAATTTTATTCGCTCCCTTATTTAACTGATTATAGCATTTATATCCCACAGGTTTTTCACCATTCAATTTCGGCCGCCACTTGTCCATGCGCATAGAAGACCCGCATCGGCATCTCAACTTTTTTGTCCACACATTACCGGTTTTATGTATTCCCAAATACTGCATCTTTACTTTGCCATCAACATTCACTATACGCAAATTCCTTTTGCTTTCTCTGATAAGTTTACAGTGCTCCCACTGTTCTTCTGTTATTATCGACTCAAAGTTAGCAATAGCATACTCAAACGTATTCTCATCGTGGTTGACTATAACTTTCTGTTCAAGATAGTTATTCCTATGTGATTTATTATAAGCAACAACCCCCTTATAAGCAGAGTTATGCAAGCAACGTAGTATTCTTGTGTTGTCCCATTTAATAAGTCCGCTGGAATTTTTTCTTTCTCTTTTAATAAGTTCATCCCGAATCATCTGAAGTCCTAAACCAGATTCGTACATATTAAAAATGATTCGCACCGTTTCCGCTTGCTCTTCGTTGATTACATAAGAATTGCCTACTCTATCATAACCAAGCAAATTACCATTTCCGTATAGAACACCGTTCTTTCTGCTAATAGCTTGTCCCGCCTTAATTCTTTCTGACATCTTGCGACTTTCTTCCTGGGCTACCATAGCCCTTATCGTTAAAATCATTTCTCCTTCATTTTCCATAGTCCAAATTCCCTCCTGCACAAAAAATACTTCTACACCGTAATTTTTTAATTGCCTTGTAATTTCGAGACAATCTATTGTGTTCCTTGCAAATCTTGAAACCTCTCGAGTAACTATTAAATCAAATTTACCCAACTTTGCATCGTCTATCATTCTCATAAATTCGGGGCGTTTTTTTGCCTGTGTTCCGGTAATACCGTCATCCACATATCTTTCAATAACTATCCAATTCGGATAATTTTCCTTTAATTCCTCATACCATTGCATTTGATTGCTCAATGCGTAAGATTGCGCTTCGTGTTCCGTAGATACCCGCCCATAGAACACTGCTTTCCTGTTGCCGACTGTTTGATAATTTTTCATTTTTGTTCTCCTGTAATTTTTATATTAACTTAAAATACACCCTATCAAGAGAACGTGAAAGCCCTGCAAATATTTAATTGCAGGGCTTTATAAATAGTTATTAAATTGTTTATTACCCACCTAGCTGCGGTACTACAGAAAATCAGTGTAATAGTAAGTAAAAAATATAATTTATTATTACACGAAAAGATTATTTTATCAACATATACAAATGCAAGTCTTGCAATAATTACATCTAAAATGGGCATAAAATGACCGTTTTCACAAGAAAACGGTCATAATTTGTCTTATTTGTTACGAGGCTGGCGAATATTCGCTTGCGCAGCCGCAAGACGTGCGATGGGCACGCGGTAAGGCGAGCAGGAAACATAATTCAAGCCGATTTTGTGGCAGAATTCGATGGACGAAGGGTCGCCGCCGTGTTCGCCGCAGATGCCGACGTGAAGTTTTTTGTTGCCTTTTTTGCCGAGTTTAACCGCAGTTTCCATAAGTTTGCCTACGCCGACGGTATCAAGACGTGCAAACGGGTCGCTTTCGTAAATTTTGTTTGCGTAGTACGCGGGAAGGAACTTGCCTGCGTCGTCGCGCGAGAAGCCGAAGGTCATCTGCGTCAAATCGTTGGTACCGAAGCAGAAGAAGTCCGCCTGTTTGGCGATTTCGTCAGCGGTAAGCGCCGCGCGGGGAATTTCAATCATAGTTCCCACTTCGTATTTAAGTTTAACGCCCGAAGCCTTTATAACTTCGTCCGCAGTCTTTACAACTATGTTTTTAACGAAAGCCATTTCCTTTACTTCGCCCGTAAGGGGAATCATAATTTCGGGAACAACCTTCCATTTTTTATGCTTTTTCTGCACGTTGATTGCCGCTTTGATTACGGCTTTCGTCTGCATAACCGCAATTTCGGGATAGGTTACCGTAAGGCGGCAGCCGCGATGTCCCATCATCGGGTTAAATTCGTGCAAGTCGGAGATAATCTGCTTAATCTGAGCAACGCTCTTGCCCTGCGCGTCTGCAAGCGCCTTTATGTCCTCCTCGTCGGTAGGAACAAACTCGTGGAGAGGGGGGTCAAGGAAGCGGATAGTAACGGGCTGTCCTTCCAAAGCTTCCATAAGTCCTTCAAAGTCCGCCTGCTGCATAGGCTCTATTTTAGCCAGCGCCGCTTCTCTTTCTTCAACGGTATCCGAGCAAATCATTTCGCGGAACGCGCCGATACGTGCGGGGTCGAAGAACATATGCTCGGTACGGCAAAGACCGATGCCCTGCGCGCCGAACGCGGCAGCCTGTCTTGCGTCTTTGGGAGTATCCGCGTTGGTTCTTACGCCAAGCGCCTTATATTTGTCGGCAAGTTCCATAATTCTGCCGAAGTAGCCGCTGTTGGGGTCTGCGGGTACGGTGGGGATAAGGCAATCGTAAATGTTGCCGGTAGAGCCGTCAAGCGAAATGCCGTCGCCTTCGCGGTAAACTTTGCCGCCGAGGGTGAAGCACTTGTTTTCTTCATCCATCTTTATGTCGCCGCAGCCTGATACGCAGCAGGTACCCATACCGCGCGCAACAACCGCCGCGTGAGAGGTCTGTCCGCCGCGTACGGTAAGTATACCCTGCGCAAACTTCATACCTTCAATATCTTCGGGGGAGGTTTCCAATCTTACAAGAACAACTTTTTTGCCCTTCTTGCCTTCGATAACCGCGTCTTCCGCAGTGAACACTATTTGTCCCGCAGCCGCGCCGGGGGAAGCCGCAATACCTTTGCCTACAACGTTGTTTTTGTCGGCGTCTTTCAAAGCCTTGGCGTCAAACTGAGGGTGCAAAAGCATATCAAGCGACTTTGCGTCAATCTGCATAAGCGCTTCCTGTTCGGTTATCATACCTTCGTCAATCAAATCGCACGCAATTTTGATTGCGGCAGCCGCCGTACGCTTGCCGTTACGGGTCTGCAACATATAAAGTTTGCCTTTTTCGATGGTAAATTCCATATCCTGCATATCGCGGTAATGGTTTTCAAGCGTATCGCAAACCTTCAAAAACTGCTGATATACGTCGGGAAGAACTTCCGCCATTTTTGCGATGGGCATAGGAGTGCGCACGCCGGCAACAACGTCTTCGCCCTGAGCGTTCATAAGGAATTCGCCCATAAGTCCCTTTTCGCCGGTTGCGGGATTACGCGTAAACGCAACGCCCGTGCCGCAATCGTCGCCCATATTACCGAACGCCATCATCTGTACGTTTACCGCGGTACCCCAGCTGTAAGGTATGTCGTGGTCCATACGGTAGATATTCGCGCGGGGGTTGTCCCAAGAGCGGAATACGGCTTTAACCGCTTCGAAAAGCTGCTCTTTGGGGTCGTTGGGGAATTCTTTGCCAAGCTGATTTTTGTATTCTGCCTTAAACTGATAAGCAAGGCTCTTCAAATCGTCTGCGGTAAGGTCAACGTCGAATTCAACGCCCTTTTCTTCCTTCATTTTGTCTATAAGTTTTTCAAAATATTTTTTGCCGACTTCCATAACGACGTCGGAGAACATTTGAATAAATCTTCTGTAACAGTCCCACGCCCAACGGGGATTGCCGCTTTTTGCAGCAATGGTATTTACTACGTCTTCGTTAAGTCCGAGGTTAAGAATGGTATCCATCATACCGGGCATCGACGCGCGCGCGCCGGAACGTACGGAAACGAGAAGGGGATTTTCTTTATCGCCGAACTTCTTTCCGCAGATTTTTTCCATCTTGTCGATGTATTCCATAATTTCGCTCTGGATATCGTCGTTAATCCTGCGGCCGTCCTCGTAGTACTGAGTGCAGGCTTCCGTCGAAATCGTAAAGCCCTGAGGCACGGGTAAACCGATATTGGTCATTTCCGCAAGGTTTGCGCCTTTGCCGCCGAGAAGTTCTCTCATTTTTGCGTTACCTTCGGTAAAAAGGTAGCAATACTTTTTTGCCATTAAAAATTTCCTCCGAATATTGATAAAGTTATTTATTAACTTAGTTAATTTTAATACAAAAAAACCATTTAATCAAGTGGTTTGGGAAAATTTTTTCACTATAATTGCATTTTAACGCTATTTTCCGCCGATAAAAACAAACAGCACCGCAAAAACCGCGCTTACCGTAGCGATAAATTTTTTAAAGACGTACTTTCGGGCAAATTATCAAAAAGCACTCGGGGTGATTACGGTAATTCCCATAGGGAGTTTTAGGCAAGTCGCAGGCAATAGAAAAAGTATGGCATAAAGTCATACCTTTTCTATTGTATTTTAAGCGTGGACGAACGGGGCTACTCGTAGCCTAGTGAGATATAGATATGTTTTATATTTCCCGCAAAATTCAATGGGTTGCGCTCTTCCATTTTTCGTGATATAATGATTATACGATAAACAGTAATTTAGAGGACTAAATGATTTGAGATTAAGGAGAAAGTATTGTTATGGGACTAGATATATATGCAGGGACATTAATTCGTTATTATGCGCGTAATTGGAAAACAGTATCACAACAATTTGCCGAGGCTAATGGAATAGATTTCCAAACAATAAGACCGCAACAAGATAGTGAAGATGAACTTTCTTTACAAGAAATTCAAGAGTTAGTAACCCAATGGCAAAATGCAATAGTAAAAGGTCTTAATTTACATCCTGTACCATTATGGAATGAGGATTATGAGGTTACGCCATATTATACAGATAAGCCGGACTGGGATGCCTTAAATGCTTTATTACTTTACATTGCTTCAAAATACAGTAATAAAGAAGTACCTTCTACAATTATTAAGAATTTTGATATTTACAAACACCCTATTGTATCAGAATTTCTTGAAACGAAAGATTTTCAATTATCTTTATTTGATGGCAATGGTTGGTGGCTTCCTATTAAAAGGAATATAATGTTTAATTATGTTTTACCAAATTCAGAGGAAAGTATTTTGGCAACAAGTAGTTTACTTCTTGAAGAATTGAAAGTATATAATTCTTTTGAGTGGAATGCCGATAGAAATACTATCATTTCGTGGAGCAAAACAGAAGGTTATCCTGCTGATATGGTTTATAGCAAGGAAAACGGAATAGAAGAAGCACATAAACATATGGCATATAATACAGAGTCTTTGGCAAAATTTGCTTTTTCTATTTTATGGCAAGCAGCTGAATTTTCTCTTGAACACGGTGTTGTTATTGTTTACGATTTTTAATATTAAGACAAGCACACGCGCCCCTGTCAGTTGGTAGTTTTACCTATGTAATTTATTTATTTTGAATTATAGTTGAAAAGCATTATATTGATATAGATGATAATACGAAGAAATTGATGTTTGGTATAAATTATAAAAACAGAACGCTAAATTTCAATTTATCTTTCTAATAAAGTTTAGCTAAAAGCACTCGAATAAAATATTCGAGTGCTTTTTTCATAATCTGAAAGCGTATCAATAAAATATTTGGGGGGTTCAATTCCCTATGGGAAGTGCGCATTGCCCGAGAGCTTATTGTATTACATTATTTAAAGAATTCCACAGGTATTTTTTTAGTTTGCAAACCGCTTACTTTTTCTTGCTTATAATCCCGTCTGTTAAAACTGCAAGTAAAGCAACGCCGCCTATTACTGCGTAGCCTATTGCCCCTTCCACACGAGTAAACACCGCGCTTAACCCGTCGTCAGGAAGCCCTATCCAAAATAGCAGAATGCTTATTACGCACCACACAAATACGGGCAACCAAATAAAAAGCAGTCGTTTTAAGAAGGAGTTTCCCTTTTCCTGTAACAGAAGCAATATGCCAAGCGTATAAATTACGGCGCCGAACGGAAAGATTATTGCGCTTACAAATGACGGGTCGTCCGCCGTAGTCACTTTTTTCACTTGTTCGGGATTAAGCGGATTGACGTAAATTTCAGTCGTCGTACCTATCATCCCCGTCGGACGTACGCGGTATGCAACCGTATCCGAAAACTCATACTCGCGTTCGTTGAAGGTGTATGAAATGACAAGAGTATACGTAGTTCTGCTATTATTTCCGTTGGTTGCCGTTCCGTGACGCACTTTATAACCGCTGACGGTGCCGTTTACGGTTAGATAGTTTGTTTCGAAGTTGTGCATACGCGCGGCCGTCCACACGGTAAATCCCAGCGAAAGGGCGACTGCGACAAGCGCAAATCCAATCAGCCACCAAGCGTCCTTTATGCGTTTTAAGCGCTTAATCTCGGCAACCTCTTTACGTTTGCACGCCGTTTCTTCCATAAACAGCCTTTCTTTCTCCGTCCGGATATGTTTCTTTTTCTTGCCCATTATAATCTCTCAAACATTTTTAAAATTGCTTTATATGAAAACTACCTTAAACGCAAGGCAACGCGCTTTTTCAATATACGCGCTTTTTCAATAATTGTCGGTAAGCCCCAAAAAATAATCCGCAGGCACCGAAAATGCCTGCGACATAGCCCGCAGCGCGTCGTAACCTGGCTTGGCTTTGCCTTAACGTTGATAAATATAAAAGCAACTTCGCTCGATTTATATTTACAAGCGGTCAAATAAGCCTTATGTATTCCGAAAGGCTTTTAAACGCAAAATTGAGTTTGTAAGAAAAATACTCACGCAAAAGCCGCAATGCGCGTTTTTCGCCGTCGGCGGTAATAAATTCTTTTTTAAACGGTTTTCCGCCGCACTTTCTTATTACGTTGTACGTAACGCCGCTGGCGCCTACGCCACCGCCGCAATCGAAGCAGGTGAACGCGCCCGTGTCCATATCAAACCGCAGTTTGTCGCTTTCGCAAAGCGGGCTGCCGCAACACTCGCAGTTTTCCGCCGCCACAGCGTAACCCGAATGTTTTAACGCCGTCAGAAGAAAGGTTATCAAACAACCGCTTTCTTCGCCCGCGCACATTGCGGAAAGGGTTTTTACAAGCGCGTAAAAAATTTCGGCGCTGCCGTCCCCCTCGTACGTAAGCGCCGCAGCCGCCTCCATTGCCGAACACGCCGCGTAAAACTTTTTTATGTCCGTGCGCAGGTCGTAAAAACTTTCCTGCTCGCAGGCGTTTATAACGGTATATTTATCCCCCCTGCGGGCAAGAACGTATTCCGCAAAACAAAAAGGCTGGGCGGCGAACCTGAGTTTCGCCGCCGCCTTTTTTACGCCCTTTATAGCCGCGGTTATTTTTCCGTTTTCCGCGGTAAGCAAAGTAAGAATTTTATCGTTTTCGTTGTAATCCGCGGCGCGGAGCATAATAGCGTTTACTTTCGTATCCATACGCGTTACGTCAAAATGCGTTTTACGCAATCCGCGCGGCACCCGCGTTACGACGTAAAACCATAAATTATCTGTCCTTTTTATCCAATTGTTTATAAAGCATATAATAACTTACGTTGCCCGTCTTTTCAAACATCTTCCAGGCAAGTTCGGCTGCGTCTTTATCTCTTTTCATAGCGCTCTCCTTAAAAATAGAGTGCGCTCTTACGCAAAAAATATTCGGGCGACTTACGCGTTTTATTTAAGCGAATTATTTTCGCCTTTCAAACGCGACAAATTTCACCATTAAACCGAAAACATATCTTTGACAAGACCGGGGCGGTTGCGCCAATCTTCTTCAACGCGGACGTACGTGGTCAAAAACACCTTCGCGCCCAAAAATTTTTCCATATCCTGACGCGCGAACGAAGAAACTTCCTTTATAGCCTTGCCCTGCTTGCCTATAAGTATGGCTTTATGGTTGGCTTTTTCGCAAACAATGTCCAAATTGACTTCGTAAGTGCCGTTTTCTCTGCGTTTGAACACGTTCATAACAATCGCTATGCCGTGTGGAACTTCCTCGTCAAACTTCAAAAGAATTTTTTCGCGCATAATTTCGGCAACCATAAACTTTTCGCTTTTGTCCGAAACTATGTCTTCCTCTATCGCTTTTCCGCCTTCCGGCATCTTCTCCGCCAGATATTTTTCAAGTTTGCGTACGTTGGTGTATTTACGCGCGGAAACGGGCAGCACGTCGCACGTTATTCCGCTTTCGTAAAGTTTTTTTACGTCGTCCGCAATGCGCTCTTTGGGCATAATATCGATTTTTGTATACGCAAGCGCCATAGGAATTTTTCCGTCGGCGTATTTTTTTATAAGCGCAATATCTTCTTCCGACAACCCGCCGTGCCCGTCGTGAACAAACAATATAAAATCCACGTCCTTGGCGGCGTCGTCCGTCGCTTTAAGCATCAAATCGGTAAGATAATGCCCGCTTTTATAAATACCGGGGGTGTCGACAAAAACAAGCTGATATTCATCCTTCGTCAAAACGCCCATTATGGAATTGCGCGTAGTTTGCGGCTTGGGCGAAACTATCGCCACTTTTTCGCCGACAAGCACGTTTACAAGCGTGCTTTTGCCCGCGTTTGCCCTGCCAATAACCCCTATAAAACCTGATTTCACTTTTACCTCGCGAAAAACCGCTTGTCACAGGCGCTAACCGCCCGCGCAAACAATTTTATCTTGTAAGATTTAACTTTGTTAAAACCGCTTCTTCCCTTTCGCGCATCTGCGCTTTGTCGTCTTCCGTCATATGGTCGTAACCCAGCAAATGCCAAAGCCCGTGCGTTGCAAGGTAGTGCAATTCGCGCGCGTAACCGTGTCCGTATTCCTCCGCCTGCTGCCTTGCGCGCGCCTCGCAAATTGCTATGCTGCCAATAAACAGCCCGCCTTCGCCGTCCGCGTCGTACGGAAACGCCGCCCTTTCAATTTTTTTGCCGCGTATCCCGTCCAACGACGGAAAGCTTAGCACGTCGGTTACGGCGTCCGTTCCGCGAGTTTCCGCGTTAAGTCTTTTTATTTCGTTTTCGTCCGTTATTATAATTTCGGCAGAAAGCGGACAGTCGCTTTCAAACTCCCCTTCAAAAGCCGAAGCCAAAGGCGCAAAATCAAATTGTTCGCAAAAAATGTTCAACATAATATTTTACTTCTTTTTTAACGTAAGTTTTGGGTACGCCACGCGCGAGTGATAAACGCCCGTAAGCCCGTTTACAACGGTATGCGTTATTATGGTAAGTTCGCGCATAGTAATGTTGCAGTCCACAAACTGGTCCTGATTCATTCTTTCTTCCACAAGATTGCTTACAAGTTTTTCAACCTTTTCGGGCGAGCGGTCGGGCAGCGAGCGGGTTGCCGCTTCCGCCGCGTCCACTATCATAATTATAGCGGCAATCTTTGTGGTGGGGGTGGGTCCCGCATACGAATAGTTTGCTATGTTAAGTTCGCCGTCGCTCATTTTAAGCGCTTTCGCGTAAAAATATTTTATGGGCAGGGTGCCGTGATGCTGCACCGCTATATCCGCAAAAATTTCCGGCAAACGGTTCTTTTTTATAAGTTTTGCGCCGTCGCGGGTGTGCGAACGGATTATATCTACGGAAAGTTCGGGCGTAAGTTCTTTATGCAAGTCGTACTCCGCCTGATTTTCCGCAAACATTTCGGGGTTTTTAAGTTTGCCTACGTCGTGATAATACGCCGCCGCGCGCGCAAGTTCGGAGTCCTCTCCTATTTCCGTCGCGCACATTTCGGCAAGCTGCGCCACAACTATGCAGTGGTTATAAGTACCGGGGGCGTTTGCCTTCAATCGCGAAATAAGTTTGGCGTGGTCGGAAGTCAGCTCTCTCAAACGGAAGGGAGTAAGTTCGGAAAACAACCCTTCGAATATGGGCAACGCAAACATAAACGCCAGCACGGAAAACAGACAGTCGAACGCGCTGTACATAACTATTCCCAAGCCTTCCTGCCAGCCCACGTTTGAGGGAAACTGAACGACTATGTTTATAAGCGCGACGGGTCCGAACAGCGCAACCGCAAGCATTACGCAAGCAATACGCGTTTTTATTCGTTTTAAAACAAGCACGCCTATTATTCCGCAGCAGAAGCAGGTAAGCAAACTTGCAAAACTTTCAATCATCGCAATAGAGCCCACGCCTATTACCAGCTGCGAACCGTTGTCGTCCATAGTCACGTCCGCGCTGTTTAAAAAACGGTTGAAAATGAATATTATCAGCGCGAACACCACGTTCATAAAAATGGCGTCCTTACGGCGTAAAACCATAGCCGCCATAAGCGCGAAGAAAAGCAGCGGACGAGCCGTGGGCGCAACAAACTTGCCTATGACGTTGCAAAGCAGCAACGCGATATAAAGCATCAAATACAGCTCTATTATTTTAGAACTCTTTGCCAAAACGTTTTTGTTTTCAAAAAACATATAAACGTAAAATATGCCCGTCAGCAGCGCGGTTGAAACGCCCACGGGTATCATATGCTTATATTGTCTTTCGAAAAATATTTTAAAAGTTACGTCCGTTCCGACAAGATTTATTAAAGCCATAAGGAACATAACGCCAAGCAAACCTACGTACACGGTCGCGGTTGTAAAAATGCTTAAACCTATTTCCTTTTTTGTCAGTTTCGTTTTCAAAATTTCCTCCGAAAGTAAAACGTCAATCTTTGTTTTCGTCTTTTTTGTTATATTTGGCGGCTTCCGCCTCGTACGCTCGCACTATGCTCATAACCAGCGGATTGCGCACCACGTCTTTATCGGTTAAATAAACTATTCCTATCCCCTCAACGTCTTTAAGCACGCGCGCAGCGTGTTCAAGCCCGCTTTTTTTGCCGTCGGGCAAATCTATTTGCGTAACGTCTCCCGTCACCACCATTTTACTGCCGTCGCCAAGCCTTGTCAAAAACATTTTCATCTGCTCGCGCGTGGCGTTTTGCGCTTCGTCCAATATTATAAACGCGTTTGAAAGCGTTCTCCCGCGCATATAGGCAAGCGGGGCTATTTCTATCGAGCCGCGCTCCATCAGTTTTGCGTAAGTTTCAAGCCCAAGCATTTCCTGCAACGCGTCGTACAGCGGACGCAGATAGGGGTCAACCTTAGTTTGCAAATCGCCGGGTAAAAAGCCAAGTTTTTCACCCGCTTCCACCGCGGGGCGGGTCAAAATAATTTTATCCGCCTGTTTTTGCTTGTAAGCCTGTACGGCAAGACAAACGGCAAGGTACGTTTTGCCCGTGCCCGCGGGACCTATTCCGAAAACCACGGACTTGTTTTTTATTTCGTCCACGTACTTTTTCTGTCCCACCGTCTTGCATTTTACGGGCTTGCCTCTTGAAGTTATGGCAACCGTGCCGGACGAAAGTTTTTTTATGTCGCCCGCCTTGCCCTCTTTTGCAAGTTCAACGCAGTATTGCGTGCGTCCCCTGTCCAGACTTTCGCCGTTTTCAGCCAGCGCAAGCAAATTTTCCACAACGGAAGCCGCCTGAACGGCTTTTTCTTCCGCGCCCGTTATTACAACGTTTACCCCGTCCACGCGTATTATAACGCCGAGTTCCTGCATAATAACGTTTAAATTTTCGTCAAAAGTGCCCAGCACGCGTTGAAGTTTGTCCGCGTTGCCTGCGTTTATTTTTCTTGTACTTTGATTATTCATTAATTTTTCGCAGTTTTAAATCAACTTAGATTTATACTTAACTTATGCAAATAAGTAAATTCTATAACGTACGTAACCCCTCCGCTTGAAGGTTTTACGGTATGTTTTCTTGTTAAAATTTCCCCGTCTTCCAGCAAAAGCGAAGCGTACGCTTTTTTAAGATTTTCCTCGCTTTCTTCCTCGGCGAAGTATTCGGCGGTACGCGCGCACTCGATTTCGGCGTATCCCGCAGCAAGACAATCTATGTATTCCTCGCCCGAAAGCATATGCGCATAAATAAGAGTGTCGCCCTTTTTAACGGAGTCGCCTACCGAAACGGCGGGCGTTCCGCAAACGGCTACAATGTTTTTTACTATGCCGTCCGCGTCGGAAACCAAAGCGCGGTTGTCGGCAGAGTCAGAGTGCTCCTCGTCCACGCGCACGTCCACCACCAGCACGCTGCCTTTGCGCTGAATGTTGCAAAACGTAACCTGCGGCAACGCAAGAATTCTGCCCGTAGCCACCGGTTTGTTAAGCGCGGAAAACGGCTTAAACTCGCCCGCGCCCTCGTCCGCGATAATTCTGCGCACGTCCGGTTCCAGATAACTGCCGCTGCCGCCCACCTCTATCTTCAAAATAAACGAATTGGCGCAAGCGGCAAGCGCCACAAACAGCGCCGCGCCCGCAAAAAGACCCGCGCGCAACTTTGCAAACGAAAAAAATTTGCGTACGCGGCTGTTTTGCTTTACGGCGACATTATAACACGGCTTATCGAAAATTGCAAAAACTTTTTTTATATCTTTGTCTTTTACGTTAAATACAAATTCCGCCCCGCGCTTTTTGCAATCGTAGGCGGCGATTTCCGCCTTTTTAAGTTTTTTAAGCGCCGCTTCCGCAGTGGAAACAACGCTTATCTGCGTTAAATTATTTTTCAATTTTCACCGCCTTTATCGCGCCCTTTATAAGAACGTCCTGCTCGAAATAGCTGCCTATTTCAAGATTTTCGCCCTCGACCGTTATTACGGCGCGGCGCTGCACAAGCACTATTTTTTCGGCGGAAAAATCGCTTACCGTTTTTATGCTGCGGAAATACCCGCCGAAGTCGGGCACCACCGTAAACGATTTAAGCGTGTCGCCGCCCAACTCGCTTAAAATTTGTTCCAAAAGTTTCATACAGTATTCTATGCCCGCGCCCTTGCGCGTATACCGCCGCCGACGTCTGCAAAAGCGCGGCAAACTTCAAAATTTGCCGCAAGCGCCAAAACGTTTTTCCATAAAATTTATTTTTTAACAAAATAAGCCTTAATTTTTGTAATCCGCAGGCTTAAAATCGTGATTATGGCGACAAAAATTTACGTTACAAGTTTAAAGGGCGGCACGGGCGTAACCACCTTTTGCATAGGTTTGGGCGCCGCGCTTGCCGAAATGGGCGAACGCACGCTTATTGTTGACGGCGACGTTATAAGCGGATGCGCGACGGTTGCGGGCGGACTTTCGAATATGCAGGTATATACCCTTGCGGACTATGAAAAGGGCGCGTGCAGGGCGAAACAGACGCTGCTTACCCATCCTAAAATAAGCGGTTTGTGCTTTATGCCCTCCGCGGGACTTAAAGATTTATCCGCGGCGGAGCGCGCCGTTGCCGACGTGGACGGGCTTTTTGACTACGTTTTGCTGGACAAAATAGCAAAAAACGTCTGCGACAGGGCGATTATAGTCACCGAACCGTTTTTACCTTCCGTAAAAAGCGCCGACTGCTGCCGCAGTATGCTAACCGACGGCGGGATAAAAAACGTGGGGCTTGCGGTAAACAAAATTTGCGGCGGACAAATTTTAAACGGTGAAATTATGACGGCGCACGAAATAGCCGCGGTTTTACATATGCCGCTTACGGCGGTTATTCCCGAAGACCTTACAATTTCCGCGGGAAAATGCAAATCCGCCACTTCAAAGGCGTTTAAAATTGCCGCGGAAGCGGTTTCCGGCAAAAAAGAAGGCGTTTGCAACGTACTTGCGCGCTACGTAGGGGTAAGCGGATATTTTAAAAGAAAGATGAGGGAAAAAATATGATTAAGACGGACAGAATTCTTGCGCTGGACAGGGACGGTATGTCCGAAGCGGAAAAAGCGCTGTTTTTAAAGGACCTTAAAAAAGTTGCGGAAGAATATTTTGAGTGCGACGGCGACGCCACGCTTGAAGTCACGCGCGCCGACGGCGGTTTTCTTGTTTGCGTAATTTTTACCTCGCGCAGAATAAAATCGCCCAAAAGTCCCGTAATTTGATATTGAAAACGCGACAAATTACGGCGCCCGCAGCTTTTATATATTGAATTTGCAGTAACCAACCGATTATTTGCAAATAAACGCCCCGTTGAAACGACAACGGGGCGTTTACGTATTGACTTTTTACATTATTTTAATATATCAATTATCATAGCGCAGGATTTATACCAAGCGCAAATATTACGGGTTGTCAAATTCAAGCGCGGTTTGTTGAAATACAAGCCGCAATTTTTATTTTTTGCCCGTTTTATTTTAAATACGTCGAGCAAACTGCTTCAAGTTCGCTATCGCCCTTTGTGGCGGTCCATTCGGCGGGGGCAAGGCGGCAACCGTCCTGCTTGGTTAAGCCTACGTCGTGTATACATTTTCCGTTCGGCCAATAAATTTGCGCCGTGGTAAGCTTCAACGCCTCTTTTGTAAACGGGCGCACAAACGTGCTTTGCATTATTCCTTTGCCGTAACTTTGCGCGGTTTTGGCGTCTTTCCCCGCAAAATCAAGATATTTTTCGGAATAATCGGATAAAAATATGTTTTCATACTTCAAAAAGCCGTAACTCACCAGCACGCCTATCAACGCCTCGGAAGCGCTTGCCGTGCCCGAGTTTGCAAGCACGTAAACCTGCGTATCCTTTTTTATAAGCCCGTTACCGCTTTTGCGTACGCAATTATACTTTTCTTTGCGCCCGTTTTTATATATGGCGGTCATAGCCGTGCAGGATTTATCCGTTTCGGACGAAGTGAAATTGCCGGCGATGTCCTGCATAACCGAAACGTATCCCCCGCCGTTGTTGCGCAAATCGAGTATAAGCGAAGTGCGGTTTTCGGCGTTGAATTTTTCTATAACCCTGTCAAATTCTTCGCCCGCGCCACCGTAAAACTGATTGAGTTTGACGTAAGCGGCGTTTTTAGGCAAAAAACTTATTTTATCCTGCGGCGATTCCACAAGCGCGGGCTCGCCCGAGCCGTTGTTGTAGCGCACCTCCCACGCAGAGTCCGCGGTGGCGTAAAACACGTAACTTGCGGCGTAAACCTCCTTGGAAAGCGTGAAAGACCGCCCCTCGTCGTTTATAAGACTGAATTTTTCGCCCGTTTCGCGCGCGTCGATAAAAGCGGTAAGTTCGGCGGAAGAACGGAAAGTCACGGTTTTTTCGCCGTTTTCATCGGTAAACGCGCCTTTTTGCAACGTTTCGCCCGTGCGCAAGCCGCTTAAATAAGCGGGCGAGTTGCCGAAAACGGAAATTATGCGCGCGCCCTCGTCGGGAATAAAATTGTAAGATATTCCCAAACCGCTTTTTTCGCCCTCGTTGTCGCGTATAAGCGCTTTGTATTCTTCCGCGGTATAGTACGCCGAGTATTTATCAAGCATACCGCCTATTTCTTTTAACGAGCGTCCTTCCGCGGCGCGCGCGTCAAAATCGTAAAAATAATTGTTTTTTATTGTTTTTACCGCCCATTCGTAGGACGAAACGTACGCAGGCTGCGTAAATTTGCGCGTAAAATAGCCCGCGGCAAACACCGCCGCGGTAAGCAGCACCGCTGCGACAACCGCAATTATTCTTTTTGCCGTTAAAGACGATTTATTCATAACAACTTTATTATATTTCCTTTTTTACGATAATATTTCGTTATTTAGTAAGATAAAGCAGGTGCAAAACCTCAAAAGTTACCGCCATTTCAAAATTTTTTAAGTCCAGCCCCGTCTTGCGGCGTATTAAACCCAGCCTGTACATAAGGGTATTACGGTGCATATAAAGTTTGCGCGCGGCAACCGAAACGTTCATTCCGCTTGCAATAAAGGTTTTTGCCGTAAGCATCATACTTTCATCCTCGAAAATCTTTGCAAATTTCTTCAAATCGAAGGCGGAAAGCAGTTGTTCTTTCACCGGTTGCGGCAAATTATAGGCAACGGCGCATAAATTTATCACAGGCGTGTTTTTTTCGCCCTCGTTCACGCTTAAACAAGGCATATCACGCGCGCTTTCGTCCTTTTCGGTACACAAAATTTTTTCTTCGCCCAAGCGGTTGTTTTCGCCCATAAAATTCTCCTTGAAAACAATTATATCAGACGCGCGGTTTTAAATCAACAGAATTGGGCATAACGAATTAAAACCTTGCGAAAAGTCCAAACTGATTGTGCGGCGAATAACGTTATTTAAAGCATATTCGGGCACGAAATAAAACAGAAAGATTGCTCGGGCGGCAAAAAAAACCGCATATTAAGACAAAATTTTATATTTTATTCTTGACAATGCCGTTTGATTGTTATAGAATAAGCATTGTACAAGTAGTATTGTTTATAGTTGAAAGTACGCTATATCCGCCTGTCAAGGCGCTTAAATATTTTAACTTTGGAGATTTTAGAAATGGGAAAAGACATAAAAAAGTCTAACAAGCCTGCAAAATGGGCTGCGCTGGCGACATACGTCATCGCCCTTTTGTGTTTGCTTGCGGGTTTGCTTGTTCCTCTTGCACCCCTCCCGCTGAAAGGCAACTTCGGCTTGGATAATATGCTGATTATGCAGGCGTTTGCGGCAATCGGGACGTTTGGGCTTAAAATTCCTTTCGCCCCCGCCGAATTTGTATACTCTTACGCGAGCGACGTCAAACTTTTCGGCGTTATTCCCGCATTTGATTTGGGCGCTGCTCTCGTTCTTTTGTACGTTCTTGTTTGCGTTATCGCGCTTATCGGACTTATCCCCGTAATCGCAAGCAACAGAAACTCACGCACGGCTCTCAGAACCGCTTGCTTTGTTGAAATTCTCGGCGCAGTTGCCGCTTCTTTGTTCGTTTTGATTCAACTCGGACAAATCACCGTCGGCGCGACCGCTTGGAAGGCTTGGGCTTTCGCTCCCGTTATCGCTTTGGGCGGTTGCGTGCTTACGCTTTTTATCCAGAGCGTGGCTTACAGAAAGGGCTCAGGCATAATCAAATTTTTCCTTTTGCTTCTTTCCTCCGCGGCAGTGCTGTTTACGGTATTCAACATACTTGAACAGCAGCTTGGCGGAATTATAGGCAAACTTCCCGCGTTTATAAACAATTACAGCCTTTACACCACCGCAAACGGCGCGGTGTTCGGCGCTTCGCTTATCAGCGATTTGTTCGTCGGCTCGTTCTCGACAATGTTTACGGGCGCTTTGCTTGAAAAGATTTTGACGGGAGTTGCGCTTGCGCTTTCTCTGTTTGTCGTAATCAACTTTATTCTCGACCTTATGGGCTTGGGCAAAACCACCAAAAAGTTTATGCTTATAGCCAACCTTGTAAGATACATTCTTCAACTTATCCTTGTCGTCGTTTTGGTTGTGTTCACATTTGTTATAAAGGACGTAACGCTCGGCTTCTTCGGATACGTGCTTGCGGTTATAGCGCTGTTGCAGTTTATAATCAACCTTATCCGTCTTATCGCGTATAAACCCGCGAAGAAAACCAAAAAAGCCGCTAAACCCGCGGTTAAGGAAGAAAACGCGGAAGCGAAAGAAACGGACGGCGAAGCGGCAGCGGTAGCCGTTAAAGAAGAAAAAGTTGACAAGAAGGCTGAAAAGCGCGCTGCAAAAGAAGCGAAGAAAGCGGAAAAGGAAGCCGCTAAGAAAGCCAAAAACGGCGTTGTGGAAGACGAAGAAACAGCCGCTGCGGAATCCACTCCCATTGTTCAGAAAAATCCCGACCCTTCCGTTTATACTGTCGAACCTATATACGACGGCCCCGTAGACGAGTTTATTAAAAAACTTACAAACTCGGAAAGAATTGAGTTTGCTCATTGCTTCCTTGAAAAGAATCTTGTTCTTCCCAACGTGCCCGATTATGTAGTCGGCGGAAACAACGGCAAATTCTTCTCGTCGGTATTTATCTACTACGCAAGAATATGCGACCGCGTTTCTCACGGACTTATCAATAAGTTGTACGAACAAGGCAACATAATGGAATAATTTAAAACAAACTTACCCCCGTTCCGAAACTACGGAACGGGGGTTTATTTTACGCTTTAAAAGTCGGTTGTGCGAATGCTTAATATACAAATTGCAACGTAGAGTAAGCGGCAAAGTTTTATAAAAATGCTTTTAAAAAGCCCCCGCACCTTTAAATTTTTACGGCGCAAGGGGCAAATTTTTTTATTTTACAAATGTCTTTTAATGCAGACGGACAGCCCGCCGCTTTCCAGACTTTCAATTTCGCCGAAGCAGCGAATAATGTAAAGCCCTCTGCCGCTTTCGGCAAACACGTCCGGCACCTCGGTACGGATATTTATTCCGTCCAGACTTTTAGCCAATACTTTTATAAGAATTCTGTCCGAAAACAGTTCGGCAATAAACTCCGCCCCCTCTCCGCCGTGACGGATAACGTTTGTAATAAGCTCGCAGGAAACAAGCCTGCTTGCAAAAACGTCCTCGTCGCGCACGGTTTGCCCGCGCAACAACTCGGCAAAGGCTGCAAGTTCGGCAGTCATTTCGTTTAAATTGTCCACCTTGAAAGTTACTTTCACAACAGCGCGTCCTTTAATTTTTCAACAATTTTTCTTTCCGCGCGGGATACAAACATCTGACTTACGCCAAGCATTTTGCCGACTTCCGACTGCGACTTGCCCTGCAAAAACCGCAAGTTTATAACTTGCCTTTCGGTAGGGTCAAGTTTTTTTATTTCCGATTTAAGCGCTTCTTTGTCAACAAAGTTTTCAAACGTTTCGCCGTCGTCGGCAATTACGTCGTACAAAGGCGAATCCGTTTCACCGTCCTCTCCTCCCATACGCGCGTCCAGACTTACGGGCATTTTGCATTCAAGCGCTTCCAAAATGGTTTCTTCCGAAAAATTCAACCTTTCAGACAACTGCTTTACAGTGGGTTTTGCGCCGTATAATTTAAAGTATTCTTCGCTTTCTTGTCTTACTTTTGCCGCAATAGCGTAAATTCTGCGCGGAAGCCTTACCGTGCGCGAATAGTCGCGGAAATAATTTTTTATTACCCCCGTAACCGTGGGGGTTATGTACGTGGTGAAGCGGTTGCCCAAATCAGGGTCGAATTTTTCAACCCCGACAATAAGCGCTTCGGACGCGACTTGCAGCAAATCGTCGTACTCAACACCCCTGCCGGAAAACTTTTTGGCAAGTATTTCGGCTATATAATAATAGTTTGCGACTAACTTGTTCCGTATATTCACGTCCCGCGTGTCGCGGTATTTTCGGAACAGTTCGTTCGCTTCTTCCTGCGTCATCATATCTTCAAAGTCACTTTTTCAATAATTTCGCCCTTGCGGGAAATATCGCACTCTTTAACCAACGCGGAAATAAGCGCAAGCGAAAGTTCGTTATCGCCCGCACAGGGCGCGCCCCCCTCGCCGGCAATAACGCAACAAACGTCCTCACCGCCGTTAAAAACGACCGTGGCATACTCAAAACCGCAATTTTTTAATATAAGCGCGCTTTCGGTTACGCACACTTTAAAATCTTCCAACGTGTCCAAATCCGCCTCGCGCAAGGACGAGCAAACGGCGCCCGCGGCAAGCCTGAGCGCGGTAAAATAGCCGCTGTCGGCAAGATGAAATTTTATAAAAAATTCTTTCACGGCCGTATCTCCATAATTGTATTGAGTGCGCATATGTCGAACAGTTTTTTTACGTTGGGACGAACGTGTTCAAGCGCGGCGTCAAAGCCGTCGGCGCGCGTTTTTTTAAGAATTTTGACAAACGTACCCAAAGTAGTGCTGTCAATAAACGTAAGCGCGGAGCAATCGAATAAAACGTTCTTTTTATCGTGCTCGTAAGCGGCGCAGACCTGCGCGTAAAAATCCTCGCTGGTGGCGGAGTCAATTTCACCCGAAAGCGAAAATTTAAGACAACCGTCCGCGGAAATAAGTTTAACCTGCTGCATAAAATAATCTCCTATATCTATTTATAAACCGTTTATATTTACAAAAAACATTTTATACCGCTTTTATATTGTTGTCAACCCCGACTTTTGCGCGGAGATACGGCAAATCCCCCGCGTGAGTTGGCGCGGGGGATTAATAAGTTTTATAAATCTTCGGTTTTGGGTGTAAAGCGGCTTTCAAAAACTTTGCCGTTCAGGTATTCAAGCCCGCCTTGCAAATTAAAAATAATTTGTTTTGAAACAAGTCTTTGCCGCGCGCATTTATATTTTTTGTTCAAAGCGCCGTCGCCGTACTTTTCGTCGCCAAGAACGGGACAACCGATATGCGCGGTGTGCGCGCGAATCTGGTGGGTTTTGCCCGTATGCAAATTTATTTTTACAAGCGCAATATCGCCGCGCCGCTCGGCAACGGTAAATTCCGTTATAATTTTAACCGCGCCGTTTACGGGACAATCGTAAATTTTGACGGAAGACGTTTTTTCATCCTTAACAAGATAAGCCGTCAAAAGCGCGCCGTCCGTCTTGAAATTGTTTTTGCATAGCGCAAGATAGGTTTTTTGCACCTGCCTTTGCTTAAAAGCCGCCAGAAGCAGCCCTTCCGCCGACTTTGTTTTGGCAAAAACAATAAGCCCTTCGGTGTTTCTGTCCAGCCTGTGCACGGCGTAAAATTCGCCCCTGCCGCGCAATTCCGCAAAAAGCCCCTCGCTTGTCACGCCCGAAAATTTATCCGCAACGTAAATATTTGCGTCCTCGTAAACGGTGAAATGGCTTTGCTTCGCCTCCTGCGCGGGGGTTGTGTAATAGGTTATTATATCGCCCGCAGCAATCGCAACGTTTTTCCCTATGCGCGCGCCGTTTACCTTTATGTCGCGCGCTTTTAAAAGCCGCGAAAAACAAAACGCGCCCTGCGGAAAATTAAAGTCGGTAAATTCTTTCAGCGAACAAGCCGCGTCTGCTGTAAAAGTTTTCATAAAAAATCAAAATAATCCGAAAATTAAATTTACGGTATAGCCTGCCGCAAACGCTGCAAGCAACTGAAAGCCCGCGCATTTAAGGCTGAACTTCCAGCCCACCTCTTTGCAGGAAGCCGAAAAAGCGGAAACGCACGCGGGACAAAGCAGAATAAACGCGCACATCGCAAGCGAGGGCGCCAACCCCACGCCAATCCCCGCGGGCATAAGCATAGCCACCGTTGCCGCAACGTTTTCCTTTGCTATAAATCCGCACAGCGCCGCGTATGCAAGGCGCCAATCCGTTATGCCCATAGGCACGAACAGCGGCAAAATTCCGCGGCTGAACCCCGCAAGCATACTTTTATCCGCTTCGACAAATTGAAAAGTAAACGAGTAGTGCGAAAAAAACCAGCTTGCCGTGCAAAACAGCGTAACCGTAACCGCTATTTTTATTATAAACTCTTTTAACTGAAAACACAACTTTATTACCACGGCTTTAAACTGCGGCAAAACTATGGGCGTCACTTCCGAAAGCATCCCTTCCCCGCCACTTTTTATAAGCAGCGACGCAATAAGCGCAACCGCAAGCCCCGCAAAATAAAAGCACGTTATCACGGGAAAAGGATTTTTGAAAAGGGGCGACAAAAACGTGAGAAAAACGGGCAATTTAGCCCCGCAGGGAATAAACGGCAAAATAGCCACCGTGCGTTTTTGCGCGCTTGGCGTAGAGTAGCCGCGCGTGGTAAGTATTGCGGCGGCGGTGCAGCCGAAGCCCGAAACAAGCGAAAATGCCGCCCTGCCGGACAAATTTGCCTTTTCAAACAATCCGTCGGTGGCAAAGGCAAGCGTGGAAGTTATTCCGCTTTCGTCCAGCAAAATAAGCGTGAGATATAAAATTAAAAGTTGAGGAATAAAAGAAATTACTCCGCCTGCTCCGCCTAAAAGCCCTTCGGAAACAAGCGAAATAACCGCTTCGCTTTTTAAATTGGCGCAAATAAGCCCGCCCAGCCCGTCGCATATAAGCCCTTCAAGCAAATTTTTTAAAAGCGAGCCGGGCATTGCCGGATGAAACGCAAAAAAGAACATTGCCGTGATGGACAGCAAAAAAAAGAACAGCGCAAAATATCTGTTGCAAAAAAGTCTGTCCGCCTTTGAAACTTTTAAGTTCCCTCCCGAATAGCAATCGGACAAACTCAAATTCGAGTTTGTACGCGCTTTTGCAAAGTTTCCGCTTTCAATAAAAGTTTTAAGTTTTTTGGGCGAACAGTTTAAAACGGGCACGCCCAAAAGCGCGGAAAGTTTTTCAACGTCAACCTTTCCGCCGCGCCTGTGCAAACTTGCGCATTTGGTGATATATACAACCGTCGGTACGTTGGTTGAAATAAGCTGGCGCGTCAAGTTAAGGCTGTTATCAAGCGTAAGCGCGTCAACGACGTTTACAATCAAATCGGAAGACTTCACCTCGTCGATTGCGGACTGCTCCTCCATAGAATAGGGCGTAAACGCATACATACCGGGAACGTCCGCATAGGAAACGTTTTTTACCGTTTTGCGCGCGGGGGAAGTGGTTACGCCGTGAAAATTGCCCGTGCGCAGGCTGCTTTTGGTAAGCGCGTTAAACAGCGTGGTCTTACCCGCGTTGGGGTTGCCCGCAAGCACCACCTTTTTTTGCGCGACCAAACCGCTTTCGCTTTTATTTTTGCTTCGCCTGAAAACGGAAAAAGCCGCATTTGCCGCGCGGGACAGCGCGTTTTTAACCACGTTCATTTCCCGCCGCCTCCACTTCTATTTTTTTTGCAAGCGCCTTGCGCACGCCCACGCGCACCGCCGCGCACGAAATAAGCACGCTGCTTTTGAAAAGAGAAAAGGCGATAACTTCCGCCCTTTCGCCGACTTTTACACCCAGCGCGTCCAGACGCGCACGCGCGCCGCCCGTTACGTCTATACGGGAAATTACCGCGCTTTCCCCCGCCTTTAAATCAAAAATGCTCATAGAATAACCTATGAGCACTTACTGTAAATAATGAAATTTTTTTGTTTATCGAGTTTGCAAAATCGGCTGAATTCAAAAAAACGGCTTATTGCAAAGCAATAATTATTTTTTGACTACGGCAAGCGTAACTTTTTCACCGTTTACGTTTTGCTCGCGCATAAACGCGTTTTTATCGGCGGAAGGCATCCCTTCGAAAACTCCGTTTGCAAGCACGTCGGCGGCAAACCGCGCCGCTTTAAGCACGTTTTGCGCGTTGCCCTGCGCCTGATAATATACCTCTATCCTGTCGGTGACTTCAAAGCCTGCTTCCTTGCGCATATTCTGAATTCTGGAAACAAGTTCCCGCTCTATGCCTTCAAAAATTAGTTCGTCCGTAAGTTCGCCGTTGAGGGCCACGGTTACGCCCCTGTCTTCCGCGGCGACAAAGCCGCCCGCGCTTTCGGTAAAAATTTGCAAATCTTCCTGCTTTAAATAAATTTCTTCGCCGTCCAATTTGTATTCGCCGCCGTTTTTAACCGCGTTTACAACTTCTTTTGCGTTACAATTTGCAAGAAAGGCGGAAATAACGCCTAATTTTTTGCCGTATTTGGGTCCCAACGTTTTAAGTTGCGGTTTAAGTTTATAGGAAATATATTTTTCCGCGTCGTCCGCAATTTTAAAGGATTTTACGTTGAGTTCGTCCAAAACAATTGACTTTTCTTCATCCGAAAGGCAAACGTCCTTTTCAGAAACCACAAACATTTCTGAAAGGGGCTGACGGTTTTTAAGTCCGCCGGCGTTTCTTGCAGCCCTGCCCAAAATTACTATCTGCAAAACCTGCTCCATTCCGTCTTCAAGCGATTTGTCGATATACTTTTTGTCCGACTTGGGAAAATCGCACAAATGCACGGACTTGGGCGCGTCTTTATAGAAGGCGGGCACAAGATTGCGGTACATCATTTCCGCGATAAACGGCGTGTAAGGCGCCGTAATTTTTGCAAGCGTTACAAGCACGGTGTAAAGCGTGGTATAGGCGGCGGCTTTGTCCTCCGTCATATCGGCGCCCCAATACCTGTCGCGGCAGCGGCGCACGTACCAGTTTGAAAGCACGTCCGCAAAGTCCTGCAACGCGCGCGAACTTTCAAAAATTTCGTACGAGGCAAGACTTTTGTCCACAAAGTCCACAAGCGTGTTCAGCTTGGACAAAATCCACTTGTCCATCAACGAAAGTTTGCATTTTTTAAGGTTGTAATCGGCGGGATTATACTTGTCTATTTCCGCATATAGCGTAAAGAACGCGTACGTGTTCCAAAGCGTGCCTATATACTTTCTCTGCGCTTCCGAAACGGTTTCTTCCGCAAAGCGCGAAGGCAGCCAGGGCGCGGAAGACGTATAAAAATACCAACGAACGGCGTCCGCTCCCTGCTTGTCCAAAACGCTCCACGGGTCGACGACGTTGCCCTTGTGTTTGGACATTTTTATGCCGTTTTTATCGTTTACGTGCCCTAAAACTATGCAGTTTTT
>CAJUEV010000015.1 GCA_910585785.1 uncultured Christensenella sp. | reverse complement strand
GAATTGTCTGTGCGTATCGTTACGCTCTTTAATGAATACGACATAATATTTCTCCACTAAATTACTGTTTATCGTAGTTACATTATATCACGAAAAATGGAAGAACACAACCGATTGAATTTTGCGGGAAATATAAAACATATCTATATCTCACTAGACTACGCGTAGCCTAATTCGTCCACGAAAAAAGCACAGCTTAACGTTATGCCTAAATCTTTTTATTTGCGTTTTATTAAATTCCCTATGGGAATTACGGAAAACCGCCTTCTCTGTTTTATTGTAAAATATTTTTAACTTATTCTGTAAAGCCTGCCGAAGCAGTGCGGGCACACCCTGCCCCATATTTCCGCTTTGGTTTTGCACACGTGGTTGCCGCAGCCGCCGCATTCAAAAAAGTCTTCCGCAAAATCAGTGTTTTCCGCGTTTACGCACTTGAAATTTTTCATAAAAAAAGTATGTAAAAAATTGAAAATTTAATACGCGTTTTAACTTTTTTCAATTAATAACTTTACTTTGATTATATAATATGGTATAATAAAATCAGAATTGAATATATTGTAAAATTTTTTCAAAGAGGTAGATTTATGCCCCATAAAACAGAAGGCAATTACGACGCGAACTCTCTGCGCGCCCTCAAAGGATTAGAGCCCGTGCGCGAGCATCCCGGTATGTACATCGGACCCACGGACGAGAAAGGTTTGCATTGCCTTGTAAGAGAGGTAATAGACAACTCCATAGACGAAGCGCTTGCTGGCTATTGCGATACTATCGACGTAGTAATTACTGCTGACGGCTCTTGTTCGGTAAAGGACAACGGACGCGGAATACCCACCGGCATCAACAGCGAGGAAGGTATAAGCGGCGTAGAACTTGCGCTTACAAACCTTAACGCGGGCGGAAAATTCGGCGGCGGAAACAAAGCCGGCGGCTATAAAATTTCGTCCGGTTTGCACGGCGTGGGCGTTTCCTGCGTAAACGCGCTTTCCGATACGCTTATCGCAGAAGTTTGCCAAAACGGGCATATTCACCGTCAGGTTTATCATTGCGGAATACCCGAAGAACCGCTTAAAATAGTCGGCGACACTTCGGCTACGGGCACTACTATAACTTTCCATCCCGACGCAACCATTCTCGAAACGGTGGATTTCAACTACGATACGTTAAAAACGCTGTTGCGCGAACTTTCTTACCTTAACAAGGGCTTGACTTTAACTCTTTCGGACTTCCGCGGAGAAAAGGAACGTCACGACAGTTTTTGTTACGAAGGCGGCGTTGTTCACTTTATCGAGGATATAAACAAGGGTAAGCAGACGTTGTTTGAAAAACCCGTTTATTTTGAGGACAGCGAGGGCGACGACAGATTTCTTGAAGTTGCCATTCAGTATAACGACAGTTATTCAGAGCAGATTTTCCCTTTCTCAAACAATATACGCCAGCCCGACGGCGGAACGCACCTTGACGGCTTTAAAGCCGCATTGACAAAGGTGATAAACGACGCGGGTCGCAGGCTTAATATTTTGAAGGAAAGTGAAAAACTTTCGGGCGACGACGTGCGCGAGGGAATAACTGCGGTAGTTTCGGTAAAAATTGCCGACGCTCAGTACGAAAGCCAGACAAAATCAAAACTTTGCTCGACATACGTGCGTGGGTTCGTTCAGAAAGCCGTTACCGAAAAATTCGGCACCTATCTTGAAGAACACCCTTCCGAAACGCGCGAACTGATTATGCGCTGCATAACGGCGCAGAGGGCAAGGGAGGCGGCAAGGCTCGCCCGCGAGGAAACTCACCGCAAAGGCGTGCTTGAAAGCACCAAACTCCCCGGAAAACTTGCCGACTGCTCGGACAAACGTCCCGAACTTTGCGAAATTTATATAGTAGAGGGCGACTCCGCGGGCGGAACGGCAAAACAAGGGCGCGACAGACGTTTTCAGGCTATTTTGCCCTTGCGCGGAAAAATTTTAAACGTTGAAAAAGTGCGCATAAACCGCGCTTTGGAAAACGAAGAAATCAAAGCGATGATTACCGCATTCGGTTGCGGAATGATGGAAAACTACGACGAAAGCAAACTGCGTTACGACAGAATTATAATAATGTCGGACGCGGACGTGGACGGCTCGCATATAAGAATTTTGCTTTTGACGTTTTTCTACCGCTATATGCGCCCGCTTGTTGAAAACGGACACGTTTACGCGGCGCAGCCACCTCTTTATCAGGTGTTCGGCAAGGGCGTGCCCGAAGGTACGTATTTGCACGACGATAAAGAACTTGAAGAATTCAGAAAGAATTTCGACGGCAAGTTTACAACACAGCGCTTTAAAGGCTTGGGCGAAATGGACAAGGACCAGTTATGGGCGACGACTATGGACCCCGCAAGGCGCACTCTTGTAAGAATAAACGTGGAAGACGCGGTTGAAGCGGACAGACTTTTCTCGCTTTTGATGGGCGACCAGCCCGAGCTGCGCAGACAGTTTATAGAGGACAACGCCAAACTCGTTGAGGAGTTGGATATTTAAGGAGATAATAATGGCTAAATCCAAAAAAGACACCAGTCCCGAGTTGACGGAAGAATTTAAAAAGACTCTTGAAATGACCAGACTTCTCGACAGAGAAGTGGACGAAGAACTTAAAAAATCGTTTATAGCGTACGCAATGGCGGTAAATGTTTCCCGCGCCATTCCCGACGTGCGCGACGGATTAAAGCCCGTTCATCGCAGAATACTTTATTCAATGCACGAAATGGGACTTTATAACGACAAGCCTTTCCGTAAAAGCGCGCGTATCGTCGGTGATTGTATGGGTAAATATCACCCCCACGGCGACAGCTCTATTTACGACGCGCTTGTCAGACTTGCGCAGGACTTTTCCATAAACTTCCCGCTTGTGGAAAGTCACGGCAACTTCGGCTCTGTCGACGGCGACCCCCCCGCGGCAATGAGGTATACGGAAGCAAGGCTTTCAAAACTATCTTCCGAAATGCTGCGCGATTTGGACAAGGAAACGATAGACTTCTATCCCACGTTCGACGATACGGGTTTGCAACCCTGCGTATTGCCCGCGCGCTTTCCTAATTTGCTTGTAAACGGCTCTGACGGCATCGCCGTCGGTATGGCTACTAATATACCTCCCCACAACCTTGGCGAGTGTATTGACGGCGTTATAGCGCTTATCGAAAACCCGGATATCGACGTGGAAGGGCTGATGGAATACATTGTCGCCCCCGACTTCCCTACGGGCGCGCTGATAATGGGCAGAAGCGGCATAAAAAAGGCTTACAGAACGGGGCGCGGCAGCATAATAATACGTTCCCGCTGCGAGATTGAAGAATACCAAAGCGGCAACCAGACGCGCACGCGCATAGTTGTGACAGAAATTCCCTATCAGGTGAATAAGGCTAAACTTATTGAAAGCATAGCCGACCTTGTTAAAAACAAAAAAATTGAGGGAATTGCAGACATTCGCGAAGAATCCGACCGCGAAGGTATGCGCATAGTAGTCGAAGTAAAAAAAGACGCAAACGCTCAGGTAGTTTTAAACTTGCTTTACAAATATACCAATTTGCAGGTTTCGGACGGAATTATAATGCTTGCGCTTGTCGACGGCACGCCTAAAATTCTCAACCTCAAAGAATGTCTGTATTACTACCTCGAACATCAGAAGGACGTTATAACCAGACGTACTAAATACGACTTAAACAAAGCGGAAGACTCGGCGCATATTTTGCGCGGTTTGGTTATTGCGCAGGCAAGCATAAACGAAGTTGTTGAAGTGTGCAAAAGCGCAACAGACAAAAGCGATTGCGTTCGCAAACTCACCCAAAACTTCGCTCTTGACGAAAAACAGGCTACCGCCGTTGCTGAAATGCGCCTTTTCAGAATTTCTCACCTTGAAGTTGATAAACTTACGGGCGAACTTGACTCTCTCGAAGCACAGATTGCGGACTATAAGGACATTCTTGCAAACGAAGGGCGCGTGCTTGAAATAATAAAGACCGACTTGCTTGAAATAAAGCGCAAATATCCTTCCGAAAGAAAAACGGAAATTTCGGTTGATTTCAGCGGCGATATAGAGGACGCGGACCTTATACCCGTAGAACAGGTTGTTGTTTCTATGACGCACTCGGGTTACGTAAAACGTCTGCCTGTTGCCGAATACCGCGCACAGCACCGCGGCGGCAAGGGCATTACGGGACACAAACCAAAAGAGGAAGACTTTGTCGAAAAAATGTTCGTCTGCTCCTCTCACGACGATTTGCTTCTTTTCTCCACCTACGGCAAAGTATACAGAATCAAAGCGTTTGAAATTCCCGAAGCGGCAAGGACGGCGCGCGGCAGGGCTATGGTAAACCTTGTTCAGATAGCGCAGGACGAAAAAGTGACAAATATAATTCCCGTAAAAGAGGACGCGGAAGGCTATATAGCGTTTGCAACTCAAAACGGCTTGATTAAAAAGACCAAATTGGAAGAATTTGCTCGTATAAACCGCAACGGTAAAATTGCCATAAAACTCAACGAGGGCGACAGGCTTATTTCCGTACAGTTCACTACGGGTAGCAACGAGTTGATGATTGCTTCCCGCGCGGGCAAGTGCATACGCTTTGACGAAAGCAACGTCCGCTCAATGGGCAGAGATACGGCGGGCGTGCGCGCAATGAAGCTTGACGGCGAAAACGACGCGCTTGTGGATTTGCTTGTAGTCGACGAAAATAAAGACGTGCTTACCGTGACTGCAAACGGCTTCGGAAAGCGCAGCAAGATAGAAGATTACCGCGTTCAGGGCAGAGCCGGCAAAGGTATTAAGGCGGGTACGTTCAACGAGGTTACGGGCGCGCTGGTTAATTTAAAGCAGGTTGTTCCGGAAGACGAAGACGTTATGATTATTTCCGACGGCGGAACGATTATAAGAATGCACTGCGCCGATATCTCTAAATTCGGCAGGGCTTCGCGCGGAGTGCGCCTTATGCGGCTGAAAGACGGGCTTGTGGCTACGGTTGCGATTACCGAAAGGGATGAGGAGGCGGAAGCCGCCGCTCCCGAAGAAACCGCTGCGGACGTGCCCGAAACTGCGGAAGAAACGGACGGCGAAGAATAAAAAATAAATATCTGATAAAATACGGAGCCCGAACGCTTAAAGCGTTCGGGCTTCGTTATATTTTGTAATTCAGTTTATTTGTTTTTCACTTTTTTGCCCGTCGGCATAATGACGTGCATAATCTTTATAAGCCAGCTTGAAAGCGGGAAGGCGGCTTCTATTATAACGACAATCGTTAAAATTTGTCCGTAGTCCCACGTCAGTTCGCTCCAACCGTCAAACAGCATATCCTGTAAAATGGCGACGGGGAGAGTGGTTACGTAAAGCGCCACAACGCATATCGCCAATACGGAAGCGCATAAAACCGTCCTGTACACGTTGAAAGGCTTGCATAGCCTGAATACCATTACAAAGCCTGAGAACGTCAAAGCAAGCATACACATCGCCATTCTGTGCTTGTCGTCAAACGTCTGCGGACTTATTTCAGCCGTCAAATACATCGCCATAACGCAAATAATCATCAATAGCGCGCCTGAAACGGCCCCGCTCATAACGTGCGCTATAAATTTGCCTTGCACGCGCTCTTTGTTGGGCTGTAACGAAAGGAAGAAGGAAGGTACGCCGATTATCGCCGTTTCCAAAAGCAACATATTCGCGGGCATAAACAAATAAGGTCTGGACATAAAAATACATATAGTCGCTAAAATGGCGGTAAACAGCGTCTTCATAAGGTACAGCGAGGACGAGTTTTGAATGTTGTTTATAACTCGTCTGCCTTCTGCAACAACTTTTGGCATAGAGCCGAAGTTGTTGTCCATAAGCACAAGGTGGCTTACGTTTCTTGCCGCTTCGCTGCCGGAAGCAACCGAAATAGCGCAATCCGCTTCTTTAAGCGCCAAAATATCGTTTACGCCGTCGCCCGTCATTGCAACGGTGTTGCCTTCGGACTTAATCGAGCGCACAAGTATCGCCTTTTGCTCGGGCGAAACTCTGCCGAAAACGGTGTATTTGTTGGCTACGTTTTCCACTTCTTTGTCGTTTAAGCCTTCAAGCGAAATAAATTTTTCCGCGTGAGCAATTCCCGCGCGCTTGGCAACTTCCGCTACCGTAACGGGGTTGTCGCCCGATATTACCTTTACGTTTACTTCGTTTTCTTTAAACCATTTAATGGTGTCTACGGCGTCCTCGCGCACGTTGTCCGCAATAGAAATTATTGCAATCGGCTTCATAACCGCGGGCAATTTATCGCCGGAAATCGCGCCCGTGGAGTGCGCAAGTACCAAAACTCGCAAACCCATCTGCGCATATTGTTTTACAATACGTTCAACCTTCGCGGGATACGGCTTCAAAACAAATTCGGGCGCGCCCATAGCGAAAGTGCCTATGTCGTCGAAAGTGACGGCGGAAAGTTTTCTTTTTGAGGAGAACGGCAGTTTTGCTACCGCCGAATACTTGTCGCTGAAACCGAAGTGGTTGTAAAGCGCTATCGAAGTCTGATTGTTGCCGTCAAGTTCCCTTAAAATGCTGCCGATAATGTCGTTTATAGGGTGGTCGCCTACGGTGTTTAAAATTACCATATCGTTTACGCGCATTCTGCCGTCCGTAATGGTTCCCGTTTTGTCAAGGCATAATACGTTTACCCTTGCAAGCATTTCCAGCGAGTACATATCCTGTACAAGCGTGTTGGACTTAGCAAGCCTGATAATTCCCACGGCAAGCGCAAGCGAAGTAAGCAAAAGCATACCGGAAGGTATCATACCTATTACAACGGTGCAGGTGCGTTGAATTGCATAGTTTATGTTTGCCGAAAAAATTCCTTCAAGTACGGAAGCGTCGGTAAACGTGGAGTCGGTCGGGGGCAAGCCCTTTACCGTGGAGTAAGTGCGCAAAAACGTAAATATAGCAATGGGCACTATAAGCACGGAAATACATTTTATTATGAGTTTGGTGGAGTTCATCAACTCGGAATTGGGGCGCTTGTATTTTTTGGCTTTGGAAGAAAGTTTTTCAAGATAAGTTTCTTTACCGACTTTCTCAACGCGGAATTTACCCGTGCCGGAAGATATAAAACTTCCCGCGTACAAAATATCGCCTACCTGTTTTTTTATTGCTATCGACTCGCCCGTAAGCAAACTTTCGTTTACTTCCACAGTGCCTTCCGCGAGAATACAGTCGGCGGGCACCTGATTGCCCAAATCAAGAATAATTACGTCGTCAACAACAATTTCTTTTATCGGTATTTCAACCGTTTCGCCGTCTCGTATTACTTTGACGGTGTTTGACGAAAGTATCGAAAGTTTGTCAATCGCAAGTTTGGAACGAATTTCCTGAACTATGCCTATAACGATGTTGGCGGTGGTTATAACTATAACCAGATAGTTTGAAAATTTTTGCGTGTTTGCAAGTAAAAGCGCAATAAACGCCAGCAAGCAAAGCAAATTGAAAAACGTGCAGATATTGCCTATAAAAATACTTGCGTACGAACGAGAAAACTTTTTATTTGTGTCGTTAAACAAAAACTGACGGAAGCGCGTTTCAACCTGTTCGGCGGAAAGACCTTTGTTCAGCTTTGGTGAAAATCTTTCAACCTTGGTGTTTACCGTCTTTTTGGGATGGCGCTTAAAATACTTAACTATCTTTTCTTTATTGAAAGTTTCCGTTTTATCCGTTTCGTTTTCAACCGATGTGGGCGCGGCTTTTTGTTCGTCCCCGGGGAATAAAGCCATTTGGACCGCTTCTTCGCGCTGAGCGGAAACGGTGGAGGGGGGGGCTTTGTCCTGACGAACCTGTTCGGAAGTATCTTCCTTAACTTCGGCAACTTTTACTTGTTTTGCCGTTTTTTCTGGTTTCGCCGCCTTTTCGGACTTTTCCGCTTTATCGGATTTTGCCGAATTTACCTGTTCGGCGGTTTCCGCCGCTTCCGTATTTTCGTCCTGCGGATTGTTTAAATTTCTTTTAAAAATAATTTTGCTCATATAAAACCGTCTAAGTTATTTTTATACTATTATAGTATAACATACAAAAGGTATGATTTTCAAGATATTTTACGGAAAATTTATTTGCTTTTGAAAGTTAATTGCTATATAATTTCTATGAGATTTCCCATATAGTTAATAGTGAAATGTCAAAATTTAACGCTTTTAATACGTATTAAAAGAGGAATTTAAAAATGATTGATATAAACCTTATAAGAGAAAACCCCGACCTTGTAAAAAACAACATAAAAAAGAAGTTTCAGGACCATAAACTGCCGCTTGTGGACGAGGTTATCTCTCTTGACAAGCAAAAGCGCGCGCTTCAACTTGAAGGCGACAATCTCCGCGCGCAAAGAAATTCTCTTGCAAAACAGATAGGCGCGCTTATGCGCGAAGGTAAAAAGGACGAAGCGGACAAAGTAAAAGCCGTTTCCGTCGCAAATAACGAAAGAGTCGCCGCTATAGAAGCGGAAACCGCGGAAATAGAAAATAAACTTAAAAAAGCGATGATGTCCATACCCAACATAATCGCGGACGACGTGCCCTTAGGCAAGGACGACAGTTGCAACGTTGAAGGCAAAGTCTTTTTGAAACCTGCGGAAAAGTCATTTGACGTGCCATATCACCTTGATATTTTGGAAAGTCTTGACGGAATCGATTTGGACAGCGCAAGGCGTACCAGCGGCAACGGTTTTTATTATCTTACGGGCGACGTTGCACGCCTTCATTCCGCAGTTTTGACGTATGCCCGCGACTTTATGATAGACAAGGGCTTCACTTACTGCATTCCCCCTTATATGATAAGAAGCGACGTTGTTACCGGCGTTATGAGCTTTGAAGAAATGGAAGGAATGATGTACAAGATAGAAGGCGAAGACCTTTATCTTATAGGCACTTCCGAGCATTCTATGATAGGCCGCTTTATGGGAGCCGTTTTGACGGAAGATAAACTTCCGCAGACGTTGACGTCGTATTCGCCCTGTTTCAGAAAGGAAAAGGGCGCCCACGGGTTGGAAGAACGCGGAATTTACCGTATTCACCAATTTGAAAAGCAGGAAATGATTGTAATTTGCAAGCCGGAAGAAAGCGCCGAGTGGTACGAAAAACTTTGGAATTATACGGTAGAACTTTTCGTTTCAATGGAAATTCCCGTGCGCCAGCTTATTTGTTGCTCGGGCGACCTTGCGGATATGAAGTACAAAAGCTGCGATATAGAGGCTTGGAGCCCCCGCCAGAAAAAATATTTTGAAGTCGGCAGTTGCTCAAACCTTACCGACGCGCAGGCAAGAAGGCTGGGAATAAGGTATAAAAACTTAAAAACGGGCAGAAACGAGTTTGCTCATACCCTGAACAACACGGTTGTAGCCCCTCCCAGAATGCTTATTGCCTTCCTTGAAAATCATTTACAGGCGGACGGAAGCGTATATATCCCGCCCGTACTCCGTCCCTATATGGGCGGTAAGGAAAAACTTTGCCCCAAAAATAAATAATTTAAATTGAGAGCGCGTTTTATAACGCGCTCTTTTTAGGTGAATTATGATTTTAACAAATAAGCCGCTCAGCGTCGCCGAAATCGGAGGAAAAGCCTATAATCTGCTTTCGCTCGGCATAAAAAACACGCCGGGTCTTTACGTTTGTCCGGTAAGTTATTTTATAAAAGCCGCAAAGGACGAATATTTAAAAAATTTACTTGCCAAAGAAATAGATAAACTTTTTTCCGACGGAAAACTTTACGCGGTGCGTTCTTCCGCCGTGGACGAGGATTCCGCCGCGGACAGTTTTGCGGGCGTGCACGAGTCCTATTTAAACGTTAAAAAAGCCGATATTTTACAATATATTTACAAAGTTTACGAAAGCGCTTTTACCGAACGCGCCAAAGCGTACCGCGAAACCCGCGGTTTGTCGGTTTGCGGGGTGCAGATTGCCGTAATTATACAGGAAATGGTAAACGCGGAGTTTGCGGGGGTGATTAACACCGTAAATCCCGTTACCGACAATCCCGACGAGATAGTAATAAGCGTTGCAAGAGGGCTGGGCGACAAAATAGTGGACGGCACGGTAAGCGGCACCATATACAGAATAAATTGCGGAAAAACGGAGTGCGAAGGCGAAAATATTTTAAGCAAAGAAATTTTGAACAAAATCGTAGCGCTTGCCCGTGAAATTTCCGCCAAAACCAATACTTTTCAGGACGCGGAGTTTGCTTACGCGCACGGTAAAGCGTATTTTTTGCAGACGCGCGCTATAACGACATATCAAAATATAGACACGCGCAAGCGCGGCTTGCTAATTGACAACGCGAACATAGCGGAATCCTTTTTCGGCGTAACTTCGCCGCTTACCTTTTCGTTTGCAAAAGAAGTGTACAAAGACGTTTATACGGGGCTTTTGAATTGCGGCAAGGTGCGCAAAAAATTGAGCGGCGCGCTAAGCGGCGTGCTTGCCGAAATGCTGTATTATTACGAAGGCAAAATTTATTATAATATGAACAGCTGGTATACTGCCGTAAGCGTTTTGCCGTTTAAAAAGTCGGCGGAATATTTCGAGTATATGATAGGCGTGGACAATAAAACGGAGTTTGGACTGAAAGTAAAGCCAAACGCGTTCGATTATATAAAGTCCGCCTTAGTTTTTGCGCTTAAAGTAAAAAATATAGACAAACTTGCGCAAGATTTTGAAAACGATTTCGAAAAAACCGTTATGCCGTATTACGGCAAAAAACTTAGCGGAACAAACAGCCGGCTAATTGAAATTTCGCAGAATATACAAAAAATTATAAGCGGTTTTGTCGTTCCCGTAATAAACGACTGCGCCGTTATGTATTACTTCGGAAAACTTAAAGAAAAGGCTGCAAGGCTGGGCGTTTCTGAGGAAGAAATAAACAAATACGTGTGCAGCGGAGGCAACGTTTTAAGCGCGGACAGCGCAAACAAGCTTGTTGGAATTGTTGAAGCGGTTAAACGGGACAAAAACGTTTATAACGATTTTTTAACGCTGGACAAGTACGAACTCTGCAAAAAATACCGTGCGGGAACATCCGTATCGCCTGTTTTGCAGGAATACCTTCAACTTTTCGGCGCGCGCGTAATGGACGAACTTAAACTTGAAACGGTTACGATGATTGAGGACGAAACTATTCTTTACGCAATGATTAAAGATAATTTGTCAGCAGAAAATAAAAAGTGCGGGTATTATAAGACGGAAGTACCCGCAAAACTTAAAAAGCTTGCCGCAAAAACAAGAAAATATATGCGATTGAGAGAGCGTTTACGCCTTAAAAGAACGTATGCGTATTCCGTGGCGAGAAACATTTTTTTAGCCTTCGGTGAAAACTATGCGGCTTGCGGCAGAATAAATTGCGCAAGAGATATTTTTTATCTTACCAAGCAGGAAATAATTTCGGGCGAAGGCGACTTCATAAAACTTGTTGACGAGCGTAAAGCGGCTGAAAAGGAATATCTTAAAAAGCCTGTATACGACAGGGTTGTATTTTTCGGCGACCGACCGCTGCCCGTTAAAAACGACGTCAGGCGCGAAGGTCTTTGCGGAATACCCAGCGGAAGCGGAGTGGTTACCGCTCGGGTAAGATTGATGCAGTCTACGGCGGATAAATTGCCCGCAGGCAGCATAATTTTGACAAAGCGTACCGACCCCGGTTGGATTAGCCTGTTTCCGCTTGCGGCAGGGCTTATCGTAGAGCACGGCAGTATGCTTTCGCACAGTTTTGTTGTGGCAAGAGAGTTGGGGCTTCCCGCAGTGGCGGGGCTTAAAAACGCAACCCAACTTATTCCCGACGGCGCGCTTGTTACGCTGGACGGGTTAAGCGGTGAAGTAAAAATTTTAGAAGAATAAAAAGCGATAATTTTTAAAAGCCCTCCCGCTTGCGTATTTACCGCAGGCGGGAGGGCTTTAATGTTGTAATTATTGTTTGTTTAAATATTTTTTGAATTTATTTGCCGTCAAAAAAGAAATTTTAAATGAATTTTTTCTCAACTTTCCAAGATTGCCGCAAACAAAGCGCTTATCCATTGCAAGGTAAAGCACAACGTTTTCTTTTAAAGCACAGTCAAAGTTTTTAAGCGTTTCCGCAGTTATAATTTCATTTCGCACCGCCAACATAGCCTTCATATAAAAGACGTTAAGTTTAGCGCAAATGGCGTCCACCGCAAAAGAATATACGTCCTTTTGAGTCTTGGCTTTAAATTTTTTAAAATCTTTAAGAATTTGCAAAAGTTCGTCGGTAACTTTTTGCGAATATTCCGTGCCGTGCGCGCTTGTATTTTCAAAAATAAACGGCTTTGAATCGCTTTTTTCGATTGTTTTGCAGTTTAATATGCCGTTGATTATTGCGGTTTCGTAGTCGCCGTCAGGGTAAATATTTTTTATTACGGAAGTTTTAAACGCAGTTGCGCCTTCAAAAGCCAAAACGTCCGCATTGCAGTCCGCAACCGCTTTTATCAGCGCGTCCGCGTCGGTTATGGAAAAGTCCCCTTCCATAAAAACGGTGTATTTGCCTTTTGCTTGTTTTATGCCGTTTTTAACTATTTCGGCAAAGGTTCTCTCCTCGTCGGTATACAGCAGTTCTGTGCCGTCGGGTTCTGACGGGGCGTTTTTAACGGTATTGCAAATTATTATCGAAATAACTTTTTTCATATGTAAAAAAATTATATTACAAATAGTTTCAAAAGTCAACGGTCGGCGGTCGGTTTGCTTGCCCTGCGGTTGCCCGTGTGTTATAATTTAAACGAACTTAACTTTACGGATAAATAAATGAAACTTATATTTTTTGATATAGAATGCGCGGGGGTGCACAAAACTTATGCAAAAATTTGCGCTTTCGGCTACGTTGTCTGCGATGAAAACTTCAATATAATTGAAAAAGAGGATATTTTGATAAATCCGCGCGGCAGGTTTGAGTTGACCGACAGAAAAGGCGAAAAAGGCATAACGCTTCCGTATGAATACGCCGAATTTAAAAAATATCCCGCTTTTACTTCCGTATATAAGCGAATAAAAGCCCTGCTTGAAGACAAGGATGCTTACGTTTTGGGACACGCGGTGTTAAACGACGTAAAATATTTAAATCTTGAAACGCAGCGCTTTAAATTGCCGTCGTTCAGGTTTAAATTTTACGACAGTCAGTTAATTTATATGACGCGCATAAACGATTTCAGCCGGCAGTTCGGCTTGGAGCATATTGCCGAAAGTCTGGGGGTTGAATTTACCCCGCACCGCGCCGCGGACGACGCTTACGCGACGATGCGCGTTGTAGAGGCTATGTGCAAGGACGAGGGATGCTCTTTTGAAGAAATATTAAACAGGATGAAACTTTCGGCGGGGAGAATAGAGGATTATAGCATATACCGTCCGCAGTCGTCCGGCTTTAAGCGGTACAGCAAAGAAAGGCGCGACGCAAAAGAAAGACGCGCCGATATAAGAGTAAAATTCAATAACCATTTTTTAAAAAAGCGGTTTGTTAAAAACGGCAAACTTAAAGGCGCGGTTTTTACGTTCACCCGCAAAATAGAGGATGATTTAGATTTATCTGTTTCTCTTGTGGACAGAATTTACGCGCTGGGCGGCAAATATTCGCAGCAGCCTGAAAATTGCGCTTATTTCATTAAGAGCGAAAACGACGACTCCGCAAGAGCAAAGCGCGCGGAAAAACTTTCAAATGTAAACATAATAGGGTTAGCCGAATTGGAGAAACTGTTAAATGATTGAGTTACCGCAGGACTTTGTCGACAGAATGCGGCGGTTTTTGGGCGCGGATTATGAAAATTTTGCCCAAAGTTATTCGCTTCCGCCCGAAAAAGGCGTAAGGGCGAACACGCTTAAAATTTGTGCGGAAGATTTGCCCGACGTTTGCCCGTTGAATTTCGACGGAAAAATACCTTGGGAAAAAAACGGCTTTTACGTCTGCGGCGAAGGGCTTGGCAAAACTTTGGCGCACGCGGCGGGGCTGTATTACGTGCAAGAGCCTTCCGCAATGTCCGCCGCGCCTAAACTTAAAGCAAAAGGCGGCGAGCGAGTGCTTGATTTATGTTCGGCGCCCGGTGGTAAAGGAACTGCATTGGCTGCGGATATGCAGGGCGAAGGGGTGTTGGTTTTAAATGAAATCGACCGCAAGCGCTGCTCGGTGCTCCGTGCAAACGTTGAAAGGTGCGGCGTCAAAAACGCGGTTACTTTATGCCGCTCCCCCGCGCAGCTTACTCAAACTTTTGAAAATTATTTTGATAAAATTCTTGTGGACGCGCCTTGTTCGGGCGAGGGAATGTTCAAAAAAGAGCCTAACGCCATACCCGAGTGGAGCGTTGACAACGTGCAGCGTTGCGCCGAAAGGCAGGCGCAAATACTCGATTGCGCCGACAAAATGCTTTGCGGCGGCGGCAGGCTGGTATATTCCACTTGTACTTTTGCCCCCGAGGAAGACGAAATTCAGGTAAAAAATTTTTTGAATAACCATCCTTACTATCTCCTTTTGGAAGAAGATAAACTTTTGCCGCATAAAATACGCGGCGAAGGGCATTTTTACGCCGTACTTGAAAAAATTGACGGCGAGCGCGCGGTTTTGCCGTCTTTAAAAATAAAAACCGATAGAACGGCGGAAAAACTTTTTAAAGAGTTTGAAGCGGAGTACCTTAAAACCGATTTCAAAAATTTGTGTACGTTTGATAACGTGCTATACTCGTTGATTGACGGTCTGCCTGAAATTATGCGTTCGGGCGTGTGCTTGGGCGAAGTTATAAACGGCAGGTTCGAGCCTTCGCATACGCTTGCAATGTGCCTGAAAAAGGAAGAAGCGGGCTGTATCGATTTGGACGAAAACACCGCGCATAGTTACTTGCGCGGACTTACGTTTGATTGCGCCGACAGCGAAAAGGGGTGGAGGCTGGCAACTTTTAAGGGCTTCCCTCTTGGTTGGTGCAAAGCCGTAGGCGGCGTTGCTAAAAACCGCTTGCCTAAGGGATTAAGAATTTAAAAATATATAAAAGGAAAATTATTGTGTTCGGAAAAAAGAAAAACAAGGAAAACGAAGCAATAAAACAAAATCTGGTTGACGTTGCATTTGATAATTTTTTGAAGGAAGGCGAGGATTATACCGTCGCCGCAAGAACGGAAGACGCGATTTTGGTAAAAAAGATAGCCAGATGGGCTTATTTTGTAGTCGAAGGAAAAAACGTTCAGGCTTGTTTTTCAATTGAAACGGACAAGGGCTTGTATTGTTTTCAGGTTAAGGGCGACAATATTATTTATGTTGAAACCGACGTATGCACGGCGGTTTATCCAAATTTAAAACCTTAAATTTTTAAAAGCGCAAGCAATGTTACAAAATAGCGGGTTTTATAAAATTTAAACCGTGAAGAATGACTATTAATCGGAGAACAAATTTGAAAATAACAGTAATAAACGGCACTGAAAAGCGCGGCGTTACATACAAATTGAAAGAAATTTTTTTGGCAAAATTTCCGTCGGCAGAAATAACCGAATACTACTTGCCCAAAGACTGTCCGTATTTTTGCGCCGGTTGTACAAGTTGTTTTATAAAAGGCGAAAACGCGTGCAAGGATTATGTTTACATAAATAAAATTGAAAAATCGCTTATAGAAGCCGATTTAATTGTGATGACTTCGCCTGCGTACGTTATGCACGCGACAGGCGCTATGAAAGCGTTTTTAGACCATTTTGGCTATCGTTGGATGCCGCACAGACCACTTAAAGAAATGTTTGGCAAGCGCGCCGTAATTATTACGCAATGTATAGGAGCCGGAGCAAAGTCGTCAGCAAATGATATAAAGCACAGTTTGTCCTGGTGGGGAATTTCAAAAATCGGAGTTTTCAGCGGCGCGTTGATGAGCGATATCGTATGGAATAAACTCCCTGAAAGCAAGCGCAAACGGCTGACTGCAAAAATAAGTAAACTTGCCGCTAAGTTTGCAAAAATAAACTATTTTAAACCGGCTTATACAAAGCTTATAACTAAAATTAAGTTTAACGTTTGCCGATTGTTACAAAAGAAAGTGCGTAAAAGCGGCGAAGCGGGAATTGACTGCGAGTATTGGCATAAAAACGGTTGGCTTGAAAAACGTCGCCCGTGGAAAAAGTAAATTTTGTTATACATTTAAAAGTAAGCGCCCTACAAGTATAGGGCGCTGTTTTATTTGCTTGCAAACTGAATTTTAAAATATGTTTTAATGTAAATTGCTATAAAAACGCCGCCAAAGGTTCAACCTTTGGCGGCGTCCTTTAGTTATTCGCTTTTATTTTCGCCATTTTCGCTTTCCGCTTCGGCAGGAGTTTCTTCAACAGTTTCTTCTGCCTCGGGCAAAGTTTCTTCAACGGGCGCATCCGCCGTATTGTCAACGCTTTCAGCAGGTTCCGCTTCGTAAACGTTTTCCGCTTCGGTTGACTGCGTTTCGTCGGCTTCTACGTCGTCGATATCGTTTTCTACAAGGTGCAATTTCTTGATATAGCGTTTGCGCTGTTTGTAGTTGTTTTTCTGCAACGTTTTGCCGTTCTTTTTGCTGCGCGCTTTTTTAAGCAGGTCTCTCGTCAACAACGATACAAGCGTAATCAGTAACGCAACCACAAGAATTATCGAAGCAACATACAACCAAAGGTTGGTCTGGTCTTCATTTTTGTCGTCTTCGTCCTTGTCGCCTTCGTCGGGAGTAGTGCGTTCCACTTTCTGGTCTACTGCCGAGTAATCCGCGAATACGTTGATTGAGTTATCGCTTTCGTTGGTGTAGGTGAAGAAGCCCAAAGTTTCTTCATAGTCCGAAATTTTGTATTCGTAACCGGTTTCGCCGTCCTTTGCCGTTTCGGTATTGAACGGTTCGTACGTGTCGGAGTCGTAAAGCGTGTAGGTGTAGTAGAGGGAGTTATAACCGAACTGATTGCGGATATTTTCCTTATTAACGTCCGCTTCGGTCAGTTTGCCTTCCGCTATAAGTTCGTCTACAAGTTTTTCGAAGTAAGCGATTGTTTCCTTGGGAGTGTCTATGCGGTTAAGCAAGTCTTTATCCTTGTTTTCAATCGCGTCTTTATACGCCTTAATAACGTTGCCTTCGTATTCCTTGCGCAAGTCGCCGTATTTGTCAGAGCCTGCCGTATACGCGCTGTAATCGAATGCAACCGCGCCCGTCGTAAACGTGCCGTCTTCGTTAATTCCCGTTTTGTCGCGTTCGCCGTTCCATACTTCAAGGCGGTAATCAAGCGCCTTGCTTCCCGTATGGATGAAGAAGTTTACGGTAACCCAATCGTTGCCCGCGTTTGCTTCGTTAACGTTTACCATATAAGGAACGTTATTTTGAGGAGAAACGTATCTGAAAGGCGCCTTCGCTTCGTCGAAAGGTAAAACTTCGTTCTTTCTTTCGCCTTCAACAAGATAGAAGTATTTGCCGTCAGCGTATTCGTAAACGCGCTTGCCGTCAGCCGTGCAAAGGAAGTGGTTGGCTATGCTTCCGTCCTGATAGTAGTAGGTTTTGCCGTCCATAAGGTCGTCAAACATAATTTCGTCAACGCCTTTGCCGTCTTCAACTCTCTTATAATAAGTTCCTATCGTTTCATATTTATAATACTTATACGATTTAACAAGGTTGTTAAGGTTTGCATAAACCTTGTCGTCGCCGCTTTCAACGCTGTCGTACAAACCGTCCTTGCGGGGTTTGTAAACTATCGCAGCCCTGTGCTCATCGTCGGTCATATCCTTATCGTACGCTTTGTTAAGGACGTTGCCTTCGTCGTCGTAGAAGTAGGTGTGACCGGGAATTGAATAGTTAAGCACTTCGCGGGTGTTGCTGTCAACAAGGTATACGTAAGCGTTGGCGCCGCCGCTGACCTTAACTTTTACGGAAACGGTTTCATAACTGTCTGCGGCTACGTTTTTATTTGCGCCGACAAATCCGTAATTTACCGCAAATGAGAAGTACTCGGTGTCCTCGCTGTATTCGTCGTCCTCGGTAACTTTTCTGTAAAGTTTGCCGTTATAGTTTACCGTGTTGCCCGTGTAACCTGCTTCCGCTTCAACGTAGTAGCGGGTGTAAGTGTACTTGTTTGCCGAAGCGTTTTCAGCATAACGGCGCAGATTGTTTATTATGATAAGAGGCTGATAGCAGTCTTCGCCGAAGACTTTGTTCCAGGCTTCAACCGCGTCCGTATCCGTGTTTCCGAAAGCGCTTGCAATCTGCTTGAAGTTATCATAATCTTTAAAGCCGTCGCGGTTTATAAGTCCTGCAAACGCATTTGTATTCTGCGCGTCAAGACCGTCGCTGTAAGCGTTGTCCGAAACGGATGAGCTGCCGCCGTTTACGCCGTTATAGTTGTTGGGGTTTGCAATTCCCTTCTTAACGTCGAAAATTCCGCTTGCGTCGTCAAAACCCTTTTCGTCGTTTTCTTTATCTTCCGCCGAGAATGAGAACTTAGCCGAGTTGTCGCCCGCGGACGTAAGGTTGTAAATCTTTTCGCTTACTTTAAGAGTTTGCAGATTTGCAACTGCCATCCAGCCGTACTCGTAAGAGGAGGCGGAAGCGCCCGTTATGTCGGTATTGCCCAAACTGAATTCAACTTTAAATGTTTTGGTAAGATAATCGCCGGATACTTCGTCTTTTTCGTCGCAGTCGTTTTCAATGAAAAGGAAGCACTGAACCCAACCGTGATAAATGTCTTCTTCGTCGCCGAAGTCGGTCTTTTTGTCGGTTGTGTCTATAGTGAAGGACGTCGAGTTATCTTCGTCTTCCGTATCGGTTATTTTAACGGTCGCCGCCGGATTGCCGCCCATATCGGAAGTTTTAATCCAGAACGACAAAATCATATATTCGTCGTATGCCAGCGTAAACGCGTTGTCCGTAACGGCGGAAGTATAAGCCGCGCCGCGTGCGGAAAGCATAACAAGCATATTGCTGTCAACGGGATTATAGCCGGGCAACTTGTCAAAGCCGTTTTCTTTGGTAAGCGCCGCGTTTAACTTTTTGGAGTAATCCGTTCCCGCAAATACCGAAGAAGAAACTCCGTTTATTCCGAAAGTGCCTATTAGGTCGCCTTCCGTACCTATATTGTTTTTAAGGTTTTCGGGAAGGTTAAGGTTTGCGGTGTCGCCTTTTTTAACGCCCGAAAGCGTTGCTTTGTTTTCCGTAGAGGAAGCGTACCATTTTCCTTCCGATTTTTTGGCGGTAAGTCTGCCGGCGGTGTTTCCCTCGGCAAAAGTAAGGGGAGAGTAGTTGTCGTTGACATCGGAACCGTTTTCCGAAGCAAGGTCGATAAGATAACGGAAGTCGCGCGAATGTCTTAAATAATCGGAAGACGAGGGGCTGCCGCCGTGGTATCTGTCATTGGTGTCGGCAATAAATACTTTATCGTCCGCGTCGCTGGTAAGCGTGCAGGTTGTGCGCGCCGCTGCGATTTGAGCCGCATAGTCGTTGTAACTGCTTTTATATTCGGAAGTATCGTTTCCTTCCGAATCTTTCACTTTTTCGTCGAAAGAGCGGAATTTGGTTACCGAAACGTTATCAAAGAACGCGTAACCGGTACATTTTTCGCTGTTTGCGCTCTGTCCAAGTCCAAGGTTCAACTGAACGGTACTGTCGGCAAAGTCGCAGGCGTTTACGTAAATCGTATATTTAAGCCAGCCGTTGCTTTCTTCAATGGCGCTGTTCTGCGCGTTGTTGGCTATGATTTTTTCGGTGTTAATGGCTTTAATCTTGAAAGAATCAATGGAGGTGCCGCCAACCGTCTGAACTACTTCAATAAAAGCGCCTCTGTCCTGGTCTTCCAACTGGCTGTAACCTTTGTCAAACTTCAAATCGGAAGTTTTAACCCAAACCGCAATTTCCGCGGCGGTATTCGCTTCCAAAGTAATCGTCTGGGACGAGAAGTACTGCGAAATGCCGTTGTAATTGCTGTCGGAAGGATAGTTGTGCACCATCAAAACGTTTCCGCAAGGAAATTTAAAATCCTCGTCGTAATAATAGTTTCCGTTTGCGTCCTTGTAAACGGTTACTTTTTTGCCGTTTTCGTCGGTGTAATAACTTGCGCCGTTTTCATCCTTAATTTCAAACGGAGTTTCGGGGTTTTCAATAAACGCGTATCTTATCGATTCACCCAAAGTTCCGTCGGAGTTTACAAAGTAATACTCTATATTTTTATCTTCTTCGCCTTCGGTAACCTGCTTTTTGGCGACTTCTTTATCGCCGAAGTAATGTTTGCCGTCGCGCTCGGTTATGCCGAAATAATTTTCGTACGTCTGGTACTTTATATAACTTTCCGCCACGTCTTCGTCAGAAAGCAAAGCGGCGTAGGTATCCTTGTACAGCAAATCGCGCGCTTTCATTCCGTTGTAATCCACGTAGTCGTCGTCGGTTGTCTTTATGTCGGCGTTGTATTCAAGCTTTCCTTTCAGGTCGGAAGCGGTAAGCCTGTCCCACTCGTAAGCGGAAGTGCCTATTATACCCGACATCGCGTTTGACGAGTCGCCCGCGCGCGTCCAGTTGTCGGCGGTTTTAATAAGATAAACGGCTTTTCCGTCCTTCAAATATTCTTCGCTGGGGTAATCGAAAAATTCAAAGTTACCGTTCTTTAAAAGTTGAGCGTCCTCCTGCTTGGGCGCAAGCGAGGTAGGCTTGTCATCCTTATCCGCAGGTTTGCACGCTGCCGCAAGCCCCGTGCACGTCATTGCCGTCGCGGCAAGCAATGCAATCAAAGCCTTTCTTTTTTTGCTTTTGAAATAATTGTTTTTTGCCATATAACACCTTAGTTTAAGCGGAGTTGAATTTTAATTCCGCTATATATCTATTTAATAATCGTACTTACTCATTTTAATATAATCGCCCTTTTATGGCAAGCAAAAATCAATAAATCGGGTGAAAAATTTTATTATTTTTGCGGTAATTGCAAAAACTTTTAATAAATATCCGTTTTGCGTGCGACAAGCATACGACGGCAAGCGGATGGCAGAGTATATGAAGACTAACAAAAAATCATTAAACCGCGTGTTTGCGGGTTTGCTTACGGGGATTATAAACGGACTTTTCGGCGGTGGCGGCGGTATGGTTGCCGTGCCTCTTATGAAAAATTTGTTGGGGTATGACGAAAAGCGCGCCCACGCAACCGCAATATTGGTTATAGCGCCCGTGTGCGCCGCCAGCGCGGTAACTTATATAATCAACGGTTATTTTGCCGCGGACGTAATTTTGCCGGCGGCGATAGGTTCGGTTGCGGGCGGACTTGCGGGAGCCGAACTATTGGATAAGTTGCCCGAATTCTGGGTGAACGCGGTTTTTCTTGTCGTAATGCTTGCCGCGGGATTGAGAATGTTGTTTTAAAAGCGGCGTGCGGTAAAAATTAAGATACGGAGTTAAATTTTGGGTTTTATTTTTTATATTTTGGCGGGCTTTATTTCGGGTATGCTCGGCGGAATGGGTATGGGCGGAGGAACGGTGCTTATTCCTGCGCTTACAATAATTTTCGGGGTTGAGCAGCACGTTGCGCAGGCGACAAACCTTATCGCTTTTCTGCCTATGGCTGCTTTCAGTTTAAAAGTGCACAAGCAAAAAGGCAATTTGCAGACGGAAGGGGTGTGGTGGATTGTCATACCCGCCGTACTCACGTCAATTGCGGGCGGACTTGCCGCCGCACTGCTGCCCGCCGCGGTATTGAAAAAACTTTTCGGCGCGTTTTTGGTTGCGCTTGCAATAAAGGGCGCCGTCGGGTTAAAGTTTCCCGCAAAAAAATAAAAAAGCCGCCCGCATTTATGTAGCGGGCGGCTTATAACGTTTATATAAAAGTTTATTCTTTGGATAAAAGTTTTTTAAAGGGACGGAAGTTGAACATTTCAAGCGCGTAAAGCACTCCGCCCGTAAACGCCAGCAAAAGCGGCGCGCAAATCAAAATCTGGAAAAAGTCGGAAACGTACCGCTCTAAAATTCCGTTTAAAAGTCTTCCGAAAAGACAAGCCACGGCTGTTACCAAAATGCTGCGCAAAGTGTATTTCAGGTAGTTTACGCCGGGGCACATTTTTTTCAGCGTTTTTAAATTCAGCGCCGCCGTAAGAATCTGCGCAAGTCCAAACCCGACTATGTAGGAGTAAACTCCTAAATATTTTGTAAGTATCGCTACGGAAGCAAGCATAAGCACGGCGCCAATGCAAAAATAAATAAGCGTGCGCTTTTCGCAGTTCATAGAGTTAAGCACGGTGTTCGTAATCATAGTAATGCACATAGGCAACATAATAAACGCGCTTGCGGTAACAATTTCGCCGCAAAGTTCGTTTTCGTACAAAAATTCGCTTATCGCCTTGCCCAGCACAAACAAAATCGGCATAAGCAAAGTTGCAATAAATACCGCGGCTTTCACCGTCTTTTCCACGTCGTAGCGCACTGCGTTCTTTTTGTTTTTATAATAGTTTTCCGAAAGTTCGGGCGCGACGACAACGGCGATAGAGCCTATCAGCGAGTTTGGAATAAACAGTATGGGTACCGCCATTCCCATTGCTACGCCGTAAAGCGCAATCGCTTCCGAGTTTGTGTATCCGCAGGATTTCATAAGCAAGGCGGGCAAAATTACCGCAACGGCAGAGTTTAAAAGCGAAGTGGAGGTGCGCATCGCCGTAATGGGCGCAGAGGAGGAAATAAGCGGCTTTAACTGACGTTTGGGGTTGACAAACCTGCCGCCTTTTTTAAAGTACCACGCAAGCGAAACTACAAAAGAAAAAACGTATGAAATTAAAACGGCTATTATTGCGGTTTCCGCGCCGGTAACGGGGTCCTTGCAGCCGTAAATAAGCGCGACTCCCGCAATAACCATAACCGCGTCTTCAAGCAATTCTATAACGGAATACGCCAAAAACTGTTTGTTGCCCCAGAAAGAGCCGCGTATAACCGCGTAAACGGACGTAAGCACAAGTCCCGGCAGCAAAATAGCGAATATGCTTATGCAGCGTTTGTCCGAAAATAAAAAGCCGAAAACGTTTCTGCCGAAAAACAGAACAAGCGCTATCGGAATAGTCAGCAACAACGTGCATACAACACCGGCGGTAACCGCCGAGTGCTTTCCGTGAACGTCGCCCACGGCGCGGCTTTTAGCCATAAGTCGCGAAACGGTTACCGGTATTCCGCTTGACGAAATGGTCAGAAAAACGGCGAAAACGGTAAGGCAAATCTGGTAAATGCCCAAGCCTTCCGCGCCGATAATTCTTGTCATAATTATTCTGTAAACAAAACTAAGTCCTTTTTCTACTGTGGAAAACCCCGTTACCATTGCGGCGGACTTGTAAACATTGCTTTTTTTTGCCGTTTTTACTTTTTTTGTCTTCATTAATCACCGTTTTTTATGCGCCTTGCCGCCTTAATTTCGGGCGGCGGTACAAACTATCCTTCCCCAATATTCTACAAATTTCCAAACGGATTTATGAACAAAAAAATTTTTTCGCGCGTATAATATACCAAATGTTTACGCTTGTTAAGGAAAAAAACGGATTTTTCAGGGTAAAACGCGGACAAAGCGCCGAGGAGGTGGAGTCCGCGCTAAAAACCCCCGTTACGGGCAAAGCGTTTGCCGGCAGTATAATAGAGGTGAAAAATAACCTTGAATTGTACGTTGCGCAAGTGGGCGACTGTTACCGTACGATAGCGGAAAAAACGGGCGCGGACGAGGACGCTTTGCGCGAGTTGAACGGAGGCAAGCCCGTTTATCCCACGTGCAGAATTTTTGTTCCGTTGCGAAAAAAATAATAACCGCTTTCGCACGGCTTAAAAGCAAAAAACATATAATTATAATAAGTAACATTAATTAAGGAGGAAATTATGTCATTTTTTTCCAATTTCCAGTCGGATAAATGTCCCGGAACCATAAGCGGCAATCCCCTGAACGGAATGTGTGAAAAAGTGTGTATTCAGGCGCAGAAAATTTTCGACGCTTGCATAAAGCAAATTCAGATAGAGAATTACACTTTGACCTTGACGGACGCAGTTCCCGCAAATCCTACATACCCCTTGACTTTTATAAGCGCAAGGTCGCTAAGCTCTACGGGAAATATAACCGCGATAAATATCGAAAGGCTTGCCGATAAGCCCAATTGTGCAAGGGTGCAGGCTACCGTTTCGATTCCCGTGGAAGTTTTGTACACCGACGCTAACGGAGTGGAAGGGGTTGCGCAATCTACGATAAGCGTATCGGAGGACGTGTTGCTGTTTGTCCCCGCGCCGTCGATTATGCCGTACAGAGCCACAAGCGAAGTTTCGGCGGTTTGTGCGGAAGGCAGATTCAACACCGACGGAACGTTCAGCGTAAACGCGTGTCTTACGGTTATTTTGAAAATAGCCATCGACGTTGAAATTTTAGTACCCAGTTACGGCTATTGCGCTATCCCGCCCGCGCAGGATTATTCGCAGGAAGTGTGCGCAGGCTTCTTCGAACTGCCGTTGTATCCGCAGGGTAAAACCTGTTCAAAGCAATAAATTTTTATACTGTTAAGCAAGGCGTCTTTCGCGTACGGAAGGGCGCCTTTTTATTGTTTTGCAACGTAAAAGTAGTACTATGTCACACATAATCACCTATTTAATAGACAAAATTATAAAAAATGTTTAATAAAAATTACACAGTTAAATTGCTTTATCATTAACCTAAAATATGTTAAAATATGTTTATGAAGGTATTTTCTATAAGCGATTTACACCTTTCCGGCTGTACGGATAAGCCTATGGACGTGTTCGGTGCGGGTTGGGAAGGGCACTTTGATAAAATAAAAGCGGACTGGCAAAGCAAGGTTGAAGACGGCGATACGGTGCTTATCTGCGGCGACATAAGCTGGGGAACGGACCTTGAAGAAGGGCTGTTTGATTTGCGCTCGTTAACGCAACTCAAAGGCAGAAAAGTGTTTATCCGCGGCAACCACGACTTCTGGTGGAACGGGATAACCAAACTGCGCCGAGCCGCTCCCGACGACACGTTTTACTTTTTGCAGAACGATTGCGTGAGGATAGAAAATACCGTAATCTGCGGTTCGCGCGGGTGGACGTGCCCCGGCAGCGCGGACTATACCGAAAACGATTTGCGCTTGTATAAGCGCGAGGCGGAAAGGTTTAAACTGTGCTTTGCAGAGGTCAATAAAGCGCGCCGCGAGGGCGACAAATTGTTGGCGATGATTCATTATCCGCCCTTTTCGCAAAAGTTTCCCGACACGGAATTTACCCGCCTTTTTGAAGAAAACGGGGTGGATAAAGTCGTCTTCGGGCATATTCACGGCGAGGCTTATTTTCCTTACCGCACGGTAAAAAACGGTATTGAATACGTGCTGACTTCCTGCGATAAAACGGATTTTACCCTTCAAAGAATTTTATAAACATATTTGCAAACGCTTTACAATTTATTTTAAGTTATGATATAATTCAATGCGTAAATAAAATTGTTAGGGTAACACGCAAATGATTATTTTTACGGCAAAACCCGTAACGCAATTCAATAGTTAAAACAAGCGGAAAGATGACTGATTTTCGGGCGTCTTTACCGCTTATTTTTTAATCTGACGGAAAAGGTAACTTATGTTAAAAAATAAAGATTTATTGGGACTCCGCGGCTGCACTGCGGAGGAAATAACCGAAATTTTGGACGGCGCCGTGCAAATGAAAAAGTTTTTAAACGGCAGGGACAGAAAATCGGATATTCTGGCTGGCAAATCGCTTGTCACGCTGTTTTACGAAAACAGCACCAGAACGCGCTGCTCGTTCGAGTTGGCGGGCAAACTTCTGGGCGCGAGCGAAGTAAATATTTCCGCGGCGGCAAGTTCGGTGCAAAAAGGCGAAACGCTTATGGACACGGGCGAAACTCTTGACGCTATGAAAGTCGATTTTATAGTAATCCGCCACCCTATGGCGGGCGCGCCCAAATTTTTGGCGGAGCACGTAAAAGCAAGCGTAATCAACGGCGGCGACGGAATGCACGAGCATCCCACCCAGGCGCTTTTGGATATGTTTACTATGCGCGAAAGGTTCGGCAAATTAAGCGGATTGAAGGTTGCAATACTCGGCGATTTGAAGCACAGCAGAGTTGCGCTCAGCAACGCTTTCGGGTTGAATAAATTCGGCGCGGAAGTGCGGGTTTACGCGCCTAAAACTATGATTCCCAAAGATTTTGAAAAATTAGGCGTAAAAATTGCAAAAAGCCGCGAGGAAGCCGTGGACGGGGCAAACGCCGTTATGGGACTGAGAATTCAGTTAGAACGTCAGAAGGGCGGGCTTTTTCCTTCGCTTTCGGAGTATTCAGGCTTTTACGGCGTAAACGACGCAATTTTGAAATACGCCGCAAAGGACGCTGTTGTGTTGCATCCGGGTCCTGTAAACCGCGGGGTTGAACTTTCGCCGCAGGTTATCGACGGGGATAAAAGTCTAATTCTGGAACAGGTTACAAACGGCGTTGCCGTAAGAATGTCGCTGCTTAAACTGCTGGCGCAGTTCAGGGAGAATATGTAATGAAACTGCTTATAAAAAACGGAACGGTTGTATTGAAGGATAGGGAAGTTAAGGCGGATTTGCTTGCCGAGGACGGCAAAATTATAAAAATTGCCGATAAAATTTCCGTAAAGGACAAGTGCGAAGTTATTGACGCCGAAGGAAAACACGTCGTCGCCGGAATAATAGATATGCACGTGCACTTGCGCGAACCCGGTTTCGAGGGAAAAGAAGACATTTTAAGCGGTTGCCGCGCAGCTGTTGCCGGCGGGGTTACGCAGGTTTGCTGTATGCCCAACACAAACCCCGTATGCGATAACGCGGTGGTCGTTTCATATATAAAAACCCGAGCGCAACAGGCGGGGCTTTGCAAAGTTAATCCCATAGGCGCGATAACCCGCGGGCAAAACGGCGAAGAACTGGCGGATATAGGCAAAATGAAAGAAGCGGGCGCTGTCGCCATAAGCGACGACGGAAAGCCGGTGGACAATTCGTATATTATGCGCCTTGCAATGGAATACGCCGACGGCTTCGGTTTGAAGTGCCTTTGCCATTGCGAAGATAAAAATCTGGTTAACGGCGGAGTTGTCAACGAGGGGTATAATTCTACCCTTTGCGGACTTAAAGGCAGTTTGCGCGCCGCGGAAGACATTATGATTTCGCGAGATATCGCTCTTTCCGAAAGTCTGGATATTCCCGTCCATATCTGTCACGTTTCAACTTACAGCGGCGTAGCCCTTATAAAAAGCGCAAAAAGCCGCGGCGTAAAAGTAACCGCCGAAACCTGTCCGCACTACTTTATTTTGACGGACGATATAATTACCGGTTACGACGCTAACACAAAAGTCAATCCGCCCGTAAGAGAGCGTAGGGACGTTGAAGCAATAATACGGGGCTTGCAGGACGGCACGCTTGATTGTATTGTAACCGACCACGCGCCCCACTCTTTGAAGGATAAACAGGTAGAGTACAACCTTGCCGCTTTCGGCATAAGCGGTATAGAAACAAGTTTTGCGCTTAGTTATACTTATCTTGTAAAAAGCGGACTTTTGACATTGCCGCAATTGATGCAAAAAATGAGTTTTGCTCCCGCGGAAATACTTTCCGTTGAAGGCGGCGAACTTAAAGAGGGCGCGCCTGCGGATATAACGGTGGTCGATTTAAGCAAAAAGTACGTTATAGACGGAAATAAATTTATTTCCAAAGGCAAAAACACCCCGTTCAACGGTTATGAAGTTTACGGCGCGGTAGAATACACCGTTGTCGACGGCGATATAAAATATAAATCGAAAGCATAAAGGCGAGGACAAAATTATGATGGATAAACTTATAGAAAAAATTATAGCAATGCAAAACCCCACCTGCGTAGGACTTGATACTTCGTTCGGTTATCTTCCGCAGGAACTTAAAGAGGGCGCAACGGGGTTCAGAAAAGCTTCAAACGCCATTTGCGAATTCAACAAAAATATTATAGACGCCGTTTGCGACGTTGTACCCGCGGTCAAAGTGCAGATTGCTTATTACGAAATGTACGGCGTGGAGGGTATGAAAGCCTTCAAATATACGATAGATTACGCCCGCAAAAAAGGTTTGATTGTTATTGCGGACTGCAAACGCAACGATATCGGCTCGACGGCAAGCTGCTATTCCGCGGCTTATCTGGGCAAAACCGAAATAAACGGCAAGTGTTTAAGGGCGTTGCCCGCCGAAATGCTGACAATAAACGGGTATCTCGGCTCGGACGGAATAAAGCCGTTTATCGACGACATTAAATCGTATAAAAAATCGGTTTTCGTACTTGTTAAAACTTCCAATCCTTCAAGCGGCGAATTGCAGAATTTGCGCCTTGAAAACGGAAAATTTATATACGAACAGATGGGCGAACTTGTAGAGGAATGGGGCAAAGACACCGTCGGCAAGTACGGCTATTCGGAAGTCGGCGCGGTTGTCGGAGCAACGCACCCTGAGGAAGCGGAAAGGTTGCGTTTGCAGATGAAGCGCACGTTTTTCCTTATTCCGGGTTACGGCGCACAGGGCGGCAGCGCGCAAATGCTTAAAGTGTGCTTTGACGGACGCGGTTTGGGCGGAGTTGTAAACTCGTCCCGCGGAATTATCTGCGCGTATAAGAGCGAGAAATACAAAGGAATGAACTATGCGGAGGCGGCGCGTGCGGCTTGCGTAGATATGCGGCAGGATTTGGCTTCCGTCATAGGAAAGATGGGTAAATAATGAAAGATTTGCTTGCAACCGTAAAACAGAATACTGAAATTGCGGAAAATATTTATAAAATGACTTTGACTTTGCCGGAAAGCGCGGGCGCGCTTGCCGGCGGGCAATTTGTCAATTTGGCTACGGGCGACGGCTTGCAACTGTTGCGCCGTCCTTTGGGAATTTGTCTTGCGGAGGGCAAGGATATTACCGTTTGCTATCAGTTGAAGGGCAAAGGCACGCAAAAACTTGCCGAAGCGAAGGCGGGCGACCGTCTTAAAATTTTATTGCCGTTAGGCAACGGCTTCAATCTGGGTTCGGCAAAAAACATAGCCGTAATAGGCGGCGGCGTGGGCGTTTTCCCCTTGATTTACACTATGCGTAAAAATCAGGACAGAAATTTTTATACATACTTCGGGTTCCGCAACAAAAAAGCGGTGTGCCTTTTGAACGAAGTTCCCAAATGCAAGCAGTTTTCCGCAGTTACGGACGACGGAAGTTACGGCGAAAAAGATAACGCCGTAAACGCGTTTTTCAAAGCCGCGCCCGCCGTGGATTTGATTATAGCTTGCGGTCCGCCCGTAATGCTTAAAGCGCTTAAAGAGGGGCTTTCGGAAAGAAACGACAAAACACCCTGTCTTGTGTCTTTGGAAGAAAGAATGGGTTGCGGCATAGGCGCTTGTTTAGTGTGCACGTGCAAAAAATCGGACGGCGGAAACGCGCGCGTTTGCAAGGACGGTCCCGTATTCGATATTGACAAGGTGGTGTTGTAATGGCAGAGTTATCCGTTGAAATTTGCGGCGTCCGCTTCAAAAATCCCGTAATAGCGGCAAGCGGAACTTACGGCTTCGGACGCGAGTTTAACGAAATTTACGATATAGCCCTAATAGGCGGCATAAGCACGAAGGGCCTTACGTTAGAGCCCAGACTTGGCAATCCCGTACCCAGAATTGCGGAAGGCGACGGCGTAATTTTAAACGCGGTCGGTTTGCAAAATCCCGGCGTGGAAAAGTTTATTGAAAACGATTTGGGATTTTTGAAAAGCAAAGGCGTTGTAATAATTGCCAACATCGCGGGAAAAACTTTGGAAGATTACGGCAAAATCTGCGCAAGGCTTGACGGGCTTGTAGATTTTGTTGAACTGAATATTTCCTGTCCCAACGTAAAAGCGGGCGGTATGGCTTTCGGCATAAAGCCCGAAAGCATAAAGGAAGTTACGGCGGTTTCAAAAAAGTCGCTTAAAAAAACTCCGCTTATGGTAAAACTCTCGCCCAACGTTGAAAGCATAACCGTAAACGCGCGCGCTGCCGAAAGCGGCGGTGCGGACTGTATTTCGCTTATAAATACACTGACGGGTATGGTTATCGATATCGAACGCAGAAAACCCGTTATAGCAAACAACACGGGCGGTGTTTCGGGCGCGGGCATAAAGCCCGTTGCGCTTAAAATGGTTTACGAGGCTGTCCGCGCGGTGAAAATACCCGTCATAGGAATGGGCGGCATAACCTGCGGAGAGGACGCGGTGGCGTTTATGATGGCGGGTGCAAAAGCGGTGCAGGTTGGCACGGCAAATTTCACAAACGCAAACGCCATTCCCGAAATTATCTCTCAGTTAAACGTCTGGCTTGACAAACACGGAATAACCGACGTAAACGAAATTGTGGATACGCTGTCCCTCAACGGCTGATTTTTAAATATGTTAAAATACTTAAAAAGCGACAATCGGTAAAAACAGTTGATTAAAAGTGCGTCAGACTTCACATTAAAGGAAAATCAAACAAACTAGGGCAAAGTTTGTTATACGCAGAAATGATTGATAAAGAGGATAACGTTGCGCTGAGTTTTTGGGACGGAAGGGCTTTTAAGGACAATTTGTTCCGTTCGGCGCTTATGCAAAGGGATATCCCCGTAGAAGAAAAATATTAAGGTAAAGGAGTTTTAAAAATGTCATTGACATACAAGCAGCAGTTTATAAAGTTTATGGTTGAAAACGGAGTTTTGAAATTTGGCGAATTTACGTTGAAAAGCGGCAGAAAAGCGCCCTATTTCATCAATACGGGCAACTATAAGTCGGGCGCGCAGCTTGCAAAATTGGGAGAGTATTACGCGCGTTGCATAGAAGAAAACGGATTAAAAGCGGAAACGCTTGTCGGACCCGCGTATAAAGGTATTCCTCTTGCTGTGGCAACGGCGGTTTCGCTGGCGGAAAAATTCGGAAAAGATTTAAATTATTGCTTTGACAGAAAAGAGGTAAAGGACCACGGCGAAGGCGGACTTTTTGTCGGAAAACAGCTTTGCGACGGCGAAAAGGTGATTATAATAGAGGACGTAATGACGTCCGGCAAGGCTTTAAGGGAAACTTTGCCCAAACTTAACGCCGCGGCAAAAGTGGAGGTTGCGGGAATGGTAATTTCCGTCGACAGAATGGAGCGCGGACTTGAAAGCGGACTTTCCGCCGTGCAGGAAGTTTATAAAGAGTTCGGTATAAAAGTTTATTCTATCGTCACGATGGCGGATATTATTGAAGCGATTGAAACAGGCGTTATCGAAGGCAAGGAATATCTTGAAAAGATGAAAGAATACCGCAAAACTTACGGCGTGGATTGATTTTTAAACACAAAAATATTCCCCCCGCTGGACGGACACTTAAATTTCCGTCCAGCGGGGGGCTTTTTTGCGGTAGAAACTCGGGTTTTATAAATATTATAATGTGTTTCAAAACGTTTTAAAAACGTAACCTTCGTCTTTAAAATATTTTATAACGTCCGTCAACGCCGCTGCGGTGGCTGTTTTGTCCGTTGTGTCGTGCGCAAGCATAATCACTTTTTTATGGTTCATAACTGTGTTTTTCGCCGCCGAAACAAGTTGCTTTGGGGAGGGAGAGTTCAACTCGCAGTCGCGGAACGAAGCGTTCCAGTCATAATACTTCATTCCGTGCTGCTTTACTGCGGAAATCAACGTTGACGACAGACTGTAACTTCCCCCGGGGAAGCGGTAAATATTTGAAGATTTGCCTATGGCGTCTTTTATCACCGCGTTGCAGTCGTCAATATCCTTTAAAAGTTTTTTTGGCGACGCATATATTTTTTTGTATTCGTGAGAGTAGGAGTGCACGCCGACGGAATGTCCTTCATCCGCTTCGCGTTTAAGCAGATATTTTCTGCGTTCGGCGTTTTTGCCCACTATAAAAAACGTCGCTTTGACGTTTTCTTTTTTTAAAACGTCAAGTATTTTCGGCGTTACTCTGTCGCTGGGACCGTCGTCAAACGTCAGATATATTACTTTTTCGGTAAAAGGTTCCGCAACCGAAATATTATTTTTTGCAATAGCAGTGCTTCCGTAAAAAACTATAAGTATCGCGCACATCAACAGCGCCGCGCAAATTGCGGTAAAGTTTCTGTTCATACCCCTATATTGCGCAAAAAACCAAAATTTACTAATAATTTTTAATTTTAGTATAAATCAATGTTAATTATGGTATCCGCTGCGGCAATTTGCAGTTTTCGCAAATCTTTCGAGTAGACGTATCCGCCCGCAGCGTCGTTGCACTCCGCAATCAGTTTTTTTAACTCGGGTACAAAGCAGTTGCTTCCGTTGGCGTTTAAAAGACTGTTTAAACCGTATTTAATTTCCGCAATTACGCTTTTTGCCTGCGTCTGTCCATATTTGCCGGTATCCAAAGCGTTTGCGCAGTCGTAGGCAAGGCGGGCAAGCGAGTAAAGTGTGTTGAAATTGCCTAAATACAATTGCTCGCACTTTTTTGCGTTTGAAGTTTTCAAGCGGTATTGTTCGGTTTCTATTTTAAGCACCAAACATTCCAAATCGCGCTCTTTTAGTTCCTTGCAGACGTCGTTTGCGTCTTTTTCTTCATAGTAGCAGGAAACAGTGACGTAAAAGGCGCCGTCGTGCTCAATAATATATCCCGCCCCGCCGTACGCCGAAACGGCGGAAGAAATTGACCCCGCCGAAATTGCGTTGTCCTCCATAGCGTGGCAAACAAAGTAGAAGCACGTTTTAAATTTAAGCTTTGTCCCCCCGCAGGAAACGGCAAATATGCAAACTAAAACGGTTACTGCTATAAACGCCGATATTGAAATTAAAAACGGAGATATTTTGTTGCTTTTGAACATTTTTAAATATCGCTTTTTAAAATGAAATATTTTTTCTCTGTTTCTATATTATTTTTTTTCAGCCGTTTTTATGTTTAACGCGAAAATACCGCAAAATCGCTTGCAAATTATTTTTATTTTGCTATAATAAAAAAGTCGGTTAAGGTTGCCGACGCAATTAAATAACTTGCTACTGTGGCTCAGCTGGTAGAGCAGCTGATTCGTAATCAGCAGGTCGCCGGTTCGAATCCGGCCAGTAGCTCCA
>CAJUEV010000014.1 GCA_910585785.1 uncultured Christensenella sp. | reverse complement strand
ATTACAAGGGTATTATCATGGGGATATTAGCATAAATCATGCAGATGATTATGTTAAGAGGGTAAAAAGATTAGTTCGCTAAATTTCAATTTATCGTTCTAATAAAGTTTAGCTAAAAGCACTCGAATAAAATGTTCGAGTGCTTTTTTCATAATCTGAAAGCGTATCAATAAAATATTTGGGGGTTCAATTCCCTATGAAAAGTGTGCATTATCGTCCTTGCTTTTAATTCCTACGAAAGTACACCGTTATTCGCTCTTTTTATCTTTTAGGTAAATATATCTATATCTTCGGCTTCGGGAGAAACGGCAAGTTCTTCCGCGCAAACTCCGCCGGCATAAATATCCACGCCGCGGACGCGCCCGCGTCCATATTAAAACCGAAAATATTTTTAACTTACTACCGCCACGAACAGCCGTTTTATTTTAAATTTTTAATTTTTTCCGCTGCGGCAGCCCTGCCGTCCACGCCGAGTTTAAGATAAATAGCGCTTATATAGTTGCGCGCCGTTCCGTCCGAAAGTTTAAGCGCGGAAGCAATTTGCCTGTTTGTAAACCCGTCGTACAGCATAAGCGCAATTTCCGTTTCCCTTTCGGAAAGGTTGAAAATCTTTTTAAGTTTAAGCTCTTTATCGGAAGAAACCATTGCCGCCGCGTCCGTAATTTTTTTTGCGATTTTTGCAGGAAGAATAGTATCCCCCGCATACGCGTTTTTAACGGCGTCGATAAGCGCGGTAGAGCCAATATCTTTCAACAAATAGCCGCTTGCGCCGTTGTTTATGGCGCTTAAAATATAGTCGCTGTCGTCAAAAGTAGTCAAAACCACTATTTTTATATTAGGGTCCGCTTCCTTTATGCGCTTTGTCGCAACCATACCGTTCATATTTGGCATACGTATGTCCATAAGCACAACGTCGGGTTTAAGTTCGGCGCACTTTTCAACCGCCTGCACCCCGTCCAAAGCAATGCCGACAACTTTAATTTCCTTGCACGTTTCCAAAACCGATTTAATTCCTTCCGCAAGAATTTGCTGGTCGTCCACAAGAAGCACTTTTATCATTTTTTCTCCTTTTTAACCGGCAGGGTTATTTCCGTTTCAAACCCTTCCCCGTTTTCGCTTGAATATATACACTTACCGCCCAACGCTTCCGCCTTTTCGCGCATTCCTTTAAGACCGAAACCCTCGCTTATCTGTCCGCATACGCCCGAACCGTTGTCGGAAATAATCAAAACTATTCTGTCAAAAACTTCTTTAAGTTCAATATAAAACGCCGTCGCTCCGCCGTGACGTATTCCGTTTGCAAGCAACTCTTTTACGGCATTGCACAAAAACCTGCTTGTGTCGGCGTCCGCTTCCACGTCCGTCATATCGTAACGCGCTTTAATATCCGTTCCGTCTATCGTCTGCGCGATAATTTCTTCAACTTCTTCGCGTAAAGCGCGGGTCTGCTGCCTGCCCGCAAGCAAGTGCACGCTTTGCCGCATCTGTTCCAAAGCGTTGCGCGCCTGAATGTTTGCCGAAATAATCCTGTTTTTCGCTTCCGCGGGATTGTCGTCTATAAGCAGCTTCGCCGCTTCCGTCTGCATAATAACCGTCGTCATAGAGTGTCCCGCGTTGTCGTGAATGTCCTTTGCTATGCGGTTGCGCTCCTCGTAAACCTTAGTGCGCGTAAGTTGCGAATACGCCTCTTCAAGCTGCGTTTTGTTTTCATCCGCCTCTTTAAGCGCTTTGCGCAGTTCGGCGTTTGTTCGGTAAAATTTTATTAAAAACTGAACCACTACGTAATCAATCGCCATAACCAGCAACCCGAAAAACACGCCGCCCAAAATTTTTACAACGCTGTCGAAAAGCGAATCCGCCGCGTTTCGGATAACCCAGCCGCCTATAAACGACACGGTATACATACCGCAACTGAACCCAAACAAAACGGTACGGTCGCGAAACCTTTCAACCGAAACGTAGCAACCCGTCAATACCACGCAGTAAAGCGCCGACAAAAACGAGTCCCCCGTCAATATGCACACGGCAAGCAGCAGTGCGGAATCAAAGCCGAAAAACACCATTTTTGCGGCAAAGTTTTTGATGGCGAATAAATTTACCGCTTCCAACGCGGCAAAAGCGGCGCAACAAACCACAAGACTGATATAGTCCGCCAGCCTGCCGCGCAACACGGTATAAGCCTGCGCGCAGACGAAAATTTCTATTGCCACAAGCAAAACTATAAGCGTTATTTTAATGTAAGTAATAACTTCTTTCGCATTAAATTTCAGTTTCACGCGCGCCGCCTCCTCCGATTTTTTTGACGAAAACCCATTGGGGAAATTTATTGTTTAAAACATTTTACCACAAATAAAAAAAGTTGTATAATATTTTAAACGTAAATTTTAACAAGGCGGTAAATTATGGACAACATTATCAAAAGCGCTATCAAAGACATTTCCGAAATTATAAAATTCGATTCTTCCCAGCAGCCCGCGCAAAAAAACGCGCCGTTCGGCTTGGGCGCAAGACAATCGCTTGACTATTTTTTAAATCTTGCAAAATCGTTCGGGTTTGAAACGCGCGATTACGACGGTTACGCGGGCGAAGTCATCTTCGGCGAAGGCGAAGAATTTGCCATACTCGCCCATCTTGACGTCGTCCCCGCGGGCAACGGCTGGACTCACGCCCCCTTCGGCGGCGAAATAGACGAAGCAAACCGCAAGATATGGGGCAGGGGCGCAATGGACGACAAGGGGCCCGCGATAATCACCCTGTATTGCCTTAAAGCGCTTAAAGACGAAGGCTTTAAACCCGCAAGAAAAATAAAACTTATTGTCGGCTGCAACGAAGAAAGCGGTTGGGCTTGCATCGACTATTACAAGGCGCACGCGCATATGCCCGACGAGGGATTTTCTCCCGACGCCGAATTCCCCGTGATTTATGCCGAAAAAGGAATTTTGCAGCTTAAACTCACTTTCAAGGCGGACGGTGATTTTTCGTCGTTGCGCGGCGGCGAACGCGCGAATATGGTTTGCGACTATTGCGAAGCGGAAGTTCCCGCAACTCCCGTAGCCGCAACGTTGCCCGTACACCCCCAACTATGCTTTGATAACGGCAAAATTATCTCCCGCGGCAAATCCGCGCACGGCTCCACTCCCGAAAAAGGCATAAACGCCATTCCGCCCGTACTTGACCGCCTTGGATTGCAGCAAATCCGCAAGCAACTTTTCACCACGCAGTTCGGGCTTACAAAATTGAAAGACGAAACGGGCGTACTCACATTCTCGCCCAACGTAATACAGGGCGGCAAAAACCAAATTTCGGTTATCTGCGACGTTCGTTACCCCGCCACTATATCCCGTTTAAGCATTTTGCAGGCGATTGAAAGCGAAGGCGTGGCATACGAAGTTCAGCACGAGCAAGCCACCTTGTACAACGACAAAAACTGTTTTTTGATTGACACGTTAAGCAAGGTGTATAACGAAGTTACGGGCAAAACCACCAAACCAATTGCGATAGGCGGCGGCACTTACGCGCGCGCTTTGAAGTGCGGAGCAGGCTTCGGACCCGAGGAAGACGGCGAAGAACAAACCATTCATCAGGCAAACGAGTATATCACTTTCGACAAAATCGAAAGGTGCTACAAAATTTATAAACTCGCCATCGAAAGACTGACTAAGTAAAGACTTTCAGACTACGTATGATAAACGAAATTGAAATGTACAACGTCGGATTCGGCGATTGCATTATATGCAACGACGGCGAAAATAAAAGCAAACTGCTTGTAGATTGCGGCGGAAAACAAAATTTTTCAAAAGAGATTGTTAAAGAACTCAACGCTTCGTTAAAGCGTTCGCAACAAAATTATTTAATGTTGACGCACTTCCACAGCGACCACTTTAACGGGCTGAAAAACCTTGACGGCAGCCTGCGGTTCAACTGCATTTACCTGCCCAACTTTTTGACTGCAAATATTTTAAGGCTTGAATTTGCCAGCATTGCGCGCAGTTCAAAAAACTATAAAAACGCCGAGTATTACGCCGCGCTTAATCTTTTAACGTGCGTCCCCAATTTATTCCGCTTTTTTGCAAACGGCGCAAAGGTTGTATTTTTGAACAAAACTTACGGCTTTGAAGAAATGAGCCCGCAGCGCTGTCCGTTAGGGCTAAGAGTGCTTTGGCCTGATATGAGTTATATGGAACAAACGGCAAAATCCATAAACGCGCTGCTTAACCAAGAACTTTCCGATGAAAGCAAGGCGGTTTTGGACGAATACGTCCGCCACTACTACCACGCGCTTATGCAAAGAACCGACAACGGGGTACTTTATTCGCAAAATTCAAACGGCGAAGATTTGCTTGACCGCATTTACGAGTGCGCCAACATTAATTTAAATATTTCAAAAAAACTTATAGATAAACTTTCAAAATTTCAAAATAAAATTTCTCTTTGCTTTGACAACGCTATCGGCAGAAACACAAAGCCCGTTCTGTTTTTATCGGACGTTACGCAAAGAGGCTACCGTCAAATTGAAAAAATAAACGACCTGTCCCCACACTATTCGGCAATAAAAGTTCCCCACCACGGCACAAAAGACTATTTTATAGACAACCTTCCCCCAAGCGATATGTTGCTTATCACAAACGACGGCTCCTGGAAACGCTGCCGAATCTGCGATGAATATTATTACGCTTACCCAAACGCTTTGCTGCTTTTTAACTCAAACTTCCTCAAAGCCGGCGGCTGCGGGAAGATAATCGAACTTTAACATAAATAAAATTTCAGTAATATAACGGAAAAATCGTATGGAAAAATTGACGTTTTTGATGATGATTGAAAAAAGCAAGACCTATAACAAAATGACAAAACAGGTTGTTATAGAACACGTTGAAAATTTAAGAAAACTTGACGATGAAGGAAAGATTGAACTCTGCGGAGTTTTCAAAGGTTATCCCGGTATGGCGGGTATGTATATACTAAAAACGGACAGCCGTGAAGAAGCAGAGGAAATTTGCAAAGCAGAACCGCTGGTTATAGGAGGATTTGCAACCTATAAATTAGTCGGCTTTCAAATTGCAAACCGAGAAAACAATTACTTGCTTTAATTGCGGAAAACCGTCAAAAAAACGCCGTTTGGGTAAAACAAAAGAGAGGCGGTTTAACCGTCTCTCTTGCTGGTGCACCGTAAGGAATTCGAATCCCTAGCCTTTGGTTCCGTAGACCAACGCTCTATCCAGTTGAGCTAACAGTGCGTATTAAATTTGCGCTTGCGGGCAAAAACGCGTAAAACATTGCTTCAAGCGTTTGTATTATATAAAAAAATTTTTTCTTTGTCAATAAATTTGTATTGTTAAAGAAAAGTTTTTTGCGCTTTATTAAACGGCGCCGAAAAATATAAATAACCGCATTTTTTGCAAAAAATCCCGATTATTCAATTTTATTAAATAATTATTTACAAAAAATTTTTTTTATAATTTAGAATGAAGTTTCGTCCAAAAAACAGAGCAATTTTGAAGTATTAAAAAATATATATAAAACGTTACTTTTCGTTGCTTTTTATTGTTTTTTGTTGTAAAATTTTTCTAAATACCGTAAAGATAAATTTTGCGCGGAAAACGACAGGCAACCCGAAAAGGCAAAAGCGGGTTACGTCTGTAACCCGCTTTTGTGTTTACCTTTTTGACGGTCAATCACTAAAAAACCGTTCCTTTGCGTATTTATGCCAAACCCGCGCACAGCGCAGGCGCCGTCAGCACCACATTAAGGTTAAAACCCAGTGAATGTGATTGAAAATTTTTCTCCAAATACTCACTTCTTCCTCCTTTGGCACTATCTAGCACCACATCAAGGTTAAGACCCAGTGAATGTAATTGAAAATCTTTCTCCACATACTCACCTCTACCTCCTTTTCAGGCGCCGTCAGCACCAAATAAGCGATAAAACCCTATGAATATGGTTGAATATAATTCTCCAAATACTCACTTCATCCTCCTTTGGCGCTATCAGCACTAAAATAAGTTGAAAAATAATAAAGCCGCATAAACACGCTTTGCCTGATTTATCGGCACAATTTGCCGACGAACTGCGTAAAGTTACTTGTATTGTAACTTTGGATTAGCACCAGATTAACGATAAAACCCAGTGAATGTGATTAAAAATAATTCTCCACATAATTGCTCTACCTCCTTAGGCAAATTATAATTTAAGGGCAATTATTAGTAGAATTAGATTTTGTAACGTAAATTTTGTTGCCTTTTGTTACCCTGAATAATTATTAAAGTTTATATAAAACTATGATGGAACTTTTAACATACTCTATCCGCTTTTTATCAATGTTTTTAAGCTGCCTGTATTGCTATACAAAACTTGCGGGCATAAAACTTAAAGTTATTGACCTGCTGTTTATTCCCGTTTTTGCGGTTATTTCAGCAGGCTTATATTATGTGTGGAGATACGTTAGAATTGCGGTGCCCGTTTGCATTTACGTTTTATCTACCGTTGCTTTTTTCGTAAGATACCGCCGAAGGTTTTACGACGTCATTTCTATTAATACTATCGCAATGGGCGTTATGGTAGTATTAATGGCGGCGGCTTCTTTATGTTCGTTAATTGTTTCCATTCCTGCACATTTATTGCCTAAACAATTTCAAGATATTGTGGTAGTTGCTAGTTTCTGCGTTCTACTGATGATTTTCACGCTTATAACGTTTTCAATAAAAAGATTCAAAAACGGAATTGCCACCGGCAAAAACGACGAAGTTTTGGAAAGGCTTATTCTTGCCGGCGCTATCTGTATTTTCGGTATGACGCTTACATACACTTCAAACGGAAGGGCGGCTTTTCTTGAATTGGGTTGCATATTTATTGCGTTTTGCTGTCTTTCGCTGATTATTTGGTGGCGCAAACTTGTTTCAACCAACTATCGCAAACAGATTTTGAACCGAAACGTTGAAATTTTGCAAGAAAGCGTTGCCGCTTGCGAGGACGAGCGCACTAAACTTGCCGAACAAAACGAAGAGCTTGCTAAAATTATTCACCGCGACAATAAATTGTTGCCCGCTATGGAAATTGCAGTAAAGTCCCTTTGCGAGAAATATCGCGACGACGAACAAGCCCAAGCCTTGTTTGAAAGCATAAACGCTATGTTTTCGGAAAGAGCGCAAGCGGTTGAAACTTTTTATACCAAAAGCGACGTTCCCGCGCAGACCGGTATTTTGACTTTGGATTCTATTTTGAAGTTGCTTTACGGCAAAGCCGCCGAAAACGGAACTCAGTTTTTTGTGGACGCAAACAAAGACGCGGTTGCCGCTCTTGCGGAAAAGATTACGGAAATTACCGACCTTAATACTTTGCTTTGCGACCTTGGCGAAAACGCTTTGATTGCCGTAAAAAATATTGACAACGGAAAAGTGAAAATTATCTTCGGCGAGGAGGACGGCTTCCCCGCAATGAAAATTTTTGACAACGGCGCGCAGTTTGACGAAAAAGTTATAACCGAAATGGGCAGAAGCAAAGTAACCACGCACGGCAACGACGGCGGCAGCGGAATAGGACTTTCGAACGCGTTTTTAATTTTAAACTCTTACTCCGTTTCGTTTTGCATTGACGAAACCATCAAGGACGATATGTTTACAAAGTGCGTAATTATATGCGCGGACGGGAAGGGATTGCACCGCATTAAGACGGAGCGCGAAAACGTGAAAAAGATTTGCGCAAGCAGAAACGACTTTTACAGCACCGAAAACTTATAAATTTTTTTGAATTACCGCACAAAAAAGCCCCGCCTGCAAGGAATAATTTCCTTGCAGGCGGGGCTTGATTTTATTTTAAACCAAGTTTAAACCGCCTTTAACGCAGTATATTACGGGGGTAACCGCAATTTATGCGCCGTTGCTTTTCACCTTCATTAGGCGCACTACCGCGGCGCGCTCGTTTTCGTCAAGTTTTGATTTGATGTACTTTATCGTTTCCTGTAACTGCGGAATCATAATGTATTCAAGCGCGTTTACGCGGCGTTTGTTGCGCTCTATTTCGTCGGCAAGCCTGCGCACGGTCTTTTCGACCTGAGCCAGCTTAATCATTTTAGGCAAAAGTTTTGCCGCGCTTTCCACACAATAGTCCGCCTCGCCCGTAATTTCGGTATAAGCGTATGGCAATCCGTCCGTTCGCGCGCGCTCGCGCAGTTCTATTTGAGGCACTTCCACGCCCATTATGGTGGCTATCGAGCACTCTGCCGATATTTCTGCCGAAGGCATTGAAAAAGCCGTTTCCGCCTTATATGAAGGGGTAACCGAACGCGCCACGGAAAAGCGGCGAAGCACTTCGGCAAGTTCTTTTTCAACATCGTCGCGCAGGCGCTTGTTTTCCTTTATTATCACGGAAAAACGGCGAATCATCTCGTCGGACTTGTCTTTTAAAAGCTTGTGTCCGCGGGTTGCCGTGCTTAGCCGCGCTTTAAGTTTTTTTAACTCCATTCTGGTGGGGTTTACGTTTAGTCTTGCCATTTATCACCTGCGCACAAGCCGCGTTCTGCGGCGAAAAAGCGGCGATTAAGCCGCGCATATGCGGTACTTTACGTTATTTTAGGTATTTGTCTATATACGCCTGACGTATGCGTTTAAGTTCGCCGACGGGCAAAATTTTCAATAATTCCCAGCCTAAATCAAGCGTTTCTTCAACCGTTCGGTTTGCGTCGAAACCCTGATTTATATACAGTTTTTCAAACTCCTCGGCAAACTTTGCAAAAAGTTTATCCGCGTCCGAAAGCGCCGCTTCGCCGAGAATTGCGGAAAGCTCTTTACTTTCTTTTCCGCGCGCGTACGCAGAAAACAGCTGGTTCATAGTGTCGGCGTGGTCTTCTCTTGTTTTGCCCTTGCCTATGCCCTTGTCTTTAAGACGTGAAAGCGACGGCAAAACGTCGATGGGCGGGTTTATTCCCTTCTTATACAAATCGCGGGAAAGAATTATTTGCCCCTCGGTTATATAGCCGGTAAGGTCGGGTATGGGGTGGGTTTTGTCGTCTTCCGGCATCGTCAAAATGGGTATTTGGGTTATAGAGCCTTCGCAACCGCGTATTCTGCCCGCGCGCTCGTACATTGTAGCAAGGTCGGTGTACAAATAGCCGGGATAGCCGCGCCTGCCGGGGACTTCGCGTCTGGCGGCGGAAACTTCGCGCAGGGCTTCGGCATAGTTTGTTATGTCCGTCATTATAACTAGCACGTGCATACCGCAATCGAAGGCGAGGTATTCGGCGCAGGTAAGCGCCATTCGCGGCGTGGCTATACGCTCGACGGCGGGGTCGTTTGCAAGGTTGGTAAAAAGCACCGTTCTTTCTATTGCGCCCGTCTTTTTGAAGTCGTCCACAAAGTACTGCGCTTCTTCAAAGGTTATGCCTATCGCGGCGAATACTACGGCGAATTTGCCGTCCGTACCGCGCACTTTTGCCTGCCTTGCTATTTGCGCGGCAAGTTCGGCGTGGGGAAGTCCGCTCATAGAAAATACGGGAAGTTTTTGTCCGCGGACAAGGGTGTTTAACCCGTCTATCGCGGAAACGCCCGTTTGAATAAACTCGTCGGGGTAGTTGCGGGCGGCGGGGTTGATGGGCTCGCCGTTGATGTCAAGCACTTTTTCGGGAATGACGGGCGCGCCGCCGTCGCGGGGGTTGCCCATACCGTCAAACACCCTGCCCAGCATATCGCGCGAGCAGGAAAGCTGCTGTCCGTGACCCGTAAAGCGCGCCTTTGACGTGGAAATTTGCAAGCCCTGCGAGTTTTCGAACAACTGCACAACCGCTTTTTCACGGTTTATTTCAAGCACTTTTCCGCGGCGGATATCGCCGTCCGCGCAAACAACGTCCACAAGCTCGTTATAAGTTACGCCCTGAACGCCGTCCACTACCATAAGCGGTCCGACAACCTCGCGGATGGTTTTGTATTCTTTAAACATTTTCTGTGTCCCCCTGCGTAAGCGATTTCATTTCGGAAGAAATAAGCCGCAAAATTGCGTCGAACTGCGAAAGTTCGCTTTCGGGAATATATTTTGCCCTGCCGATTTTTTCCTTGCAAGAGCAAGCAAGCACCGCGTCTAAATCGGCGTAGCCTTCCACCGCTTCGCGGGCGGCGCGGTCGAACTCGTAAATAAGTTTAAGCATCAAAAACTGTTTTCGCATAGACGTGTACGTGTCCACGTCGTCAAAAGCGTTTTGGTGCAAGTAGTCCTCGCGGATTATTTTTGCCGTTTCCATTGTCAGTCTGTCCTTGGAAGAAAGCGCGTCCATACCTACAAGGCGGACAATTTCGTCCAAAGAGGCTTCTTCCTGCAACACGCGCATTACAAACGCGCGATAGCGGTAAAAATCGGCGCTGACGGAGGAATCGAACCACTCCTTCATTTTATCGGCGTACAGCGAGTAACTTATAAGCCAATCTATCGCGGGGAAGTGCCGCTTGTACGCAAGCGAGGCGGACAATCCCCAGAAAACTTTGACAATTCGCAACGTTGCCTGCGCAACCGGTTCGCTTAAATCGCCGCCGGGAGGCGAAACCGCGCCAATCGCCGTAACCGAACCCGTTTTCTCGCGCGAGCCAAGCAGCCTTACAACGCCGGCGCGCTCGTAAAACTCGGCAAGGCGGGAAGAAAGGTAAGCGGGGTATCCCTCGTCGCCGGGCATTTCTTCAAGACGTCCGCTCATTTCGCGCAAGGCTTCCGCCCAGCGTGAAGTCGAGTCCGCCATAATCGCCACGTTATATCCCATATCGCGGAAGTACTCGGCAATGGTTATTCCCGTGTAAATCGAGGCCTCTCTCGCCGCGACGGGCATATCGGAAGTGTTTGCTATAAGCACCGTGCGCTTCATAATCGGCTCGCCCGTTTTGGGGTCTTTAAGGGCGGGGAATTCGTTTAAAACGTCCGTCATTTCGTTGCCGCGCTCTCCGCAGCCGACGTAAACTATTATGTCCGCTTCCGCCCATTTTGCAAGCTGGTGCTGCACAACGGTTTTGCCGCTGCCGAAAGGTCCCGGTACGGCGGCAACGCCTCCGCGGGCTATGGGGAAAAGCGTGTCAATAACCCTTTGTCCCGTTATCATAGGTTTGTCGGGCGAAAGTTTTTCTTTATAAGGTCTGCCGCGGCGCACTGGCCACTTTCTCAACATACTTACGGCGCGTTTGCCTGCGTCGGTAGAAATTACCGCCACCGTGTCCTCAATAGTGTAATCGCCTTCCTTTACGGACTGAACTCTGCCGGTCACGCCGTTGGGCACCAAAATGCGGTGTTCTATAATTTCGGTTTCCTGCACTACGCCCAAAACGTCGCCTTCCGTAACGGAGTCACCCTCTTTTACGGCGGGCACAAACCGCCATTTTTTATCTCTGTCCAAATTGTTTACGGAAACGCCTCTGGATATGCGCGAACCGTATTTGAAGAAAAGAGTGGTCAGCGGTCGCTGTATACCGTCGAATATGCCCTGAATAAGCCCCGGCGCCAGCTCTACGGAAAGTGGCTCGCCCGTGGAAACGACGTCTTCGCCGGGTCCCAACCCCGAAGTTTCCTCATAGACCTGAATTGACGCTTTATCCCCCCTCAGTTCGATAATTTCGCCTATCAGCCCCTTGTCTGAAACGCGTACAACGTCGTACATTTTGCTGTCCGCCATACCTTCCGCTATAATAAGCGGTCCAGAAATTTTTACCGTTTTACCCATATTAAAATCCTTAAAATTTACCGTTTAGGCATTTTATAAATCAATCGTTAAACAATATATCCACGCCCAACGCGCGCTCCATTGCGCTTTTAAGCGTTTCCATACCGTAACCCGAACTTCCCGCCTTTGACGGTATGCTTAAAATTACGGGGTACGGTTCTTCGTCAAACCGCTTTAAAAAATCGGTAAGCGGGCGCGCAAGTTCTTCCGTGACAAAAATAACGCTGTAAGTCTTTGCTATTTTTCTTATCACGTCGCGCGCTTTCGCTTCGTTTTCGGCGGGGAAAGTAGCCACGCCCGCCGCCTTGAATACAGTTATGCTGTCGCCGTCGCCGACAATCGCAGTTTTACCCGTCATATCCGCTCCTCAATACGCCCTAAGCCTCTTTTTTATATCGCGTTCGTCCGCGCCGGCAAGAAGGCAAACAAAAAGTATGCGCAGATTTGCGTTTTCCGCACGCCGCCTGAAAACGTAATACAAAAACGGCTGCGAACTTTTAAGTTCGTACTTCCGCTCCGCCAGCAAAAAAGTTTCAAGCCCGTCGGAAATACGCTCCGCGTCCGTCATAGGAAGCCCCGCTTTTTTCTGACTTACGCATTTTTCGTAAAATTCGGAATACGCCGTACCTTGCAGCGCGCCCTCCGCGGGCACGCCCTCCTCGGTAAACACAGCCGAAAGGCGTTTTTCGGAAAGACTTCCGCCCGAAACGTAATAAGCCGCGGCATATTCGGGGGTCTGCGAGCGCAAAGCCGTTAAAATATTCAGCATATCCGCTTTATAACGCACGCATTTTTTCAAAAATAAATTTCTTGCGCAAACCCTTACAAGATGCTCGTACAACGCTTTGTCGAATATTGCGCCTATATCGGCGCCGGAAATTTCCGCCTTTTCTTCCTCGCCTTCCTTCGCGCCGAAACACAATTCGCGCGCGGACAAAACCGCCTGCGCCAGCTCCTTATTGAAAGCGGAAACTTCGCCGCTTTTTACCGCGCCTATTATATCTGCGACGGAGTACAACCCGTCCGGCGCGTATAAAGGAGCCGCCTCATCCGCGGAAAGTTGAAGATATTCCGCCTTGACCGCAGCCTTTGCGTTGTGAAAATCGCGCGGAGAAAGAAGATACTCTCTTTCGGCGTTTGTCGGCGAATATTCGCGGATAAACCCGTCTATATCGCGCTCGTCCGCGGCAAGCAGTTTTTCGTATTCGTAAACGGAAGCCGCTTCCGCGCCCTTGCCGAAGCCGCCCTCCGTAAGCGAACGGAAAACTTCCGCAGCGCCGCTTTCGCAAAACTTCAAAAGTTTATCCTTTAAAAGCGCGCCCTCTTTTACGGCTATTATTCCGTTTGTATAAAGTACGTCCTTAGCCATTTAAAGTCCTTTCCGCAAAAAATTCGGTCCCGCCGAATTTTATTTTAAACGTCAAAAAAGTTTGGCGGCTATTTCCGCCTGATGTTCCTCTCTGTCAAGCGCAAGCAAAGCGCCGTAAGACAGGTCTTTATCCGAGTTTTCGCCTATCAGTATAAAACCGCCGCTTATATCAGCCGTTTTCCCCGAAACTTTAAGCTTTTTTTCGGCTATTACCGAAAGTTTTAAAACCTGCGCCTTGTGCTTGAAATCGGACGAAAAAACAATTTCGTCCCCATCCTCGGCATAAGCGCAAATTAACTTTTCGGCAAGGGTTACCGCGTCGCTTGCGGGCATATTTTTAAGCCTGTCAAGCGCCTTTGCGTAAATTTGGTCGATAACCCTGCGTTTTTCAGCCAGCAGAATTTTTGCGGAATCCAACCTAGCCGCAGCCGATTTGCCGTCAAAAATCGCCTTGCTTTTTTCGGCTATAACGGCTTTGGTGCCAAGTCGGTCCCTCTCCGCCGCTGCTTCCGCTTCCGCAATTATCAGCGCAGACTTTTTTTCCGCCTCCGCAATCACCGCTTCCGCCGCCGACTGCGCGTCGGAAATAATTCGTTCAAGAATGGCTTCCTTGCTCATAAAACTCGCCTTTTAAACCGCTACAAGCATTATAGAAATGATAAGTCCCAAAATTGCGTAGAACTCTATCATAGCGGGATAAATAATAAGTTTACCGCCCAAAGATTCCTGCTTGCCTACCGCATATATGCAGTTTACCGCGGACTTGCCCTGGAAAATACCGGTAATAAGACCGGACAGCGCCATAGGCATAACCGCGCCGAACATAGCCCAGCCCTGCGCAACCGTCATTGCCGCGCTAAGCGAGGAAGATGCGATTATGCCGATAATAAAGCCGTATATACCCTGCGTTGCGGGAAGCAACACCAATACAAGGACTTTACCGAATTTTTTGGGGTCCTCGCCCAATACTCCCGCTGCCGCCGTGCCCGTTTTATAAAGTCCGAGCGCGGAACCTATACCGCATAACAGAACGCACACCGCGATTCCGATAATACCGATAATTTGTCCCAACCCTTCCATAAAATACCTCCGTGATATTTTAAAAAATTTTTTAATTTATTTCAACAGCAGATTTATATATTTCTGTCCCGAGCCGAGCGGCGTAAAAAGTTCGCCCTCGCCCTCGAAAAATCTGCCGTAGAATTCAACGTATTGAAGTCTTGCATCGTGTATATACGCGCCCAAAAGCCCCATAGCAAGGTTAAAAGCGTGCCCCACAACCAAAATAACTATTCCCAGAATTATAAGCGTAAAGTTTTAAAATGTTATAGAACAGTAAATCAAGTGTTCTATGACATTTTTTTTATTGTTCTAATATAACGGCGGCGGCATTACGCAAAGGAATGTAACGAACAATGAAATTTACAATCAATAAAGAAATGAACGTAAGAAAGGCATTTAGCGAAAGCGGCAAGTGTGTAGCGGTTTTTGGTGTAGCGGTTGACTTACTCAAAGCAAATTTGCTACTTGAAGTTGCGCAAGGGTACGAACAAAATATTATAGTTATTCAAGCCCCCGATTGGCGAATAACTGAACACTCTACCATTGAGCAAGCAAAAAATTATATCAGTAGTTTTTTCTACAAGTAATTCAAAAATCGGCTGTGCTATCGGCTATACGGGCAAATAAAAGCAAAGGAATTTAAATCAATGAAAAACGGAACTAAAAAATATATTGAAACGGTTAAATACCTTGAAAGGCTTTACGACTATTGCAACGAAAAGTTGTTTGATAACGGTCTTGAAAAGCCTGTAATCACGGTGCAACTTGACGGCAAAAACAAGACTTACGGCTGGTTTACCTGCGGTAAGGTATGGAAAGAAAACGACAAGGACAACGGAGCGCACGAAATCAATATTACGGCGCAATATCTTAACCGCCCCGTTAAGCAAATAGCAAGTACTATGATACACGAAATGTGCCACTACTACGCCGAAATAAATAATATGTAAGATACTTCCCGAAGTGGTACATATCATAACAAGTTGTTTAAGCAGATAGCCGAAAAACACGGGTTAGTTGTAAGTAAAATGCCCACTATTGGTTGGTCGCATACGGAATTAACACCCGAAACGGACGTACTTATAATGGCGTTTGTAGAACATAACCCCGAAACAATAATCTATCGTGCGCCCGTATTTGCGGGTCAAATGGTTAAAACTTCAAGCACCCGCAAATATGTTTGCCCGTGCTGTCAACAGTCCGTAAGAGCAACAAAGCAAGTCAACATAATGTGCCTTGACTGTAACGAACCTATGAAGGTTGACGAATAATAAGCCCACAAGTTCGCCGTTTGCTCCTTTTACGGCGAAAACAAAAACAAGCGGGGGTTATTCTCCTGCCCCCGCTTTATATCGGGAAACGCAAGCGCGAAACAGACGGAAAAGTTTTGTTGTGGCGGTGCAAATCCGCCGCTCCCCGACCAACCCCGAAAGGGTAAATAAAAATTTGCGTGCCGTATGCAACAAGCGGTAAAGGAAAAACTAAAAAATGGCAGACAAGAACGAAAAGAAAGTAAACGAACAGAACACGGCAAACTTCGTAGCGGAAACAACGGCGGACGGCAATTTCATTATAACCCGCGAGCCTATCAAGGGCGCGAACGGCAAGCAGTTAAAAACGCAGGACGGGCGGTTATACTACGCATATTTACTCCACGGCAAATTGCGCGGTCGCCCCGTAAAGGTCGATTTCAGCCCGAAAGACAAGGGCGGTTATGAATTGTTAGACCTTGTGTTTGACGTTGCCCCGAAAGCGGAATTGTACATAACCGAAGTAACGCAGGAAATTAACGGCACGAAACAAAAACGTACGGTTTACACGGTCAATACGGCAGACGAAAACGGGCAAATTTGGAAGTCCGAAGTTAAGCCCACCCGCGCAAGCGATAGGGATATGCTCGCAATGTTGATAACTTTAATCGGCGCACAAATAAAAAGCGAAACGGAAGAAACTCCCGAAGCGGTATAAAATTGAAAGTACACTTTCAAAAACGGCAACCCCGTCTGTGAAAAAACAGACGGGGAAAACCTGTAAATAATACTTCTCTTTAAAAGTAAATTCCCCTGCAAGGGGTGTTGCTCCCTGCAAGGGTGTTAAAAGAAACGGAACGGACGGAATTAAACAAAATCACGGGCGTTAAAAGTCATAACTAAAAAATTATAACGCAATTTTGTAGACGGACAGATAAAAAATAAAAAAAGGTTGGTGATTAAGTTATGGCAAAGAAAAAGTATTCGGCAAAGGAACGCAAAGCGTTTCATATGGGGCGCGCTTGGGCGGCGGGTAAAGACGGAAAGCGTATTCCCTGCCCTGATGAAAAGACAAAACAGTCTTTTAGAAACGGTGTAAGAGATACGCGCGAAAGGAAATCGGGTGGCGGCAAAACCGCAAAATCAAACCTCTTTCCCCTTTATGTCGTTGACGGTAACGGCGAAGTTTTAAAAGTTCTTAACGGAGGTAAAATATAATGGCAAAAAAAATATTAGGTAGCGTAATTTCGTTTTTTCTTTGCGCTATTATAGCGTTTGTTTCCTGTTACTTTGCAATTCCTGATTTTAACGCTTGGGTTAATGATATTGTAAATCGGGATAAAAATGAACAGGGAGATGTAATTCCAGATATTCCAAACGATAACAACGGCGGTGCTATTGTTTCAGGTAGTGAAAATAGCGGCATAAAACTTTATAGTGCTGAAATTCCCTTTTCCGCCTATGAAGTTAATGGTATTTCGCCATTGGCGGATACAGCGTTTGTTCTTACTGCAAGTATTGCGCCCGTAGATGCCGACAACAAGCAAGTCGATTATTCCATTGCTTGGAAAAACCCCTCTTCTGATTGGGCAAACGGTAAAAATATTCAAGATTATTTAGCCCTTGCGCAATCGGCGGACGGTGCTCTTACGGCTACGCTTGCTTGTTCACAAGCGTTTGGTGAGCAAGCGATAATAACCGTTGTAGCACGTGGCGCGGAAAGTGTAAAGGCTACGGCAACCGTAGACTACCGTAAGAAGTTGATTAACGCAACGGGCGGTATTTTTAACGGGGATATATCAACAACGAAAACTTGGGATAAAAGTTCTTCAATAAAAATTCCGTCAAATTATAATTGGTCTGTCGGCACTGTTGAAGATACGGTAAAATCAAGTCATATGTCTGTTTCTGTAAGTTCGGATTTAAAAAATTCTTTGACTTCAAACTTTACCTCTTCTTCCGACCGTAACATATTTATGCAAACTGTTGACTACAACAAATCAATTTCTTGGACGTTAGACAACGACGGTATGTTTAATAGCGGTGGTCCGTATAATTCAACAGGTTTGGAGGGTCCTGCGGGTATTCTGTCCTTCTGCACTGACCTTTACGACTATGGTGAGCAGGAAATTATTTCGTCAAAATATAACAAATTGAGAACGTGCCTTCTTTCTTGTGCAATTGATTTTGTTATAGTTGTTTCGATTGAAACAACTAATGGCGGTACAATTGACGCAACTTATAAAGTAAATGTTTTGGACAGTTCGTTGGCAATATTGCCTTCGGGTATAACGCTTGACAATTCTTCTATTGTGTTTTAAGGCGGTGCGATTATGAAAAATATAAGGGTCAAAAACAAGTTAATCTGTGTTTTTATTTCTCTGTTGTTGATTATAATCGCGTTTATCGGCGGGCAGGGGTTCTCCCCTGCCTTTGCTGATAGTTCGGCAAATAACAGTATATTAACAGACTTGCAAAAAGACAGTAATTTTAATATATATAATTATCTCGATAATTCTAATGATTTTAACGTGCAAATCATTCAAGTTGCGGAAAGTAAGCAAGGCGGGTTGTATGTTTATACCTATCAGCCGTGCCAAAAAACAACGTATTTGTTTGCAACGAAAATCAGTATGTCTTTAACCGATAAAATGGGCGGCGTCCTCGACCCCGAAACAGAACTTACCGATAAAGATAAGCCCGATTTATATGACTTAAAATGTGTAGGTATAAATGGGGTTTTTGGCAAATATCTTGTTCAAGATTTTAGAGTAACCGCCGAAGCAACCCGTTACTATAACATTGCTACTATTTATCGTAAATACCTTGACGGCATAGACAAAAAGCCCGAGGGCGATAACACTACGCAAGGTAAAGGCTGTACTGTCGGTCAACTGTGGGAAGTTACGGGGTCGGGCAAAAGTATCAATTATGATATGACTTTGCGCGAAACGATAAAAATTGATAATCAGTACATAAGTTTTTTACGTTATTCGGACGGTTTTCAATTTGACGGTACAAAAAATACTGATGTGCATTTTTACGCTTTTTCTACCTCAAATGAAATAGATAATCTCCGTAGCGCAGATATGGTTTTTTATACTACTGCGTATAAGCAGTTAGCAGGACAAGCCGCAGACTGTGAGCCGCCTGTAAAACATACCGTTACCCTTTACGGCGAAGAATGTAGTAATGACGGTAGTGGTTGGGGCGGTAAAAAATACACTTGGGACGTGCTATCGTCTACGAAAGACTTTATTGCAAATGCTGAAAAACAGGGCTTTGCTTTTGACGCAAGCAAACGTGCGAAAATACTTGAAAATGATTGGATAATAAACTTCTACAATACGAAACACACTACGGATGCGGGCGGTAAGGACGTGCTTATAACTGCGTTTATTCCGTTCGGCTGGATATGGACTATTGTTAACGCTTGCACTACTTCGGGCGAATATGTATCGGACGTAGCCCTTTTGCGCCTTGAATACGATTACGGCGGTAAGGTTTACAATGTTGGCGTTGTCGGAGATATTGGCACGGGCGACCCCAACCCCGTAAACGCTGCTTTTGATTTTTTTGCGTACATATGGAATTGTATTGTAAAAACGTTTAAAGGAACTGCAACGGCTTGGGAAATTTTTGTCGCTGTTTCCGTGATAGTAGTGTGCTTGGTTTTAATCGGTTTATTGCTTAAAGCCTTATCCCTTTTTATTCCGTTCCTTGTGCCAGTTTGGGAAAAATTATGGTATGTTGTTACATTGCCGTTTACGGGCATAAAAGCGTTGATAAATAAAATACGGGGTGAATAATGATTACGATTGTATTCGCCCCGCCCCGAACGGGGAAAACGCTTTATATATCAAGTGTTGCCCGTAATGTTGCCTTTGATAGACAACGCATACGGGCAATGCAAAGCGAAATACTTTCAAAGCGTGCAAGCGGTTTTGAAAATCTTCAAACCATTCCGCAACATTGCGTTTCGGCAAACTATGATTTGTGCTTGCGCAAGTTCGGTTATCGCCCCCGTTTAAGTCGGCGTATAAATCCGTTTAGGTTAGGCTTTGCAAATCAATTTGTGGAAACGCACTTTAATATCCCTTATGAGTGTATTTTCATAGACGAAGCGCAAAAGTATTTGAATAGCCGTATGTCAATGTTTTACCCTGATTGGCAAAGCCGTTGGTACGAGCAACACGGGCATAATAATCTTGACATTTATCTTGCAACGCAACGCCCTATGCTTATTGACGTGAATATCCGCGAATTAGCGCAGTTTACGGAAATTTTTAAATGTGAATTGCGCTATGACCGCTTTGGCAAGGTGTGCGGGTTTAAAATGTTGCTTCGGTATATCGAAAACAGCGGGCTTTTTGATAAATATATGTCAAGTGGTAAAACGGACAAGTCCTGCTATACAGGAAGTGTTTATGAAGATTATTTTGACGTTTCCGCTTGCTATGACCACCAAAGTTGTAAACCGAAGTTTTATGATTGTCATATGGACGAAGATTTTGATTATTCCCCCGCTATACCTTATGGCGGTACTATGGACGGGTATATAAAATATCTCGAAGAAACGGACGACGAACTCCCGCAGGGGTTCTACCGTAAAGGCGGTTCACTATGTTGAATTACAACAAAAATAAACTTATAAATAAATGCCTTGTAGCCTATTACGAAACTTTTGCGCATACGCTCGATACTTCGGACTATGTACCCGAAAAGTACAACGATAAAATTTTGAAATACATATTCAAAAATATGAAACGGCAATTCCGTAAGATTGATAAGGAAGATAAAATTTATCAAGCGGAACAGCGCAAAAAAGCCCGTTTAAAGGCTAAACAGACAAAGAAAAATAAAACTGATAAGGAAGATAAAAACAATGGCAAATAATAATCGTAGGCGTAAAACAGGCGGTTGGGCGCATACTAAAAAATATCCGCACGAAAAGCACCCCGCAAATTATGTGCGTAAAGTCGGGGATAAAATTGAGTACATAACATTTACTCATTCACCCGAAGTTCATTTGTCTAACGGTGCAGTTATACAAACTATTCCTATGGCTGATAACGTAAGTAAAATTGAACGTGAAAAAGCAAAGCGCGAGGGGAAAAGCCGTTTTGAAACCCGTTCTTATGCGTATCCCGTTGTATTTGAAGGCAAGCGTTCGGCATTACATAGTGAAGTTGTGGGCGAGTTTGACCCCATTCCGTTTGATAAAGACCGTATTGAAACAATGTTTAAAATACTTCCCCGTATTTCCGTTTCAGTTACGGGCGGTTCGGGCAAATATAAACGTATTAAAGGCAATAAAAAAGCCCCGAAGTAGTTCGGGGCATAAAAAAAGAAAGTGCCACGAGCGATATTTCAGCCTCATTCCGTGGGGGCTACGAGCGACAAAACAGTAACTGTTAAGGCGAGCCAAACACTTTCTATACGCTTATTATACGGCTTTGTTTGCCGTAAGTCAATTAAAAATAACAAACAAAATAAAATTGAAAGTACACTTTCAAAAAAGGGTTTTATATGTTTTCAATAGACGATAAAATAAAATTTAATAGAAAGCGTGGTTCGCTGTTTGGCAGTGGCTATATTTTTGGCGTAAAGCAATATCGCGGATATGCGTTAAAAGACCGCAAGCAAAAACAAATTGCTAAAAAAGCAATGGACGAATTTTCCAAAATGGCACGGAACGGGGACGAGTTCGCAAAAGGCATAATGTGCGGTATTAGAGATGCCGCGAACGAGCGCAAGGCAAAGAAACAATAAACTTTCCTTTATTAGGAAAATTCCCCCGTAGGGGGTGTTGCTCTCTGCAAGAGTGATGCTCCCGCAGGGTGATTAAAAAGGGGCAATTTTATGAACGCAAGCAATTTAATATCAACGGACGACTTAGCGGGTTGTCCGTTCCCCTTTTTCGGCTCTCCTCTGCAACAGCCGAAAAGGGTTTATAAAATATACAATGACGGCGGTCATTATATCGCAACGCAGGTATTCCGTCCGTATACCCGTAAACCGCAAGATTTACCGCCTAAACGCAATAAATCAGACGATTACACAGACGAACAAAAAGCAACGATTTTACGCCGTATAATGCGTGATAAGCGAAAAAAACTCGGTGCAGACGGCAAAAAGAAAGATAAAAATGTAGTCGATAAAATCGACTTGTCTACGGCGTTCAGCGGTAAGCACTGTTCCCGCTCTGCTCTTGACATACTTTTTGACAGTCTGTATTTTACGGCGTTTAAGCAAGGTTTAAAGGACAACAAACTTGATAAGCCTATGACGGACTTTATACGGGCGGGAATACTTAAATTATACCCTGATATGGACGGGCTGGACGAGTATATCGCGGACAGAATAAAGCGCAAATTAAATAACTTGCACCACCGTAAAAAGCGGTTTAGGCGCAAAGCAAACTTAAATAATTGGAATTACTTTGTAACGTTCACTTATGACGATACAAAGTATACCGAAGAAACGTTTAAAAAGAAACTGCGGAAATGCCTTTCAAACCTGCACACCCGCAGGGGTTGGAAATATATGGGCGTATTTGAAACTGCGCCCGACACAGGGCGTTTGCACTTCCACGGGCTTATTTACGTGCCTGCTGGTGAAATGCTCGGAACGATAACGGAAATACAAGATTACAGTACTGCACAAGGAAAAATGCAGACAAGGAATGAAAACAAATTTTTTGCCGACAACTTCGGCAGAAACGATTTTTGTGAAGTGAGTAAAAGCGAAATGAAGAACGGAAAACGAACGGAATATATTTTAAAGTACATAGGAAAGACTAACGAACGTATTTGTTATTCGCGGGGCATACCAACGGAAATTTGTAAGGCACTTGACGGCGACGATATTATTACGGAAATGCGCGATTTCGGCACAAAGTACATATTATTTGACGATATAGTCGATTGGGAACGCGATATAATGCGTTACCGCTTTAACAAGCAAATGTCAATAACAGACCTGCTGTGTAACCCGCCTTTAACGGCTTAACAACGGCAAAAAAACAGAATACGTAAAATGTCTTTACACCTATGTACGCATACGGTGTTTTTTGGCGTTGTCCGCAAGGTGTTATTTTGCCGTTTACGGCAATGTTTTACTGCTTCGGGGTTGTGTAGGGGCGTGGTTTACCCCGCCCCTTACCTGTGCAAACCGCTTTTGCGTTAGTAAAATCGGTCTGTCGGTCAGCAAAACAGCGCGCCACCTTGTTACGGGGCGCGAAGCGCACCGCTCGTCTATAACAAGGTGGCGCGCTGTACTCTCTCGGTTAAAATTCAATAGAAAATCAACAATATACAAACGAAAAGGACGGTGATTTTTATGAAACAGAAAGGAACGAAAAATTTAACTTATACACAACGTTTACAACTTGAAACACTTTTTAATGCAGGACTACATAAAAAGCAAATCGCAAAACAATTAGGTTTATGCCTTGCAACGGTTTATAACGAACTTAAACGGGGTAAATGCACGCAAAAGAAAATAAGTTATACGGACTATTGGGGCGAAAATCATTATAAAACCGTTACGGCATATAGTCCTAATATTGCGCAGGACAAATACCGCATAAATATGTCGGCTTGCGGTGCGCCGTTAAAAGTCGGCAATGATTATGATTTTGTCCGCTACGTTGAAAAACGGGTAACGAAAGATAAAATTTCCCCGTGTGCGGTTGCGGGTGAAATTAAGCGTAATAGACTTTGCAAAACGATTGTAAGTAAAACTACAATGTACCGCTATATTTCTATCGGATTGTTTATGAATATTCATATGCGTGATTTGCCTTTCGGTAGCCGTGTAAAGCATTACCGCAAAGCGGTTGCAAAACGTGCGCCAAAGGGCACAAGCATAGAAAAACGCCCTGCGGAAATTATCGCGCGTAATTCTTTCGGTCATTGGGAAATGGACTGCGTTATCGGCAAACAAGGCACACGGGAAACGCTGTTGACTTTTACCGAACGATTAACACGCTATGAAATTGTTTACAAAATGCCCGACCATAAAACCGCAACAGTCGTACATTTTGTCAATAAACTTGAAAAGCAATACGGGAAGCATTTCCGTAAAGTCTTTAAAAGTATAACTGTTGATAACGGCGTTGAGTTCTCGGACTTTAACGGGCTTGAAAAGTCTATATACGGCGGTAAGCGTACAAGCGTTTATTACTGCCACCCGTATTGCTCTTGTGAGCGTGGCTCAAATGAACGACTAAACCGTGAAATTCGCCGACTGCTTCCGAAAGGTACGGACTTTTCAAAAGTCAACGATAGGAAAATCAAAGCCGTTGAAACGTGGGTGAATGCATACCCCCGTGAAATATTTGGTTACGCTACAAGCGCGGAAATGTTTACAACTCATTTGCAAACAATATAAAAAATTGAAAATACATTTTCAAAAAATAACAAAACCGCCGAAAGACGGTTATTTAATCATATAAAAAAATAAGCATAACCTATAAATGGCTATGCTTATTTTGTTGATAAGTCTTTTAAACAAAAGACTTGTTTTTATGCAGTTTACTACACTTGAAAAAATTTTGAAAATTATCAAAAAAATTCTATAAAATTACTTGACTTTATATCCCAGAATTATAAGCGCGGGGTTGCCGCTCATTACAAATCCCACTCCGCCGTTTACGCCCGTCACCGCATAGCCCGTAACAATCTGCGCGATAACCGCACCGGAAAGCAAAAGCCCGTATAGTCTTGCGTAACTCAATATATCGGAAGCGAAGTTAATTACACCGTACGCCGCGCCGAAGCCTTTTGTAAACTTGCCGAAGAATTTTTCGTGCCGTCCTGCGGTAAGTATTGCAAGCCCCAGCCCGACGGCAGCTATTATTCCGCCAACCGTCGTGCATACGGGCGCGTTAAACTGTTTTGTAAGCCCTATAACCGCAAGGAAAGCGCCTATGCAGAACAGCGCCCACGTCAGACCTTCCCAAATTCCGTCCCAAACGTAGCCGCGGCGCCAATACTGCACCGCCTTGCAAACGTAACCCGCGGCAAGCTGTATTATGCCTATCAGCATACTTATTATCAGCACTGCCGGCACGTTTATTCCCATAAGCGACCACATACTTCCTTCGTCGCGCAGGGGGGGCATAACAGTAAAGGGCAGCACGCTTGCGCCGAACAGCGAATTGAACAGTATTCCCCAGATTACGGTGCAGATACCGCCTATCGCAAACACTCCCGCAAGCCTTGTCAGCCCGCTCGATTTTGCGCGCGTCTTCAAATAAACGGCGCCGCCGCCCAAAAGCATAATAAGCCCGTAGCCTATGTCCGCCATTATAAAGCCCAGAAATATGCTGTAAAACACCGCCATAACGGCGTTGGGGTCAAACTCGCGGTAATTTGCGGGAGAATACATATTCGTCACCGCTTCAAAGTTTTTTACAACTTTGTTGTTTTTATAAAGCGTAGGCGGCGCGTCTTCCTTCGTCGGTTCGGAAAACTCGTAATAAACGTTTTCCGTCACCCCGTCCAGCGCGTCTGCAACGCAAGTCTTCTGCTCGTCCGGAACGTACGCCTCCATCAAAATCGTGGCTTGCGTAACGCGCATTTTTTCGGTAAGCTGCAATTTTTCCAACTCAAAACGCACGTAGTCGCAATAAGTTTTAAGCGGTTTAATCTTTTCGTTAAACGCGTACAGCGCCTTCGACGTTGCCGAAATTTTTTCTTCAAGCGATTTTTGCTTTGCAAGCAAGTCGGCGTAATATTCCGCGCCCGTGCGCGCTTCCGCGCTAAACGGACACGCCGAAAATCCGAATTTTTGCAAAAGTTCTTCCGCTCGGCTTGCCGCCGACTTATGCGCGGCGACAACCGCAAGCAAAAACTCCCCTTCCGCGGCAATTTGCGTAACGCTTATCAAACTCTCGTTTTCCGCTTCCGCAAAAAATCCTTCGGCAACGTTTGAAGGAACCGTCCCTAATTTTATTAAAGTATGCGCAGTGCCCGCATACTCGTTTAAAGGGCGTTCTGCGTAAGAGTAAATTTTTGCCGTTTGCAAAGTTTTTACAAGTTTAAAAAGTTCGGACCCGGTCTTTTTTCTGACGGAAAAAAGCGCTTCCGCTCTTTCCGTTATTTCGTCCGCTTCCGCCTTAAAATTTTTAGCCGAAGTAAACTCGGAAAAAGTTACCGAAAAACCGTCGTCAAGCGCGTCCGATTTTATTTTGTTTTCTTTATTCTGCGCCGCAACCTCTGCGACAAGGCGCGACAAAACGCCTTCGAGCGAATTTAAATAAGCCCGAAGTTCTTCGCAACCGATTTCTGCGGGGCGGGTGTTTTCCGCCTCGTAATGCAATTTAATCTCCGTCGCGCCCGTACGTTGCAGGGAGTTTAAAATTCCGTCCCTGTCGTAAGACATAGCAACGAGATTGAGTTTGGACATTTTAGCGATTGCCACCGGTTATCCTCCCGACGATATCGTTTACAATGCCTTCCGTTTTAAGTATGACGCCGTCGGCGTATTTCTTTGCCTTTGCCGCGCTTTCTTCAACCGTCTTTTTATAGGCGACGGAGGCGTTTTCTCTTGCACGGTTTATTTCAACTTCCCGCAAAATTTTGCAATCGGTTTCCGCTCTTTCCGCAATTTCGGCAGCGCGCTCGGCGGCGCGGGCTATTATTTCTTCCGCGCGCTCGGCAGCCTTCGCTTTTATTGAAGAAGCGGCATCTTCCGCTTCCGCTATGGACTTAATTATATCTTCCATAAACTCACTCCGTTATTACGCCGCAACAATATTGCGTTTGACTTACTTAGTATACCACATTTTGGAAAAAATGCAATAGCAATCCGTTTTTTTCACCTAATATTTAAATTTATTATTATTATTTTGCCCCGAAATTTTAACGCAATTCGCCGGACTTCGCCCCGCCCGAATATAAAATATGAAAAGTATTATCAAAATTTATGTAAAAATATTCGCAATTTTGCATAATAATAATTCTCAGAAAAAATTGTTGCGTTTATAAATATGCAGTGATATATTAGTATTCGTCATTTAAAATTTAGGAGACCACATTATGAAAAAAATTATTGCGGCACTTGTTTTTGCCATAGTTTCTTTGACGGCGGTATGCTCGCTTGCGGCGTGCACAAAAACCTCAAACGTAAAGGTGAAAGAAATAGAACTCACCTCGGAAGATTACGCTTTTGCAATTTCAAAAGACAATCCCACCCTTCTCGCGCAGGTAAACGGCTACCTTGCAGAGTGGAAGGCGGACGGCTCTATGGAAGCGTTAATCAACTCCTACTTTGACGGCAGCGCGCAATTCAGTTACACAAACAAATCTTCCGCTCCCAAGGCAGACGATTTTATAGTGGCGACCAACGCTTACTTCCCCCCGTTTGAGTCCATCGACAAAAAGAGCGCGTTTTACGGCGTAGATATAGAAATAGCCTACAACATAGCGCAAAAACTCAACAAAACGCTTTATATCAGCGATATGGACTTTGACGCAATAATTCCCAGCGTAAAGACGGGCAAAAGCCACATAGGAATGGCGGGAATCACGGTAAACGACACCCGCAAAGAGCAAGTTGACTTTGCAAGCGGCTATTACACGTCCGCACAGGTTATTACCGTCGCGGAAAACAACACATTGTTTGACGACTGCACTACGACGGAAGAAATCGAAGCAATTTTAAAAGCCCAGAACAAAAACTTTAAAATAGGCACGCAGACGGGCACAACGGGCTTTATGTATTCAAACGGCGACGCGGACTTCGGCTATGAAGGCTTTAAAAACCTTACCACGTTGGCTTACAGCACCGGCGCGCTTGCTATGAAGGATTTGAAAAACGGCAAAATAAGCGCGGTTATTCTTGACAAACAGCCCTCGCTTATGATTGCAAGCAGCATCAATAAATAATATTTTGCAAACGATATGAACAGCTTTCAAATTTTTTGGGAACGTTTCAGCGACCCGGACACGTTTTTGACAATATTAACAGGACTTAGGAACACGGTAATTATTGCCGTGTTCGGTCTTGTTTTGGGCTTTTTGATAGGTTGTGTAATCGCCGCGGTGCAGCTGCCCCGTTCGAGAAACGTGGTGCTTAAAATCTTTCAAAAAATCGGCGACGGGTACATAGCGATATTCCGCGGAACTCCCATGATGGTGCAACTGCTTTTGCTGCACTTTGCGGTTTTGGCTAACGTAAATATAGAGCCCGTTGTGGAAGTTTCGCTTATATTCGGCTTGAACAGCGGCGCCTATATGGCGGAAATTATAAGAAGCGGCATCAACTCGGTGGACAAAGGACAAATGGAAGCGGGCAGGTCGCTGGGATTGAGTTACCCCGTAACTATGCTGCGGATAGTGCTTCCGCAAGCGGTAAAAAACGTTATCCCCACAATCGGCAACGAGTTTATTTCTCTTTTAAAAGAAACGTCGATAGTCAGCGTGGTAGGTTTAACCGACTTGACAAGGTCGCTTAAAGCGATAGCAGATTCAACTTACGAATATTTTGTGCCGTATATTGCGTTGGCGCTTATTTATTTTGTTTTGGTTATGATTATAACGCTGGTTATAAAACTTGTTGAAAGGAGGCTGAAAAAGAGTGAAAAAAGATAATTTAACGCCGAATGAAGGCTTAAACAACGGCGAAGCAGTCCTCTCCCCTTCAAAGACAAATCAGCCCAAGGCAAAAAAAGTTAAGGGGCAAAAGTTTATAAAAACGCAGGTGACGCCGGTAGAACCCTTCGACCCGCAAGCGATGCTTGAAACCCAGCACCTTACAAAATGCTTCGGCGAACTTAAAGTTTTAAACAACATAAGCACAAAAATTTATAAAGGCGAAAAAATTGCCGTAATCGGTCCTTCAGGCGGCGGCAAAAGCACCTTTTTGCGGTGTTTAAACGTTTTGGAAGACCCCACCGACGGCTACGTATTTTTTAAAGGCAGCAACCTGTGCGATTTAAACGTGGACATAAATATCCAGCGCAGGCGTATGGGAATGGTTTTTCAGCAATTCAATTTGTTCAACAATATGACGGTGCTAAAAAACATTACTCTCGCGCCTATGCACGTCGCTATGCAGCAGTTGCGCAAAGTACAGCGCAAAAACTTTTGCATCAAATTTAAAAACCTGTTTACCAAAAACAAAACCCCGCTTTGCGATTGCAAAACAAAAAAGCAGATAAAGGAAGAAACCGAACAAACCGCCGTTAAACTACTAACCCGCATAGGGCTTGCGGACAAGGCGCAGGCATACCCCTCCACCCTGTCGGGCGGGCAGCGTCAAAGAATAGCCGTTATACGCGCGCTTGCAATGAATCCCGAAGTTATGCTTTTTGACGAACCGACTTCCGCGCTTGACCCCGAAATGGTGGGCGAAGTGCTTTCGCTTATAAAAGAACTTGCAAACGAAGGTATGACGATGGTTATAGTCACCCACGAAATGGCTTTTGCAAAGGAAGTCGCCACCCGCGTCTTGTTTATGGCGGACGGAATTATAACCGAGGAAGGCACGCCGGAAGAAATTTTTGAAAACCCCAAAACGGCAAGGCTGCAAGACTTTTTATCAAAAGTTTTATAAAAAAATTAACCCCGCCTCTGCGCTTAACAGTTTGCAGAAGCGGGGTTTTATTAATATTTTAAACATTTAAAACACTACATCAACGGCGAGAAAATACGCAATATCCCCGCGGATATGCGCTGAATAAGTTTGTTTGACTCGGCGTTTTCTTTTGTGACTTGCGTGCAAGCGGAAAAGGTTTTTTCAAAGTCTTCTTCAACGTTGCGCATCGCCTTTTCGCCCGAAAAATACACGGCGTTTTCAAACTGGTTGTAAAAACTTCTCAAATCCAAATTTACCGAGCCGACTACGGCGCAGTTTTCAGACAACATCACTTTTGAATGAACGAAGGCGCGCCGCATCTTATAAACCTTTACGCCCGATTTCAAAAGCCGCTCGGCATTGTCCACCGTAACGCAATAAACGTAAGACTTATCGGGCACTTCCGGCAAAATTATTCTGACGTCCGTACCGGAAGCCGCCTTCTGCGCCAGCAAAATTGCCGTGTCCTCGTCGGGAACGAAGTAAGGCGTCATAATATAAAGTTTTTTGTGCGCGCCCGCAATTACGTTGGCATATACCCCTTTGCAAACGCCCCGCCCGTAATCGGTGCCGCCAGCATAAGGCACTACGACGCCGTCGCCGCGACAGGGCTGCGCTGCAAGATAAGGCGCGTAATCTTCCTCATTTCCGCAAACAAACTCCCACTGCCGCAAAAACGTAAGACAAACGCTTTGCACCGCGTCGCCCCGCAACCGCAGTCCTGCGTCCTTCCAATAACCGTGCATACGTTTTTGATTTACGTACTCGTCGGCAAGATTACATCCGCCCGTATACGCCGTTTTTCCGTCAACAACCACAATTTTTCTGTGGTCGCGCAGGTTAAGCGCAAAGGTAAACCGCGGAACGATTCGGTTGAAAAATTTAAGTTTTAAGCCCGCTTGCGCAAACTTTTTACGCGTTTTATAAGAAAGCGTGCCGTGGCTGCCCATACCGTCGCAAATAATTCTTACGTCAACGCCCTCCGCCGCTTTTTGTGAAAGAATTTCGTAAAACTTATTTAAAAGCACTCCGTCCGAAATTATAAAAAACTCTATAAAAACAAACTTTTCCGCTTTTGAAATTTCCGACAGCACGTCGTCGAAAAACCTCGCCCCCGAAGAAAAATACTCCGTCTCGGTTGCGGTATATGCGGCAAATCCCGCGTTTCGTAAGTAGGTGCAGTCGCCGCAAACCGTTTCCGAAACGCCTTTAACCTCGGTATACTCGGGGGTAAAACGCTTTGTACGGCTGAAAATTCGTCTGTATTTTCTTTTGGCGCCCGCAAAAAATATGTCCTCGCTGGAAAAGACGTAAAACAAATATCCGAAGTAAAAAAACACTACCAAAAACAGCACCCAAACAGTTTTGGTCTGCCCCGTTTTATCGGTAGACAAGACGTGTACGCAACACAGCAAACTTAAAATAAGCGCGACAAGCTGATACCATTGCACCGAAAGGCTTACGCCCAAAAACAGCAACAGCATCAAAGCAAGCTGCAACAGTACGAGCACGCCCACGAAAAGAGTTTTAAAAACCCCGATTCCCTTGCCTTCCGTGCGAATTTTTACCGCTTTGCCGAAGTTATGCTTGCGCGCCTCTCCGCGGCGTTCGGCTATTTTTTTACCTTTCATTTTCTCCTCCGTCGGCGCAGTCTTTAATCAAGGCTTCCGCCCTGTAATACACTTCTGAAATTTCCCGCGCGGCGCTTTCCGCCGCCTTTTGCGTTTCGGCGCGTTCCTTTGCGCAATATTTCACGCATATTGCCGTACCTGCGGCGGCGGTAAGCGCTCCCGCCCCAAGCAAAACGCAGCCCCATATAAGCGGTATAGCCGCAATTACGGACAACACAGCGCACACACCTACGATTACGGCGGCAAGCGAAATCGCGCCGAACGTCAGCCCCGCGGCAACGGTTTTGGGACAAGGATTTAAAGAAGCGCCGTCTATTCTGTTCCAGGCGTACTCCATATAGACTTGCAAAAGTTGCAACTCGTCCTTGTTTTTTATGTTATGCGGACGGCGAAAAACCGCGCGCACCGTCTTTTTTACGGATTTACCGCAGTCAAAATAAACGCACTCCCAACCGAGAGCGGCATAATGCGCCTTCAATTCTTCAAGGCTGTTTAATTTTACCGTCGCGTCAAGATAATCAAAATTATTATAATCGCGCTTCAAACTAATCTTTTGCATATATAAAAACCGTCGATTTTATAAACTTTTTTAATTATACCCGCAAATATGCCGCGGTTTAGGCATAACCGTACTTTTTGCGGAAACCTATTATGCACCCTAAGGATATGCAAAGCGAGGCTACTTCCGCAAAGCACGCAGCCGACCACACCCCGTCAATTCCCCAAAAAATCGGCAATATCATTACCGCCGCTATCTGAAAAATTATAGACCGCGAAAATGAAATAAGTCCGGAAATCAACCCGTTGTTCAAGGCGGTAAAAAGAGAAGAAGCATACACGCTTAAACCTGCGGTAAGAAATACGCAGGCGTAAATACGAAAACCGCGCAGCGCCATATCGAACACCGCGTGTTCGTACCCGAACATTTTTATAAACGGATATGCCAGCGCCTCCGAAAGCGCAAACATCAGCAACCCGCCGACTATATTTATAATAAGACTCTTTTTATTGAGGTTGCGCATTTCCTCTTTATTCTGCGCGCCGTAGTTAAAGCCCATAAGGGGCGCGCTGCCGACTGCAAATCCCATAAACATAGAAAAGAATATCATAGAAATATACATAACCGAGCCGTACGCCGCAACACCCGCTTTGCCCAAATCGCCGCCCAAAATTTTTTGAATTTGAAAGTTGTAAAGCATAATAACCACTGCGGAAGAAACGTTTGAAAAAAACTCGGACGAGCCGTTTGTGCAGGATTTTAAAAGGGCTTTAAAATAAAACTTTGTTTTGGTAAGCCGAAGAAGGCTTGTGTTTTTAGTAGCAAAATAAATTACGGGAAAAACTCCCCCGAAAAGTTGACTTATTACGGTTGCTATCGCGGCGCCGCGCAGCCCCAAACCGAAACCCGCAACCAGCGCGCCGTCCAGCGCTATATTCAAAAATCCCGCGGCTGCCGTCACAATAAGCCCCAGACGCGGCTTTTCCGCCGTAACGAAAAAGCTTTGAAAAATATTCTGTAAAATGAAAAACGGCTGTCCCATAAGCAAAATTCTGCCGTAAATTACGCAATAATTATAGACCGTTTCGTCATACTCACCAATTATAAGAAGGCGCGCCACCGCAGGCACGGCAAACTGCCCCGCCACGGCTATTGCAATGCCTATGCCAAGCGTAACGTAAACCAACATAGAAAAATATGCGTTAGCCTTTTCTTTGTCGCCTTCGCCCAAAGTTTTTGAAACCAGCGCGCTACCTCCCGCGCCCAGCATAAAACCTATCGACCCCAATACTATTATAAGCGGATAAATAAGGGTTATTGCCGTAACCGCGTCTTCGCCCGCGTTCTTTGCGACAAAAAGCCCGTCTACCACGCTGTAAACGCTGGTAAACACCATCATTACGATAGAAGGCATTACGAACATAAAAAGTTTTTTATAAGTAAAATGTTCCGATAGCTGTATTCTCATTGAGTCCTGCCGAAAATTTCCTCTAAAATAAAAGCGCCTGCGGGTTAAAACATAACCTCGGGCGCACCCGACATCTTATCAACCCAAAAACGCGTTTAAATACCGCGCTTTCAGCCGCTGCGGCGGCGGGTTCTCCGATGACCGATTTTGTAATTTTTACTTATTATAACATAATTAAAAATATTGTCAAACTATAAACTGCCTCGCGCCGCTCCATTTTACTGTGACAGTGTAAAATTTTCATCAATAGAAAATTGTTTTCGCAAATAAGAAAATTAGTTACAACTTTTTTGAAAAGTTTTACATATCGCGCGGCTGAACGGAATATAAATAACCGAACAAATTAACGTAAATGTGGATAACTCGCCCTAAATTGCGCAAAAAAGCCCGTTTTAGGCAAGTTATCCACAAAAAGTTGTCCACATTTTTAAGCCGCAATTCTGTTGACAAGTCATTTATGAAAATAATTTTCCACAATTTATCCACACTGACATTAAAACGCGGCATTTTGCGACTTTTTTCGCCGTTTTACGCACAAATTTCAAAAAAAGTTATCCACTTATTTAATTTTTAACAAAAACAAAATTACAAAATAACAGTCCGCCCGTACATTCGGGCGGACTGTTTGCCGCTTTATAACATATTTTACTGTTTTTCTATCTTCTGCCCGTAAATTGCGGAAACGTTGTTTGAATATCTCTGCATATTCGCGCACGATTTAAGCGGAACGCCGTCCTCGTACTCTTTAAGTATTTTAATCTGCTCGCGCGAAAGTTTTGAAGGGACTTCTATTTCAACCGTCACGTACAGGTTGCCCGTTCCGTTTATCGTTTTAACGCCCTTGCCGCGCATTGTAAACCGCGTGCCGGAAGCGGTGCATTCCGGTATGTTCAATTCAAGCATTTCGTCAATACCGGGAACGCGTATTTTGCCGCCCGTTACCGCCGTTTTATAGGAAATAGATCGGAAGAGCGTCGTGTAGGGAAAGAGTGTAGATCTCGGTGGT
>CAJUEV010000013.1 GCA_910585785.1 uncultured Christensenella sp. | reverse complement strand
TCAGAGTCTATATAGCAAATACTTTTACTACTCTTATTGACCGTTTCACAAGCGACGCCTAAAAGGCTTTGATTAACTTATAAAATTTGAGCTTTTAACTCAATCAATAATGCGGCCTATACCGCGCGGGTATTTGCGTGAACCCGAGGTTCTATACCATTGGCACAAGTATAAACAAAACCGCAAAAATTGTCAATAAAAATATTGCTGTTTAAAAAATAAATTATTCGGTATATTGTAAAATTTTTACTGTGCGGCAAGGTAAAACCTTGACTTTAAGTTTGCATAGGAATATACTTTTATACGTATGAACAGCGTTATTCACAAGATAAAAAACGGCGGCGCGGTTAAATTTTTAAAAATGTTGCTGTCGTCAAAATATTTTCCGTTTTTTACGGCTTACGCAATGGTAATGTGCTATTATCTAAGCCTTGACATTGTGGCAATTTACTTTCTTGCGCTTACAAGCGCGCTAATTTTTCTATTGCTTGACGACGTTACTCCCATAATTTCCAACTTGCTGTTCGTAAACGTTTTCAGTTCGCTTAAAAACACCCCTTTACTTCTTGTAAATAACTCGGACTATTATTTCAGACCTGAAATACTTTCACAGATAATAGTTGTAGTCGGCATAATGGTAATTTGCGGCGGATACCGCGTTGTCGTTTGCGGGCTGAAAAAACAAATTAATCTTACGCCGATGTTTTTCGGAATAGGTTTGCTTTGCGTAACTTTTCTTCTGGGCGGCGCTTTTTATGAAAATTACACAAACAAAAACGTTGTTTTCGCGCTGTTGCTCAGCGCTACGCTTTTGGGGATGTTTTTTGTGATAAGCGCTTGTATTAATCCCACAAAGGAAAGTTTTGAAAAAATTGCTTACGCTTTTGTTGCGTTAAGCGTGTTGCTTATTATCGAACTTGCAGTAATTTATGCAACTACCGAAAACCTGTTTATAGACGGAAAAATAAACCGAAGCGTTATAAAGTTCGGCTGGGGCGTTTACAACACCTACGCCGTTTGGATAGTTATGTGTATTCCTCCCGTCTTTTATCTGGCGGCAAGAAAAAAATTCGGCTATCTGCTGACTGCGTACTCGTTGTTGATACTTGTAGCGTCGGTGCTGTGTTGCAGCAGACAAGCTATGGTGGGCGCCGCGATAATTTATCCCGTTTGCACCGTTATTTTGCTTGTTACCGGCAAAAACAAACTTGCAAACGGCGCCGTATTTATCACCGCGGCGGTGGCGGCTTGCATACTTGCCATAATTTTCAGAGAAAAAGTTTTAAGTTTCTTTAAGGAAATTCTTGCGAATATTGTTGTTGACGGCGAGTTGAACGGCAGCGGGCGCTGGGCTATATGGAATGAGGCGATAAACCTGTTTAAAAAACGTCCCGTTTTCGGCTCCGGCTTCTTTTTGAGTTACGGCGTGTGGGAAAACGAGGGAAACGGTATTTTCCCCCACCTTTGCCATAACACGATTTTGCAGATGCTGGCTTCCTGCGGAATAATCGGGTTGGCGGTTTACATACTGCACCGCGTGCAAACCGTAATTTGCTTTTTTAAAAACGTAAACGCCGAGCGCACTTTTATTGCGCTGAACGTGCTGGTCATTTTAATACTTTCGCTTCTGGACACGCAAATATTCAATATTTTGCCGACGATAATTTATGCCTGTATGCTTGCGATATTGGATAAAACAAGCGAAAAGCCAAAAAAATTGAACACGTAAATTAGCATATTTTAAACCGCCCCCGACAGTTGTCGGGGGCGGTTAATTTTTGTTATCTTAAATTTGCGGTTTATACGTCGTCACAAGTTGAGCAACCAAAAGTTTCATTTCGCCGCTTTCTTCATAGGCGGCGCTTTTAAGTTTGTCAAGCGTTTCCCAAAGAAAATCTTCGTCAAGCTGTATGGGATTTGCAATACTTATAAGTCCGTTGGGGGTCTTTTGCATACCCTCCTCGTCCATAAGCCGCTCCTCATAAAGTTTTTCGCCCGGGCGCAAACCCGTACACTTTATCTCTATATCAACGTTTGGTTCAAGTCCCGAAAGTTTGATAAGATTATAAGCCAAATCGTAAATTTTTACAGGTTCGCCCATATCCAGCACAAAAATTTGTCCGCCGTTTGCATAAGCACCCGCCTGCAACACAAGCGAAACCGCTTCCGGTATGGTCATAAAGTAGCGGATAATATCTTTATGGGTGACGGTTACCGGTCCGCCCTCCGCTATCTGTTTTTCAAAGAGGGGTATTACCGAGCCGTTCGAACCCAAAACATTTCCGAAGCGCACCGCGACAAACTTAGTATTTTTACTGTGCTTGCCGATAGTTTGTATTATCATTTCGCAAATACGTTTTGTGGCGCCCATAATATTTGTGGGGTTTACCGCCTTATCGGTTGAAATCTGCACAAACACTTTCGAGCCGAACTTATCAGCGCACCTTGCCACGTTCAACGTTCCGAAAACGTTGTTTTTAACCGCCTCGTTGGGGCTTGTTTCCATAAGCGGCACGTGTTTGTGCGCCGCGGCGTTGAACACTATGTCGGGCGAATATTTTTTGAACACGTCCTCCATTTTGCCCACGTCCCTTATACTTGCGATAAGCGCAATCAGATTAAGTTCGGGGTGGCGGCGTTTAAGTTCCTGCTCTATGTCGTATGCGTTATTTTCGTAAATGTCCAGTATAATAAGTTGCTTGGGATTATGCGTTGCTATCTGTCGGCACAACTCGCTGCCTATCGAGCCGCCTCCGCCCGTAACCATTACGACGCGGTTTTCTATATATCCCATAATCTCGTCCAGATTTACGCTAATCTGGTCCCTGCCGAGAAGGTCTGAAATTTGCACTTCACGCAAGGCGGTAACGCTTGCGTCGCCGTTTACTATCTGATAAATTCCCGGTAAAGTTTTTACTTTGCATTTAGTCGCTTCGCAAATGTCAAACACGCGCTTTATTTCAACTTTGGGAGCGGCGGGCATAGCAATAATAATTTCGTCTATGCCGTATTTTTCGGCGTATGCGGGGATTTCGGAAGTGTTTCCCACTATTTTTACATTGTATATACTTTTGCCTATTTTTACGGGGTCGTCGTCGATTACGCAAACGGGCAGATAAGTAATTTTATCGGTTGTCTGAATTTCTCTTATAAGCATTGTCCCCGCGTTGCCGCCGCCTATAATCATAGCCCTGACTTTGTCTTTGCTTTTTCTTGAAAAGGAATACTTTACCGCCACGTAAAATCTTTTAGAAAACCTTGTTACAAGCACAAAAAGCCCCAAAAGTATGGCGTACGTTATGCAAACCCTGATATTTAAAATATCCAGAAACAGCGAAAACAGCAGATTGGCGCAAAAAACGAACGTCGTCGCGCCGACTGTTTTTAAAGTGTCGATAATTCCGACGGACGTAAAAACTATAAAGTAAAGTCTGAACAATATGAAAAACGCGTAAACTATCGAAAGATTAAGCAAATACCAGTATAAAAGTTCAAGGCAAAAGTTTACCTTGCTGTTTACTATAAGCAAAGACAGCAGGCAAGAAACCGTTATCGCGACGAAGTCGCACAATACCAGCAAGCCTATATCCAAAATTTTTTTATATTTGTTTTTCATATTTTAAACTACCCGTAAAATTTATTCCACCGTCACGCTTTTTGCAAGATTTCTGGGTTTGTCCACGTCGTTACCTCTTAAAACGCTTAGGTAATATGCAAGAAGCTGCAATGGAATGACGGCAAGACTTGCCGTAAAGTGACTGTCCGTTTCAGGGACGTAAAACACGCGCTCAAAGCCCGTTTCCGGCAAGCGGACGCCCTGCGTAACCACTGTTGCTATAAGCGCGCCGCGGCTTTGTGTTTCAACAAGGTTGCTTACGGTTTTTTCTATAAGCGCGCCCTGCGTTAAAACGCCCAAAACCAACGTGCCCTTTTCAATCAGACTGATTGTGCCGTGTTTAAGCTCGCCCGCGGCGTATGCTTCCGAATGAATGTAACTTATTTCTTTTAATTTTAAACTGCCCTCTATACCCACGGCGTAATCTATTCCGCGACCTATAAAGAAGACGTTGTTTTTGTCCACCGTTTCGGCGGCGAATTTTTGTATTTTCTCTTTATCCGCAAGCAGTCTTTCGACTTTTTCGGGCAAAGTTTTAAGCTCGGTTACAAGCGCGGAAATTACGGCGGCGTCAACGGTTTTTTTGACTTCCGCAAGTTTTATTGCAAAAAGATAACCCGCTATTAGTTGCGCGGTATACGCTTTTGTAGTGGCGACGGAAATTTCGGGACCCGCTTTTGTATAAAACACGTAATCGGCTTCGCGCGCGATTGACGAGCCCAGCACGTTTACTACCGCAAGCGTTTTTAAGCCTTTTTTCTTTGCCTCGCGCAAGGCGGCAAGGCTGTCCGCTGTTTCTCCGCTTTGGCTTATTACTATAACCAGCTCGCCGCTTGCGACAGGGTTGCGGTAACGGAACTCGGAAGCGAGTTCGACGCGGACGGGAACGCGGGCAATATCTTCAATTACGTACTGCATAACCACGCCCGCGTGGTACGCCGAACCGCAGCCGACTATAATTACCCCGTTTAATTTTTTTAAAAATTTATTTTCAAGCCCGATTTCGGAAAAATCTATCTTTCCGTTTTTAACGGCGTAGTTTAAAGTGTCCGCAATTACTTTGGGCTGCTCGTGAATTTCTTTAAGCATAAAATGCTCAAACCCGCCCTTTTCGGCGGCTTCCGCATCCCAGGTAATTTCAACGGGCACTTTTTCAACCTCCTCTCTGTCAAGATTGAAAAAAGTTGCGCCGTCACTTTTCAAACGGACAATTTCAAGATTGTCCACATAGTAAACGCTTTTTGTATACTTTAAGATTGCGGGCACGTCGGAAGCGAGAAACGCCCCGCCCTTTGCCGTGCCTATAATCATAGGGCTGTCCTTACGGATTGCAAAAACCGTTTCGGGATATTCACAATACATTACGGCAAGCGCGTACGAGCCGCGCACCCTTAAAGCAAATTCGGATATTGCCCTTAAAGGGTCGTTGTATTTTTTGTAATAATAGTCCACCAATTTTGTGGCGACTTCCGTATCCGTCTGCGAATAAAAAGTATATCCGCGCCTTATGAGTTTTGCCTTCAACTCGGCGTAGTTTTCTATAATGCCGTTGTGCACCGCGGCAATCGTCTTTTCGTCGTTGCAATGCGGATGCGCGTTGGTTTCGCTTGGTTCACCGTGGGTTGCCCAGCGCGTATGCCCTATGCCGCAAGCGCCTTTTACCGCCGCGCCGTCGTCCGTCATTTGGCATAAGACTTTAAGTCTGCCTTTTGCTTTGACAATATTTATTTCACCACCGTTCATTACGGCGATTCCGGCAGAATCGTAACCTCTGTATTCAAGTTTTTTAAGTCCGTCGAGAAGAATAGGCGTAGCCTGTTCTTTTCCTATATATCCTACGATACCGCACATAAAGTTTTAATCCTTTTTATTTAATCTGCCGCGTAGCCTTTTGCGCGCAACACTGCAATTACGCTTTCGGCAAGACTGTTGCAAGTTTCCGCTTTTTCAGCCTCTACCATAACGCGCACAAGCGGCTCGGTTCCGGAAGACCTGACAAGTATTCTTCCGCTTTTTCCCAAACTTTTTTCGGCTTTTTTTACCGCGGCAAGCACGTCTTTGTCGTTTTGCGCTTTTTCTTTATCGTTAACTTTTAAATTTAAAAGTACCTGCGGATAAACCTTAAACGGTTCGACAAGTTTTGAAAGGGAAGATTTTTTTGCCATCATAACTTCCATAACTTTAAGACTTGTCAAAATACCGTCGCCGGTAGTCGCATATTTGGAAAAAATTATGTGTCCCGATTGTTCTCCGCCTATACGGCAACCGTTTGCGGACATATACTCGTAAACGTATTTATCGCCAACCTGCGTTTGAACATAACCGATTCCCGCTTTATCAAACGCTTTATAAAGTCCGAAGTTAGACATTACCGTGGTTACAACCGTGTTGGTGATAAGTTTGCCGCGTTCCTTCATATAAACGCCGTACAAATAAAGTATGCCGTCGCCGTCGACAATCTCTCCGTTTTCGTCCACGCAAAGGCACCTGTCGGCGTCGCCGTCGTATGCAAAGCCAACGTCAAGTTTTTTCTCTTTTACAAATTTTTGCAAACCTTCGATATGGGTGGAACCCGCGTTTTCGTTTATATTGAAGCCGTCCGGCTGCGCGTTTATAACGTAAGTTGTTGCGCCCAGCGCTTCGAAAACCGATTTCGCAATATTCCAAGCCGTACCGTTTGCACAGTCAAGACCGACCTTTACGCCGCGGAACGAATACATTCCTAGCGAAATGAGATAGCCTATATATCTGTTGCGTCCGGAAGCGTAATCCACCGTTTTGCCTATTTTGTCGCGCAAAGCGTAAGGAAGTTCGGTAATTTTTTCACCAAAAACTTCAAGTTTTCCGTCCAGATAATCTTCAATAAGATTTATTACGCTCTCCTCCATCTTTTCGCCGTTGGAGTTAAGCAGTTTAATGCCGTTGTCAAAATAAGGGTTATGACTTGCGGAAATCATAATTCCGCAGTCGAATTCGTCCACTCTGGAAATGTATGCCACCGAAGGGGTCGTGGTGACGTGCAACATATACGCGTCCGCGCCGGAAGCGGTTAATCCCGCTATCAGCGTGTATTCAAACATATAACTTGAACGTCGGGTATCCTTGCCTATAAGTATTTTAGGCGTTCCGCCGTCCGCCGAACGTTTTTTAAGTTCGCCGTAATACCAGCCTAAAAATCTGCCGACTTTATATGCGTGGTCCGCCGTAAGAGTTACGTTCGCTTCCCCGCGAAAACCGTCCGTTCCGAAATATTTCCCCATTTGTGTTCCTTTTATTTTGCGGCAAAATATGCCGATGCGCAAATATTTTATTTTTTTGAAACTATAACTCCGCCCGTCTTATAAACGCTGTTTGCGGGCACTTCTCCGCGAACGCAGGACAGCGGATATACGTTTGTATTTCTGCCTATAACCGTACCGGGATTTAAAACGCTGTTGCAACCCACCTCGACAAAGTCGCCGAGAGCGGCGCCGAATTTTTTTAGCCCCGTTTCAATTGAATTTTCTTTGCATCTGACGCGGACAAGCCCTTTGTCCGATTTTACGTTTGACGTAATAGAACCGGCGCCCATATGCGATTTAAAGCCTAAAATGCTGTCGCCGACGTAGTTGTAATGCGGCACCTGAACGTTATCGAAAAGAATTACGTTTTTAAGTTCGGTAGAGTTGCCCACCACGCAATTTTTGCCTATAAGCGCGCTGCCTCTTATAAAAGCGCAATGCCTTACTTCCGAGCCCTCGCCAACTATGCAAGGCGCGCCCAAATACGCAGACGGAAATATTTTTGCGGATTTGTGTACCCACACCTGCGGGGATATTTCGCTATATTCCTCGTTATTAAGACCGCTTCCCAAAGTAATTATAAAATCTTTCAGTCCGGAAAGCGCCTGCCACGGGTATTCGAATTTTTTAAGATATTCCGCCGCGTCGGTATGTGTAAAATCGTACAAATCAACGGTTTTTACGCTCATTTATAAGTTACCCTTTATATATACGTAAATTAACAATTTAATTTTATCACCGACGGGGCTTAAAGTCAATTAAAAAATTTTTAATTTGAGTAATAATGGAAAATTATGTAAACGCCTTTTTGCCGCGTTTACATAACCCTGTTTTACGCAATATTAATATGCGCAACGGCGGACTTTAAAATACATAGCGATATGTGCGGAAACAGCCCGCCGACAGTCAGTTGCTTTCAATAAAACGTACGATTTCTTCCATAATTTTTTCGTCTTCCTCGGTGGCGGCGCAGAAGTCGAACTTTTCAAGATAGGCAAGCAATTCCTCGCGGGGAAGTTTTTTCATCTTCACAAAACTTGAAGAAAGTTCCGCAAGTTTTTGTTCTGCTTCAACCGTATTGTATGGATTATGCGCTTTGTTTTCGTCAAGTATTTTGACGATATTGCCGCCCTGCGCCCTGTAAAACGCCGCGTTGCGCATAAGTACTGTATTGTCTTTTCCGCCGTGGATAAGCAACGTTGGAACGCCGTTGTTTTCCGCGCAGCGCGCCGCCGATTTGTTTGCGTTTTTTCCGAATTTAAAAAAGTCTATAAGACACCAGAAAGGGTACAATAACCACGCAATAGCGCGCGGTATAATGCGTGAGGCGCTGTCCTTCAAAGCGCGCGCGGGACGGTCGGGCGCGCTTATGGAAACCGCCGCTTTTACGCCCCTTTCGTTTGAAGCGCAAAGCGCGGAATAACCTCCCCAACTATGTCCCACAAAATACGCGTCTTTATCAGCCAAATCCGCGTCAGTCTTAGCGTAATCGTACGCGGCGACAGCCGCTTTAACCCCGCTGTACATACCCCTTATGCTTTTACCTTCGGACATTCCGCACCCCGCGTTATCCAAGGCAAGCACCGTAAACCCCGCGCGGCAAAAGCGGTCTATTTCCGTTGTATATTCCGCCTGTCCAGCGCCGAGTCCGTGACAGAATATAATCAACTTTCCGTTATCCGCAACATTATGCCGGCGATATATATTACCGCGCAAAAGCGTTTTATCCGCGTTAACGGAAACGGGCTTCACCGTAAGAGCAAAGTCCTCCGCGCCGAAATATTTAAGCAAAGGATTTTTGCCGTACCTTCTGCCGAACGCATAATTGTAAACAACTGCGGCAAGCGAAAAAAGCAGTATTAAAAATGTTATAAGTATGGCGGCTATAATAACCGTAATTTGCCAAATTTCCATTTTGACCCCGTAATATGCCGCGTTTAACGGCGTATAAAATAAAACGGCGCGGATAAATTTCACCGCGCCGTTAAAATTATTTATCAGACTATATATTTTTCTTCTGTTGCGGGAGCGTCGTCCATTTCGCGCTTCTGCGCCTCGTATCCCTTTTTGCCCAGCAACGCAAAAGTTGCTTTTTTGCCGTTTTCGACGCCAGGCTGATTGAAAGTGTTGATATTCAGCATAGCGCCCGTGTAAGCCGTCTGTAATTCAAGCATATACATCAGTTCTCCGAGGGTAAACGCGTTTACTTCGGGCATATTAATGGTGTAATTGCATCTGCCCGCCTTCATAAGCGCATAAGCGGTGGCTTTGTTTTCCGCCTGAATAAGTTCCTGCATAGTGTGTCCGCCGAGGAAGCCCACGTCGGGAATATCTTCGCAACCGTGCGCTATGGGCATTTCGCAGCCGTATTTTCCAACCGAAATAAATGTTATAACCTTGTCGAAAGGTCCTTCCGTATAAAGTTGAACCTGCGAGTGCTGGTCAGTTACGCCAAGCGATTTCACGGGCGTGGTACCGGCATTTACCGTGTTTCCGTCGTAGTCTACCGCTTTGCCCAAACTTTCTGCCCAAAGCTGGCAATACCAGTCCGCCATAAGTTTAAGGTTATCCGAATACGGCATAAGCACGTTTATGTTTTTGCCCTGATTCATTGTGACGTACTGCAAAACCGCGCAAGCCAACGCAGGGTTTTTGTTGATATTGGGTTTGGAGCAAAGTCCGTCCATATAAGCGGCACCTGCAAGCATTCCCTTTATATCTATGCCAAGAACCGCCGCGGGAAGAAGTCCAACGGGGCACAACTCGGAAAATCTTCCGCCGACGCCGTCGGGAAGAATATATTTTTTAAATTTGCCGCCGAACTTGTCGTCGATTTTCATAAGGTTTCCGCGCGCCGCGTCCGTAGTGAAAATCATATTGTCGGGAAGATTTACGCCCGCTTTTTCCAGAATGTCGGCAATAATCAAAAACTGCGCCATTGTTTCGCTGGTGGCGCCCGATTTGGAAATTACGTTAAAGCACGTTTCTTCCGGCACTATTACGTCAAGCAAAGCCTGCATTCTTACGGGGTCAACGTTGTCTTCCACATAAAATTTGGGTCCGCCGCGCTTTTTGGGGGGAAGTTCGTTATAATGAAGATGTTTAAGCGCGTTGAAAGCCATTATGGGACCGAGCGCGCTGCCGCCTATGCCCAAAACGACAAAATACTTGAATTTGCGGCGGATTTGTTTTGCCGTCGCCAAAATATCGTTGACAATGGCGTCCTGATTATAGGGGAGTTCGGTCCAGCCCATAAACAAATCGTCACGTCCGCGGTTGTCAGCAACGTAGCCGAACGCCGCCTCTGCCTTGCTTTTTACGGCGCGGATGTCCGCGTCGGTCACGCCCTTGCTGCCAAGCGATTTGGACATCATATAATTATAGTCTACTGTGACGCGCATACTCTGGCGCCATTCTTTGGTTTTATAACCCATTGTTTCCTCCAAAACGATTTAATTTGAATTAACTACCGAAAAATATTATACTCCTTCCAGACGCGCAAGTCAACAGCGGGACGGAAATTTTAACACAAATAAATTTAGTGCTAATTTCGGACAAACGCTTGCTAAAACTTTTGTTTATTTGTTATAATTTTTTTATGGCTTTGGACTTGACTGCGGAGCAGATTCTTGCGGACAAATTAATAGAGGACTGGTTTTTGCACTCCACCAGCCAGACTTTTGTTCTTGCAGGCTATGCGGGCACCGGCAAAACCACACTATTGAAGCACGCCGTTTGCGAAACGCTTAAACTCGTTCCCGACCAGAGCGCGGCGTTCGTTACGCCGACGGGCAAAGCAGCGACGGTGCTTATACGCTCGGGAATTGCCGCCACAACTTTGCACAGATTAATTTATCAGTCCATTGCGGAAGAACAGCAAATTGAAGTAAACGGCAAAAAAATAACCGTTGAAAAACTTACTTTCAAGCGCAGAGAAACCATTGACAAAAGCATAAAACTTATAGTTTTAGACGAGGCTTCTATGGTTTCGGACGAGGTTTTGTTTGATTTAACGGAATTCGGCGTAAAAATTTTGTTGTGCGGCGACAACGCGCAGCTTCCGCCCGTTGAAGGTTTTAACGGTTTTTTGCAGTCGCCTGATTTCACATTGAAGACGATAGTGCGCCAGCAAATGGGCAACCCGATAATAAGGCTTGCGGAAATGGCGCGCGAGGGAAAATATATACCTTACGGCAATTACGGCGGCAAAGCGCTGGTGATGAGCAACAGGTATTTTAAAGGCGAAAAAAGAAGGCTTTCGCTATTGAACGCAAGCCAGATTATATGCGGCATAAACAAGACCCGCGCGCAGATTAACGAAGAAGTCAGAGGTTATTTGGGCTTTGACTCGCTTCCGCAAAGCGGCGAAAAACTTATATGCACGCAAAACAACTGGGAAACTTATATAGACGGCGATATGCGCTTTAATATGGTCAACGGCATTATAGGAACCGCGGTAGACCCGTTTTACGATTTACAAAAGAGCATAGGATTTATGCAGTTTAAGCCCGACTTTCTGGATGAGTTATGTCCGGAGGCGCTGCCTTTTGACGCGGGGATATTTACCGACGGATACTACCGTTACAAGCGCGGAGATTATTTTGAAAGGTTTAACGAGGACGGCGAACCGGTTGGCGCGTTCACTTTAAACCGCTTTGAATTCGGGTATTGCATTTCCTGCCACAAAGCGCAGGGAAGCGAATTTGACAACGCGCTTGTTTTTGACGAAAGTTACGCCTTTAAAGAGGACAAAAGCCGCTGGTTGTACACGGCGATTACCAGAGCGAAGAAGAAGCTTATTTTAATAAGATAAACTTAACGTTTTTATACGTTATTGCCTGCGGATTTACCCGCCACCTTAATTTATTTATCGGCAAAAATATAAATTCCCGAAGCGCTTTGCCCAAAATCGCGCTTCGGGAATTATTTTATACTTCCGCTTCCACCGCGGCGAGAATAGTCCTTGCGACGTCCGCCGCGTTTTTACTGCCGAGCGTGCCCGCGCCCATATCTATTGCGCCCGACATTTCCAAAACGGTGGCGACCCCCTCCGCTTTTATGTTGCACTTGTCCTTGACGGCGGATTTTACGTCCGCAAAAATTTCCATATCGTTTACGCCCGAAAGCGTACCCGAAGAAACTTTTACCGAGTTTACGCCACAGTCGGCGGCGATTGCGCAGACTTTTACTATTTCCTGCTTTGTCAAAAGCGAATTGCCTACGTCAACTCTCAACGCTATTTTTTTGGAAGCGGAGCGCAGTTTTTTAAACTCTCTTTTAACGTAAGCAAAATTTCCGTCGCGGATATGCGCTACGGGCACGGTAACTTCCAGCTCGTCCGCGCCGTCTTTAACCGCTCTTTTTGCCGCTTTCACCTTTATCGCAGTCACGTCGCCGCCGGCAGGATAGCCCACGCAAGCAATCAAGCGGCTTTTGCGGGAAGTTTGCGCGCCCAAAAACGACGCGCACTGTTTGACGAACGCGGGCAAAACGCACACCCCGCCTATTCCCAAAGACACGGCGTCCGCGCAGGCGGATTTTAAAACGTTTAAGCCGTAGGAAGGGTCGCACAGGTTGTATTCCAATTTTTTAACCTGCGCGCGGGACGCGTCAAGATTGATTTTTTTGCGGAACTGCGAAAAAAGAAGTTTTTCGCTTTGGGAAAGAGTTTCAAACGGAAGCGGTGCCGTTTTAGTATCAGAAATATCCATTTTTTACCTTTTTTGCCATAAATTTTTGTTTTATCCCAAATTTTTAGCGCCAAAGCAAGTTAAAATAGGGATATGTTTATGGGAATTTTGTATTTGTTTTTGACTTTTTTGTTTTGTTTTATTCTGGTGCACCTGATAAAACTTGCTTATATGGGGATTAAATCGCTTAAAAAGCCCGCCCCGACGGAAGAAAAAAAGCCCGCGCCTAAGCCCGAGCCCGTATATTACATTGTCGAAAAAAAGCGTTCCAAAAAAACTTATTCCGACCCGAAAGAAATAAAATTCAAAAAATAACGCGCCGATTCGCAAGAATCGGCGCGCCGCCGTTTATAAGCAATATTTTTAATCTTCGTAGCGGACAAGGTTTTCTCCGTCCTCCCACAACCTTTCCAGATTGTAAAAATCGCGTTCCTCGTCGCCGAAAATGTGGACTATTACGTCCGAATAATCCAAAACCGCCCACCTGCCTTCGCGCGCGCCTTCGCTGCGGCGGGGAATCATATTATATTCTTTTTTAAATTTTTCTTCAAGATTTTCGGCAAGCGCTTTAACCTGCGTTTTTGACGAACCGCCCGCAACCACAAAATAATCGCATAAACTTGTCTTGTGTTCAACCGCGATATAAACTATGCCTTTCGCCTTTTTTTGCGACAAAAAATCGCATATAAGTAATACTTTTTCTTTGCTGTCCATATATAAAACTCCGTTAAAATAGTTCAGTTTTCAATCAAATATAAATAAGCGCGGCGCGTCAGGGGATAAACTTCACCGCCACTCGCTTTAAGCCTGTTAAGCTGTCTTTCAAGCGAAACTTTCAGACACTCGTCAACGTCGCGCTTGAAAATGCGCCTTAACTCGTTTACTCCGTCGTATTGCCTGTTTTCTTCCAGAAGGTCGGCAAGAAAAATAAGTTTTTCAAGCCCGCTCATATTTTCGCGCCCGCTGGTGTGATAGCGTATTGCGTTTAAAACCCCTTCGTCGCGGATTCCGAAAGTATGCTGCGCAACGTACGCGCCGCTGAACTGGTGTACTACGGGCGAAGGCACGTTTTCAGGACATATAAAACCTTTAAGTTCGGGGGCATCCGAGCCAAGATATTTTGCGCAGTCGTGCAAAGCACCCGCGTAAATTGCATCTATTTCGCAAACCCTTACCCTGCGCGAATTTTCCGCCGCCATAACCGCCACTCCCACCGAATGTCGCCAGCGCTCCGCCGTAAGGTACTTTTTGACGCCTGCAAGTTCGGGTAAATAGTACAACTTGCGTTCGCGCATATACCTCCCCACCGCGCCTACGACGTAGGGTGAAAAATCTTCGCCCAATGCGGCAAGCGCGCGGACGCGCGTCGAACTTACCGCTTTGCCCACGTAACCGAAAGCAACCACGTCGCGCCCGAAAGTTTTTTGAAACTTTTTAAGTTCGGGCTTTAAAACCGACGCGTCCTCTCTTGCGCAGACGGCAAGAGTTACGCATTTTAAAATTTCGTCCGGCTGCTTCCAATCGTAAAACCCCTGCAAGGAGTCCGAGCCTATAATAAAATACAGGTCGTCGTCAGGATAAAGTTTTTTGAAGTGGCGGCAGGTTACGTACGAATAACTTACGCCGCCGCGTTTTAACTCGTAATCGGAAACTTCCACTTTATCGTCGCAGAAGGCAAGCCGGCACATTTCAAGCCTGTCTATACCCTTTGCGGACATATCTCCGCTTTTGTGGGGAGAAATGTACGTCGGAATTACGATAAGTTTATCAAGTTTCAAAAAATTTGCAGCCGCCTTTGCAACGTTTACGTGCTCGACGTGCACGGGGTTGAACGCCCCGCCGTAAATACCTATTTTCATTGTATAAATTAAAGAATTTCCGTCAAAAAACAGAGTATGAGAAGAATTAACTTACCTTTGATTCTGGACACGTTTTTCGCCGGAATATGCGCGTTTTTGCTGTTTTTTACAGCGCTGCGCTACTATACCAAAAACGTAATAATAGCGCTTGTGTTCGGCATAGCCGCCTGCCTGCTTTTCGGCGCGCTGGGGTTTTTGTACATAAGCAAAAAACAAAACAAAAGCTTGTTGCTTTCCCGCGACGAAAAAGCAAAAAAACAACTTTCGCTGCACCTTTCGCTATCTTCCGACCAGTACGTAAAAAACCTGTTTAAGCAGTGCTTCGAAAGCGCTAAAATACGCGGAAAACGCCTTATATGCGGGGAGCAATCCTACTTTTTTAACTTTAAAATGCAGCCGCTTTCGGAAGACGACGCCGCGGCGGTAATAAAATATAAAACCAACGGCGAAAAGGTGATATTCTGCGTTAAATCATCGCCCGAGGCTGCCGCCCTATGCGAAAACTTCGCCATAAAACTTATAGGCATAGACGAAGTATATCCCCTTTTGAAGCAGAAAAATCTGCTGCCAGAAAAATACGTTTACGAAGGACCGGAAAAAATAAGTTTTTTCAAAAAAATAAAATTGCGCTTTACGCGCAGGCTTTGCGCCCCTTTGTTCTGGTCGGGACTGTCGCTGCTGGCTTTAAGCTATTTTACGTTTTTTTCTATATACTATATTATCAGCGGAGGAATAATGCTTATACTCGCGGCGGTAGTTTTGGTAATTAATTAATCAAGCTGAATATGCTCGATATCGTTTCTTTGCGATTTGCGGTATAAAACCGCTTTTCTGCCGATGACTATAACGCACTCGGCGGAAAGTTTTTCCGCAAGTTCGCGCCCCGTATCCTTGGGATTGCCTTCGGCGTTTTCAAGGATATTTATTTTTATCAGTTCGCGTTTTTCCAGACAGTCGGAAAAACCCGCAAGCATATTTTCGCCTATGCCTTCCTTGCCCACCTGTCCCACAGGCGACAGATTTGCGGCAAGGGCTTTTAGCTTACTGCGTTGTTTTGAAGTCAACATAACTCTCCTGTTTTCTCTTTTAACTTTCGTGTTTTATTTCCTCTGACGGTTTGATTACGGAACGTATTCGAATTCAACGTCGCCTATCGATATTGTGTCGTTTTCCTTAATGCCCATTTCTTTAAGGCGGGATATTACGCCTTTTTCTCTTAAAATCTTTTGGAAATACGCCATAGAATCGGGGTCGTCCAAAGAAACGTTGCGGCAAAGCATATCCACAAGCGAGCCTACTATAACGTAAATTTCGCCGTCCATATAAATTTCAAAGCCCAAATCGCCGCTTTTTCTGTAAGTGAAAGTTTCGTCGCTTTCTACCCTGCTTACAGGCGGAAGGGTTTGAAGTTTTGCGAAAACGCCCGCAATCAAATCTTCCGTTCCTTCGCCGTTTACCGCGGTTATGGGAAAAATTTTATATCTTCTGCAATACTTTTTTTTGAAAGCCTTTACGTTTTCTTCCGCGCCGTAAACGTCGCACTTGTTCAGCGCGATAACCTGAGGCAATGCGGCAAGTTTTTTTGAATAAACTTTAAGTTCGGAGTTTATTTTTTTGAAGTCTTCCACGGGGTCGCGCCCTTCCGAACCGGAAACGTCGATAACGTGCACAAGCATACGCGTGCGCTCTATATGCCTTAAAAAGTCGTGCCCCAATCCCGCGCCGTCCGCAGCGCCTTCGATAAGACCGGGAATATCCGCCGCAACAAAGGAATTGTCGTAATATTTTACCACGCCGAGGTTGGGCGAAAGAGTGGTGAAATGATAGTTTGCGATTTTTGGCTTCGCCGCGGAAATTTTTGAAAGCAAGGTTGACTTGCCCACGTTGGGAAAACCTATAAGCCCTACGTCCGCTATTACTTTAAGTTCAAGTTGCAAAACGTGCGGCTCGGTCTTTTCGCCCTTCTGCGCAAAGTTCGGCGCGTGCCTGCGCGAAGTGGTAAAGCGCACGTTGCCTTTGCCGCCCCTGCCGCCTTCCGCTATAAGTTTTTTTTCGCCTTCCGCAAACATATCAGCGATTACCGAACCCGTTTCAAAGTCCTTTACAACTGTGCCAAGCGGCACTTTTATAACCACGTCGTTTCCGCTGCGCCCGAAGCACTTGTTTGTGCCGCCGCGCTCGCCGTCGCCCGCAAAATATTTTGAAACGTAGCGGAAAGAAAGCAAATCGTTTACGTTGCCGTCCGCAACTACGTAAACGTTTCCTCCGTTGCCGCCGTCCCCGCCGTCCGGTCCGCAGGCGGGCTTGCCCTTGAACGACTTGAACGAGTTCATCCCGTCCCCGCCGTCGCCGGATTTTATTGTTATTTTTACCTTGTCGGTAAACTGATTTCCGTTTGCCATATTTTCTCCCGACGTGCGCGCCACACGCGCGACACCGCCACTATCACCGCCGACATAAAAGTCAGATTAAAACCTTTTTTACAACTTCTTCGACAGACGGATTTTCGTTGAACAAATTTACGACTTCCTCCGCTTCTCTCGCCCGCAAAATGCGTGAAGCGCGCAATTCGTCCGCGGTCAAAAATCTTTCGTCGCCGTCCGCGTAACTATTTTTTGAGTCAATCGCGGGAAAAATTCGTTTTTCGGCAAGTTCGCGCGAAAGGCTTATAATCATATTCGCTATGCCTGTATATTCGCCGTAACTTGCCATATCCTGCGCAAGCGTAGAAATGACGGTCAGCGAGCCGCCCTCCTCCGCGTTGCAGGCGCAATACAAAAGTTTTTTTACTTCTTCCGCGGCTTCCGCCTCGGACGTATACGCCCTGACTAATTTTTGCACGCCGTCGAAAATGACCAAAGCGTCGCCGCCGTCTTCCGTTATGCGCTTTGCGTACTCGAAGGCGAGTTTTGCCGTCGATATGCGCGAAGCCGCCGACGTATCGAAACGCGTGTAAAACAATTCGCATTCCGCAAGCGAACGTTTGAAGTCCGTAATCTCCTCGGGACGCGCGTCCAAAATTACCAAAACAACTTTAATTTGCGGGTAATTGGCGCATATTCCCGTAGCAATTTGCTTTATCAGCGTGGTTTTTCCCGATTTTGAAGGGGCGGAAATAAACGCGCGCTGTCCCAAAGCCACCGGTGAAAACAAATCCGCCATAGCGCACGCGGCGCAGCCGTTATCTGTTGAAATTTTTACGTTTACCGAGGGATATACGGGGGTCAATTGCGAAAAATCTTTTCTTTCGCACAATCCTGCGCGCCCGTTTACGGAAATAAGTTCCACCATTCCCGGAATTTCGTCCGCGCTTTTGCTCATACCCCTGCACTCTATCTCGTCGCCGTATTTCAGCGAAAATCTGTTTATAAACGACTCGTGCACAAACACTTCTTCCGCGTTGTAGCCCGATTGCTTAGAGCGCAAAAACGCATATTCGCCGCTTGTATCCAAAACGCCTTTATACGTTTTGACGGAATTTTCAACGCGCTCGGCGGCGCTGTCGCTGACCGTCATTACGTTGCGCTGGTGCTGGGGTAAACTTTCGCCCCTTAGCGCAATGCTGTACTCTCTGCAAGTAAGTATGTCGGCAACAAGTTTTTCGTCAAACTGATGCGACTTGGGCGGCGCCCCGCGCGACGAGGGAGGTTCGGGAGCGACGACTCCGCGGGCAATGTCCAAAATGGCTTCCGTCACGCGCGACTTTTTTCCGTCAGCGGGACGGTGCACGCCCACCGCGCGCGCAACCTGCCTCAACTCGAAAATATTAAGTTTTTCGATTCTTTCCTTAACGTCGTTAAGTATTCTGTTCTCCGACATTTCAGCCTCTTTTCAGGACTATAACCCTCGTTTCGCCGTTTAAATCTTTGCGCGAAAGTTCAAGCAAGCCGCCTTCCGCTTCCTCTACGCACTCCTCGTCGAAAAGGTTGACGAATTCGTCCACTTTGTCAATATCAAGTTTGCAATCCTTAGTGCGGTAGTGCATAGGTATAACTATATCGGGCATTATTCTGTCCACGTATTCCTTTGCCATTTCCGCGTCGATGGTATAAGTGCCGCCTACGGGAATAAGCAAAACGTTGACGGGCAAAATTACGTCAATAAGTTCGGTCGAGCACTGCTCGCCCAAATCGCCCAGATGGCAGACGTCTATGCCGTCCATACGGAATTTAAAAATTATGTTTTCGCCGCGGTTTTTGCCCCTAACCGAGTCGTGAAAACTTTTAACCGAATTTATTTCCACCCCGGGCAAATCGTAACCGTTTTCGCCGTTTATTACGACGGGGTTTCCGTTTACGTTTTTGACCGCGTTATGGTCGTAGTGCCCGTGCGAAATTGTAATCGCGTCCGCGCGGGTTTTTGGCATTGCATAGCCTATTTCTTCCGAATACGGGTCGCATACAACCGAAGTTCCCGTACTTTCGGTAAGTTTAAAGCAAGAGTGACCTAAGTATTCTATTTTCATTTTATCTCCTTAATTGTTTCCGCTTTTATGCAGACGGTGTTAACCGTTCCTTCAAGCAGGTAAAAAATTTCTGTTTCACAACCGCAGCCGTCAAATTTGCAATTTGCTTTTTCGGTAAAAATTTTAAGTTTGCATTCCAGCCCCAAAGCGACGTACTTAAAATCGCAAAGCGTTTCGGCGCCTTCGGCAAAAACCATATCAACGTCGAATTTGCCCCGTCTTTTCTGTTTGAATATATTTCCGTCGTAACTGAGTTCGCAACGGTCCCCTTCATACACGTATTCCAGCAGGCATCCGCCGCACGTTGCGCGGTATTCGCCAGACGAGCAATGGACTTTGCCGTCCGCTCCGGTAATTGTAACTTTACATTTCATATCGGGTCAACCTTTGCGAACGCCGCCGTTTATTGCAGTGACGGAAATTTCACCGCAGGAAGAATAAATTTTGCTTTCTTCAAACAGTTCGCGCCCCGTTTTAAGCACTTTTCTCAACCCGTCCGCGTCGCCTTCGGCAACCGCGGATTTAATTTCCGCAAGCGAATTTATAAGCGAGTCTATCTTTTCGCACACGTTTTGCGCGTTGCCGAGATAAAGCGAAGCCCAAACGCCCTCGTCAACTCCCGCTATCCTCGTCATATCCTGAAAACTTCCGCCCGTAAAACCGAAGCAGCTTTCTATGTCCTCGTCCTTTACGTACGCGTTTGAAACTATATGCGCAAGTTGCGAAGTGTAGGCTATTTTTTTATCGTGAACTTTTGCCGAGCATTCTATAATTCTGCCGAAGCCCATTTTTTCGGTAAGATAGCGGACTGTACTCAAAGCCTGAGCGTCCGTTTCCCGATTGCGGGTGATAACCATATTCGCGCCGTCAAAAAGTTGCGCACAGGCGTTTTCAAGCCCCGAAACTTCCTTGCCCGCCATAGGATGGCACCCGACGTAATAAAAATTGCGTTTTTCCGAAAACACCCTTTCTTCAATCACGCTTTTTACGCCGCAGATGTCGCTGATTATCGCGCCGTCTTTAAACCGCTGCGTGCAGATAAACCGCGCGGTGGCTTCAAGCGGTAACGCCACGAAGACAACGTCGTAATTTAAAAAATTTTCCGCCGCTTCGTCTATTATTCTATTATTTAAAGCGTATTGCAAAGTCGGCAGCGAGCGGTTCCATCCCGCAACGCCAAAACCCGCGCGCTTTAAAGCCATACAAAGCGAGCCGCCTATAAGACCGAGACCCGCCACGCATATTTTCATTTTTCAATCCTTAGATTATATTTTAAATTATTATACCACAATTTTAACGCTTACACAATTATTTTACAATATAATTTTGCTTCTTGCCATAACTTACTTTATATACCTTTAAATTTGGACCGTGCTTGCCATTTTTTACCGTATTTCATTGACAATTGATAAAAAATTATTTATAATAATTTAGAATAAAAATTAACTTTTAAGGAGTTTTATTATGAACAAAATGTCCGTTAAGGATTTAAAAAACCTCAAAGGCAAAAAAGTGCTTGTGCGCTGCGATTTCAACGTTCCTATGAAAGACGGGATTATCACCGATGAAAACAGAATTCAGGGCGCGCTTCCTACTATCAAATATTTGCTTGACGCCGGCGCGCGCGTTACACTTTGCTCGCATATGGGTAAACCGCACTCGATATTCTCCGACGAAGTAAAACTCAACAAAAAAGACAAAAAGAAGGTTGACGCAGGCGAAACCACCGCCGAAGCGATTATTGAAAAGGCGAAAAAGGACGAGCCCAAAAAACTTACCCTTGCGCCCGTTGCAAAAAGACTTAACGAACTGCTTGGCGGAAAGGTTGCGTTTGCAAGCGACGTTATAGGCCCCGACGCGAACAAAAAGCGCGACGCGCTTAAAGACGGCGAAGCTGTGCTATTGGAAAATCTCCGCTTCCACTGGGAAGAAGAAAAGAAAGACGAAGCGTTTTGCAAAAAACTTGCTTACGACGCAGAAATTTACGTAAACGACGCTTTCGGTACGGCTCACCGTTCGCACGCTTCCACCGCCGCTATCGTTGAATACGGCATTGTAAAGACCGCCGTTTGCGGCTTCCTTATAGAAAAAGAACTTTCGGTTATGGCTGACACGCTTGAAAACCCCAAGCGTCCGTTTGTGGCTATTTTGGGCGGCGCGAAGGTTGCCGACAAACTTAACGTAATAAACAACCTGCTTGAAAAGTGCGACACGCTGATTATAGGCGGCGGTATGGCGTACACCTTCCTTAAAGCGAAGGGTTATGAAGTGGGCACGTCATTGCTTGAAGAAGACAAGGTTGAATATTGCCGCGAAATGATGGAAAAGGCTGCAAAAGCGGGAAAAGAGTTGCTTTTGCCCGTTGACACCGTTGTGGCTACGCACTTCCCCGAGCCCATTGACGAGGCTATTTCGGTTGAAACCGTGCCTGCGGACAAAATCCCCGCGGACAAAATGGGTATGGACATCGGCGAAAAAACAAGAAAACTTTACGCAGACAAAATTGCGACCGCAAAATCAGTAATTTGGAACGGACCTATGGGCGTTTTCGAAAACCCCACCCTTGCAAAAGGAACTATTGCAGTTGCACAAGCGCTGACTGACGTTTACGGCAAGTGCACCACCATTATCGGCGGCGGCGACAGCGCGGCGGCGGTTCAGCAGTTGGGCTATGCGGACAAGATGACGCATATTTCCACGGGCGGCGGCGCTTCTTTGGAACTTTTTGAAGGAAAGGTTCTTCCCGGTATCGCGTGCCTTAACGAAAAGAAATAATTTACGTTTTCAAAAGTAAAATAACGCGTATTTCTTATAAAAATTTAACGATGTAAAACAGTTGTAAAAACTAAATCTAACGGCGGAAACATTAAATTGTTTCCGTCGTCTTTTTATGCAATTATTATAAGTTTTATATTGCCAATCATTGCCAAATACACCAAAATATGTTATAATTTTATTGAAATTAAAAAATTATGGATAAATATTCAAACCAAATTAAGGAGAATTGAATATGAAAAAGAAACTTACCGCTACGCTTCTGGCATTTGCCAGTATAATCTGTATTGCCGCTTTTAGCGGGTGCGGGTTATTTACTTGGACTAAACCCACAATAAAATCCGTAACCGAAAACTTGCACGATAGCTGGTCAGTTGATTTACCTGAAAACATATCGCTTATAAACTATGCCGAAAATTTCAGTATAGACGACGGCTTTTATTATTATATCTTTAATTACGACGGTTCCGACGAAAATTTTAATAAATTGTTCGCTTACGAAAAAAATGAAGAATTTGAACAAAAATTTCTATCGGATACAGACTTGGTGAAAAACCACTTTGTTGAAGAATACAAAATACCTGATTTATCGGAAAATTATAAATGGAATTTTACGGAAGGCGAAACTGCTAGAAAATATCTATATATGATACAATTTTCCGATAAAAACCAACTGATTGTATACATATTAAGTTGGTAAATTAAATGAAAAAAATTATTTTTAAAAGGAGGATTAAATATGAAAAAGAAACTTGTTGCTACCTTTCTGGCATTTGCAAGCGTAATTAGTGTTATTGCTTTTAGCGGGTGTAAATTAATAAACAGTTGGATATTTAAAATATCCCCACCTACCGTTCAAACTGTTTATAAACAAATTGATTCAAGATGGAATATAAAGTTACCTGAAAATTTAGTACTTGAAAATTATTATGTAAACGAGTGGACGACAGACGGAACTTGGTATTACGAATTGAAATACGACGGAAGCGATATTACATTTAACGAACTTTTATCCGCCGAACAAAATGTTGACTTTGAAAAAAGTTTTTCAAACAAAAAATTTGATTCGGGTGACGCTATGTATACACAATCGCCGTCGGTAATTTATACGCCCGATTTATCACAATATAATTATTTTTATAATCAATTTGAAAATACGTCCTTTAATAACCTAATTATAATTTATATACCGCAACTAAATAAACTGATTATTTACGACCATAAAATTTAAGGAGTTTAATATGAAAAAGAAACTTATTGCTACGCTTCTGGCAATTGCAAGCACAGTTTTTATTGCCGCGCTAAGCGGGTGTAACCTGTCTTGGTGGTTGCTTAAACCGGAAACGCCCACGGTTGAAAGTATTCGCAACTCAATAAGAAATTGTAACGTTGAACTTCCTGAAAATATTGAACTAGTATATTACGCAACCGAATTAGGACCACGCGGCGACGGTTGGTATTACGACGAATTACGCTACGACGGATACGACAAAGATTTTAACGCTATTTTTATTAAAGAAAAGAATGAAACATTTGAAAAGTTTTTTAAAATACCCGCAACGCAAAGCTTAAATTCCGCTTACAAAAATACCCCTGACGATTTTACCTTACCTGATTTACCCGACGACTATTGGTGGATTATGATAAATAACTCAAACGATAAATATGAAAGAATTGATAAATTCGACCAAGATACTAGCTGCGATAATTATTTATGTATTTTATACATCAAAAATCAAAGCAAACTATCTATTGCCCGCTATAAACTTTAATTTTTAAGGATACTTGAATATGAAAAAGAAATTTGTTGCCGTTCTATTGGCTGTTGCTACCACAATTTGTATTATCGCATTAAGCGGGTGCAGCTCTTGCTTGGAGTTTTTGTTTACGTTTGGACGAAGACCGCCGAAAGTGAGCGATATTAGAGAAAGCATTTACGAAAACTGGGGTATAGAATTACCTGAAAATATGACGCTGATTTATTTTGCAAACACATTGGGTCCCCGAGGCGACGGCTGCGTATACTACGAGCTTGCTTGCGAACAAATCGACGACGACTTCGCATTACTGCTTTCAGACGAAAAAAATGAAGAATTTGAAAAAAAGTTCAAAGGTTTTGCCAACGGCAGTTTGGGCGACTCCTCTTACACTAATACGCCGAAAGACTTCTCCATTCCGGATTTATCGCAAAATTACTTCTGGCTTATGCTTAACGTTTATACGTCAAACAACAATGAAACACTTAACAAATCGCTTTGCGTTTTATATTTACCTGAACAACAAAAACTTTGCATTGCAAAATATAAACTTTAAGGAGGATTGAATATGAAAAAGAAACTTATTGCCATACTGCTTATTACCATAAGTATTTTTGCGGTAACCCCGCTAAAACCGAAACGGTTGCTTTCAGTTATAATTTAAGTTGAAATTTTGGCGGTTGTACGCATATCAAAAATTTGCAAAAAATTAAATAAAGTGATATAATCTCCGTGAAATAAAATAAACGGAGATTTATTATGTCAAGAAAACCTTTTATTGCAGGCAACTGGAAAATGAATATGAATGTTGAAAGCGGAAAAAAACTTATTAAAGAACTTATTCCGCTTGTAAAAGACGCAAATTGCGACGTTGCGCTTTGCGTGCCCGCTATTTTGATACCCGAAATGGTTAAAGCGGCTTCCGGCAGCAACATTAAAATAGGCGCCGAAAACGTGCACTGGGCGGCTTCCGGCGCGTTTACGGGAGAAATTTCAGCAGATATGCTTAAAGATTACGGCGTGGAATATGCCATTATCGGTCACAGCGAAAGAAGGCAATACTTCGGCGAAACGGACGAAAGCGTAAACAAGCGCACTCTTGCGGCGCTTAACGCAGGTTTAACCCCCATTGTTTGCGTTGGCGAACTTTTGGCGGAGCGCGAAAACGGCACCACCAACGACGTGCTTTTGAAGCAGCTTTCCGTTGGTTTGAAGGGCGTTGAGGACGTTACGAAGGTTGTAATTGCATACGAACCCGTTTGGGCGATTGGCACGGGCAAAACCGCAACCGACGCGCAAGCGCAGGAAACCATTGCGTTTATCCGCAAAACCATAGGCGAACTTTTCTGCCCCAAATGCGCGGAAAAGATTGTCATTCAGTACGGCGGAAGTATGAACGCGGGCAACTGCAAGGGACTTATGGCTCAGCCCGATATTGACGGCGGACTTATAGGCGGCGCTTCGCTTAAAACCGATTTTGCAGCAATAGTCAATTTCGACAAATAATTAAAGCGCAAACGGAGATTAAAATGGCAAAGAAAATACCTTATGCAATAATTATTATGGACGGTTACGGGCTTGCTCCCGCAGACGACGGCAACGCGATTGCGATTAACGGCAGCAAAAACATAAACTCGCTTATTAAGACGTACCCCTCCGCTACTTTGGGCGCAAGCGGACTTTCCGTTGGCTTGCCCGACGGACAAATGGGAAACAGCGAAGTAGGTCACCTGAATATGGGCGCGGGCAGGATAGTCTATCAGGATTTGACAAAAATTACAAAGGCTATTCAGGACGGCGATTTTTACAACAATCCCGCGCTGCTTAAAGCGATTGAAAACGCAAAAAACAACGGCAAAAAACTTCATCTATACGGGCTTTTGTCGGACGGCGGCGTTCACAGCCACCTTACCCACGTTTACGCTCTGCTTGAACTTGCCGCTAAACACGGTTTGAAGGACGTTTTTGTACACTGCTTTATGGACGGCAGAGACGTTTCTCCCACTTCCGGCGCGGATTATATACGCAAACTTCAAGCGGAAATGAAAAAAATAGGCGCGGGCAAAATTGCCTCCGTATGCGGCAGATATTACGCAATGGACCGCGACAACAACTGGGACCGCGTTGAAAAGGCTTACGATATGCTTACGCTAGGCACGGGCGACGCGACGGAAAACCCTGCCGAAGCGGTTGAAAAGAGTTATGCCGCGGGCGTTACCGACGAATTTATTACACCCGTAAAAGTGTATGAAAACGGCAAACCTTTGGGACTTTTGGAAAAGGGCGACAGCGTAATTTGCTTCAACTTCCGTCCCGACAGAGCGCGCGAAATTACCCGCGCGGTTTCTCAAAAAGAGTTTACCGTACCCAAAGGCACGGCTTTTGAAAGAAAAACGGGCTATCTTGACCCCGTTTACGTTTGCTTTACCGTATACGACGCGGAGTTTGAAGGGCTTGAAATTGCTTTCCCCAAAACCGCGCTTGACAACACCTTGGGCGAATACCTTGCAAAACTCGGCAAAAAACAACTAAGAATTGCAGAAACGGAAAAATACGCGCACGTAACGTTTTTCTTTAACGGCGGAGTTGAAACTCCCAACGAGGGCGAAAAACGCGATTTGATTGCTTCGCCCAAAGTTGCGACTTACGATTTGCAGCCCGAAATGAGCGCTTATCTTGTGACGGATAAAGTACTTGAAGAACTTGACGGCGGAGAATTTGACGTAGTTATTTTAAACTTTGCAAACTGCGATATGGTAGGTCACACCGGAATTATTCCCGCGGCAGTCAAGGCGGTTGGCACCGTTGACGAGTGCGTTAAAAAAGTTTTGGACAAAATTCTTGAAATGGGCGGCGCGGCGCTTGTCACAGCCGACCACGGAAACGCGGACAAACTTTTGTCGGAAGACGGCTCTCCCTTCACCGCGCACACCACAAATCCCGTGCCCGTTATTCTTGTTTCTGAAAAATACAAGAATGCAAAACTGCGTACGGACGGCGTTTTGGCAGACCTTGCCCCCACCCTTCTTACCGTTATGGGCTTACCCGTACCCAAAGAGATGACAGGAAAAAGTTTGATTAAGTAAAAATATTTAAAATTAATTGCTGCGGCGGACTTTAAAAGTCTTTCGCGGCAATTTTTATTTTTAAGTCGTTTTTGACTTAACCGAAAATTTTTACCGAAAAACGTTTATTATAGTGAAAAATTTACGGAGCAAAAATTATAAACGCAAGTCAATCAGCAATTTCCGATTGGGAGTTAGGAAAATCAGAGCCAACAGTTTCTGCACTTATAATTCTTTCAAAATTTTTTAATGAAACTGTTGATTATATTTTAGGTTTAGAAGATTAAAGTAATTTATAACGTTTTTGCCCGCCGTTTAAGCGGGTTTTTGTTTGCGTAAATTGCGGCGGTGCAATATAATAATATAGAAATGCTGATTAAAGACAAAGAAAAATTTTTTACGAAGCCGATTGTCGTTTGCCTGTGCGCAATATTTTGCTGCGTGTTGTGGGGCAGCGCTTTTCCCTGCGTAAAAATAGGCTATAAATTGTTTGAAATAGACCAAACCAGCCCCGCCTCTTTAATGCTGTTTGCGGGAATGAGGTTTACGCTGGCGGGGATATTCGTAATAGTATTCGGTTGCATAACTCAAAAAAAGTTTATAGCGCCAAAACCTAAAAACATTTGGCGGGTTTTGCTTGTGGCGCTTTTTCAAACGGTTATGCAATACACCTTTTTTTATATAGGACTTGCAAACAGCACCGGTGTAAAATCTTCCGTTTTAAACGGTTTGGGCGTATTTTTTACCATTTTGATTGCGTGTTTTATATTCCGCACCGAAAAATTTAACCTTATTAAACTTGCGGGGTGCGCGCTTGGGTTTTGCGGAGTAATACTTTTAAATCTGGACGGGTTTTCTTTCAGTTTTTCTTTATTGGGCGAAGGATTTATAATTTTTTCGGGATTGTCGTCAGCGGTTGCGGCGGGGCTTGTAAAAATTTTCTCTAAAAAAGAGGACACCACCGTTTTATGCGGCTATCAGTTTTTGATAGGCGGAGCGGTTTTGATTGTTACGGGGTTATGCTTCGGGGGAAGGGTTACGCACGTTGACGTCGGCGCGGCGTTTATGCTTGTTTATCTTGCTTTTCTTTCCGCTTGCGCCTTCACGTTGCAAGGCTTTTTGCTTAAATACAACCCCGTTTCAAAGGTTGCCGTATTCAAATCGACAAACCCGCTGTTCGGCGCGGTATTTTCAGCGATTATTTTGTTTGAATACGAACAGCTTTTAAGCTGGTTTACGCTTATAGCGCTTGTGCTTGTTTGCGCGGGAATATTTGTTATAAACAAATTCGGAGAGTTTAAGCCGAAACTTGCCGTTCAACCCGCTAATTCTACGCCATTGTCAAGCGACGGCGAAGAAAACAAAGCCGAACAGACGGAAAATTTTGAAAATGTTGAAAATAAGAAATAAAAATTTTTGATTTTACGCTTATTTTGATTGTAAAACCCGCGATAACGTGCTATAATTTTACGGTAAAACAAATTTAAGGGTAATAATATGTTGACTAACATTTTACTGCTGTCCGACACCGGATTTAAAATTTATATAGCGTTCTGCTACATCTTCCTTTCGCTGGTATTTCTTGCGGCGGTGGGCGCAATACTTGTAGTTATGCTTCAAAAGAGCAATTCGGACGGTATTCAGGGCATAACCGCTTCAAGCGAGACGTTCTTCGGTAAAAACAAGGGACGTTCGTTTGACAGCAAACTTAAAAAGTGGTCTTGGATTTTGCTTGGCGTAATCGCGGCGCTTTCCATAGTGCTTTACATTTTGCAGATTATGCTATAAAAAAATTTCTTACTCAGGCGGCTTTGGTAAAAGCCGCCTTTTATATTAACCGACGTTACGATACATATGAGATATAAAAATTTTACGCCGAAAAAAGGCGGACGCGGGCGCGGCGGACAAGCGCAAAAATTCGTTGAAAAAAACGCCGAAACTTTTTACGGCAAATTGCAGGCAAGCGACAAGGGTTTTGCTTTTATAATTCCCGAGGACAAGCAAAAATTCAAAAGCGACTTGTTTGTTCCGCGAGCGTCGGTAAACGGCGCGCTTGACGGCGACAGGGTGCTGTTTGCAAAAGTGAAAAACACCGCCGACGAAGCGAAGGTAATTAAAATTGCCGAGCGCGCAAACGAGCAAATTATTGGCACGTTTAAAGCGGGCAGGCGCGAAGCCGCGGTTTTGCCCGACAACCCCAGATTGCCATCGGTATATGTTCCTTTAAGTATGGCTGGTAAGGCTAAAAACGGCGACAAAGTGGTTTGCGAGGTGCTCTCCTATCCCAAAAATAAAGCACCCGGCGGAAAGATAGTTGAAATTTTGGGTGAAAGCGGCGATTTGTACTGCGAGGAAACCGCGATAATACGCGCGTTTGGGCTGAGGGAAACTTTTCCGCAAGACGTGCTGGACGAATGCGAGAAAAACGCCGCCGCGGAAGTTGACGCGGGCGGACGCAAAGACTTGCGCGAAACTTTGATATTTACCATCGACGGCGAGGACACGCGCGACATAGACGACGGAATTTCACTTGAAATTAAGGACGGAAATTACGTTTTGGGCGTGCATATAGCGGACGTAAGCAATTACGTGCGGTTTGGCACGCCGACAGATAAAGAGGCATATACCCGCGGGACAAGCGTATATTTTCCGGACAGGGTTTTACCTATGCTGCCCAAAAGCCTTTCAAACGGGGCTTGCTCGCTTAACGAAAACGAGGACAGATACGCGCTTTCCTGCTTTATGACTTTCAACGCGGACGGGCAAAGACTTAATTACGATATTTACAAAAGCGTGATACGCTCGCGCAGGCGCACGACTTATGCCGAAATTACCGCAATATGCGAAAATGACCCCGCAATATGCCGCAAATACGGCGATTTGGTGGAGACTGTTCGCCTTATGCAAGATTTGTGCCTTGCGCTTGAAAAACGCCGCGAAGAAGCCGGCTGCGTGAGTATGGAAGTTATGGAATCGCATATTTACGTGGACGAAAAAGGCGAAATAATTATTCCTAAAAGCGAAAGGACAATTTCTCAACGCATTATCGAGCAGTTTATGATTTCCGCAAACGAGGCGGTTGCAGAGTTTTTGCAAAGCAAGCGCGCCGCCTGCCTTTACCGCATACACGAAAATCCTTCGGAAGAAAAAGCGGCAAACTTTTTTGCGTTTTTGCGGGATTTGGGTTTGAACGCGAAGGGCGACTGCGGCGATTTAAAACCGAAAGACTATCAAAATATTTTGAAGTCGGCGGAAAACAAGCCTTTTTACACAGTGGTAAACAAGGTTATGTTGCGGTCTATGCAAAAGGCAAGGTATTCGGAAGAAAACAAGGGGCACTTCGGGCTGGCTTCGGTATGCTATTGCCACTTCACCTCTCCCATTCGGCGCTATCCCGATTTGTTTGTGCACAGGGTGCTTAAAAGCATTTTGGAAGGCAAACGGGACAAAGCGGAAAAATTTAAAGAGATTGCGCCCGAAAACGGCAAGCACTGCTCTGAAAGGGAACGCATTGCCGACGAGGCGGAAAGAAAGGTTGACGACCTTTACAAACTTGCGTATATGTCCGAAAGATTGGGCGAAGAATATTTTGCGACGATTTCCGGCGTTACCTCGCACGGGATTTATTGCGAGCTGGACAACTCGATAGAAGGGCTTGTTCCGTTTGAAGATTTACCGCCCGACAATTATGAAGTTTTTCCCGAAAAGTTTCTTATAAAAGGCGGAAGACACTGCTTCCGCCTGGGCGACAAAGTAAAAATTATAGTTGCCGACTACGATTTGGGAAGAATGAAAATTATTTTCGGACTTATTAAAAGCTAAAACTCGGCGAAATTTTTAAAAAAATTATGGATAAACAGATTTCTTACAACAAGTACGCTTTATACGAATACTTCGTAATAGAAAAATTTGAAGCGGGAATAGTTTTGGAAGGCGCGGAAGTTAAAACGTTGCGCGCGGGAAACTGCAATTTGAAAGACAGTTTTTGCTTTTTGCGGAACGGCGAACTGTATTTGAAAAATTTGCATATTCCCGTTTACGACAAGGCGGGCGCGTTTTCTTCAAAGGACAGCAAGCGCGACAGAAAACTGCTGATGCACCGCAGAGAACTTGACAGGCTGGCGGGAAAAATAAACGAAAAGGGATTTACAATTGTGCCTTTGCAACTTTATTTTTCGGGCAGTCTTGTAAAGGCGGAAATTGCGCTTTGCAAGGGCAAACAAAACTACGACAAAAAACGCACGATTGCCGAAAGAGACCAAAAACGCGCTTTGGAAAGAGAAATTAAAAATTATAAATAAGTTTTACAATCGTTTTTACGGAGCGAAAGAGAAATATTATGAGCAATTACAAAATTGACACTTTGTGCGTGCAAGCGGGCTATCAGCCGAAATCGGGCGAGGCGAGAATACCGCCCGTTGTTCAGTCCACCACCTTTTTCTATGAAAAAACAAAGGATATGGCGGATTTGTTCGACCTGAAAAGCGACGGATATTTTTATAGCCGACTTGCCAACCCCACCGTAGCGGCGTTTGAAAACAAAGTTGCCGCGCTTGAAGGCGGCGTTTGCGCGATTGGCTGCTCGTCGGGAATGGCGGCGACATCGCTTGCGGTTTTCACCGTTGCGGGCGCCGGCGACAATATAGTCGCCTCCTCCGCCATTTACGGGGGAAGTTACAATCTTTTTTCAACTACTTTGCCCAAACTTGGAATCGAGTGCAGGTTTTTCGACCCCGACTCCCCTGCGGAAGAAATAGAAAAACTTATTGACGGCAAGACGCGGCTTATATTTACCGAAACGATAGCAAACCCTGCCATAATTGTTCTTGATTTTGACAAAATTGCCGCCATTGCAAAAAAGCACGGCGTTTTGTTTGCGGTTGACAACACACTTGCAACCCCCGTACTTTGCAGACCGAAGGACTTCGGCGCGAACATAGTTATTCACTCCTCCTCAAAATATCTGGACGGGCACGCCGCCGCGCTGGGCGGAGTTATTGTGGACTGCGGCAATTTTGTGTTTGAAGGCAACGACAGATACCACTCTTTCAACACTCCGGACGAAAGTTATCACGGGCTTGTGTACGCGCAATTGCCCGTAGCTTTCGGCACGAAATGCCGCGCGCAGATGATGCGCGACTTCGGCGCGGTTATGAGCCCGCAAAACGGGTTTATATCGTACATAGGTTGCGACACGCTTGCGCTGAGAATGGAACGCCACAGCGAAAACGCAAAAAAAGTTGCGGCGTACCTTTCCGCTCATCCGAAAATAGAATGGATAAACCACCCTTCTTTAAAAGAAAACAAATACCATAAAACGGCGCAAAAATATTTACCGCGCGGACAGGGAGGAATGATGAGCTTCGGCATAAAGGGCGACGTGGAAAAGTGCGCCGCTTTTATGGAAGCGTTGAAAATGATTACGCAGGAAACTCACGTAGCCGACGTAAGAAGCTGCGTATTGCACCCTGCTTCGACCACGCACAGGCAACTTTCGGCGGAAGATTTGAAAAAAGCCGGCGTTCCTTACAACCTTATAAGGCTTTCCGTAGGCATAGAAAACGCGGAAGACATTATAGCGGATTTGGAACAGGCTTTGAAAAAGGTGTAAAAAAATGCCTATCGTAATAGATAAAGAAATTCCCGCATACAAGATTCTGACGGATGAAAAAATTTTTGTTATGGACAGCGAACGCGCCTTTTTGCAGGAAATTCGTCCCATTGAAATAGCAATTTTAAACTTGATGCCGACGAAGGAAACTACGGAAACGCAGCTTATGCGGCTTTTGTCCAACTCGCCGTTGCAAGTAAACGTCACGCTTGTAAAAACTTCCACTTACAATGCAAAGCACACCGACAAAAATCATCTGGACAGATTTTACAAGACGTTTGAGGACGTAAAAAACAACAAGTTCGACGGTATGATAATTACGGGCGCGCCCGTGGAAAATATGGACTTTGAAAGCGTGGCGTATTGGAAAGAACTTGAAGAAATTTTTGACTGGACAACGTCGAACGTCACTTCCACCCTGTTTATATGTTGGGGCGCGCAGGCGGCGCTGCACAATTTTTACGGAATAAAAAAGCACCCTTTAAAGGAAAAGTGTTTTGGAATTTTTGCCCATCAGCGCATACGCGACGGAGTTGCAGAGCCGCTTATGAGGGGGATTTCGGACGAGTTTCATATGCCGCACTCCCGCCACACCATAATTTACGCAAAGGATATTTTGCACATTGACGATTTGCGTATTCTTGCCTATTCAAAAAAGGCGGGCGCTTCAATTATAAAAAGCCGCGACAACAGGCGGGTTTTTGTTACCGGTCATATGGAATACGACCGCGAAACGCTGAAAAACGAGTATGAACGCGACCTTGAAAAGGGGCTGGACATCAAGCCGCCCGCTAACTATTTTGCGGACAAGGAAATGAAGGAAGTTAAAATGAACTGGACTTCCACCGCAAACCTTTTTTACATAAACTGGCTTAACTATTACGTTTATCAGGTTACGCCTTACGACATAAATAAAATTTGAACCGCGGCAAAAAAACAGCCCCTGCAATCCGACTTTTAGGGATTGCAGGGGCTTAATATTTTGGTTAAAAATTAAATTTCGCCGAGTTGCGCGTTGTAAGAAACGCTTGTTTCGGCGCCGCCGCGCATAACGGTGAAAGTTATAACATCGCCCGAGCGCGCCGACAGCAGCACGTCGTCAACGTGGTACGAGCGGGTAATAATCTTTTCTTCCTTTACGGTGCCGTTTGCGTCCGCTATCACAAGTTTTTTGAGTACGTCGCCCGTCTTAAAGCCGCTTCCGCCCGAACTTACCACAAGCGTTTCCGCAATTTCGGCAAGTCCCTGAGGATTTATAAACGAAACAGTGGAAGCAATTTTATACTCCGCGGGGAAAGACGCCGCTTTTACGTACGGTTTGCCGTAACTTAACGTCAATCTGTCTGCGTCCTTCATAAGCAACCAAAGGCGTTTTACCGTGCTTGCAGGCAACGCATAACCCATATTGTCTATTTCTTCGCCCGTATGTTTGGAATTGATTATTCCTATCAATTCGCCCTTTTCGTTATAGAAACCGCCGCCAGAATTGCCGCCGTTTATAGCCGCGTCCGTACGGATAACTCTGTAATTTTGATAAGCGTTTTCGTCCTTGTCGGATAAATTCAACTGAATTATTTCGCTTTCCTTAGAAACAACGCCCAAAGTTGCGGACATACCGTCCCCTTCCGGATTGCCTACGGCGTACGCGCGCGAGCCCGCGTAAACTTCGTCGCTTTCGGCAAATTGCGCTACTACGGCGCCGCTTTTTTTCAAAACGTTGCTGTCCGTAACCTTTAAAAGCGCGACGTCGTGCGTTACCGAAGCGCAAACGACTTCCGCGGGAATACAATATTCGCGGTCGTTTATAATAGCGGTGTCGTTAAGATAATACTCGTTGCCGTCTTCTTCTCTGTAATAAACTTTCTCCCCGCCGTAATAAACGTACTGCGTGTCAAGCGAGTAGTTTATTCCCCTTGCGTCCTGTCCGTATAAAAACAGTCTTACGTCGCGGGAAACGGTTTCTTTTGAAGTATCGTCAAACACGACGTGGCAGTTTGTGACAACGTAGGCGTTGCCGTTGGCTTTATCCAACTCTACAATTACGCCCGCGCCGGTGTAAACCGCGTGATAATCCAGCCTGCCAACCTGTTTAGGTCCGTTGTAAGAGTCCACGTAGCAGATTAAATCGTTATACGAAAAACTTGTAAAGATAGATACGCCGGACATAAGCGAGCCGTTTATGCTTGCCTGCAATGAAGCGCCTGAATTTCCGCCCGAAGCAAGCAAATCTTTATACTCTTTCCACTGTTCGTCCGTCATACTGTCGTACGTATTGTTGACTGTTACGTCCAATACCGTTTCGTTGCCGCCAAAAATAGAGCAGCCGCCCAACAAAAACGTTGACGAAACAAGCACAGCCACTAAACCGCATAATAATTTTTTCATATTTATTTCCTTAAATTAAGCGCAAAGCGCGTTGTTTTTTATTTTTATAATAAAACGCCGTTTTTTACAAGCAATTCTCTTGCGGTTTCCACGCTGTCGGTACCCGTGGCGTTTTTTACGGGAGCAAACTCGCGTTCCCTTTCCACCTCGTAGGCAAGACAGCTGCCCATAAGTTTTACCATATCCACTACGAGAGTTTCAAATTTATAGCCGCAGGGCTGGTCCGGTTTTACCCTTACTCCGTCCTCAACGTGCGCCAACGATTTATTGGCAATGTGATAGGGCAATTTGCCGGAAAGCGTCTGATTGAGGTCGTGAACGTTAAAAAGATAGTTTAAAATAACTCCGTAGCGATAAACCAACTCGTCCTTTTTGGTTTTGTATTTTAAATTATCGGGCATTTCGAAATATTCTACAATGGAAGGTTTGCCGTCTTCAAGACACAAAACGCCCACTTTTTCATCGGGAGAGGCTTTTTTGACCACCTTTGCGCCGCAACGGCAGCGTTTTATTATGGTTGCGCCTATAAAGGCGGGGTCGCAAATTTTCTGCAAGACGTTATCCACGCCGAAAACGTTTAACCACTCTATATTATCGCGTTCAAGCACCCTTGCCAGGCCGTTGTTGACAAGCGACGAATACCACCCGCCGTTGCCGTTGGGAGCAAGCGAAACGCGGTGCTTTTCGTCAAGAAAAACTTTGCCGTTGTAATCGCACGCGGGGGCGACGTCCTGAATGAAAAAATGAATTAAATCGCGCGGATAGCCGAAATAGTTGCGGCTGCGAAAAAACTCGCGCGTTTGCCCGTCGTTTACCGTGCTTGTCATAATAAAAAGCGGAAAACACCTGCCCGTTTTGGAAGTTACGTCAAACACGTTGCGCATCAACTGTTCGAAAATAGTCAGTTCGCGCGTTACGCCTATATTGAAGGTGCCTTTCGGACCGTCGTAGCCCAAACGCGAACCCTGTCCGCCGGCAAGCAATACCGCGCCGACTCTGCCTTCCGCAAGCATATTCAGCCCCACCGCCTCAAACTGAATTTTGCGGCGACGCGCTTCCTGTACGGTTACGCTGCTTGAAAGAGGGGTGATTTTGCCGAGTTTTTTTTCCGCCTGTTTTTCTATATTGTTTATTATATTAAAGTTTGTAAATTCTATGTCCGCAAGGAGTTGTTCGCGCTCCTCAACCGAAAGTTCGTCGTAATAACGCAGCAAATGGCTTTGACCGCGTTCGTCTAAATAGGCTTTCGCCCTGTCGTAATCCACTGTGTAATTCCCCGTTACATAAAAAATAAAATGCACGGATAAAGGTGTTTTAGCGTTTTTTTACCCTTTGCATTTAAATTATTATATAGTATTGTGAAATTTATGTCAATAATTTTAGTAAATTTGAAAAAAGTATTGAAAATACGGCGATTTAGTTATATAATATATAAGTAAATTAAGGATATATTTTAGAAGCGATTCCAAAAAAGGAGGAATAACTATGTTTTGTACGGAATGCGGAGAAAAACTTACTTTAATGTTCGCAAGCGGCGAAGGACTTGTACCCTATTGTAAAAGTTGCAACCAATACAGATTTGCGCAATTTGCAACCGCCGTCAGTATGGTGGTTACAAACAGGACCAAGGACAAAATTTTACTTGCAAAGCACGTAGGACAGGAAGATTTTATTCTGTTTGCGGGGTATATTAAAAAGGGCGAAACTGCGGAAAAGGCGGTTACGCGCGAATTTAAGGAAGAAACCAAACTTAATACCGTAAAATACAAGTATATGTCGTCCCGCTATCACGAGCCGAGGAACGTGCTTATGCTCAATTTTATTATGGTTGCCGAAGACGGCGAACCCGCCATTGACGAAAAGGAAATTGAACTTGTAAAATGGTTCTCCTTTGACGAGGCAATGGAAGCGATTAAAAAAGACTCTACCGCGGAAGCGTTTTTGAAAAGCGCGATTGCGGAAATAAAAAAATTGTAACTTGAATTAATAAGGAGATAAATTATGTTGAATTTACTTGTAAATGGCGCGGTTATAGGCGGAATTATTGCCGGCGTTGTTTTGTTGATTATTATAATCGCAATTGCCATATGGTATATAAAAACCCACAACGCGTTTGTTGTTTTGGACTCTCAGACGGACGAGGCGTTTTCCACGATAGACGTTTACCTTAAAAAGAGATTCGATTTGATACCCAATATCGTTGAAACGGTTAAAGGATATGCAAAGCACGAAAGCGAAACGTTTATTAAAGTGACCGAAGCGCGTTCGAAAGCCGTAAGCGCTTCTACCCCTCAGGAAAAGGCGGAAGCGGACAAGGAAATGACGCAGGCTATACGCAACTTCAATATGGTTATGGAAGCATACCCCGAGTTGAAAGCAAACGCCAACTTTATGGACTTGCAGCATCAGTTAAAGAGTATTGAAGGCGAACTTTCGCAGGCGAGAAAATATTATAACGCCACCGTAAGAGTTTTCAACGTAAAACTCGGCTCTTTCCCCTCCTCTATCGTAGGAAGAAAGATGCGCCTTACCAAAAAGCCTTTCTTTGAAGTTTCATCGCCCGAAGAAAGAGAAAACGTTAAAGTTCAATTTTAATCTGTCATAAAGTCGGCGTTGTAAAGACGCCGACTTTTCAGGAGAGTAAATGAAAAAGGTTAAAAAATCGACTTGGCTTTGTTTTGTCGCGCTTATTATCGCTCTTTTTACCGTAATAACCGGCGCGCTGTGCTTTGGCAACGGCGTACAGGCCGGCGCGGTCAACGATTATGATAATTATATAGCAGGTTACAATATAGTTTACGACATACGCGCAGACCGCACTATGACGGTTACGGAAGACCTGACGTTTCATTTTTATCAAAAATCCGGTTTTGTGAGAGATATCCCCGTAAACGGCGGAGAAAAAGTACAAAACATAAAAGTAAAAGAAATTAAAGACGGTAAAGAACAATCGGTTTACCATAAAGTTACCGCCGAAAACGACGACAAGGGCAACTATTATATTTGCGTAGATATGGGAAGCCAACAGACAAAAAACGGCTTATACACCTACCGCCTGACTTACGACTATATCGTTCCCGAAACGGAATACGAAAAAAAGAACAATATAATTGCGCTTGCGCCCATAGGCAGAGGCTATGCCTTTGAAATTGAAAATATCGATTTGGAAATAAGACTGCCCGAAGGCTATGTTAACGATGACAGGACTAAATGCTTTATTGACGGTTTCGGACAAACGCAGGTTGCGCTGACCTCCTCCACCGAAAACGGAAAAACCGTATTGAGGGCGCACGTGGACTATTTGTCCGCACGTACGGGGTTGCGCTTTGACGCGGGATTTGAAGAAGGCGTTTTGACCGAGAAGTTCGATTTTACGCCGTACATATTCGTAATAATAGCCGTTGCGCTGATTTTTGTAATTATTATAGTAAAGGCGCTTGTTTACAGCAAATCGCACCTAACTCCCGTTGTAAACTTTGAAGCGCCTGACAGTATGGACCCGCTGTTGATGGGCAAACTTATAGACACCCGAATCAACAACGAAGATATATCTTCAATGATAATTTATTTTGCGGACAAGGGATATTTGGAGATAGACTTAACCGACGAAAACAATCCAACTCTTATACGCAAAGTAAAACTTTTGCCAAACAAGTGCGCCGATTATGAAACTGAAATGTTTGAAGGGCTGTTTGAACGCGGCGAAACGGTAAAAATAAGCGAACTTAAATACAGATTTTACAAGACCGTTGAAAGAGTCACCTCAAAGATAAACGCCAAAACCCGCGGACTTTACACCGGCAAAAGTATGTGCGTTGCCGCCGCGTTTGCGTTTATCGGCGGAATTTTACTTGGTTTGGCGCCATTTATATTAGCATTTTTCACAATTTCGAAAACTTACTTCGTTTTGGCGCCCTTCCTTGCCATAGTTCCCATACTTGTTGTATTCGGAGCAAGCCAAACGGTAAAATGGTATTCGTTAAAGTTTGACAAAAAGAAAAAAGCGTTGTTTTCCGCTTTGATTGCGCTGCTGTGCGTGGCGGTTTCGTTGGTGTACGCGCTGCTTTCGCCCGCTTGGATTATGGGTTTTTTGCCAAAGTTTTTGCTTTGCGCGGCGGCTTGCGCGGCTTCCGCCGTTTCCGTTACCGTAATAAGCCGTTCGGACAAATACACCGAACAATTAAACCAGATAGTAGGTTTTAAAAACTTTATTTTGCTGGCGGAAAAAGACAGACTTGAAAAACTTATTGAAGACGACCCGCAATTTTATTACCATATTTTGCCGTATGCGCAAGTTTTGGGCGTTTCGGACAAGTGGGAAGAAAAATTTAAAGACATAACCGTTCAGCCACCCAATTGGGCTACGCGCTCGGCTATGAACACGGCGTTCAGTTTTTATATGTTCAACTCGATTATGCGGCGCTCTATGACTTCAATGTCGAAAAATATGTACTCCCGCCCCTCGTCTTCGGGCGCAAGCGGCGGCGGACGCAGTCACTTCGGCGGTTTTTCAGGCGGCGGACACGGCGGCGGAGGCGGACATTTCAGATAAATAAAACAACTTAAAATTAAAGCGGAGAACTTGAATTTTGTTCTCCGCTTTTTGTTTTTGTATTAAAAAGTTATTCCGCCTCAACCGAAACTTTTATTTTTGAAGAAACGCCTTCCATAAGTTTCAAATCCACGTCGTAAACCCCTACGTTTTTAATGGGCTGCGCAAGCGCGACTTTCTTTTTATCAATATTATAGCCGGCAGCCTGCAACGAGTCTGCTATATTTGCGCCCGTAACCGAGCCGAAAACCTTACCGCCCTGACCCGCTTTAATAGTTACGGTAAAAGATTTGCCGTTTATTTCCTTGGCGAGCTCGCGCATTGCTTTCAATTCTTCCGCGCGGTGGAAATCCGCAGCCGCTTTCTTCTGGTTTAAATCGTTTATTTTAGAAGCCGTAGCGGCTTCGGCAAGTCCCTTTTTTATGAGAAAATTACGCGCGTAACCTTCGTTTACTTCTATAACTTCGCCTTTCTTTCCCTGTCCTTTTACATCTTGCAATAAAATAATTTTCATTTTGAATACTCCTTTCGTGTTACGCAAAAATACCGCCGCGCGGAAATTATTGCGATTTTGCCGTTGCCGAATCTGACAGGCAGCCGAAACAAATCCGCCGCATAAAAAAATCGGCTTTTATTTATATTATTTTATATCTTTACCGCGTTTTTGTCAATATGTTTGAATAATTTACATATATCGGCGCAAATTATTTAAGGAGGGTATTTATGGAAAACGTTAATCACGGAATTGCTTGCGACGTATCAAAGTGCAAGTATAACCACGCAGGCTGCAACTGCACACTCGAACACATTAAGGTCGGCTGTGCTTGCGGTCAGGTAGAGTGCACTTGCTGCGAAAGCTATTCGGAAAAGGTTTAAAAATACCTTGATTCGGCGGCGGAAAAGCCGTTGAAAAAATTTGGCGGAACAGGCTTAACACCCGTTCCGCTTTTTGCTGCTTATTTATTGAAATTGTCCTTTAAAGAAACTATTTCGGATAACACAAACGCACCGTTATCGGTACATTTTTTATAATAGCCTGTACGCATAAGCTGGAAGGCAGCGCCGTCCGCGCTTTCATAAAGGTAAGGCTCGGCATAGCCCGAAAACTTGGTTTCGCTTTGGGTGTTAAGTCTTTCGGCGTAGTCCTGGTCGGGATATTCTTCGTTTTTCAAAAGCGGCTGATACTGCCTGAACTCAGCCTTTACACCGTACTTGCAGTCTACCCACTGAATTACGCCTTTCGCCTTAATATCGGTCACCGCGTTGCTTCCGCTGCGCGTTTCGGGAAAATAAGTGCACAAAACCTCCTCCGCTTCACCGTTTTTGTCAAGTTTTACGTCGTCGCAGCGCACTATATACGCGCCTTTAAGGCGAACCGTTCCGCCCTTTTGCAAACGTTTGTATTTTGGCGGAGGATTAAGCGAAAAGTCTTCACGGTCGATATAAACGCTGCCCGTAAATTTAATTTTTCTTGTGCCTGCGTTTTCGGCTGCGGGATTTTTGTCGAAGTCAAGCTCTTCTTCGCCGGAATAATTTGTTATGGTAAGTTTAAGCGGGTTGACAACCGCCATTGCGCGCTCTGCCGAAATGTTTAATTCGTCGCGGATGCAGCTGTCAAGCTGCGCCGAATTTACAACCGAATACGCCTTAGCCACGCCTACGTCCGCGCAGAATTTTTTAAGCGCCTCGGGCGGAACTCCGCGATTTTTCAAGCCCATTATCGTGGGCATTCTGGGGTCGTCCCAGCCGCGCACAAAACCTTCGTCCACAAGTTTTTTTAAATAGCGCTTTGACATAAGCATATTTGTTATGTTAAGCCTTGCAAACTCTATCTGTCTGGGCAATGGTTTGGGCAAACCGGACCTTTCCACAAACCAATTGTAAAGCGGACGGTGATTTTCAAACTCTAACGAACAAAGCGAGTGCGTTATACCCTCTATCGCGTCGGAGACGGGATGAGCAAAGTCGTACATAGGATATATGCACCATTTATCGCCCGTGCGGTAGTGCGGAACGCGCGCTATACGGTAAATTATGGGGTCGCGCATATTGATATTGGGCGAAGCCATATCTATTTTTGCCCTTAAAACTTTTGAGCCGTCGGCATATTTGCCCGCCTTCATCTCGCGGAAAAGTTTTAAATTTTCTTCAACGCTTCTTTCGCGGTAGGGCGAAGGCGTTCCCGCTTCGGTAAGGGTGCCGCGCGTGGCGGTTATTTCTTCCGCGGACAAATCGCAGACGTAAGCGTTTCCGTCCAGAATATATTTTTCCGCAATTTCGTAAAGTTTGTCGTAATAGTCGGAAGCGAAAACAAGTTTATCGTACTCAAAACCCAGCCATTTTACGGCGTCGACAATGGAATTTACATACTCGTAATCCTCTTTCGCGGGGTTGGTATCGTCCATTCTTAGGTTTAGCGTGCCGTGATAACGCTCCTTCACACCGAAATTTATGCACATTGCTTTTACGTGCCCAATGTGCAGATAGCCGTTGGGCTCGGGCGGGAAACGCACGTGAATTTCGTTGCCTGTTCCTTCGAATTTGCCTGCTTCAAGTTCTTCGTTAATAATTTGTTCAATAAAATTAGTTGCCTCGGGAAGTTTCATTTAAATTATTCTCCGATATTGGTTTTAAGGCGTTTCGCCGCCTCGTTGCTGCCGTTTTCGGCTGCTTTTTCGTAATATTGTTTTGCTTTTTGCAAGTCCTTTTCAACGCCTATTCCGTGCTCGTAACAACGCGCCAAATTGAATTGACCGTCGGCAAAGCCGTTTGAAGCAGCAATGACGTAACATTTATACGCCAACACAAAGTTTTGTTTGCCGTCAGTCCTTCTTTCAAAACAGTCGCCCAAATATATAAAAGCCGAATTATCATCCAGTTCCGAAGCCTTCTGCAAATAGCCTACGGCGGCGTCTTAGTCCTTTTTAAACTCGTAAAAGGCAGCCACGGCGCCCTGCGCGTCCACGTCGCCGCTTTCGGCAAGGGCAAGCGTCTTTGAAAAGCACTCCATAAATCTTATCCCTTAATTTGTTTTAAGAAAGACCTGTTATGTTTCCGTTTTCGTCAACGTCGATATGTTCTGCCGACGGGGTTTTGGAGAGTCCGGGCATAAGCATAATTTCGCCCGCAACGGCGACTATAAATCCCGCGCCGCCCTTGTAAATTATATCGCGCACCTTAATTTTGAATCCTGTGGGACGGGCGAGTTTTTTTGCGTCGTCCGAAAGTGAATACTGCGTTTTTGCGATTATAACGGGCAGACCCTTTACGCCCGCTTTTTTGATGATTTCTATTTTTTCAAGCGCTTCCGCGGTGAACTCCGCGCCGTCGCCGCCGTAAATATTTTTGACAATATCTTCAACTTTTTTGCAAACGCCGTCGTTTAAATTGTAAGCGTATTGCAACTGCGAAGGTTTTGCGCATTCGTCTATGACTGTTTGGGCAAGTTGCTTGCCGCCCTCGCCGCCTTTTAAGAAAACGTCCGTAAACACGGCTTTTGCGTTTGCCGCGGCGCAAGCGGAAAGCACTTCCTCTATTTCTGCTGCGGTGTCGGTAAAAAATCTGTTCATCGCCACAACCACGGGTTTTTTGTAAACGTTTTTGATATTTTCTACGTGTTTTAAAAGATTGGGAAGCCCTGCGCGCAACGCGGGTATATTTTCTTCCGCAAGGGAAGATTTTTCAGCGCCGCCGTGAAGTTTAAGCGCTTTTACGGTGGCGACTATAACCACGCAGTCGGGCTGAATCCCCGCTATCCTGCACTTGGCGTCAAGAAATTTTTCCGCGCCCAAATCCGCGCCGAAGCCTGCCTCGGTTACGGCATAATCGGCAAGGGTCATTGCCGTATAGGTTGCGCGAACGGAGTTGCAGCCGTGCGCGATATTTGCAAACGGTCCGCCGTGGACTATTGCGGGTGTGCCTTCAAGCGTCTGCACAAGATTAGGCTTTATGGCGTCCTTCAAAAGCGTAGTCATTGCGCCGTCCGCATTTAAACTGCGCGCGCGTACGAAATTTCCGTCCTCGTCAACACCCACTACTATGTCGCCTATGCGCTTTTTAAGGTCCTTCAAGTCGGAAGCAAGGCACAAAACCGCCATAACTTCGGAAGCTGCGGTAATTTCAAACCCTTCCGCTCTGTCGTAACTTATACAGCCTTTCATATTTCCCGCAGGGGAATGTATTGTTATATTTCTGAGAGCCCTGTCGTTCATATCCATACAACGACGGAAATATACTTCTTTAATCTTTAAGGCGTTTCCGCGCAGCAAATGGTTGTCTATCATTGCGCACAAAAGGTTGTTTGCCGCGGTTATTGCGTGCAAATCGCCCGTAAAATGCAAATTTATATCCGCCATAGGCACGATTTGGGCGTAACCGCCGCCCGCCGCGCCGCCTTTGATTCCGAAAACGGGTCCCAAAGAAGGCTCGCGCAAGGCAAGACAAACTTTTTTGCCGAGTTTGGACATTCCGTCCGCAAGACCTATCGAAACGGTTGTTTTACCCTCGCCGCTGGCAGTGGGATTTATTGCGGTTACAAGTATCAGTTTGGATTGGGGTTTGACTTTATCAAGATTGATTTTAGCCTTATACTTGCCGTAAAGTTCAAGATTTTCTTCGCTGATATTAAGCTTTGCGGCTATTTCCCGTATATCCTTCAATTTGCAGCCTTCGGCTATTTCGATATCGGACAACATTTACGCGCCTCCTGCCGTCGTTAACACTTATTTTGTCAACATTATATCACACCCAATATTTCAATGTATATCGTTTGAAATACTTTTTTTGCAACTTTTTGCAATAAATAAAGATACGGCAGGACGCCGGAAAACAGCGCCCTGCCGAGGGGTAGGTTATACGCGGTGGGAGCCGCGTATTTTGGGTTGATTGAAAATCGCCTCCCGCCCAAAGCGGCCGCGTCGATTAAAACACAGCCGCCCAAAGGGGTAGGTGAACAAACGCTGAGGCAAGGGGGTTTGGGACTTGCGCA
>CAJUEV010000012.1 GCA_910585785.1 uncultured Christensenella sp. | reverse complement strand
CCTTCAATAATTAATAGTTATTGAAACAATAATAGCACAGAAGAATATATTTTTCAACAACTAAAAGTGTATAATTGCTATTATTTTGAAATATTAATGTCATACAAATTACAATATTAAAATTAAGCATTATACTTTATTTATAAAAAATAAAAAATGGAGATTTTATGGAATATTTATCAAAATTTATGACCTATTTGCAAGCCACAAAAAACTTATCAAAAAAAACATTATTGGCATATAAAAGCGATTTGTTACAATTTTTTTTATTTGAAAAAAATATTTTATCCCCAGATATATGTGCCTTTATTTCACATATAAGTTTAAATTTAAAATTGAAAGACACGTCAATACGCAGAAAAATTATCACCTTAAAAAATTTTTATGATTATATGTTGAATTATAATTTTGTCCCCTCATCACCTTTTGTAAAACTTAAATTCAGATTTAAGCAAGAACGAAAACTACCGAAAACATTATCGATAACGGAAATCGGCAAAATTCTCAAATGTTTTGATATCGATAGCTCTTCCCTTTCTACTTTTGCTCAAAAAGAGTACATACGTGACGCAGCTTTAATCGATTTACTTATAAGTACTGGCATAAGGATTGGAGAGGCGGCAACGCTTACTCTTGACGATATTATTACAAGTGAAAGGATACTTTTAATTCACGGTAAAGGGCGAAAACAGCGATTAATTTACATATCGTCCCCTGTTACATGGGAAAGAATTAAAGCTCTTATAAAAGAACGTACAAATACTGAATACAAACACCTGTTTGTAAACCGATACGGTGCACCAATTTCCATTCACGGCATTGAGGCTATTTATAAAAAATATATCAAAAAGGCGCAGATAAAAACGAAGTCAACTCCGCACTATCTGCGCCATACTTTTGCTACTAATTTGCTTGCTAACGGTGCCGACCTGCGTTCCGTACAAGAAATTTTGGGACATGCTTCAGTTGCCACCACCCAGATTTATACTGAGGTAACAACCAAACGTAAAAAACAAGTATTAAAGAAATTTAATTATAGAAATAAATTATAACTCGTTTGAGGATTTTTTACAAAGGTCTTGTCAAAATTGGTAAAATATGGTAAAATTTTTTAAAATAATATGGATTTTACCTATGAAATTTCTTGAAAGTTTAAAATTTGCTTTTAAAAAGTATGTAATAAAAAGTTATCTTATAGTTTTTAGTCTTATACTTGGAATTGCATCAGTTATATTTGTATTTGTTCCTTTAAATGATTCTAATTCAAAAACAATTGCATTAGTAGCTCTTGCGGTTGTTATAATTATAACTTTTATAATTAATTTCCTTATATTAAGAAACAGAAACTCAGTAAACGTAAAAATTAATCAAACCAATGTCACATTAAGATATGCTGATTTATTTGATAATACAAAATTTAAAGATACTTATAGGGTTTTAGGAGTAAATGATTATTACGATACACATGTTGGCGATGGAATTATAGACGAGAAAACCCTTCACGGGAAATATTTGACTTTATATAATTTGTCTTGCGAAGATTTAGATGCACGTATTCTTGCCGACAGCAACCTATCCAAGGAGGTTGCATGCACAACAACGGGCAGGGCTTATGGCAAAAATATCCGATATAATCTTGGAAGCACTTTTTTTGATAACAAAAAAAATTTTATTCTTGTTGCCCTTTCTCACTTCGACGAAAATAACAATGCAAGATTGACAACTACCGAACTAATGCAATGCTACTTAAAAATGTGGACGGGAATTGCAAGGGTAAAAGAAAGCAACGGTATCGTTTTACCTTTGCTAGGAAGCAGTAGCAATATACAAATGGATAATGCAATTTCCTCGCAAGAAATACTTGAAACTCTGCTGTTATCGTTCAAATTGAGCAATGTTCAATTAAGAACACCTGCCACATTAACTATCGTTTTAAATAAAAACCTAAAAAAGGAATTAAACCTTCAAAGAATTAAAGAAATTTACTCAGGAGAATAAATATGGGACACAAATGCTTTATATGTTTTAAAAAAGAAGATGAAAAATTCCGTGACAAAATTTGGGACATACTGGGTGAAGAACACATAACCGGCAAATCACTCGACCGCTGGATTGATTCCGAAGACATAAACTACGTTATGCAAAAAATTCGCGAAGAATATATGAACAACACAAGCGTTACATTATTTTTAATTGGGGAACATTCTTCCGAAAATGAAGGTCTTGACGAAGAAGGAAGGTCTAATAATGCATTTATAAAACGCGAACTACAAGCCACGCTTTACGACGGAAAAGGATTCAGAAGAAGCGGGTTGCTTGGTATAGTTTTACCGTCAATGTATAATAAAATATACGGCGGTCATTATTATTGCCAACAATGTAACTCAAACCACAATTACGTTCACATAAATCCTAACACTACAATAAAAGAATTTTCCGCAAACTATTATCTGAAACCAATAGATCATGGTTGTAAAAAAGTTTATGACGAAGACGGTCGATTTTGTGTTTTAGTTAGATATGACGATTTTATTCAACCTGGAAATGCTGAAAAATACATAGAGCAAGCCTTCCAAAAAACTCAAGAAGATATTTCAAATTATGTCCACTGGCGTGATTTGAAATAAGCTTCAATCAATTCCCTTAAACTGACTGACACCTTGAAAATAATACTATAAAATTCCCGCAATATGACTATACCATTTTTTACTCAAAAAAAATCCTTTTTGTTCATTATGGACATTACGGGCGTATACGCACACCCTGCGTTTGCGTCGGAATTAGAGGTTGATATATCGACCTCTTTTTCTTTTGCGCCGTTTTTGTCCTCGCCGTCGTTGCCGTCGGGGTAATCGGGGAAAATCAAGTTCAAAAGCAGTTCGTTTTGTTGTTCGCCTTTTAAGTTGAAAATGACTTTCATTTTATCGTCGTAAAGCAATACCCGATAAATAAACGTGTCGATTAGGTCTTTGCGGTTTTCCGTCTTGGAATAGTCTAGCGTGCTGAAATGCTGTAACCACTTGCGAATGTCCGCATAGGTGTAATTGATTTGCAACGCCTTTTCGCTCCGCAAAAGCGCGGCACTCGGCAAGTTGCCCCTCAATGCTTTGCTCATTCTGTGCGAGTACACTGAAACGGGCGTAAATGACTGCATTTTTCATAACTTGCTCCTTTGCGCTGTCCGTTGCGGACTGCGGCGTATTCCGTCCCAAGACGGTAAGCACAAGCGAATAACAAATCTATAAAATTCTTATGCAAAAGAATATAAAATTTCACATTGATTTTTATCACGAATCGAACAATAAAACTTATCATAATGCTGAAAATTAAGGCAAAATATTTATTTACGAAAGTAAAAATGCAAGATATAATAAAAAATATGATTAGAAGCCGTCATATTGTTGACATAAAATAATATAAAGGCTATAATAACTAACGCATCGGAAGGTATTGTCCTTTGGGGCATACCAGACAAGGAAGTCTTTTATTCAGACTTTCGGAGGGTTATAAAAATCAATCGGACAAGATGACTGTAAACAGTCGTCTTGTCCTTTTTTTATGGAGTAAAATATGAAATCGAAACCTAATAGCACTTTATCTATGTTTTTGAAGTATCTTATACCGAGTATGCTCGCTATGGCGCTATTGGCAATTTATACTTTTACCGATACCTTCGTTGTCGGTAAAGAATTGGGCGAACTTACGCTCTCGGCTTTTTGTGCGGTATGGGCGGAGGTGCGCTCTATTCTATTGAAACAGGCAAAAAGAACACTGCGCAAGCAAACAAAGTCTTTACAGCGTCTTTCTTTTTGCTTATTGCAATAGGCGCAATTATAGTTATATTCGGAAATATATTTACCGCCCCGCTTGCAAACTTTCTCGGGGCAGATGAGAACAATATTTCATACGTTATGCCTTATCTGCGTTGTATCGTATCGTTTGCTCCGTTTTTTATGTTTGACATATTTATTATGTGTTATCTGAAAAACGACGGGCATCCTAATATTACTATGGCGGCAACTATAACGGGAACGTCGATAAATATAGTTTTGGACTGCCTTTTCGCATTCGTATTCAAATGGGGAATGTTCGGTGCGGCTATTGCAACCTGTATTGGCTCGTTCTGCGGTAAGTCGGTTAATTTTACTTATGTGCTTGTGAAAAAGCTCAACTTAATTCCGAAAATCAAGAATATTAGTTTTAGGCTTATGCCAAGAATTTTGAAATCCGGATTTAGCGTATTTATTTTGAAATGCTCTTCTGCTATTGTAACATTAGTATTTATAATGCAAGCAACGAACTTTTACGGAACAATCGGCGCGTCTATTTATACCGTAATAATGAATTGGACGCTTATTCGTTTTAATATGTTGATGGGTATTGCGCAATCCGTTCAACCGCTTGTAAGCGTCAGTTACGGTGAGGGCAATTATAAAAAAGTCAGCACTTTCCGAAAATATGCTATGATTTCCGCCTTAATATCGGGCGTGTTATTTTTAATTATAGGTTACAGTTGTACCTAAACTTTTTAGGCGGTGTAGTAGGCGCGGCAAAGCAAGTTATAAACTGCGAAAACAGAGGCGTGATAAATGTTCAAAAAGGCAGAGCTTTTAACGTCGGAGATATTTACGGATTTATCGATAATTAAAAATTTGATTCAAATATACATTATAAATAAGTTCAATCGATATAAAAACAGCCGATAGAGCGTAAATGGCTCTATCGGCTGTTGCCGTTGTTTAGTTGTTTAGGTTTATGATGTTCGGCACCGCCTGAATAATACGACATTGGATAACCCAATAATTTTGCATCATAATGAATACCGGATTGCCTGCACTCTTTGCAAAATTGCCTTTTAGCATCGTTTGCGGCCTTACTTAAAGGCTGAAAATCTTCCGGTTTTTGATTTTCGTTACTTATAACTCTGCCCTCATTTTTCATACCGTTTTTATGGTCCACTTCGGGTATCTTCTTCCGAAGGCATAGGCAACTCGTCTATTTGGGACGGAGTTACCGAATACGCCATATCCACCGAAAAACTGTTGCCGATGCACAGCACTTTCAAAGCGCCGTCCGCGTCCCAACGCTTCGCGCTTTCGTTTACGGTGACGGTATGCGCGCGCAAAAAAAGCGTGGAAGTTTTTTAAAAAAGACTTCCACGCTTTTTATTATAGATATAAATATTTAAATTTTAATTAAACCGTTTCGTTCTCCCCGATTTGCTCCGCCTTCTGCTGTTTGCGGTAATTTGTAACCGTCAAAATCATATGCACAAGCGACCTTAGCGCAAACACGCCTATAAAGAATATAAGCCCGTAATAGTACGCGCCCGCGCCGGACAGCGCAAACGATATTGAAAAGGTGAAAATGAACGCAAGAAAACCGCTTATAAGCAAAAACGAGCCGCAAGCCTTCAACGTATTGGTAAAGTTTTTAAGGGGCGGGCACTTTGCAAGCGTGCCGACGGCAAAACCTATGGCGCCGAGAATAGCCCACGCGATTACGGTAAACAGCAGCACCATAATCATATTTATAAGATAGTTTAACGAAAGCATATTAGCGGTGGCTTTGTTCATAGCAATCATAAACTTGTCCACTTCGCCCTTCGCCGCGGCATAGTCCGCCGACATAGTTACCGACCTGTCGCCAAGCTGGCTTAAAAAGCCGCTTAACCCGCGCATAACGCCGTCGTTGCTGTAAAAATAGGTGAAGGCAATGTCCGACAAAACTATAAGATATTTGTCGCACGCAAGTTTTCCGTCCTGTCCCGCCTGCATATATGTGTTTACGTAATACGTACGCATAGTGGGCGCTTTGCCGAAGGATTCCGCGCCGACAAGTTCGGGATAATAATATCTGAAATACAACTCGTAAACGGCGTTAAAATTGTTTTGCGGCACCGTTCCGTCTTCCGACATCAACGCTTTGCAGGCTTTTACAGCCTCCTCGTTGCCGCTTGCAAGCAGCCAGCCCGCATACCCTTCAACCTTTTCCGCGGTAATTTCCAGCGCGCGCTCGGTGTAGTCCAGATAGACGGTATAGCCCTTTTTGTCCTCGTCGGAAAGTTTTAAAAACTCCTCGTGCGTAAGCGTCTGTTCTCCCTTTTTATGGGTGCACACAAAATCGTTATAGTTGGTTTTTGCGTCGCGGGTGTCGATAATCAGCTGGTATCCGCCAACGGAGTATTTTTCCCTGTCCGCTTCGCTTGTAAAGGTGTTTACAACAGCGCCCGCGGTAAGTTCTTCTCCGAATTTACCCGCGCTTGCCACGCCGTTTTCAACGCTGATATTAAGCCTGTCCCCGCCTTCCTTTGCAAAGGCGTTGTACAAAAACGCCGTGTAGTCGGAAGATTTATGATAGTACGAGGGAAACGCCGCTATACTGCCGCCGAAAAGCCCCGCAAAGATCATAGCCATAGCAAGCAGCAAACCTATAAGCGGAGTGCCCAGCCCGCGTTCTTCGCTGTCGGCGGCAAACTTATGCACAAAAAAACTGCCGAAAAAATATTTCAACCATTCAACAAAAGCCATTTTTTACCTCTTAACGTACATTTTACCAACATAACGGTTAAATGTCAATTTATTATTTCCCCGCGCAAAATTACCGCAAAACGTTTGTGGTTATATACTCGGCGCCAAGCGAAACAAGGCGGTCCGCTTCCGCGCGGTCGTCGCACGTCCAACAGTTTATAGATATTTTTCTTTCGCGCAGTATAGCGGCGGTATTTTCGTTTAAAATAATCCTGTCCGCGTCTATTCCTAAGTTTAAATCGCGCAGTTTATCGGCAAGTTCTTCCGTAACGGCGCACGTAAGCAGCTGAATTTTCTGTTCGGGCAAAACTTTTTTTACCTCGATAAGATTTTCAAAACAGAAAGAAATAAAAATAATTTTGTCCAAACTGTAATATTGCCTGCAAATTTCAATTATTTCATTTATATTTTGCGCGCGCATAGGGTTTTTCAGTTCGATAACGGCGACAATTCCGCCCTGTTTCAGGCAGGTTAAATATTCCCGCAAGTCGGGTATTTTGTATTGTGCGCCCCGTCTGAATTCAAGCGAGCGCAGTTTGCTGTAATCGCTTTTTTCAACGGCAACGTTTTCAAAACACATTCTTCCCGTTTCGTCGTCGTGAAAAACAACGTATTTTCCGTCCGACGTCACGTGAACGTCGCACTCCGCCCCGTAAAATCCGCTTTCGCAGGCAAGTTTGAACGCCTGCAACGTATTTTCACACTCCGCCCCGCTGTATCCTCTGTGAGCGATATACTTTACTTTATCCGGCATTATTCACCTTTTTTAAAAGAGCGGTTTTTTGCAAAACCGCTCTTTTACTTTTAATTTATTTTACCGCAATTTTGTAACGCCGTCAAGCCTTGGGCTGAGTAGAGAAAGCCGCCGACTTGATGGTGAAGTTTATTCCTTCCGCATAGTTGTCCCAGTTGAACAAAAGCAAAAGTTTGAAGTTTCTGTTCGCGTCAATCGCAGTCATATCGTTGAGTCCGATAACTATTTCGTTGTCGCCGTTTACGGGCTGCTGGTCTCTCGGCAATTCAACCGCGTTAAACAATTCATTGTCTTTGGATTCCACTTTGAACGTCTTTATGTCGCCGTTTACAACAATTTTAAACGACTTCATATTTTTAAGAGCCTCGCCCGAGAAGTAAACGCCTACCGCCAACCAGTTTTCGTCTTTCAACTTGGTTACTTTTACGGTGCCGTCCGCATTTTCTTCAACATTATAAACGCCGTTGAAGGTGTTGTCAAACCAGCCTTTCATAACGGAAGGGTCTGCGTCGGTTATCATATTGATATAGGGCGCGTCTCTGCCGATTTTGTACTGATTGTCAACCTCTTTGTTGCTGAGTTCAAGCTTGGTTACTTCAAGTTCGCCTTTCGCGGTGCTGCCCGGGTCGCAGAATATCATAAAGTTCATCGCTTTGTCGATATGGAACCAGGAAATATCCCACTCGTATCTGCCCGCTTCGCCGCTGGTGGGCGTAATCATAACTTCCTGCGCTTCATAACCCGTCATAAAGTCGAATTTAAGCATAAATTTGGGCTCTTGCGCGTTGGAGGTAAGTTTGCCTTCAAATACTACTTTTTTGAAGTCCTTCAACTGGTCCGCTTCGTAAACAGCCATAGAGTGTTTAATAAGTTTCCAGTCCATAAAGCCGTCGTAGGACGCCTTCATCGTTTCGCCTTCCGCCTGGGTTATGGTGTACGCTTCTTCGGGAACTCCGTCCGTTTCATAGCGCATCCACTTGCCGTCAAGCAGACTCAAAGTCTTTTCGCGCGAGCAGCCCGCAACCGCGATTACGGGGATGCAAAGAGCGACAGACAACAACATTGCCAATAACTTTTTCATTACTTTTTCTCCTTTTTTTTCGATTTTTATTTTTAAACTTCCCTTGCGGTGAAGATAAATCCTTTTTTATCTCTTTAATATGTTCTGTTCGGTATCGTAGTCGAACAACTGAATATGTTTGGTGTCGAAAGCTATTTGAATTTCGTCGCCGCTCAATACGTTGCAGCGCGCTCCCGCACGTACAACCACGTCGCCGCGGGCGCCGTCTACCTGACAGTAAACAAGCGTTTCGTTACCAAGTTTTTCGGTTACCTTTACAACCGCTTTTACAACCGCGTCTTTAAACTTTGCGCTTGACGGGTCGTAAATGTAAACGTCCTCCGCGCGCACGCCCAAAACAAACTGCCTTTGGTTTACCTCGTCGTAAGTTATGCGCTTTTGGGTGGCTTTGTCTATAAGCAGGCTGTTGCGCCCGAACTTGGCGTAAAGCGGGTCGGTCTTTTCTTCCTGCGATAAAATTACGTCTATAAAGTTCATCTGCGGCGCGCCTATAAATCCCGCCACAAATTTGTTTACGGGGAACTCGTACAAGTTGTCCGGCGTATCCACCTGCTGTATAAGCCCGTCCTTCATAACTACTATGCGCGTACCCATAGTCATTGCTTCCGTCTGGTCGTGGGTTACGTAAACGAAGGTCGTTTGCAGTTCTTTATGCAGTTTTATAATTTCCGTGCGCATCTGCGTACGCATTTTTGCGTCGAGGTTGGACAAAGGTTCGTCCAGAAGGAAAACTTTCGGCTCGCGTACAATCGCGCGTCCCAACGCGACGCGCTGGCGCTGACCGCCGGAAAGGTTTTTGGGCTTTCTTTTAAGATAGTCCTCTATGCCCAAAATTTTCGCCGCCTGGGTTACCTTTTGCTCTATTTCCTTTTTGGGAACTTTTCTAAGTCTTAACCCGAAAGCCATATTCTCGAAAACGGTCATATAAGGGTAAAGCGCGTAGTTCTGGAAAACCATTGCAATGTCCCTGTCCTTGGGCTCGACGTTGTTTACGCGACGGTCGTCTATATACAAGTCGCCGGAAGATATTTCTTCAAGTCCGGCTATCATTCTTAAAGTAGTCGATTTTCCGCAGCCGGAAGGTCCTACGAAAATAACAAACTCTTTATCGTGAATTTCCAGATTGAAGTCCGTAACCGCCGTAACTCCGCCGGGATAGGTCTTGTAAATGTTTTTCAAAGAAATGCTTGCCATTTTTAAATATTCTCCTTTTTAAATTGAAGTGTTTTAAACGCTGTTTTTATCTCCGGCAGAGAACAAAAACTGCGCCACACAGTTTGTCTTTCGTAATTCGCCAGCATCAGCAGGGTTACGCCCTTGTCAATGCTTATATAACAGTCGCTGTACCAGCCCTGCCCTTCGTTATACGCGTCTTTAAGACCGTACTTGCCCACCAATTCGGGCTTAGAGTAGAAGTGGTTAAGCGCCGAAATACTTTCGTTCGGAGTAAACGGCATAGACCCCAGCGCGCCGCAGGGAGGTATGGTGCCCTCCGCAACGTTTTCGGTGTTGCCGTTGCCGCTGGGCGGGGCGCCTATATGCCCCTTATATCCGTCGCGCGTCTGGCAGGAAGTAAGCCCCCAGCCGTCCTTTCCGTATCCTTTATGCACGTTTGCGTTGTCCATACAAAAAGCCCTGTTGGCAAGCGTGGCTTTAACCGAATTTTCAAACCAGTCCGTTCCGAATTCGTCCTTCGTTCCTTTAAAGTCGATAAACGCGTGCGAAAACTGATGATTGAACAGACTGCCGAACCAGCCGTAAATAAATTTATATCCGCCGTATTCCCCTTCAAGACGTTTAAACGAGCGGTACGCCTCCAACGCTATGTTTTGTCCCGAAGGCGAGCCCGCCGCAAGGAAATACATAATAAGTTGTTCGGCATAAACGTCCCAATACCCGTCAAAGCCCTTGTCAAACTCCGCCATACGGAAAAACTTTTTATCTTTGCAATAGAAGTATTCCCAATCGCAACGAAGATATAATTTTCTTGCGAGTTCAAGCGTTTCGCCGCCGAAAAATCCGCCCGCCGTAAGCGCTCCCGCTAAAAACAGCGCGGTATCTATTATGGAAAGTTCGCTGTGCCTTGCGCGCAAACCGTCCCACATATTGTAAAAGTGATAGTAAAAGCCTTTTTTCGTTTCAAGCCGTTCGTGCGTTTTAAGCGCCTTAATGCAAATGCTTTCGGCTTCGCCGCGCGAAATATAGCCAAAATCCGCCCCGACAGCCATCGCCGCAAGCATAAATCCGTTTGCCGCCACCGAGCAGTCGTTATGTTTGGTAGGAAATTTGTCGTGCGTCAGCCCAAACATTTCGGGCGCCTTGTCGAAGTTATCGTAAAAGTAGTCAAAGCAAAGTCTTCTTTCGCGCTCAATTAAGTTTACGTTCACAAATTACCTCTGTTACGCGGCGGTAAAACCAAGGTTTTCCAAACCGAGTAAAATATTTTGATTTTTCATTACCGTGTCCCAAACGGTTCTGTCCTTATAATTTGAAAGCATAAGCAGAGAAATTCCCTTATCTATGCCTATACAGTCGGAAGCAAACCACTCGCGGTCCAGATTATACGCGTCCGCAAGCCCGTATTTGCCGTTTAAAAGTCTTAAAGTTCCGTAATACTTCAACGCTTTAAGGCTTTCTTCCGGAGTAAACACAACCGAGCCTATCGCGCCGCAGGGCGCAACCGTGGCTGCAATTCTGGGATAAGCCGCGTCCGACTGCCAGCCGCGCGGCATAGCGCCCAAATGTCCGCTGTATCCGTCGGGAGTGTCGCAAGCGGTCAATCCCCAGCCGCCCTTTGCAAAAGTTACGTATTCGTCGCGTCTGTCGCGACAGAAATCGTACGCCGCCTTTGAAGCCTCAACCGAGTTTTGGTGCCAGTCCGTGCCGTTATTGTCCTTTTTGCCCGAAAAATCAATCCACGCGTGCGAAAACTGATAGGTAAATATGCTGCCGAACCAGCTGTATATAAATTTATGTCCGTTATAAGCGCCCTCGTTTCTTGCAAAGTCGTAATAGGCGGTATCGTCCAGACGGTGCTCCTCCACGGGGCTGCCCGCGCCGAGCACGTACATCATAAGCTGTTCCGCATACCAGTCCCAGTCGCCAAGCAGTTTCTGGCTTTCCTGACTGTAACCCATAGTAAGGTAAGTTTTTCCGCCGCGGACGCGCTCAATCGCCTTCCAGTTGACGTTGCCGTAAAGTTCGTCCGCAAGCGCCTTTACCTCGCCGCCGAAGTACTCGCCCGCGGCAACCGCGCCGCAAAGCAAAATTGCGGTATCCACGGAAGAAATTTCAACGTTGCTTACGCGCTTGCCCGTGTTCATATTTATGAAGTGAGCCAAAAATCCCTCGTAAGAAACGTCGGGCGCGTTTTGCAAAGCCACCATAGTCTGCAAAGTCTTTAACGAACGCGTTTGAGCTTCTTCTCTGGTTACCCAGCCTTTCTCTACGCCTATAACGTAAGCGGTCAGCCCGAAGCCGACGGACGCCACGGAAGCATTGAACGACTTGTTGGGATAGCGGTCCGCAATAAGTCCGTAGGTGGGCAGATTGCCTTCCGCAACCGTCTCGTTAAGCGAAACTTCGTTCCAGAAAAAGTCGAAACTTCCCTTCATTTCGCTTTCGATTTCTTTTTTGTAAGCAGAGTACAAATCTTTTTTGCAACCGACGGCGCAACACATACAAGCAAAAATCATAACCGTTGCAATTATTGCCGATAAAAATTTTTTCAAAATTATTCTCCTGTAATACCCGCTTTGTCTATGCCTTCCGTAAAATGCTTTTGCGTGAAGAAATAGAAGACTATAAGCGGCAGTATGCTAAGCAGCGTACCCGCCATATAAATGGCTTCGTTCACGGATTTGCCCGTGTTGCCTGCGGCGTCGCCGAACAACGCCTTGTACGTCGCCTCAAACTTTTCAAGTTCCAAAGGCAAAGTTGTAACCGTTCCGCCAAGGTAAATAGACGTCAAAACCGTTTCGTTATAGTACCAAACAACCGAAAGCAACAGAGAAAGCAGTATGGCGGGTTTTGCGGCGGCAAGCCCCAGCCTTATAAATATCTGAAAGGAGTTTGCGCCGTCTATCTTCGCCGCTTCCACAACCGAGTCGGGTATGCCGCGGAAAAACTGATAGAAAATCAGTATAAACACCGCGGATTTTATTCCCTGACCCAGCGCCGCGGGAAGTATAAACGTAAGCACGGAGTCTATTATTCCCAGATTGGAATATATGAGCACTTGCGGCATCATAGTCAACTGCGTGGGAATAATAAAGGTTATTATTATCAGCGCAAACACTACTTTTTTGCCGAAGAATCTAAATCTTGCAAGCCCGTACGCCGCAAGACAGCAGCTCACCGTCTGGAAAATTGCGGGCAATAACGAAACGTATATCGTTTCAAACAGGGTGCTCCAAAATTTAAGCACTTGCGAAGCTTCGGTATAGTTTTGGAAATACGCGGCTGTCGGCAGGTAATTCACCATAGGGTTGGTTACGTCCGAAGGGCTCATAAGCGAGTATCCAATCATATACAGGACGGGATAAACGTATACGAAGCCGAACAGAATAAGCAGCGTATAACTTATTAGACAGGGCAAAAATCCTTTCTTTTCACCCGTACCGAAGAAAAACGCCTTTACGTTTTCCTTGGTAAGCGATTTAAACCAGGTTACCGTGCGGGAAGGCAAAGCCTTGAACCAGGCGGGCATACCTTTGAAAAAAGCGACAAATCTTGAAGGAAATTTTTTAAACCAAAGCCCTATATCTTTAAGCCATTGCTTGAAGGAGCGGTGCTCCTCGTCGCCTTTGAATTTTTTAACGATTTTTTCGTTAAACCAATCTTTTATATAGTCGCCCAGCCAAATAAAGAATCCTGCGATAGCCGCCCAAACAGATTTGAAAAATGCGGCTGCGGAATTTTTCTTTTCCGCGGGCTTTTCTATGTTTTCAGCGTTTTCGGGTTGTTCCGGTTGTTCGGATTGTTCCGACTGTTCGTCGTCCGCCGAAACTTTTTCTTCTCGGTTTTGGGCGGGCTGCGCTTCTTCCGTCGGCGTACCCTCGCAAACGGCGGGTTTTGCCGGCGTTTCCGCCGCAGGCGCCTTCACTTCTTCCGCAGGCGTTTTAACTTCTTCCGCGGAAACATCGCACGAGGCGGGCGTTGCGGCAATTTTCACTTCTTCGGTTTTATCCGTCTTTTTCATATCCGTTTAGGCCTCCTTTCGTGCTTTTTGAATATAAGAACGGCAAGCCCGAGAATAGCAAGCATAACTATGAAGTAAATCCACGCCATTGCGGAAGCGTATCCGTATCCGCCGGAGCCGTCCGTCGCGTTCATATCCGTCTGAATTTTGGTAATTATGGGGTTAAGCGAGAAAATCGACTGCATAACCACGGTAAACACAACGTTTAAAACAATTGTGGGATTTAACGCGGGAAGGGTAATTTTCCAGAACATTTCCCACTTCGTCGCGCCGTCTATCTTCGCCGCTTCGTACATACTTTTGTCCATTTTTTGCAGTCCCGTCATAAATACCAGAATCTGTATTCCCGAAAACCATAAAATCATAATGAATTCGGAGGTAAGAAACTGCAAAGCGTCCACAAGAAACTGCGGCAGCGTTTCGGCAAGCGCGGTGAAGTCTATAAGGTTTTCTATTCCCGGGAAAGACGCCACGCCCTGGTCGACGAACATTTTAATTACGGGTCCGCTGGTTATTATTACGGGGAAGAAGAAAATTGTCCTGAAAAATCCCGTTCCTTTAAGTTTGCTGTTAAGCAGCATTGCAAGAATTAAGGAAATAACCGTAATAACCGGTACGTATAAAACCATTTCGGTTACGTAATCGCCCAGCGCCTTGGTAAAGTTTCCGTCCCGCACCAACGCTTTGGCATAGTTTTCAAAGCCAATAAACGTTGTGTTTATTTCGCCCGGACGTATATCTACCGTGCCGAAACTGAAAATAAGCGTCTGAATTATGGGATAAGCGACGAAAACGCAAAAACCTATAAGCCACGGCAAAACGAAAAGATATCCGCTGAACGTTTCCGAGTGGAAAAACCTATACGCCTTTCCCTCTTTTTTGTCCTTGGGCTTTTTCGGCGTTACGTCGGTTCCGCCGACAGCCGCTGCGGGCACGGGCGCAACCGCTTCCGCCGCAGGCGTATCGCCAGCAACGGGCGCGGCTTTGGCAAGCGCTTCATCGGTTGCAACCGCCTCCCCTTCCGTAACGGTTAGATTTTGTTTTTTTATATTTTTTTTCATATTATCCGTAAAACCCTTTATTTTTTTGGGATTCAGTCTATCGCCGCGGCGGATTTTGCGGCTATTGCCGTTCCGTCCACCGTAACTTCCGCACCGCCGTAATTTACGACTACTTTTTTGCCGTTGGAATATACGGTTACGTAAACGCCGTTGCCCGCCGTATATCTGTCCTCTACCGTGCAACCCGCAACAGCCGAAAGCACGCCGTCAACCTGCGTATATATGCTTTTTATCGTATCCTTCCAAATATCGTAGGAGGAAGTGAATATTCCCGCGCTGTTTGTGCCGTAAAGTTCAAGCGCGTCCTTTTGCGTCACCAAAAACGACGGATAAACGTTGTAGTCTATAAGTCGCAAAATCAAATCTTCGCCCGTGTAATTAAGGTTTATCGCGGTGCTGTAAGTCTGCATTTTGCCGGAAACAACCATCTGCAAGAAAGGCACGCTTTCCGTTTCAATCATAAATCCGCTTGAAGAAACCGGCATTTCAAGATATGAATCGCAAACAGCCCACATATATGCGTTGGGTTTAATTATGTTTGCCGTCACTTGCGACAGTTCAATAGCCTCGCGGAATTTCTCGGCGGTATAGGCGCGGTCGTAATCGCGGTTTTTATAGCCCGAATACAGCAGCGAGCCTACCGAAGCATAATCGACAGACGCGTTATACTTGTTTATGTTTTTCAAATCACCCTTCATAAGCGCCGCGGCGTCGTCCGGATTTATCAGATTGAACTTTGCCGTAGAACCCGCTCTGCTGTCCGTAAGCGTGGTAAACTGATTTGAAATGTTAAGCGCAAGTTTCTTTTCGTTGACTCCCGCCCCCGCGTACGCCTTGGCATAGTCGGTGGTAAAGGAAAAATTTACGCCGTTTTCTTTAAGCGTTTGAGAAAGTTTTTTATACCCGCTTTTGCCGCCGGGTCCGCCGTCCAACGGAAAATGTTTGGGATATGAATTGTTTAACCCGCCCGAAGTATACCCCAATACGGAAACGGAAAGGTTACCGCAATACTGCGCCGCTTCTTCCGCAACGTCCTCTATAAAAGAGGTTTTAGTCATAGTAACAACTTCGTTGCCGAACATTCCCTTTTTGTTTTCCGCCATAAGAAACTGCAACCTTAGCCCCGCCCTGTCGGAAGAAAGCGCGTTTTGCTTAAAGTCGACGGTTTTGCGGTATTCCTTAGCCACCGTCGCCGTATCGCAATCGCCTTCCAGAAGGGTCATTGTCTGAACAAGGTCAAACTTGTTCATATCTTCCTGAAACGCCACGTAACTTTTGCCGTCAGTACCGCTGCTTTCGTAATACTTTACGTACGACTCGCGGTATATCCAGTTGAAATATGCAAAGTTGTAATTTGTTGTGATGCCGCTTACATAGGCGTTTACCGAACAATATTCGGCGCCGTCGTCAGCGGTAACCATTGTTCCGCCGTCGTCGTACATCATCGCATATACGGGCATTGAAGCCGTCTGCGGCGAATTTGAAGTTATGGTATCGAAAGAAATTCCGTAGTCGCTTCCGTACACCCTTGCCGAATACGCCTTTTGCGCGGAAGTGGGAACTGACAAATCTATAAGCGCGCCGCTGCCGTCGGGTATAAGTATTTCGCCGTCGGTCAGCGCATAGCTGCTGTCAAAAAACGGATATACAATCAAATATTCAAGTTTGTTGTCCTCGGGCGCGTCTTCCGAAATAGAGTCGAAAGGTACTTTAACCTGCAACTTATTGCCCGAAAGCCGCACCTGCAAGGTAAACGAAACCAAAATATCGCGGCAGGAAATTTTTGCGTCGAAACCGTCGGTACGCTCTTTAAAAGTAATTTTGGGTTTAAGCATACTTATAGTGCGCTCTCTGGTAGTTCCCGTGTTCATCGATTTATATCCCACGGTTACGCCGTCGGTAAGTTTGTTTACCCAAAGGCTGTTAAGTCCGTCTTCCCCCGAAAATCTTTTGCCCGAATACCACGTTCTGTCGCCGCGGGTTATAGAAAGATTTAAAGTTTTTGTGTCGACTTTAAGCGTAGACCCGTCTATATCCACCGAATAAACGCCCTGAGGAGTTTCGTCTTCGGCTACGTCCGCCGCCAGATTGACGGCAAGCGCTATGTTGCCGGTGATTATGCTGCCCGCAAGCGCTATGCCTGCTGCGGCTTTAAGTAATCCCTTAATCATCTGCCGAACACCTCCCCGAAAATCGAACCTATATAGCCGAACAACTGCGCGAAAAGCATACGCAGCACTATGATGAACAGCAACGCCATTGCAAACGCAAACACGGTAAGCAAAACGTTTTTAACCGTCTTCCAGAAGGAATAGTCGTGCAGTTCCATAATCGCGCGGAACAGGCACACGCCGCTCCAACCGTACATAACAATTTCGCAGAAGGTGTAAATTATCGACTCGTTAAAGGTAAGGAAATTGCTTAGTATAAAGACGGGCAACGCCATAATCAGATAAGGCGAAAGCGCGTACATAAAACATATAAAGCAATGTTTCAGTTTACCGTCGCCGTCCGTTACCGTACTTACGAAATAATTGCAAAGCACCAACGCAAGCAACACTCCCACGGTTATAAGCACCATATTCCAGCCGTTAGTGTTGTAAACCGTAGCCGAGTTGAACAAATAGCCCTTTGTCACAACGCCCAATATCTGCAATATTACAAACCAGACGAAAAGTATTCCCGCCGTCCATATGCTGGCTTTATTGTGATATTTCACTTCGTAAACGGCGTCCTGCGTGGACTTCATAAACCGTTTCGAATGATTGAATTCTTTTAAGAAATAAACGTTTTTTACGTGCAGGTCAGAAACCTTTTTCATTCCCTTCTTTATGGGAATAAACAATTTGGGCTTGCGCCTGCTTAAAATTTTTATTATTATCGCCGCAATGACTATTATCAGAATTACGATAAACACCCAAAGCAGATTATTTTCAAGCCACTCGTTTCTTATCTGCCAGAACGCCTCCGAGTATCCCGCTCTGTCCTCGGCGTATTTAAACTGATTTAAAGCTACGCTGTAATTGCTCTTTTTCATATTTGCGCGCGCCAACGCCTTATACGCAAGTATAAAGTTGCTGTTATAGCGCAAAACGTCGTTCCACAAGCCTTCGCCTTCAAGATACAAGCCGTCCTTGTAGTAGTCCACCGCCTCGAATACAAGTCCCGCAAAAGACGTGCGCTCGTAAATAACTACTATGCCGTATTTTTTGTCAAGCACCATCACTTTGCCGTCGTCCAGCGCGCTGACTGCTACGGGATTGCCCAGCGAACCGAATCTTTCGTAACCGTCAGTCCCTCCGAAGCGGAACAACAGGTTGCCTTCGCTGTCGAATACCGTCACGTAGCAGCCGTCCTTCTGGTTGGACTGAACGGTATATATGTTTTCGGAAGCGTCAATCGAAACGGCTGTGGTATCGGCAAAATTTATCGAGGGCGACATAATGCCGTTGCCCATTGTGTTAAGTTTCTTTACCGCCCCTTTCGAAGCGTTGTTGGTTACCGTATAAACAAGCCCCCTGCCGTCAATCGCAACGTTTGTGGGACTGCGCGGCGTGGCAAGAAAGGCGTTTTGCTGTTCTTTGGAGAAAAATATTTTCTGCAAAACGGAAATTAATGAAGCCGGCGTTTCGTTGGCGCCAACGTAACCTACAAACTCGCCCTCCATATTTACCTGCATAAGACCGCTTACGCAGCCTTCGGAAACGATATACATATTTCCCCTGCTATCCACCGTAAGTTTAACGGGCACGTAAGGGGTGTTTGCGCCGACAAGCGGATTATCCGGTCTGCCGTAAGTGCGTATAACTTCATAAGTGGTAGCGTCGTATGCGTATACAAGCGCGTTTGTTCTGTCGCAGACGAAAATTTTGCCGTCGCTTACAGCAAGACCGGTAGGCTGCTGAAAAACGTCCTCGCCGAAAGTTTTTACCACATAACCGTCCAAATCCGTTACCACTATCCGCTTGTTGCCCGTATCCGCTATGTATACAAGCCCCGCGGTTTTATCTATTATCATATCTTCGGGATTTTTCAGCGCGTCCCCTATCGAAGACAGCGAAATTTTTCCCGACGGAGTATAAGCGGTCTGCGTGGGTACAAGCGCCCCTTCCGGTCCCGCCGTAAGCGTTTCGTAAGGAACCGTAAAAGAGTTATCCGCTACGGGCGCCTGAACCGGTTTAAAATCCGCGTTTGCCGTGGTTATATCCGTAAAAAACAGTATTGCCGACGCCGCCGCCAAAAACACGGCAACCAACGCTACTATTAATTTTTTCACGCTTTTTTTCATAATCCGCTCCGTGTAAACGTGTATTATTTGATGCCCGAATGTGCCATAGTATCCATAACCTTGCTTTGCATAACAATAAATATTATCAGGTTAGGCACAAACATAATCAACGCGCTCGCCGCAGTAACGCCTTGCGTTATAGATGACGTGGACGCCGAGGAGAAAGTTGTAATATAGTAAGCAAACGTTTTCAAACTTTCGTTGTTAAGGTAATAAACGGAAGCTTCAACGTTGCCCCAAGCCGACTGGAAGGACATAATCGCAACCGTCGCAATTGCGGGCCTTACCGAAGGAATTATTATTTTTGTTAAAATTTGCCACTCGTTGGCGCCGTCCATTCTCGCCGCTTCCAAAAGCGCGTTGGGCACCTGGTCGATAAACTGTTTTATAAGGAAAAGTCCTACCGGCATCGCTACGATAGGCAATATGTTGGAAATAAACCTATCCGTAAGCCCGAGATTGACTATTATAATAAATCTGGGAATAGTTACCGCAATGGGCACAAACATAAGCGCAAGCGTGTTTATTTCAAACAGCAGTTTCTGCCCTTTAAACTTCTTTTTACTTAAAACGTACCCTGCCGAAACGGAAAGAAATATGCTTATAAGCATTGTCAGCACGGTAACCAATATCGAGTTGAAAAGGTACCTTGTCGCGGGGACGGAAGTGCCCGCCATCAACTCGAACAACGATTTAAAGTTTTCCCACGTGGGATTTACGACAAAGAAACTGGGCGGAAATTTAAAAAGTTCTTCCGCAGGTTTGAACGCCGTACTGAAAATATAGATTATAGGCAAAATCATAAAAAGCGCCAAAGGCAGCAAAAATACGTAAAATTTAAGCTGACTGACGTGGAATCTTTTAGGATTTATCTTTTTACCTTGAAACGATGCCATAATTTAACCTGCCGTAATTATTCGTCCCTGCTGTTCAACAGTTTGCCGATTACCTTGCTTATGATGTAGATTAGCAGCAGCAAAACAACCGAAATTGCCGCCGCGTAACCCATTTCATATCTTATATATCCGTAGTCCTGAATGTGGTTAATAATCAGTTGTCCGTTATAGTTTGGCGTCGGGTTAGAACCGGACAATTCAACCCCTATCGCACCCGCCTGAAAGGTGTTTACCACCGCCATTACCGCGCCGAAAAGCATTTGCGGCTTTATCGAAGGCATAGTGACGTAAACAATTTCCTGAAAACGGTTTTTCATTCCGTCCATATACGCCGCTTCATACAACTGCGGGTCTATGTTAAGTATTCCCGAAAGCATTGAAAGGAAACCTATGCCCATACTCGACCATATGGTAACAAGTATCATAATCGGCATAAGATAGTCGCCGCTTTGCAGCCACTGCACCGCTTCGCTTATCAGTCCCAATTTCAAAAGCACCGCGTTTAAATATCCGTTGGGGTCGCCGCTGAATACCGCCGTCCACACAACCTGCATCGCAACGCCCGCCGTAAGCGAAGGCGCGTAAAGGCACAGCGCAAGTATGGTGCGCGGCGCTTTGGGTATCTGCGCCAGCATCCACGCAAGAAAGAATGACAAAAAGTATCCTACGGGTCCCGCTATAACCGAAAACATAAGGGTGTTTGGTATTACCTTCTGCATAAATACTTCGTCTTCGGTAAACAGCCTGATATAATTTGCAAATCCCGTAAACGACGGGGCGCTTATACTGTTGAAGTCGGTAAAAGAAAGCACTATCGCCAGAATAACGGGCAGTACGATAAACACTATAAAAGCCAGCATATACGGCAAAAGCAAAATTGCCGTGGTAAAAGCGCCTCTTTTTCCGCCTATCTTTTCTTTACGGGGCTGCTTTACAGTTTTAAGCGGTTTTTCTTTCCGCTTCCCCGCTTTTTTGTCGCCTTCCGGCAAGACGTTTACAACCTCGTCTTCGGGCGAACTTTCAATAACCTGAGTGTTATTCAAAGCGCTTAACCTCCGTTTTTAAGTGAGTTAACGTATTCGAGAGTAGTTACTTTATAGGGTCTGACAACGTTTCCGTTGGAAATATATCCGAATTCCGTAAGTTTGCGTTTAAGTTCCTTGTCTATCGTGTTAACCGCGTTTTCTATAACCGAGCGGGTGTTGGCGCCGTCGATTACTATGCTGTTCCACGCGTTTGAAAGTTCCCTTTCAAGCATATACCAGCCGGGGACTTTGGGAATTTCTCTCATCCACTCCCACTGTTCGCTTATTATGCGCTTATCCGCGGTAGAAAAGGCAACCGAGTTGGAAAACGCCTCGTTATTGGCGCTGTTCCAAATATAGTTTTTACCGTAAATCATCGTCAGCCTGTTCATAAATTCGGTCTGAACGTCCGCCGACGTCCACCACTTCAAAAGTTCCCAGCCTGCCGCGTCCTTTTTGTCGCTGCCGCTTTTAATAAGCGTCATTGCCGTCGCGCTGCCCGTCTGCCATCTTGCCACTTCGCCCAGATTTTCGTCGTAAACGCCGGGGGCAAGCGCAATTCCCCATTTGCCGGAAATTTCGGGCGCCGCCATACTTAGGCGCAAATACGTTTCGAAAGTGGAAACGCCTATGGGAAGGCTTCCGCTGCGGAAACTGTCAAAGAAGTTGGAAACCTGCTGGGGCAAACCGTAAAGGGTGTAAAGTTCGGTCATAAACTTTATTGCGTTCAGGCTCGCCTCGTCCGAAATCGTCGTCGCCGTGCCGTCGTCGGTAAACAGCGTTCCGCCGTACTGATAAATGAAGGGCGCCGTCGTCATTATCGACTTTGACGCGGTTGAAGTTGAAAGAGGAATATAATAGTTAAGTCCGTATCTTTGCAGCGATGGCAAAGTTTTTACCACTTCTTCCCACGTGTCGGGCAAATCAATGCCGTATCTCTGCAAAATGTCTTTTCTGTAAAACGTTACGTAAAAGTCCTGCGTTTCGGGCAGGGCAAGTCCTATTCCGTCCGCTATAAGCGAAACCATAGCGCCCGTCGAAAAACGTGAAATAACTTCGCCGTAATCGCTGAATTTAGTCAAATCCACAACAAGGTCGCGTATGCCCATTTCGTAGGGAAGCCAGTTGCTTATGCCCATAACCGAGTCGGGCGCGATACCCGCCGCGTTTGATAAAATAAGTTTGCCTTCGTCGGCGAGAATAGAAAATTTTACGTTATAGCCCGTGCGCTCGGTAAAGTCCGAAGCGTCCATCATCTGCTGCATAAGGTCAACGTATTGGCGCGAACGCGCAACCCAAACCTGAATTGTGTTTTCGTCCTTGGTTACGTTTGAATAATTGGCTATAAAGCTATGGAAAAACTTTTTAACGCCTTCCCAAAAGACTACCCAGCCGTTCGCCTTTTTAAGTCCGCTTTCCTTGTCGGCGGGGTGCAAAACAATTTTGTCCAACCCCAAAGCGGTTGTTTTTACGTCGCTTAACGCGTTTGCAAGCGTTTGAACTATCGACCCGCTACCCTCCGAAATCTGCGCGTATTTGTTGGGTATGTATTTAGGTGTCTTCAAAAGTCCGTTTATCGCCTGCTTCGCCGTCTGAATATAAATAAGCGCCTGATAGTTGACGTCCGCGCCGTTAACTCTGCGCAAATCAGACGCAATCAAATCAAGATTGGAAGAAATAGTCTGCAATCTTTCGACAACTCCGGGGAAATCGTTGTCCATATCCCACTCTCTGTTGCCGTCCGAAACGGTGCCCGCAATCTGCTTCAAATCCAGATATATGCCGTTTAAGCCGTCTATCGCCGAACTCATCATTTTTTGAATGTCGGAAGAAAGACTGCCGTCTATTTTTATTGAAATTTCGTGTTCGCCGCGCGTCAGATACACGCAGTAATTGCCCTCTCCGTTGCCCAAAGTATGCTTGCCGTAACCGCTGTTTTCAATAAGCGGATAGCGCAGCAACTCTCTGAACGGCGTTACTCCGTCCACAAATACCTGCACGTATACGGTGCGGTTGGAATTGTCGTTGGAGTAGTTGAACGAAATATTGTAAAGCCCGTCTGCGTCGGCAATAAGTTTATAGGTTAAAATTTGCTCGGGGCTGGAAAAGCCGGATACGACGTTCAAAACGGAAGAATACGACTTGTAAGGCGTGATATTTACCGCCGCGTTTGAAGCGGGAACTGCGGAAAGGGTGTTTTTATAAAGAAAACGCTCCGCTTCGGCAGTGTCGGAAGCGGTGCCGTAAGGCGCGCCGTTATGATTGCCTATATACGAGTCGTAAGTTTCGGGCAGCGAAACAGAACGCGCGTAAACGTCGCCAAGCAAAAACTGCCCGCCTGCGTTCACGGTAAAAGTAACGGTGTTTTCGCCCGCGACAAAGTCGTAAACGGGCGGCAAAACCGTAGCGTAATCGTATTCGTAAAGATATTCGCCCTTCCATTTTTCAATCTTGCGCTGAGAGGGCACTATTTCATTGCCGAAAGAGTCTGTTTTAAACTCGTTGGACTCGTTTTGCCACAGCGCTTTAAGCGAAGAACGCTCCGTAACGGGGTTTCCGTTTACGGTAATCGCCACTTCGCTGTCTGAAAGTCCGTTATGCAAAATGTAATAGTCCGCAAAAAACGCAAGTTTTTCGGCTTTATCAAGGTTGAAACGATAGGTTGCGGAAAGATTTTCGTCAAGACAAACCGCGTCGCCCGCATAGCCGTACTTTTCCGCCGCGGGACTGCCCGTGGCGGAAATAAGTTCGGCTTTGACGTTTACGCCCTGTTCGGAGGAAACTTCCACGTCGCTCCAATCATTTTCAACTTCGCTGAAATTGTATTTAGCCCTGCCGCAGCCCGCAAACGGCAACATACCTAAAAGCATTACCGCCGCGGTTGCAAGGGCGACTCTTTTTTTCATATCAAAATCCTTAAATTCGGAAAATAAGCGCCGTCAAAATATTAATTGTAATATTGCTCAAACTGTTTTATGGCGTTGCCGTACTGCGCGTTTGCAAGTTTGTTTACGTCCTGCGCGTGTTCCATATACGACTGCTCGCCCGTCCAGCACAAATCAAGGTATTTGCCCAACTCGGCGTCGGCAATAGTTTCTCCGTCCGACGTGGTAATGGTAAGTCCCGTAAGCGCCTTCCATCTTGAAAGGTTATAGCCGGGCACAACCTTTACGCACTCAACTATGCCGTTGTCAAGTTTTTCAAATGCGGTTTGCAATCCGTCAACAGCGTCGAATTTTTCAAAATATTCGCTTATTAACACGGGGTCAACCGTCATAGGCAGGGTATTTGTAACCTGCTTTTCTCGGGAAATTCTTTCCCTTATGCCCTCGGGGTCAAAACTCATCCATTTTGAAAATTTATAAGCAAGTTCCCTGTCTTTGCAGGTGTTTGAAATTGCTATATAGTCGCCGACAATGGGCGTTCTTCCGCCGGGAACCCCTATAAACCGAATGTCGAAGTCGCAGTTTTTAATCATATCCGGCACTTCGTATGACGAGCCCCATCTAAGCGCAAGTTTGCCGCTGTTCCACAACGAAACGTAGCCGTCCACGCCTTCAAACCAGTTAGCGCGTTCGTCTTCGCTGAGGCTGTCGTACGTCAACCCGCCCATACGCATCTGCTTGGTCTTTTCAATCGCGTCTATAAATTCGGTGCCGTCAAGGTGATATTCGCTTCCGTCCCACGTAAACCAGCCGTAATCGGGGTTAACCGACGCGGGATACCACTCGAAAATGGTGTTTTCGTGGCTGAGCCCCATAATTCCTTCGCTTTTATACGAAGCCATTTCATTTACAAGCCTGTAAAAAGAGTCGTACGTAAACTCGTTTTCAAAAAACCAATTCTTGTTCTTTTCTTCAATAAGGTCTACGTTTACAAAATATCCCATCATATTCATTGCAAAGGGAATTGCGTAAATACCGTTTTTAAAGTGCACCGCTTCCACTATGGGTTTGGGTATTTTATCCCAGTCTTTCGAGGTATCGGCATTAACAAGGTCGGTAATGTCCGAAACGTAGCGGTTCTTCAAGCCGTAGTTCATATTTGAAAGCATAAACACGTCGGGAAGTTTGTTTTTAACCGCAAGCGCCGTAATAGAGTCGTCATAAGCGGTAAGGCTTACGCTGTCCTCTATTCTGATTTTTACGTTATTTCTTTCCTCAAATTCCCTAATCATCTGGCGTTCTACGTTATTTACCGCTTCCGTACTTAAATTCCAGGTTGCGTACGTCAAACTGTACTTCGTTTTGGAACAAGCCGACAGCGCGGCGGACATTGACGCGGCTGCGACTACCGCCGCAACAGCCAAACACAATTGCTTTTTCATCATTTACTCCTTATCAATATTATTTTTCCACGGTTACCGTTTTTTATGTGCGTTATAAATAACGCACATAAGGGGGCGCCCCCTTATGAAAACCAATCCGTAAAAAGTTTTTTTAAATTTCTGCCGTTACCGTGTGTTTTCCGCTGCCGAAGGCGGGAACAACGTTGCCTGCTATTTCCTTTCCGTCGACAATCACGCGCATATTGCCCGTGCGCTTAACGGTTATTTCATACTCCGCGCCGCGGAAAATTCTGTTGTACTTAAAGCCGTCCCAGTTTGCGGGGATGCAGGGCGATACCAACAGCCCTTCTTTTACCGGTCTTACGCCCAAAATAAACTGTACCGCAACCCTGTGCAGCCACTGCGCCGAGCCCGAGTACCAGCTCCAGCTGCCTTTTCCGAAGTAAGGCGAGTTGGGTCCGTCCGAGTTGCCGGGCAAAACGTAAGGTTCCGCCATATATTTGTCAATATCCTCGCCGCGGTTGGGGGGACAAATACCCTTGAACGCCTTATACGCTTTTTCGTTGTCGCCGAGCATAGAATAAGCCCAAACCGCCCAGGTAGCCGCGTGCGTGTAAACGCCGCCGTTTTCCCTTAAACCGGGAGCGTAACGGGTTATATAACCAATCTCGCTCTTAGGCGTGCTGTATTCGGGATACAAAAGCAACGCTCCGTAATCGCGAAGCAAATACTTCGTAACCGAGTCCATCGCCTTTTTCATTCTTTCTTCCGTGGTAATGTCCGAAATAACCGCCCAAATCTGAGGGTTAAGGAAAATTCTTCCTTCGGTATTTTCCTTGCTTCCTATCTTTTCGCCCAAGTCGTTGGTAGCTTGCAGGAACCACTCGCCGTCCCACGCGTGTTTATTGAAGTCTTCCTTCAATTTTGCGCTCTTTTCACGCAAAAGCGCGGCAAACTCCGCGTCGCCCCTGCTTTCCGCAATTTTATCGAAGCGGGTTATAATCCAGTACAAAAATTCCGCCACCCAGAAACTTTCGCCAATCATTCCGTGACCGACGGCGGAAAGTCCGTCGTTCCAGTCGTGCGCGCCCATAAGGGGAATTCCGCGCGGCGAAAACATTGAAAAACTGTAATTTATCGCCTTTTTGCAGTGGTCGTAAATATCTCCTTCTCCGCCGTCCAAAAAGCTTGCTTTTTCGCTTAAAATACTTTCGTCAACGGTTTCCGCAAGGTAATTTATTACGGTAAACGGCAACCAAAGAAAATCGTCCGAGCACTTTGTGCGCGGTCCGGCGCCGTTGTACGTCAGCCACCAATGCAAAACGTCGCCCTGATTAAACTGCTTTGAAGCGTGAAGCAATATCTGCTTTTTGGTCAGCGCGGGCGAAGTTTCAAGCCCTATATGGCTGTCCTGCAACTGGTCGCGGTAGCCTATGCCGCCGGAAATCTGATAATACGCCGCTTTCGCCCACATTCTGCAAGAAAGCGCCTGATATTTTGTCCAGTTGCCAACCATAACGTTGAACGCTTTATCCGGCGTTTCGGGATGTTCCGCTCCGCACAGGTCCGCCCATTTGAGTTTGCTCTCTTTTAAAGAAGCTTCCGCATTTTTCAAAGTGCAGTTTTTGATAAGCGCTTTGTAATCTTCCTCGCCCTTCTTCGCCATACCAAGCCCGAAGACAAGCGTCTTGCTTTCGCCCGCTTTAAGCGAAACTTTTACTCTGAGCGCCGCAACGGGCTCGCAGTATCTTCCGCAGCTGCCCGTAAGGCTTGCGCCTTCCATACCGACGGGCGACTTTTCGTCGCGGTACATACCAATAAATTTTTCCTTGTCGCAATCGAAGGAGTCCGCCTTTTCCGAACAGCAGAAAAACGCCGTGTAAGGCCAATCGTCGTTGTTGTACCTTCCCTTTTCGTCGGGGAAGCCCCACAAACACTTGTTTATTACAATCGAATTGAGCGACTTATCGAAAGCGCAGTCGTAAAACAGACGCTGGAATTCGCGATGGGTGTCGTACGCCATTCCGCAAGCCCATTCAAAATATCCCGTAACGTCGAGTTTGCGGTTTTTGCCGCTTAAATCGGTTAGTTCAAGCGTCATATATTCCATAGGGGAGTTTTGCGAAACGTGCACCGTAAACACCGAACGCACGTTATTGCTTTCGCGTGTGATGACTGTATAACCAAGCCCGTGTCTTACGGTATAATTTTCCGCGCCTTCTTTTACGGGCAGCAAGCCCGAAGTGTGGAATTTACCGCTTTCCAAATCGCGTATATAAAAATACTTGCCCCAGTTATCCTTTACGATGTCCTGAAAACTTCTCGTCAGCCTGTTCTGCTCGGCATTGCCGCGGAAAGAATATCCGCCGCCCGTCTGGGTGACGATAAGCGAATAGTCGCCGTTGGATATTACGTTTATCCAGGGTCTGGGCGTGAGGGGATTAGTTATAACAAATTCTTTTCCGTCTTCTGTAAAATAGCCGTATTTGTTATTCAACATACTATACTCCGTTTTAATTAATTTTATTTCAATAAAAATTGCTTTGATTGGAAAAATTTATATATTTAATGATATTTTCACACATTTTTTTTGATTATATCACATACTATTGACTTTTTCAATATATTTTATAATTGAAATTATTGAAATTCAATTGAAATTATTGAAATGGTTCAATAAACTTCAATAATAAAAAAATTGTAGACAAATGTAAAAATATGTGATATAACACTGAATTGGGAGGAAACTTTCAGGCGGAAAAAAATATGGTCAGACTAATCGATATAGCAAAATATCTCGGTTTATCGGTAACAACGGTATCTTATTCGCTTAACAACGACCCGCGCATTCCCGCGGGAACAAAACAGCGCGTGCTTGAAGCCGCGGCAGAATTGGGCTACTCCGGCAAAAGCGGAAGAAGCGACGGCGGCGAGTATTTAAAGCAGGTTGTGCTGTGCGTCAACTCGTTTAAAGGCGGCGTTTATACCGAGATTATCGAAGCGATGAACGAAACGCTAAGATTAAACAACTGCGACCTTATGATTTATGTCGGCGCGGACGTTTCAAAAATAAAGTGGATGGACGGGTTGTTTGTGCTTAACTCCAAAGTCAGCAACGAGGACGTGGCAAAGATAACCGCGCGCAGAATACCCGTTGTGCTTATGGACCGCGAAACGGAATTTACGGACGCGGTAAACGTAACGCTGGACAACTTCAACGGTTGCAAGGCGGTTACGCAGTGCGCGATAAACGCCGGCGCTAAGACTTTTGCGTTTATAGGCGGACCGAAAGAGTCCTACGAAAGCAGTTACCGCTATAACGGTTTTTGCAGCGCGCTGGACGAAAACGGGCTTATAAACAAAAACACTATCGTACTGCAAACGGACTTCACTTACGAAGGCGGACTAAACGCCTGCCGATTCGTTTTGGAACACGACACCCGTCCGGACGCAATAGTATGCGCCAACGACGAAACCGCTATGGGTATTATTGCCGGACTTAAAGCAGAAAATATCAAAAAAGACATAATTGTTACGGGATTTGACGGAGTTTTACGCTATAACTCTCCAAACCGGTTTATAACGGCAAAAGCCGACCACCTGCACTGGGCGGCAACATCCTCTTACTCTATGTTGCAGATGTTTGAACACCTTTCGGGCAAGTCCATCAAAAAAATTCCCGTAAAAACAGTAAAATACAATATTTGATTTTTATATAAAAAGCCCCCGAAACGGAAAATTCCGTTTCGGGGGCTTTTGTATGCCTGCGCATTTTTGCAAATAAGTTTGTTTTTACTGCGGTTTTGCAATCGTTTTTAAAGCAACCTGAAAACTCCCGCAACCGCGCAACGGCTGTCGCCGCCAGCCATAACTTCAAACTCGCCCGCTTCCGCCGCGAATTTGCCGTTTGCGCCGTAAAACTTCAAATCGTCTTCCGTAATTTCAAAAACCACGGTTTTTTGTTCGCCCGCGGCAAGCGTCACCTTGCGGAAAGCTTTAAGCTCGCGTACGGGGCGCGCGCAGGAAGCGAATTTGTCCCTGATATACAGCTGAACCACCTCGCCGCCCGCTCTGCTTCCGCAGTTTTTCAAAGGCACGCTGACGCAAATTTTACCGCCCCGCTCCATAACGGCGGACGAAAGCTTAATATCGCCGTATTCGAAGCGCGTATAACTTAAACCGTAGCCGAAGGGATACAGCGGCGAATTCAATTCGTCAATATAGCCGCAGGTATAAGCCTGCCCGTGCAGTTCGTCCTTGGATTTGGGACGTCCCGAACTGAAATGATTGTAATAAACGGGGCACTGTCCCACCGAACGGGGAAAACTCATAGCAAGTTTTCCTTCGGGACAAACTTTGCCGTAAAGCGTTTCCGCTATCGCCGAGCCGCCCTCGGTACCAGGTTGCCATACATACAAAATAGCGGCGGCAATCTCCTTCACCTCCGTCAAAACCTGCGGTCTGCCGCCAAAAATTACGGCAACTACGGGCTTGCCCGCCTTTTTAAGTTCTTTCAAAAGTTTAACTTGCACTTTGGGCAAGCAAATATCCGCACGGGACGCGCTTTCACCCGAATGGTAAGAGTGCTCGCCCACGCACGCTACCACAACTTCCGCCTTCTTTGCGGTTTTTACGGCATCGGCAATTATACTTTCGTCGTCGGAAAGCAAATCTACTGAGCAACCCTTGGAATATAAAACTTTTGCGCCAAGCAGTTTTTCAACGCCTTCCTTCACGGAAACGCACTCGTCCGCCCTTCCCGCGCACGCCCACGCGCCCAAAATATTTTTTTCGGCGGCAAGCGGTCCCACAAGCGCAATTTTTTGCCATTCTTTTAAAGGAAGCACGCCGCTGTTTTCAAGCAAAACAAAACTTTTTTCCGCGGAACGCAAAGCAATTTCTCTATGTTCGGGGCACAGGCACGCTTCCTCCGCCTTTTGTACGGAAGTGGCGTTGTCGGGATTTTCAAAAAGGTTTAACTTTTGCTTCAATTCCAGCACGCGCTTTGCCATTTCGTCCACAACCGAAGCGGGAACGGCGCCTTCCTCCACAAGTTCGGGCAAAAATTCTATATATGCCGAGGACATCATTTCCATATCCACCGCGTTAAGCGCGGCTACGCGGGCGCACTCCTTTTTGTTTTCCGCATAACCGTGCTTTATCATCTCGACAACAGCCGCATAATCGCTTATTACAACCCCGTTATAATTCCACTCCTTGCGCAAAATATCAACAAGCAAGTGCGAGTCCGCATTTACGGGCACGCCGTTTAACAGGTTGAATGACGTCATTATAAGTTCGGGGTTTTCCTTTAAGCACTCCTCAAAGGCGCGCAAATAATATTCCCTTAAATTGTGTTCGCTTAAATCGGTGGTGTTGTAGTCCTTGCCCGCTTCCGCCGCGCCGTACGCCGCATAGTGCTTTACGCAGCTTGCCAGCCCGCCCGCGCGATAGCCGCGCACCGCAGCCCGCCCGAACAATCCGTTAAGATACGGGTCTTCGCCATAGCCTTCCATAACACGTCCCCAGCGAGCGTCGCGCGAAAGATTAATCATAGGCGAAAAAGTTACGTCAACGCCGTTAAGCGACGCTTCGACAGCGGACATTTTGCAACATTCTTCAACCAAATCCGCATCGAAAGAGCAAGCCAGCGCAAGCGGCACGGGAAAAATAGTGCGATAGCCGTGTATAACGTCCTGCATCATAACAAGCGGAACTTTATTTTCGGATACTTCCAGATATTTTTTGCGTATATACTCGGCGTCGCGCGCGTCGCCGAAGTTAAGCACCGAGCCGCAGCCGAAAACGTCGTCCTTGGTTAAATAAAATCCGTCGCTTACGCCCGTCGCCTCCGCCTTGACGTCCGCTTTTATAAAGTCTGCGTTTATTTGCGTAATTTGCCGCGCTTTGTCCTGCAAACTCAATTTTTTAAGCAAATCTTCAATTTGTACCGATTTCATAAACAGTCCCCGTAGTGCGTTTTTTGGAATCTGTATTATACTACAATCCGCAAGTTTAAAAAGCAAGCGAATGAACCAAAGTTTTTTTGTAATTTTGCAAATTAAAAAACCGCCGAATAATTCGGCGGTTTTTTACCGTTTGTTTAAATTTTTACTTTGCAGAGCGCTTTTTGTTTCTTACAAGGTAAATAGCGGCGCCCGTGCCGGCAGCCAAAACAACCGCGCCGACAACGCAGCCTATTACCACGCCCAGCGTCTTGCCGTCGGCGGTATCCGTGCCTTCAAAACTTTCCATAATTTTATCGGAATCGATAATTATGGTGTCGGGCTGTTTGATTTCAACGCCCTTCTTTTCGTAATGTTCGGCGGAAGCCACGGTAACGAATGAAGCTTCAAGCGTGTTGCCTTCCGCAAGTTCCTCTTTTGTAAGAGTAATCTTGCCGTTTACGTATCTGTCCGCGCTCAACGGCTTGCCGTTAAGCATAACGCGGTCGATTTTGTAGCCGCTTTCGGGAACTATGTTGTACGTTACGGAGTCGCCGTTAAGCACCTCAACGCCGCTTGTGCCCGCTTCCGTCTTTATAGTGCCGCCGTTGCCCAAAACGCTTGCGTAAACGCTCTTGTTCGAGCTTTCGCCGACTGCGGATTTTTTAACCTGCACAATGGTAAACGGACTGAAACTGCTTACCTTTGCAATCAAACCGTATTCGGTAACGATTACGGGAATTTCCTCAACGCCCGTTATGTTGCCCGCTTTGTCGTGCGTGTAATGATAAATTTTAAACGTCGTGCCGGCGTCGTCGGGACTGAAACCTTCGGGGAAGCCGAACGCAACCTGCATATAACTTCCGTTGGGAACTTTTTGTACCACTCCGCAGATTTGCAAATCTATTTCGTACGTAGCCGTCGTAACAATGTCGCTTTCCGCAATGCCTTCTTCCTTGCCCAGCATATCCACCATCTGGTCCGATTTGGCGTTGCCGGGCTTGTTTGCAACAAGCAAAAGCTGGCTTCTTTGGTCCTTTGCGTAATAGTTGCCCGAGTCGTCCTTGAAGTCGTTCATTGACAAGTCGGAAGTGTCAAGTATGTTGGGTTCGCCGTATACGCTCATATACAGTCTGCCGTCGTTGAATATTTTGCTGCAAACAACGCTTTTGCCCTTGAAGAAATAAGAAACGGGGTCGGGAATTTTGTTGCTTCTCTTGCCTACAAGGTTAGTGGGCGTAAACTTATATTCGGCGGAGTTGTGTATAAACATTTTGCTGGGCTTAAACGTGAACGTAATCGTCTTGTTGCCGTCCCACTTGAAGTCGGTAATAACAATATTGTCGTTTATGGTGTCGTTGCCGCGCGAAATTTCAACGTGAAGTTGCACGTCCTTTTCCGTTTTTCCTTCCACAAGCACAAGCGTATCGTTGTAGACAAACTTCATCTGATAGGTGCCGTTTACGTCGTAAGCGCCCGTGTTTGTAGGCGTTACGTTTGCGCCGGGGGAGGGAATATAACTGCCGAAACCTTCGTTCTGATAAGGCGCGCTGGGCTGGCTTATATGTTCGTCCGTAAGTTTTGTTTCGTCATATATAATTTTATGACTTGAACCTGCAAGTCCCAAATCGGGACCATAATCCATAAGAGCAAACTGAATAAATTCAATCCCCGCGTGTAAAATAAATTTACATTCCGTATCGGTATGCGAAAATCCACCGGCAAACTCTTCTTCGAAAGCAATCAAGTTGAACCAAGGACCCCAAACTATTGCACCATTTTCTCCCTTATCACCCGTACGAAACGAAAAATATTTTCCTTCCTCTTCAAGTTTTTCCGCACCTTTTCCGTCGTATGCAACGGTAAGAGAAAGAAATTTACCCGTGCCGTCGGAGCTTTCTTCATATTCTCCCTTTATGTCCATACCGTTTTCGTCGGTATCGTTGCCGTAATTATAGGGCTTTAACGCGGGGTATTTAAGCTCGTAACCAGAAGAAGAAATAACTTTGTCTTCAACGTGGTCTTTCGTAAGCGCCTTTTCGCCTATAAGCAACCAGTCGTTTTTGCCGGCGGTATCGTTCCAGGTTACGTCAACCGCGTACCACATACCGTCAAGTTTAACGGCGTTCCACATATGCGCTACAAACTCGGATGAACCGTCTTTATAACTATATCCCTGCACGCATACGCAAGGTATGCCCAATCTGTCCATAACCGCTTTAAACGCTTTTGCATAACCGCCGCAAATGGCTTTTCCGTTTACAAGCGCGCCGTAAGCGGTGTCAATGTAATCCGCTTCGGGTGCAAAGCCGGTTTCGCCGTCGGTAATGGTTGCGCAAAAATCGTATTCGGTATGGTCGCCTATGTATTTATTAACGTATTCAATCTGCGCTTTCTTGTCGCTGCTCGCCGCTTTCGCGCCGTCCACAACGGTTTTAAGCGCCGCTTCATACTCTATTATTGCGTCGTTAATCTTCGCTTCGGTATTCAAATGCCCTACAAACGGGTCGTCCGTGCGGCTTGTATCCATAAACGCAACGTAATTTCCGCCCTGTACGCCCGCGCTTATCGAAACCGAAAATACGTCCCAATAGAACAAGTCGGGATTATCCATAAGAAAAGCGTCGCGTCCCGCGCCGAACGCTACGGGCAGTTTAGAGCTGCCTTTGTCAACGTAGTCGGAAACGTCCTGTCCCACTACTACTTTATTTTCAACTATGTTATAGTCTACTTCTCCCGTTTTGAAAGCGCCGCTTTCTTCAAGCGTTTCAAACGCTTTGTAAAATCTTTCCGCTCTGGGATTGAATTTAAGTCCCGAGTAATAATAGGTTAAGCCTTCTTTCGGGTCGTCGGCGGCGTTCGCTTTCAGGTCGAAAGTCAAACCCAGTCCCGCAACCGCGGTCGCTGCATAGGCGGCAACTGCTAAAATCGCGCCCGTGCGTTTTGTCATCGATTTCATTAAAACCTCCGATAAATTTTAAACTAATTAAACAAATTTAACTGCGTTTTCTATGCTTTGCATAGAAAACGAGGGACGTCCCTCGTTTTTTTCGCTACTAAATTTACTCGTCCATTATATACTAACAAAAATAAAAAGCAACAAAAATAACGCGGTTTGCCGAATTTTTCGGTTTTGCGAAAAATATGCGTAAATTGTATCAAAAACGCAAACACAGCGCCAAACGGTGCAAAATTTGTCGTAAATCGCCTGTTTTTTACTTAAAATAAGGCAAAACAAGCAATAACAATTTGAAAAGCGGGTTGAAAAACTTATAGTTTTATGTTACAATAATTATAATGCAAAATACGGAGCGGCATATGGAAGACAAAAAATTTGCCATACTTATAGACGGGGACAACACAAGCCCGCAATATCTTAAAACGATTATAGACGAAGTAACCAAAGAGGGCGTAATAACTTACAAACGCATTTACGGCGACTGGACGGTACCCAACCTTGACGGCTGGAAGGACGTTTTGCTTGAATACTCTATAACGCCTATGCAGCAATACGCCTACACCAAGGGCAAAAACGCAACCGATTCGGCGATGATAATAGACGCAATGGACATACTTTACACAGGCAAAGTAGACGGATTTTGCATAGTTTCGTCCGACAGCGACTTTACCAAACTTGCTTCAAGGCTGAGAGAAGCGGGTATGGTTGTCATAGGTATGGGAAAACATCAAACCCCCAAACCCTTTGTTTCGGCGTGCAGTATGTTTAAATACGTTGACCTGATAAGCAAGCCCGCCGCTACTCAAAAACCCAAAAAGGGCAAGCCCTCCGCCCCTTCCGAGCAGGACAAATCCACGCAGACAGCCTTAACGGACATTAAAAAGGCGATTGACACAATGATAGAAGAAAACGCCGACGCGGACGGCTGGCTGCTTGCCAGCACCGTGGGCACGCTGTTGCAAAAGCAGTTCAGCGACTTCGATTGCAGAAACTTCGGCTTTAAAAAGATGATTGACCTGCTTAAAAATATGGAATACGAAACAAAACTTTCCGCAGATAAGACTACTTATTACATAAGCAACAAATCTGCGCGTAAGGACGGCAAAAAACAGCAATAAAAAGCAACTTTACCGCCCGCGGACCGCACAAGTCCGCGGGCGGTTTTATATTGCCTTTATATTGGTATGTAGCGGCAAAAAATGTTGTTAACCGCTTAAAACGCATAAAATACTTAAAAACTCAACGAAAAGCAACAAAATTTTCACCACAAAAAGCATATAACCTTTTCTGCTGCTTTTTGTTACAATGTTTTCGACAAAATTCGACAAATTTCCGTATAGGGTAAGGTTAAAACGGTTATGAGAAGGCTGAATATTAATTTTTTGTTGCTTATTGGTATAATAGGCATTATTTTGTGTGCGGCGATTGCCGTTTTTGCAACGGGTTGCGGACTTAACCGTACGGAAACCGAAACGGTTATTCCCCCTTCATCGGGCACCGAAGGCGACGGCGAAAATAGCGGCGGTTCCACCGTTCCCCCGTCCGACGGGGACGGAAACACGGACGGAGAGCATAACGAGGGCGAAAAACCGGACGATACCGAAAAACCGGAAGAAAAGCGACTTGTTATATTCGTTGCCGAAAATTTTGAGTTTACCGTGCCCTATGAAGAAGGCGACGTGAAGGTAAGCGAGCCGGCTGTGCCAGCAAAATACGGTTACACGGGCGTCTGGCAGCAATACGACCTTTCAAACGGCGGCACCGTCATCGTACACGCGGTGTACGAACTGCGCCGCTTCCGCATAACTTTCGTCGCGGAAAACTTTTTTGAAGAATATTTTTACACCGTGTTCGACGAGGAGATAACTCCCCCTCCCGCTCCCGAAAAAAGGGGCTACACAACAAAATGGCGTGATTTTACGCTGAGTTACGACGGCGACGTTACCGTAGAATGCGAATATACGCTTATTTATTACAAAATTATTTTTCCCGACGGTGAAAACGCAGTAATACGCACCTATACCGTGCTTGACAGTACGATAGAGGCGCCGGAAGTCCCTTACAAACCGTTTTATACCGGCAAATGGACGTACGGCGAACTTACTTTCGGGGAAGATATGACGGCAACCGCGGTTTACGAAAAACTACCCGCAAGCAGCGTAAACCTTTTTAAATGGAAACTAAACGCCGCCGCAGACGGGTATATTCTTGAAAAATACACGGGCGACGACGAACAGGTTATAGTACCCGCGGAATACAACAATAAACCCGTTACCGAAATTTTCAGATACGCCTTCACCGACGACGGCGTAAAACCCATAACCGCGATTTCTATCGGAGACAATGTAAAAACAATAGGCAATTTTGCGTTTGACGGACTTTTTTCGCTTGTTTACGCCGAACTGCCGGAAGGGCTGGAAGCAATAGGAAATTACTCTTTTGCAAACACCGGTCTTACAGGCATAACCCTTCCGCAAAGCCTTAAAAAAATAGGCGCGGGCGCGTTTAACGGCTCGGCAATAGCAAGTTTGCGCATACCGGACGGAATTGAAGAATTGGGCGATTACGCCTTTATAAACTGTAAAATGCTGCAAACTCTTGACACGGGCAGCGGTTTGAAAATTATACCCGTAAACGCTTTTGAAAACTGCACGGCGCTTAAAAGCGTTATTATAGGCGAAAGCGTGGAAACTATTGAAGAAAAAGCGTTTGCCAAATGTATTTCGCTGGAAAAAGCGGTTTTTATTGATACATACTATTGGTTTGACTACAATGTTCAGTCGCAAATTACCGCCGCTTTCACGCAGGCGCAAATACGCGACACTGTTTGGGCAGCCAACCTGCTTGTTAATTCAAGCTGCAACGTCATTTACAAAGAGGATGGGCTGTTCTGCGTAAAACTTATGAGCCTTGCACCATTCAAAAAAGGAATGGAGAAGGGTAAGGTAGTGCGCAACCGTGTTATTGCAAACGCCACGCTCTTCTATGATTTCACGATATTTGAGTATCATTTGCGGAGTGATTTCCGTAGACTGTTCAACCGTATTAAAGTGCTGTTCAATACAGTTTCCAAAATCATTTAACACAGTTTCGTATTTATCGTAAGTCGCAATGCTCTGCGACAGCGTTTTAAGCGATGAAAGATATGTGGTTTTGATTTCATTGTATTTTTCAGTAATTGTCATAACTTTGCTTTCTCCTTAATCTTTTTTCGTGCATCCCGACGTGCGATACACAATTTTACGCCAATATGTACAATACAAAGTCCAAAAATTGTTGGTTACTTGTGCGTAGGGGCAGTTGCTGCAACTATAATGTATAGGCACGGTTTGATTAGCCGAAAGTTTGCGCAAGATATCGTTACGATTGACTGCATCTGCAAAAACTAACGTTTTATTTGTAATAACGTCTTTTTCTTTTCCATATGGATTTGCAGGCTGTTTTTTATTGGATATGTGTACGCATATAAAATCATAGTTCTCAAAGCCCTTGATTACTCCGCACATACTTGCCTTAAATATATACTCGTGTTCGTTATCAGCAAATTCTTCAGTTTGCGCAATGATGTTTCGTAATAGCGATGTAATGCTTACTTTTCGCAATTTACAATCGCTGTTGCAATAGATATAGCCGCGCTGCTTAAATTCATCCATAATGACGTTGCAGTCTGCTTTTCTGATTATGTTTGTGAGTTCGGGAAAAGTCATATGTTAGTTCTCCTTAATAAGTTCTCCTATTTTATCAAATTTCCGCAGATAATTCAAGCGGTGATGGGGTCAAAATCGTAGTAGGCGGGTAGATAGGATAGTTCGCCCCAAATGCTTATAATTTCGCCGTTCTTTCCTTTAATTCCGTTTGCCGTATAAGTTAAACGGCTTTCTTTTGCTGTTCTGATATTTTTCATAATTCTTTAATACCTCGCTTTTTGATTTTTGCGGCTGTTCCGCGACGCCTTGCGGCGTTTCGTCGTAATTTTCAACGACTCATCAGGCGGACTGTTCAAGATTGTTTCGACAAAGCGTATATATCGTTGCTGCCTTTGTTCAATTCAATACACGCCCTAACTTCTGCGTCAACAATCTACCAAGCACGAATTTCGCATAATTCTTCATCGGTTTGAAAGTCGTAGATAATATAAGTTCTCATTTTTTAACTCTCCGAAAAGTACTTGATTTTTTTATTTGCTTGTGTTATACTCTCAACCGTGAGGAGGGGAGCAAGCGAACCCCTCCGAGCTTCTAACCGTCCCACGCTCTCAACTGTTGGGCGGTTTTTCTTTTTAGTTTTCCGCTTTTGCTTCCCTTACGATTTGGGCGGCTTCGGCGGCGTTCGTTGCTTCGTTTTCAATGCGTTTTGCTATCGTTTCAAGCAATGAATTGCAAAGTTAATCGGCAAAACAAAAAAAATCCTCTCCCGTTTTTGCGGAGAGGATTTTATATTTTATCAACGTTTTCGCAGTCTTCAATTGCCTGCGCCCTGCGCTTACGCAACCTTACGGTGGATTTTACAATCATAAACGTACCGGTATACGCCGACGAGCAGCAAATTGCGGTGCCCACCAGCGCAGTAAGCCAGGTATAATCCGCCCCGTCCGAAAAAGCGGCAAGCATTGCCGTTTGCAAAGCCAGCACCGAAACAAGCGCGGCGGTAAAATTTATGTTTCTTACCGCGCGGACGGCGTAGTCTTCCTTTCCGCGCACCTTCAAAAGGCTGTGCACGGCAAAAATTATTTTATACAACGTGAAAGCCGCGGCAACGAATATAAGCAACCCTTCGTAATGGAAGCCCATACTCGGATACCTGACCATTACCCAAAGTATTGAAATGAGCGCAAGCGTAAGCACAAGCAGCAGCGCGCCAGTGCCGCGGTAAATATTCATCTTTTTTTCGTTGCGGGCGGCAGCGTCCAGCCCCGCCGCCACGTTTACAGCCCTTGTGCGCGCAACGATAACCGCGCGCGTCACGCCCAAAACAACGTAATAAACCGCAAGCGCGCAATACCATATGCTTATTGCGGCAAAGCCGTAATGTTTCGCCATCAATATTCCGTAAACGGCGTTGAAAGAAGCGTAGCCGACGTTCATAAAAAAACCGCCAACTGCAAAAAGCATAGTGCGAAAAGTATAGTCGCAAAAAAACTTTTTGGTGACGCGCCGTTTTTCCGCCCACGCAAAAAACCGCGGGCGCACTTTAAGCCAGGCGTAAACGGCAATATAAATTATATACCCCGAAAACAACGCGGAAACGAAGTAACACGCGTAAGCGATGCTAAGCGGCGCGCTAAGCAAAATTACAGCAACCACGCCGCCGACGGACAGCGCAAGAAAAACCGCCGCCGTAACCGCAACCGCGACGGTGGGCTGTTTAAGTTTTATAAGTACACGTTTAAAAATTTTCAATTTATACGTCCAACTTTTACCGTGCTTTTTGCCGTTATTCTTCGTAATATTATTTCCAATTTATCAAATAAAAAACCGCTCATAAAAGAACGGTTTTTTTATTAAATCAAGCAAAAGTCTTTACCGCACTGCGATAATAAAAATAGCGCTTTTTGCTGGAATTTTTAATTTTGTTTATTCCGCTTTTCAATTTAACACGAACCCGTTTGAATTTTGCCGAAATCAACTGTAAAATTTGCAGCGCGTATTTAAATGAAAAATCGTTTAAATTTTCCGTCATAAGATACGCACCTCGCATACAAACGGCATATTTCAATTTTACCGATTCCGCAATATTGCATACGCAACGCGCATTAAACATAACAACGGATTTTTCGCTGTTAACAACCTTAACAATTTCAGCCGCGGCATTTTCACGCATAAGGCTTATAACGAACCATATTGTTACAGCCCAAGCCGATGGCTTAAAACCGAACAACGCCAGCAAAAACGCGCACAGGAGAGTATAGCCTACGCTTTTAAATGTTTTTAAAAGCCTGTCCGCATTCCATCTGTAAAACAGAACCGCAGAAAGTATTCCGCCGCCGCATCCGGTAAGCACGCCGCTGAAAAGAGAAATAATACTGTTATATCCCTTTTCGCTTGCAAGCGCATAACCGCCCTGAATAAAAACCAAAACCGCAGTTTCGTCTATCACGTTAAAACTAAAAGCAGATTTTGCCGCGTCTTTCAAACTTATATATTCTAAGGCGAATATAACGCCTGCAAGCGCGAATAAAATCCAGACGGAGTTTGTCATAACGCTGGGAATTTTATTAAAAATTAAAATATCCCTTAACGCTCCGCCGCCGAACGTACAAACAAAGGCTATTATGAAACACAAATGAAATTTGTGTTTGTATTGCTTGTCCTCGTAAACAACCGATTTTATACCGTTAACCATAAATACGAAAATACCGACCAACTCTAAAATCGAAAATAAATTTGCCGAATAAAGTATACTAAAAATCGTAATAACCCCTAAACCCACCCTGTTTAGCGTTATGCTCTTTTTGCCGAAAAAATTAACATTTTTCATAATACACTTCCTTCGCAATTTAAAATTGCATTTTAGTTTTTACTTGTTATTCAGTTGTTATTCAGTTGTTAAAAACACCTCCTTTAAAGCATTAAAAAAGCGCCTTGCAAAAAATCGCAGGCGCATTAAACCGTTTAAAAAAATTTTTAAAAAGTTAAATTTATCAAAGGACGCGTCCGCGAAATTATTAAGTTTGAATTTTTGTACTTAGTAATTTTCATAGTGCCTCCTTAGGGTCTACTTCCCCCCAAATTTTATCTCTTTCGCGCAAATAATAACACTTATGGAAATTTTTTCCAAAGAAAATTTTTAAAAATTTTAAAATCGCTTCAAAACGCAAATTACTAACAAATCTTTTTATTTTGTAACATTCAACCCGATTGTTCAAATATATAAACGCGCTACCAATAAAGGGCAAAATTAAAAAACGCCGTAAAAGTTTCCTTAAATCAAATTAAACGCTATATTTTTCAGTTAAAAGCAAAGTAAAATATACCTACGCGGCGGCTGAAAAACTTTTATGTGTATTTCCTCTTGCTGAATCCTCAAAATTGATTATCTGTTTCCCCGCCTGCCGCCTTATACGCTCCCTCTTGACTTATCGCCTCCGCCGTGATAAACTAAAAAATACAAATAACCGCATCAGGAGAACAAAAATGCATTTGGAAGATTTGGTTGACGATACTCTTGAAGAATTTCTTTTGGAGTGCGTAGGCGACAAAGTTGAAGAAGTTTCGCAGTTGCCCGCTATGCTTGACGGCATAAATTATTTAGAGGACAAGGACGAGCTGATAGCCGAAACGGACGCGTGCGAAATACTTGACATCGAGGATTCAATTGTCGAACATTGCTACGAAGAAGACGGAAAAATACATATTTTTTACTCGTTAGAATACATTTTGCAAACTTTTTCCGATTCGGAATTTATTTGGCGCATACAGGGCACTGTAAAAGCACATTTAACCATACCGGACGAAAAAACGGTTAACTGGTCCGAATTCGAAGACGGTTGTTTTGAAGACCTTTACGAAAAATATAAACATCTTGTAAATTTTGAAAGAATAGACTACGCTTTTATAGAAGCGGACATTATAGAGTGACTACATAAAATCTTGATTTAAAATTTTGTCATAAAATGTAATAGAAAAATAATAGCCCGAGTGGTTTTCTAAAACTGTTTACGGCTTGTGTTTTTATTTGCAAAACCAATAGTGGCTCAACTATATACCCAAATCAACCGCAGGTTGACTCAGTCGCAATTGATTAAATCAATTTTTTATGTTATAATAAAACTATGGACAATATCAAAAATAAAATTAAGGAATTAAGAATTTCCAAAAATTTAACGCAACAGCAACTTGCCGACGAATTGCACGTTACAAAGCAAGCAATTTCAAAATGGGAAAAAGGCAAATCTGTTCCCGATATCGCGTCGGTTGAAAGTATGTCTGCGTTTTTCGGTGTAAGCGTTGATTATCTTATCAATGACAATATTGAAGCGGCAAAGTCCGATACTGCGACAGGTACTCAGTTTAAATATTTTAGCAAGTTAAACGTTGTGCTTATATCCATAATTGCCTTAATGCTTGCGGCGATTGTCGCCTTGTCCGTTGCTATGGGCGTATTAGTAAACAAATTAAACGAGTTTGACAAGAATACGTCTGATGCGCCCGATATGGTTGAAGTAAACGGTTTTAGAGTTACTTATTTATCGGACGAAACTCGCAATATACAATATACTGATGTTATATTTGATGTTTGGTTCAACGTTTATAATTTATCGGACGTTACTAAAACATTTGATGCAAATAATTTTACTGTGAACTATCCAATGTATACTTTTCCTGCGACTAGTTATTTAAAGATTGAACCGCAACAAGAACAAAGAATATTAATTGAAATCCACGCAGATGGATGTTTTGGAGATGCCAGTAACCGTTTTATAACTATAAAATATGTGGGGTACGTCATTGCGAAGATAGACGTGGAAGAACATAGATTTTAATAAAAACAATCGACCGTTATGTTACGGTCGATTGTTTTTTATTATACACATTATAATTGGCGCGGCATATTTAGCGCAGGCGGCAACTTAAAAATTTATGACGATACTGCTCTGCTTCTTCAAAACCTATGCTAAATGTGCAAAAGTACTAATTTTTTCCTCTTGCCTTTAAAAATTTTCCAAAATATATAATAGCCCTAAGTATTCCTCTGGCTATTTTTATTTTATTTTTTGCGAAAATTTTTCAGATTAGCCCGTACAAGCGTGCAACTACAATGGGCTAATTGTATTTGAGTTAACGATTTATTAAAATCAAATCATCCTCATAAACGCATAAATCCGCTATATCTTCCGCCGTACTTTCATCGGTAAATATTACGTAATATTCACTGTCTATGCAATAGTTTTCCATTACTACGCCACGCATTCCCTTATGAACCCCGAACTTTGCATACTTTTCTTTTTCTACGGTTAATTCAACCAAATCGTATTCTAAAAACTTCTGCGGTTTAAAACTGTCTTTTGTTAAATCCCCCGTTGCTTTAAATCTCTCCCAATTCGGTATATTTTCGCTTTCTTCTTTCATCCAAAAATCAAGATATTTGCTATTTATATTTACGCAAGCATAATCATCATAATTTTTAAAATTTCTAAAATACACGAAACAATTATCCGCTTTTATATCAAGAATTATACCTGTACAGCCTTTATGTATTCCCTTCTCGGACAGTTCTGCTAATTCAGTATTTAATTCAACATTATCATAAATATTTAATTTAATTTCATTTTACTTCCCCCGAATAAGGCGTTGCGCAAGTTATGTAACCCAACGGTCTAACCATCCAACCTTTTTATTTTACAAAATATGGCGTTTAATTGCCGTTAAATTCTTCTGTGCAGTTTTATATCTTCAATATTTACAGACACTTCAACATCATACCCATCGTCGTCAGGGAACATTACGGAAAGATTATCATCTATTGCATAATCGAACAAAACGTTCGCCAACATTCCCTTGTGCAACCCTTTCTTTGCATACTCGTCTTTTTCATACAAAATTTCTACCCAATCAAATTCATTAAAAGAATTTATTGTGAATTCTTGTTTAAATTTACCGCTTGCTTTAAATCTCTCCCAATCAGGGATATTTTCTTCCGCCTCGCGTCTATAAAATTCAAGATATTTTCTATTAACATTTATGCAAGCATAATCGCCAATGTTTTTTCTGTTTCTGAAACAAACAAAGCATAAATCTGCTTTTACATCAAGAATTATGCCTGTACATCCTTTATGTATTCCCTTCGCGGACAATTCTGCTAATTCAACATTTAATTCAACGTTATCATAAATATTTAATTTCATTTTACTTCTTTACCTGTCCCCTATCGGCGTATTGCAAGTTATGTAACCCAACGGTCTAACCATCCAACCGGTTTTTAAAATTATATCATCTTTTAAAGGTGATTTCAACTTTATATTTATCGTTATTCTTTGCCCGTATTCATTTAGCTTCCCTAAAACATAATCCCCATTCAAGTATTTCAACTTTGATTGTTTTTCAAATTCCGTTTTTAAATAATCGGAATCTTCAATAGTAAATCCCCAATCACTAAACAACTTCGTTTTTCCATTACTATTTTCAGGTACAAAAATATAATAAGTAAACTTCCTTATATCGCAATAAGATTTTATTTGTGAATTAGGTTTTGATATTGAAAGCAGCAAACAATCGCAATACGGGTGTTGCGGATATTGCGGCATATTGAACGCCGGAAAATAATCTCCCGATAAAACAGTGCAAACTTTGCAATGCTTATTTACATATGCATCCTCTCTTGCGTCTTCTCTGTACTTTCCTTCTTCATCAGGTATGCCCGAATGTTTCCATTTAACCCACCCGTTTGTCGGTTTAGTGCCTATCGGCATAATTAATCTTTCAAACAAACTCATAATTACCTCCCGCATCTTATGTAAACGCGGATTGAATATATTAAACATATGTTCTCAAATTTTATATATTCAACTTAGGTGGAAACTGCTAATTCAAAAGTTGTTTTTCATTCTTTTTTAAAGAATTCGAGCATAAAAATAAGGCTTACTCCTTCACGGAATAAGCCTTAATTTACTGAATATTGTAATTAGAGTTTACTGAAACACTAATCAACCGCTTTTATTACTTTTTGCGGGGATTTTTCAGATTAGCCTGTACGACTGTGTTACTATGAGGGGCGACAATTTTTTAATTAAATGACAAAA
>CAJUEV010000011.1 GCA_910585785.1 uncultured Christensenella sp. | reverse complement strand
TAAACAAAATAGCCCGAACGTTCTTTTTACGGTAAAGAAGTTCAAGCTATTAAGAATTGGTGCTGTTGACAGGACTTGAACCTGCACCCTTGCGGACTGGATTCTAAGTCCAGCGCGTCTGCCAATTCCGCCACAACAGCAAAAAAATATTAAGTTTTGAATGCATCGGCGCAGTCGCAAAAAAACTTTCCGCGGGAAGATATTGCGGAGGGTATTTTAATAAAATACGCCAAACCCTAAGTATTTTACGCAAAAAAGAGCTATTTGTCAACTTTTGCTTGCGTAGGTGCGGTTAAAATCCTATACAAATTTAAAAATAAATGTTAAAATGCAGTTATAAATTGATTAAATGGTTTATATATGATAAGTGAAAGGGGTTCGTTGGTTTGCGATTGCAAAATGACGGTCAAACTATATTTTCAAATTTTTAACAGACTGATGATTTTTGCGGGGACGCTTTTTGTCGTTTCTGTTTGCGGATTTGTGCTTGAATTGTTTTTTAATTTTTCAAATACTCCCGTCGTAAGGCTCGCTTTACTTATATGCTGCGGCGCTCTGTGCTTTTTAAGCGTTTTAATATTCGGTTTGAACGTGTTTGCCGCGGTCAAATTAAGTTTGCAAAGAGTTATCAAAAACGAATTCTATGCGGAATATATGCTGGTTTCCGTTTTTGAGAACGGGCAAAAAGTTTCGCAAGTTAAGATGCAGTACAACGCTTTTTCGCGCGTCAAGGAAGGCAAAACTCACTTCATTGCGTATGAGGACAAGTATTCGGCTTTTCCGATAGACAAAGACGGATTGACGGCGGGCGAACTTAACGCCGTAAGAAAGTTGTTTTTGTTGCCGTTAAAGCCGTGCGACGGCTCTCCCGCGGAATTAGCCGCCGCATATGACGGGGGCAACGATTTAAAAAACTGCCAAAATGACGGCGACGAAGGTGCGGCGGAGGAAACAATTCCTTCCGAAATAAATACGACGCCAAAGGAAGGAGGCGCGGAAAAATGATTACCGAGCGTAATTCCATAATAAGCGAAATAACCGATATGGCAAAAGTCAAGCGGGAAAACAACCGCTTATATGCCGTACTTTCGGCAATATCCCTTGTTGTAGGCACAATAGGGATTATTGCATATATAGTCTTGGGTACCGTATGGGAAACGTTGTACGAGTATACTCCCAAATGGTGCGACGCACTGTTGGTGTTTGCCGTGCCGTTTGCGTTGGGATTGGTTTTTACGCTTACGCTGCGTTCGCAATCGAAGCAGATTAAAAAGAGCAATTGCGCAAACGTTTACGAGTTTTTTGCCGACGGTATGTTGATACGCGAAACGCGCGGCGGCGAAGAAGTTGCGGTTGTGCGCGCCGATTATAATAAAATTTTAAAAATTTCGGAAAATGGGAAATATATAAAAGTACGTTTTATAAACGTGTTTGCATCCCTTCCGATTGATAAATCGACTTTTACCGAGGAAGAATTGTTTACGGTCAAAAAACTGCTGTCGCTTAAAATTCCGCAAGACGCGCGTACTTTGGAACTTGCGCCGTGCCGCGAAAGTTTTACCGAAATTTCTTTGGAAGGAAAGGACGGCAAAGGAGAAAGCAATGATTAGAATTATTACTGATTCTTCCGCGAATATCACGCAGGAAGAAGCGAAGACTCTGGGCGTGACCGTAATGCCGCTTACGGTTATTTTCGGCAATGAAGAATATCAGGACGGCGTAAATCTCGGTTGGGACGAGTTTTACGAAAAAATGGCAACGTCCAAAGATTTTCCCCATACCGCACAGCTTACCGAGGAGCAGATAGAAAGCGCCGTAAAGCAGGTGGCAAACGGTGAGGACGACGTGCTTATTATGCCTATCGCTTCCGTTTTGTCGGGCACGTACGAGCGCTGCAAGGCGGTTGCCGCAAGATACGAAAAAGTTTACGCTTACGATACCTGCTGCACGACGGTTATGCTTAAATTGCTTATAACGGAAGCGCTTGCAAACGCGCATAAGCCGGTTGACGAAGTTATAAAAATTTTGGACGCTTTCCGTCCCAAACTTAAACTTTACGCCGCTTTGGACACGCTTGAAAATCTTAAAAAGGGCGGCAGGCTTTCCGGCGCGGCTGCGTTTATAGGCACTATGCTTAAAATTAAGCCCGTTATAACTTTTTCTTTGGAAGGAAAGGTGGAAGTCATTTCAAAACAGTTCGGCATAAACAAGGGCATAAATTACGTTGTTTCAAAGGTAGACAAGGATAAAATAGACTTCACAAAACCCGTCTATTTAATTTATACCGCTGACGATAAAAACAGTATGGCGCTTATATCCAAACTGAATATTCCGTATACCGAAAAATCGAACATTTGCCCCGTAATAGGCGTGCATAACGGCGCGCGCGCCGCGGGCATAGTGTATGCGGAAAAATAATTTTATTTTCGGCGTTTACATTTGGACGGTTAACTGATATAATATATAAAAAGGAGTTTTTATATGGTTACGGCAGATTGGATAATTATAGCCGTGCTTGTCGTCGGTCTGGGGATAGGCGCGTTACTCGGCTTCGGAAAATGGCTTAAATTTTTCACAAGCGGAGTTTTCGGAATTTTAATTTCGGTAATTATTTGCTATTTTGTGGGCGGCGGAATTTTGCAGCTTGGCTTCGTGCAGGAAGCGCTTTCCAAACTTGCCGCGCTGTGGGCGGATAAAGGCGGCTTCGGCTATTCGCTACTTACAAAAATACATCTTGAAATAATAATTTACTATCTTGTTCTTTTCCTTATAGTGCAGATTATAAGAATAATAATAGTAAAGGTATTGCAAAAGGGATTCGAAGCGGATTTAAAGCCCGTAAAAGTTGTAAACAGAATTTTGGGCGCCGTCTTTGCGTTTGCTATTTTGTTCTTTATTATGTTGCTTGTTTTGTGGGTTGTCGCGTGGGTCGGCGGCGATACCGCGGCTGCGTGGGGGGCGTATTTTGAAAAGAGCGGCTTTGTCGGCGCGCTTTACCGAAACAACCCCATCGCGGGCATAGGCGATTATATTGCCAACTACTTCCCGAAAGGGGACCCTGCTCCCGACGCTTTCGCGTTTTTTGGAAACGTTTAAATAAATAGTATTATTATCGCTGTGCGGCGGGCAACTTTCAAGGCCCCGCCGCATATATTTATTTATGAATATGGAGCAAACATTTTCCGATATAAAAAGAAAAGATGTCATAAATTTGGTTGACGGAAAAAATCTGGGCAGGGTGTGCGATATAACTTTTACCTTTCCAGAAAACCGCGTGCAGGGTTTTACGGTAACCGGTTGCAAAGGATTCCGCTTTTCAAAGCAAGAGATTTTTTTGCCGATAAAGTGCGTGGTGAAGATAGGCAAAGACGCCGTGCTTGTAAAATTCGGCAAGGACGCGCCCGAAGGCGAGAACTTGCCAGAAGGACGCGCCCCCGCGCATTGCTGTCCGCCCGATAATTGCCCGCCGGACAATTGCTGCCCGCCGTTCGGGCAAAAGCCGCCTTCACGTCCGCCTCAGCCGCGCAGAAGTTACGACGAATACGAATAAAACAAAAGTCCCCGCGAACAGTGAGTGCAAGGGGACTTTAAATTATTATTAAAAAATGTTTTCCAATTTAAGGCTGTAAGCGTCGGGCAAATTTTTTGTTATTTCTTTCAAAACCTCTACTTTGCCAAGCGCAAGTTCGTAATTGCCGTATTGCAGCAGCCCGCAGGTTTCGTTTATCCAGTAATCGATGTAAGAAATATCGTTATGCGGAATAAGAATATGCAGTTTTTCCTTTTTTTTATCCCATAACGTGCGTATCGCCAATCCGTCGTCGCGGGTGGCGGTTTCGTTTTCGACTTTTTCATACAAAGTTTCCACCGCTTCGTGAAACTCGTTGAATTGTCTGTGCAAGTACCACTCAGCAAAAATAAACAATCCCACGCTAAGCACAATCGCCGTCAGGGTGTAAACTATCGCCTTTACCATTGCCCGTTCACCTTAACTTGTAAAATTTTGTATTTTTCGCCGCGCTTCTGGAAGTAAACGCGCCCTTCGCCGTTTACCGTCATAACCACAACTTCTTTTAATTTTGCGCTTTGCTCTTTTAAAAAGGATTGCAACCTTTCTGCGTCGAAGCCGCACCTTTCGCAATTTTGTTTATCCGTCTTGCCCCTGTCTATAAGCGTTAGCGGAAGGGACGCGGCGGCTTTTTCTTCCTTTTCCAAAGCGGAGAAGGAGCCGTTTGCTTCATAAATTCCGTAATAAACGTCGTCTAAATTAAAGCACCCCGCAACGCGCATACTTTCTATAAGGTCGCTTACGTCAAGGTTGTTCTTTTTCAACTGAAACTCGTCTATGCCGTTTTTATTTATGACGACGGACGGCTTGCCCGTCACAACCGTTTTTACAGGCTTAAACCATAGTTCCAGCAGCCATACGATTTGATGCAGAATAAATATGGTAACTATCGCGATAATTCCGTAAAAAAGGGGGATGGAGGTATCCGCCATAGGTATGCACGCAAGTTCGGCAATAACAAGGCTTATAACAAACTCGAAAGGTTGCATTTCGCCTATCTGGCTTTTGCCCATAAGCCGCATAACCAATAAAAGAACTATAAAGATTAACGCAGTGCGAATGAAAATAAGTGCCATATAAACAGTATCGTCAAAAAAATTTTGAATATTCTTGCTAAAACGGCTTGCTTATGCTATAATTCGTTTGATTTTGTGTTATGAATTATTCGCAGGTTTTGCGCGGGCTGGAAGGACTTGCCGCGCGGGGAATGGACTTCGGAACGCAGCGCACGCGCGACGTTTTGGATAAACTTGATTCTCCCGATAAAAAACTTAAAATAGTGCATATAGCGGGCACAAACGGCAAAGGTTCGGTTGCGGAATATATAGCCGAAATTTTGCTTTGCGCGGGTAAAACGGTCGGCGTTTTTACTTCGCCCGCCGTATACGGATATTTAGAGCAATACCGCATAAACGGCAAAATAATAACCGAGGAATTGTTTGCAAAATCCTTCGGCGAGGCGTTAAACGCGGCGCAGGGCGCAACCAGATTTGAAGTTGAAACCGCGGGCGCGCTTAACGCGTTTGCCCTTGCCGGGTGCGAATACGCCGTCATAGAGTGCGGTTTAGGCGGGTTGTACGACTCTACCAACGCTATTGCGAAAAAGGAAATAGCGGTTATAACCTCTCTTTCTTTGGAGCATACGGCAATTTTGGGCGATACTATACAGGATATTTGCCGCCATAAAGCGGGCATTATAAAGGGCTGCCCCGCGGTTGTAAGCGGTTTGCAAACGGACGAAGTTAAGGCATATATGCGGGGTAAAGGCGTTGTTTTTGCCGACAAACCTTTAAAAACTATTAAAAGCGATTTGGACGGGCAAATATTTTTATACGACGGTTTAAAGTTTGAAACGCGAATGACGGGGGTTGCTCAACCTTATAACGCGGCGACTGCGATAGAGGCGGCGCGACTGTTGAAAATAGCGGATGAAGCGATATATTCGGGGGTCAAACGCGCTTTTTTGCCCGCAAGGCTGGAAGTTTTGCGCGCCAATGGAAACTTGTATATTCTTGACGGAGCGCACAATCCCGCAAGTTTTGCGCCGCTTGCGGACTTGCTTGCAAGTTTAAAAGGCGCGGACGTGGTTTTCGGAAGTTTGTCCGACAAGGACGTAAAAGCGAATATCGAAATAATTAAACCATACGTAAACAAGGTGTATACGGTTACGCCGGAAAGCCCGCGCGCTATGCCTGCCGCCGCCGTGGCGGAAATTTGCGCCGAGCGCGGTATAAGGGCACGGGTATGCGCAAGCGTAGCCGAGGCGCTTGAAAACGCTTGCGGCACGGTTGCCGTGTGCGGAACGTTTACTATTTTAAAACAAGCGAAGGATTGGATTTTAAAAAAATAAAACGGTTAAGCGGATTTGCGCCCGAAAATAAATTTTTATGGACAGAGCAAAAGTTGTAAAGGCGGTTGAAGGTTTGCTTGACGGAGTATTCTTCCGCGCGGGTGGATTTCCCGAAGATAAACGGCAAGAGGTGTTGCGCCTGCTTGCTTTGAAGGGCTGATTTTTATGATTATAGGCAACAAAACTTTTGAAAATTACACTTACGTTATGGCGATAATCAACTTAACGCCGGACAGTTTCTGGAAAGAAAGCCGCAAAACGTGCGACAACGTTTTGTTTGCCGTCAAGCGCGCGGTTAAGGACGGCGCCGCTATAATTGATATGGGCGCGCAGTCCACCCGCCCAAACTATACGGAAGTAAGCGCGGACGAAGAAATTTCGCGCTTTGAAAAACCCCTTGCAATGGTCAAGGAAAGGTTTGATATTCCCGTTTCGGTGGATACGTATTTTGCAAAAAGCGCGCGCGCCGCGCTTGATTTGGGCGCTGACATGATAAACGACGTGTGGGGGCTTGCCCGCGACGAAAAAATGGCTGAAACCATCGCCGGATACGGCGCCTCGGTTTGCATTATGCACAACGCCGAAAGCGCTTTGTCGGGGGATATATGGCAGCCTATAATAGGTTTTTTGAAGGACGGCGCGCAAAAAGCGATTGAAAGCGGAATAGATAAAAACAAAATTTGCATTGACGGCGGCATAGGTTTTGCAAAAAACCGCGAACAAAACCACGAATTGCTGAACGGTTATGAAAAATTGAGCGTTTTAAACTATCCGTTGCTGCTTGGCACAAGCCGTAAGTCTATGTTCGGCGGTGCGGTTGAGGACAGGTTGCCGCAAACTTTGCAAAGCACGCGGCTTGCGGTAAGAAAAAACGTGCTTTTCGTGCGCGTTCACGACGTGAAGGAAAACTTTGAGGCGATACGCGAAGAATACGGCATATTGAGGGGTTAAAATGGATACGGTGCTTATAAGGGGGCTGGAAATCTCCGCCTGTCACGGGGTGCACGGGTTTGAAAAAACTTCACCGCAACGGTTTGTGTTCGACGCGGATTTGAAAACCGATTTTTACGGCGCGGCGTTGACGGACGATTTAACACGTACGTTAAACTATTCCGCCGCGTGCGACTTGATTGCGGAAATTACGCGGGGCAACACTTTTAATCTTATAGAAAAACTCGCGTATGAGTGCGCTTGCGCGTTGATGGACAAGTTTGGCGCGCTGAGGGAAGTTAAACTAACCGTCTACAAACCCCAGGCGCCCGTAAAACACAAGTTCGGCGCCGTGGGCGTAACTGTAAATTTGGTTAAAGAAACGGTTTTGCTGTCGCTCGGGTCAAGTATGGGCGACAAAAAGGCGTATTTGGATACCGCAATACGAAAACTTGACGGGCTGCGCGGCGTGCGGGTTGAAAAAGTTTCGTCCTATATACAGACAGAGCCGTACGGGGGAGTCGCGCAAAACAAGTTTTTAAATTGCGCAGTCAAGGCGGAAACTTACCTTTCGCCGCAAAATCTTCTTGACGAAATTCATAAAATAGAAAGCGAGTCGGGCAGGGTGCGCGATAAGCGTTGGGGGGACAGAACGCTGGATATAGACATAATATTTTTCGGCGGCAGAATAATCGATACCGAAACGCTTATTATTCCGCATTACGAGTGTTATAAACGCGCGTTTGTATTGCAACCGCTTAAAGAAATTGCGCCAGACTTTGTGTGTCCCGTAACTAAAAAGAAAATTCGTGATTTGTCAAATTAAACTTTGTGCATTTTGCACAAAGTTTTTTAAAAAATATATACAAAAATCTATTAATATGTTATAATCGCAAACGGCAGAAGTTATTTTTCTGTTAAATTTAGGTAATTATTTAACAGCGACGTAGGGGCAAAACCTGTAAGACAGCCGTCGGTTGGGAGTATATATTTTGGAAAAAATTGGCATTATCGATTTGGGCTCGAATTCCGCAAGACTTGTAATAGTCAATCTGTTTGCCGAAGGTCATTTTATGGTTATCGACGAACTGAAAGAAAGTGTTCGTCTGGGGCAGGATATGGAGCGCGACGGTTTTTTAAAACCCGCGCGCGTAGCCGAAACAATTAAAACTTTGAAGATGTTCCGCAAACTTTGCGACGCAAACGGCGTAACCCGTATTATAGCCGTCGCAACCGAGGCGGTTCGCCGCGCTAAAAACCAGCGCAGTTTTCTTGACGAAATTCAGTCGAGTTGCGGCATAAAAATACGCGTGCTTTCCGCCGAGGAAGAAGCGGTGCTTGTTTACCGCGGCGTTATAAACACGATGGACGTGCCCAAGGGCATAGTACTTGAAATAGGCGGCGGCTCAACAAAAATAGTTTATTACAACCGCAGAAATATGCTAAACTACGTAACTTTGCCGTTCGGCGCGGTTACGCTTACCGGATTGTTTTCGGGCGACGGATTGAAGCCGGAGGAGCAGGCGGCGAAGATAGAGGAGTTTTTTACCGAGCAGTTAAAGCAGGTTGAGTGGCTTAAAGAGGTTGACCCCGACGTTCAGATGATGGGCGTGGGCGGCTCGTTCAGAAATCTTTTCAAAATTTGCAAAATGGTGCACAAATATCCTTTGGATACGGTGCATAACTATAAAATGCAGGTTGAGGACTTTTTACCCGTCTACGATATGATAAAAGTGCTTGACCTGGACAAGAAGAAAAAAATAAAAGGGCTTTCCGCCGAGCGCGCGGATATTTTGCCCGCCGCCCTTGCGGTTGTAAAAGCGTTTATAAACTATATGGGCGTTGACAGCTTCATTTTCTCGGGCGCGGGACTGCGCGAAGGGTTGATGTTTAATCAGGCGCTGCCTATGACGATAGAAAAGCCCGTTGCCGACGTGCTTAACTATTCGCTTACCACGCTTGTCAAATATTACGACTGTGACGAAAAGCACGTAGAGCACGTTGTAAATTTAAGCATACAGTTGTTTAAGCAGTTGCGCGTGCTTCATAAATTCCCCAGACAGTATTTGCGTATTTTAAAAGTTGCGGCAATGCTTCACGACTGTGGAATGCGCATAAAATACTACAATCATCAGCGCCATAGCTGGTATATGATTTTAAACTCTACTCTTTACGGCGTAACCCACCGCGATATTGTGCTTGCCGCGTTCACCGCGTGCTGCCACAAAAAAGAAGATATAAATATGATGGACTGGGCGCGTTACAGGGACATAGTTTCTGACGAAGATTTGGACGTAGTAAAAAAATTGGGAGTTATGCTAAGAATAGCCGAAAGTCTTGACAGGGCTTACTCCGGTTCGATTAAAAGCATAAACTGCGACATTTTGGGCGACTCTGTAATTATGAAGACGGAAGTGGAAGGCGACGCCGCGCTTGAAATTAAGGACGCTATGAAGTCTTCTACCGAGTTCCGCAAATTCTTCCACAAAAATCTTGAAATTTTATAATCACTTGTAAAAACTATCCGCTTTCGCGGGGTTTTTGCGGCGGGGGGAGCGGCGCTCCCCTTTTAACAATCAAAAAAATTTGCCGCCTGTCTGGCGGCTTAACTTACGACGGATATATGCAATACGTTCTTGCCAGCGCATCGCCGCGCAGAAAAGAATTGCTCTCTCAAATTTTAAACGATTTTGAAGTGATTCCTTCTATCGCGGAAGAAAAAGTGAATATTTCGTTGTTTCCCGAACAAATGGCTTGCGCCCTTGCGGAAAGCAAGTGCGACGACGTATTCGGGCGCAACAACCAAAAAACCGTTATCGGCTGCGATACGATAGTCGTTTTCGGCAAAGAAGTTTTGGGCAAACCCAAAGACGCGAAAGACGCGTTTGAAACGCTTAAAAAACTTTCGGGCAAAACGCATTACGTCATAACGGGCGTTTGCGTGCGCAACAGATTTAAAAAAGTTATCGGGTTTGACAGAACGGAAGTAAAATTCAATTTGCTTTCGGACGAGTTTATTTATAAATACGTAGAGGGCGGTTCGCCTATGGACAAAGCGGGCAGTTACGGCATACAGGACGCCGGCGTCGTCAAAGAATACTTCGGCAGTTATACCAACGTAGTCGGGCTGCCCGTGGCGCTTACGCAAAAGTTGCTTAAAGAGGTAATTACTGACATATGAAAAAAATAGCCATAGATTTCGGCTCCGGCGTTACAAAAATTTATATGCCGGGATGCGGCGTGGTGCTTATGGAAGCGACTTGCGTCGCCGTTGAAGAATATTTTGAAAACGGAACAAAAAAAATAGGTATAAAATCATTCGGGGATAAAGCGCGCGCGCTTTCGGGCAGAGCGGCGGTAAATACCCGCATAGTAAATCCCGTGTGCGAAGGCGATATAATTCACGAAGATTTGGCGGCGGCTTTGCTTGAATATTTTCTTGAAAAAGTAGAAATCACCTACAAAAAAGCCGCCCGTACGGAAGCGGTTTTTGTAATTCCGTGCGGTATAGGTCCCGATATAAGAAGAAAGTACGCCCGCCTTGGCGAAAGTTGCAACTTAGGCTCGGTCTGCTTTGTGCTTACGCCGTTTGCCGCGGTGCTTGGGCACAACGTTGAAATAGGCGAAAGCATACCCGTTTTTTCTATCGATATAGGTCACTCAATCACTAACATTGCGGCGTTTTCGCAGGACGGAATAATTTCGGGGTTAAGCGTCAATCTCGGCGGCGGAAATATTGACGTGCATCTGATTGACGAACTTGCCGAAAATTATAATTTGAAAATCGGCGGATTGACGGCGGAGCGGCTTAAAAACAAGGTCGGCAGCCTGCTTGAAGACGACAATAAAATGATGGAAGTGGACGGCAGAGAACTTTCAAGCGGCGCGCCCGCAACCGTCGCCGTGTACTCGGGACAAATTTACGAAGTAATTACAACGTATATAGACAAAATTTTAGAATACGTTGTTATGGTCATTTCAAAACTGCCTGCCGAAGTTGCTTCGGGTATAATGCACGGCGGAGTTTACCTTTCGGGCGGGGTTTTAAAAATGGACGGACTTGCGGAGTATATAGGCGCAAAACTTAAAATTCCCGTAAATTTGCCAGAGGAGCCGCAGCTTGCCGCCGTAATAGGCGGGGGAACAATACTTTCAAGCGAGCAATTGATTGAAAAATTTGCAACCGAAGCAGAGTAAACGTATTTGAGGTAAAAAACAAAATCCCCCCTTGTTTAACGGAATTAAAGCCGTTAAACAAGGAGGGATTAATTTTAAAAATCTTTTAAGCCTAATAAATAATTTAACTAACGGCTAATTGCGGTGTAAAATAAATTTATATATGTTAAAATTTTTGTATGGAAAATGAAACCAATAAATGTTTTAATTGTGAATTTTATTTGAAACATTATGTAAAGACAAAATGTGGATTTTTGCAAACTGTTTACGGACATTGTGCGTGCTCAAAATCAATGTGCAAAACAAGTAAAAGCATACCTTGTATGCATTGGCGGGAAAAATCCGAGGTCGAGCCGGAAAACATTATTTTAAAAAACGAATTGAATAAAATTTTAAAAGAACTTAAACATATAGTTCAATCACTAAAAGATTAAAAAGCGGGGCGTTTATGGTATATTGCATAGGCAATTATTTTAAACCGTGAGCAAAAAAGAATTGGCGTTGCGTAATGCACACTTTTCATAGGGATTAAATACTAAATTTTTAAGTGTTTTACTTTCAAGCGATGACAAAAGCTCTCGAACGATATGTTCGAAGTCTGACTTTTGATAATTCCGTACAGTTATTCTTGAAGAAACAAGTGGTTTCTCTATTAGCATTTTAAAAATTTTCCGCCAAATTACTGTTTATCGTAGTTTCATTATATCACGAAAAATGAAAGAACGCAACCGATTGAATTTTGCGTGCTATATAAAACATATCTATATCTCACTTGACTACAAGTAGCCCCGTTCGTCCACAAAAAAAGTGCAGAAAAGGCACAGCATAACGCTATGCCTAAATCTTTTTATTTGCGTTTTATTATATTCCCTATGGGAACTACTGTAAAGCTGCGCCTTTTTGCTTTTATTATTTTATGTGTGGTCCAAAAGCCCCGCAAAGCAAACGTAACTTATTAAGCAAAGTGCAATAATTGTAATTAGCCACACTTAGCCGTCGATTGTTTTTTAAATATCCTTATGCTATAATGTCTGTACTATAAACAGTAATTTAGCGGAGAAATATTATGAAAATTGATATTAAAGCAATGAAGTGGACGCGAGAACCCAAAGACTACAAAGTTACTTCGGATAAGGTTGAAATTATAACGGCACCTCATACCGATTTATGGCAACGAACATATTATCATTTCAGAAATGACAACGCGCCGGTTTTGCAAATATCCACAGACGAAAAGTATTTCTCGTTTATTGTTAAAACTGAATTCGAGTCAAAAAAACGCTTTGACCAATGCGGTATTGTAATGTATCTGGATAGTGAAAACTGGATTAAAGGTTCAATTGAATATGAAAACGAGCAATTTCAGCATCTTGGCAGCGTAGTGACAAATATGGGCTATTCCGACTGGGCTACAACAGTCATCGACGCTTCGGTAAAATCAATGTGGTATCGGTTTAGCCGCAGGGAGGATGATTATTGTATCGAGTGTTCTACGGATGGTATAAATTTTAAGCAAATGCGTATATGCCATATGTGGAATGGTAAAGAAACGATTCGTTTTGGTATTTATGCGTGCAGTCCGGAAGATTCTTCTTTTAAGGCAACGTTTAGTAATATGCAAATTATGGAATGTCAATGGTATGCGCATAACGGGCAGTTGCCCGAAGATTAACTAACAGTAAATTTCAGTTATATTTCTAAATAATTTGTAGTTTAAAGCTTTCAAACATTTTGTTCGAAAGCTTTCTTTCATTGTTTGAAAGTGTAAGCCTTTTTTGGATTCTCTATGGGAAGTGCGCTTTATCGCTCCGTTTTTTGTTGATTATTTTTGTCGTTTTTAATATAATTAAATAAAAAAATCAAGGCGGCTTAAATGGGCAAAAAGTCAAATATACGTAATTTTTGTATAATAGCGCACATAGACCACGGCAAATCTACTTTGGCGGACAGACTTATGGAGCGCACCGGACAGGTTTCGGAAAGGGATATGGAAGCGCAGCTGCTGGACTCTATGGATATTGAAAGGGAGCGCGGAATAACCATAAAACTTACGCCCGTAAGAATGTTTTATAAGGCGAAAAACGGCGAGGAGTACGAGTTTAATCTTATAGACACTCCCGGTCACGTGGACTTTACTTACGAAGTTTCGCGTTCGCTTGCCGCGTGCGAGGGCGCCATTTTAATAGTCGACGCTTCGCAGGGGGTTGAAGCGCAAACACTTGCAAACGTTTACCTTGCCCTGGAAAACAATCTTGAAATTTTGCCCGTAATAAACAAGATTGATTTGCCCAGCGCGCGCCCCGACGAGGCTAAGGCGGAAATAGAGGAAGTAATAGGACTGGACGCTTCAAACGCGCCCCTTGTTTCCGCAAAGGAAGGAATTGGCATAGACGACGTTTTGGAAGCGATTGTCACCGCCTTCCCCGCGCCCGAAGGCGACGAAACCGCACCTTTGAAGGCGCTTATTTTCGACAGTTATTACGACAATTACAAGGGCGTTATTTTATTTGTGCGCATAAAGCAGGGCGCCGTAAAGGCGGGGGACAGAATAAAAACGTTTCGCTCGGACAAAATTTACGAGGTGGTTGAAACGGGTGTGTTCAGCCCCAATCTTACCGCAAAAAACGGGCTTTCCGCCGGTGAAGTAGGGTATATTGCGGCGTCTATCAAATCCATTCAGGACGTTGCCGTGGGTGATACCGTTATGAATGCGGACCAACCCGCGGGCGAGCCTTTACCCGGTTATAAAAAAGTACAAAGCGTGGTGTTTTGCGGTATTTATCCGCTTGACGGCAGCAAATTCAACGATTTAAAGGACGCAATTTTAAAGTTGCAGTTAAACGACGCTTCGCTTATATTCGAGGCGGACAGTTCGGTGGCGCTGGGCTTCGGCTTCCGCTGCGGCTTTTTGGGCTTGCTGCATATGGAAATTATGCAGGAGAGAATAGAAAGGGAATTCGGGCTTGAAATTATAACCACCGCGCCTTCCGTAAGTTACAAAGTAATTAAAACGGACGGTGAAGAAATTTTTGTGGACAATCCTTCTCACCTGCCGCCCGTTTCCGAAATAGAGCATATGGAGGAGCCGATAGTTAAAGCGGATATATATTCCCCGCCCGACTATCTGGGGCAGATAATGGACCTTTGTCGCGAAAAGCGCGGGGTTTTTCTGGGAATGACGTATCTTGACAAAAGCAGGGTTCAGCTTGAATATCATTTGCCGTTAAACGAAATTATTTTCGACTTTTTCGACCAGATTAAGTCGCGTACGCGCGGTTACGCCAGCTTCGACTACGAGTTGATTGGCTACGAGAGGAGCAAGCTTGTAAAACTTGACATTATGCTTAACGGCGACGTTTGCGACGCGCTTTCTATGATAGTCCACGAAGATTCCGCCTACGCGCGCGGAAGAATGCTTTGCGAAAATTTGAAGGAAGCAATACCCAGACAACTTTTCGAGGTGCCTGTTCAGGCGGCGATTGGCGGCAAAATTATTGCGAGAGAAACGGTGAAAGCGGTGCGCAAGGACGTGCTTGCAAAGTGCTACGGCGGCGACATCACAAGGAAGAAAAAACTTCTTGAAAAGCAGAAAGAGGGCAAAAAGCGTATGCGCCAGATAGGCAACGTGGAAGTGCCCAGCGAAGTGTTTATGCAAATTTTGAAAACCAACAAAGATTGATTGCCCCGCGCATATGCTTTGTTTAACAAGTGTTTTTGCGCTGATATGCGGCAAAAAACGCTTGCGGCTCGGTTGAAGTGCGCCGCTTTGAATATGTGCGCGCTACGATATGCGCGCGGACAAATATGCGTGGAAATTATGGAAAGCGGATTTTTTGAAAGAGTTTACCAATTAGTAAAAACGGTGCCCGCGGGCAAGGTTACAACGTACGGCGACGTTGCAAAAGCGATAGGCGCGCCGCGCTGCGCCCGTCAGGTTGGCTGGGCGTTGCACTGTAATCCTCAACCGGGAATTATTCCCTGCCACCGCGTTGTGTTTTCAAGCGGAAGCGTGTGCACGGGCTTCGCTTTCGGCGGACCGGAAGTGCAAAAAGCAATGCTTGAAGCGGAGGGAGTGGAAGTTTCAGAAGATTTTAAGATAAATCTGAAAAAGTACCGCTTTGTTTTTTTGAAATAAAACGCTGTTTTTTAAAAGGCTGTTAATCGGCTGTTTGCTAATAGGCGCGGGCAAAAATTTTTTAAGGAGTTTCTTATGGCGGGTATTTACGTTCATATACCTTTTTGCAAATCGAAGTGCACGTATTGCGACTTTACTTCCTTTCCCGATAAGTTATGCTACGCCGAAAGTTATATGGCTTGCGTTTATCGCGAAATGGCTATGCGCGCGCCCGAACTTAAAGATTATTCGTTTGAAACGCTGTATATAGGCGGTGGAACGCCGTCTGTAATAGACGAAAAATACATTGCTATGCTTGTCGCCGCGGCTAAAAAGCACTTCAATTTAAGTCCTTTGGCGGAAATTACAATAGAAATAAACCCCGGCACGGTCAGCGCGGGAAAGATTGCCTTATACGAAAAATGCGGCGTAAACCGCTATTCGGTGGGCTTGCAAACGGCGGTGGACGCGCAGCTTGAAGACATTGGCAGAATTCATAATTTAAAAGATTTTTTAAACTGCGCAAAACTTTTAAAAGGCAAAAATTTCAGCACCGACGTTATGATAGGACTTAAAAACCAAACCGCCGCGGACGTTGAGTTTTCAATAAGGACGGCGGCGGAAGCGGGAGCAAGCCACATTTCTATGTATGCGCTTACCCCCGAGGACGGAACGCCCATTTATACCGACTATCTTAACGGAGAACTGCCTTCCGCGGACGAGGTTGCCGATTTGTATGCGGCTGGGCTTAAAGTGTTGCGCTCGTTGGGCTACGAAAGGTATGAAGTTTCAAACTTCTGCAAAAAAGGCAAGCAAAGCCGCCACAACCTTAATTATTGGAAAAGGGGCGAATATATCGGGTTCGGCGTGGCTGCGTCTTCCTGCATAAATAACGTAAGGACGACAAACACCTTCGATTTGGACGAGTATTTCAAATGTATTCTTTCAAACCGTTTTCCCGTAATAAACAGAGAGGAAGTCGACGCGGACGGCGCGGAGGAGGAGTATATTATGCTTGCTTTGCGCACTGCCGAAGGGCTTAATCTTACGGAATTTGCGCGCCTTTTCGGTTGCGATTTCTTGACGAAATACGCGGAAGCGTACAAAAAGACCGCGGACTATGTCGAAGTTTCGGAAGACCGGTTTAAAATCAGGGACGAATTTCTGTTTGTTCAGAATAGTATAATCATAGAATACCTTAATGCGAAGGTTTAAAAATGAAGTATTTTTACCGACAGGCTAAAAAGCAAGATTTGGCTGAAATTATGCGTATATACGAGTCCGCGCAGGCGTTTATGGAAGCTAACGGCAACCCGCAGTGGCCCAAAGGTTTTCCTGACGAAACGGACGTTAAATGGGGCATAGCAGGGGGCGTATTGTATGCCGTGACTGCCGAAAACGGCGAAATTGCGGGCGTTTTTTCGGTGCTGGGTTATGACAGGGACTACGACGAAATAGACGGCGCGTGGTTTGGCGGGGGCAAATATCTTGCCGTTCACAGGGTGGCTACGGCAGAAAGTTACCGCGGACGGGGCGCGGCGAAATTTATAGTAAACGTAGCCGGCAACGAAATAGCCAAAGCGCGCAAATGCAAGAGCGTGCGTATGGACACTCACGAAAAAAACGCGCCTATGCGCGGACTTTTGAAAGCGCAGGGGTTTACGGAGTGCGGAGTAATCACCCTTATGCGGGACGGCACGCAAAGAATAGCCTTTGAAAAAATTTTGAAGTAAAATTTATATATTTTTGCGTAAAGCGGGAGCGGACTTAAATTTTAAGTCCGCTCCCGCGCCGTTTTGTCTTTATAAAAATTTTATGTTTTAAAATCGGTCAAAGGGTATCAGCCCTGAATTTCTTTTGTCGCTATAATTTTGCCTTTTTCGCCGTCTATTAAAAACGCCGTTATTTTTTTGTTTCTGTCGCAAATTCCCACGTAATAAAAACACCCGTCGTCGTGCAGAAGCCGCACGTAAATTTCGGCGTTGAAAATTCTGTTTTGAGTAAGCGAATCAAACAGCGCTTTGTCGTGCTCGATAACGCACTTTACGGCGTTTTCGCAGCTCATAATCCCCGCGGTTTTAACGGACAGGGCGGAGTAAGTTTTTGTTTCTTCGCCGTATTGCAAAGTCACGTCCACCGCGTCCTTTTCAAACGCCTTTGCGGTGAAACTCAGATAATATCCGCGTTCAACCGAGCGGTAGTTCATTTCCCCTTCAAAACTTTCCGCTTTTACCCAAACTTCTTCGTAAGTTTTGGGCAAAAATACAAAAAACTCCACAATGTCGCACATTTCGCCCTTAATACCGTCGGCGCGGTAGGGCTGCTCTTTCTGCGAACAGAAAATTTTTATGCTGGTGTCGTCGTCCTGATATAAATATATTTCGGAGCGCTTTTCCGAAACGTAATCAAGATAGTTTACGCTTTTAAAGCAACCGGTAAACGCGCACAGACAGGCGCAGAGGGCGGATATAACGGCAATTGTCAAACAAAACTTTTTTCTCATATTACAAATATATTAATTTCCTTGAAATATATGAATATAAATTTATTTTCAAACGGTTGCATTTTATTGCGGTATATGATAAAATAATTAAAATTTTCTTTTGAGTGTTGTTCGGTTTGAAAGATGTAGTTTTTAAAACCGCGTTAAAGACTTTGCTTGCGGTAATAATCGCGCTTTTGCTCGCTTTCGGAATAGCCAGCCTAGGCTTTCCTTCCCAAATGGCTGACATATGCGAAAATACGGGTAATTATTCGCTTGCGGTAAGTTATTCGTCCCTCGCGTACGCTTATTCTGGCGACGTGGAAGATTTGGGACGTTGCGCGGAAGACAGTATTCTTGCAAAGAACGACAAAAAGACGGTAAAATATTGCGAAAAACTTATCGGGCATAAGGATTTTGAAGAATTTTGCGCCGAAAAAAGCGGAGTTATAATAGTCGGGGGCATAGAACTTAACCTTGACTATAAAACTTTTATTACCGAAAATTTGCAGGCTGCGCAATCGCGCTTGAATAAAAAATAACAAATAACACGCCGATTAAAACTTTTAGGATGAATTTCTTAAAGTTTTTATTTATATTTAAAACATTTAATTATGTAACAGGAGATAAATCAATGGACAAGATTGTAAAGGAAGCGTTGACATTTGACGACGTTTTGCTTATTCCCGCGGCTTCCGAAGTTTTGCCGGCAACCGTGGATTTGCACACCACTCTTTGTAAGGGGATAAACCTTAATATTCCTTTGGTAAGCGCCGCAATGGACACCGTTACCGAAAGTAAGCTGGCTATCGCAATGGCAAGGGAAGGCGGTATAGGTATTATTCATAAAAATATGTCCATAGAAGAACAGGCTTTGCAGGTGGACAAGGTAAAACGCAGCGAACACGGCGTTATTACCGACCCTTTCCATCTGTCGCCGGAAGAACCCGTTTCGGCGGCGTGCGAACTTATGGCAAAATACAAGATAAGCGGCGTGCCCATCACCCGCGACGGAAAACTTGTGGGCATTCTTACCAACCGCGATTTGCGGTTTGAAACCAACTTCGCCCAGCCCATTGCCAACGTAATGACAAAGGAAAATCTTGTTACCGCGCCGGAAGGCACATCTTTGGAGGAAGCGCAAAAGATTTTAGGCAAGCACCGCATAGAAAAATTGCCCATAGTGGACAAAAAAGGCAATTTGAAGGGCTTGATAACCATTAAAGATATAGAAAAATCAATTCAGTACCCCAACAGCGCAAGGGACAAAAAGGGCAGGTTGCTTGCAGGCGCCGCGATAGGCGCTTCGCCCGACGTGCTTGAAAGAGTTGCCGAACTTTTAAAATCCAAAGTAGATATAGTTGTTATGGACTCGGCTCACGGACATTCTGCCGGCATTTTGAAGGCGGTTGAAAAAGTAAAGAGCGCGTATCCCGATTTGCCGCTTATCGCGGGCAACGTTGTCACGGCGGAAGCAACGCGCGACTTGATGAACGCGGGCGCGGACGTTGTAAAAGTTGGCGTAGGTCCCGGTTCTATCTGCACAACGCGTATTGTAGCGGGCATAGGTATGCCGCAGCTGACGGCAGTTTTGGACTGTGCCGAACAGGCGGACAAGCTTGGCAAGCGCATAATTGCCGACGGCGGCATAAAATACTCGGGCGATATAGTCAAGGCTATTGCGGCGGGCGGCAGCGCCGTTATGATAGGCTCGCTGTTTGCGGGCACTACCGAAAGCCCCGGCGAGCTTGAAATTTATCAGGGCAGAAGCTTTAAATCATATCGCGGAATGGGCTCTTTACCCGCAATGGCAAAGGGCGGCAAGGAGCGCTATTTTCAGACGAACGCCAAAAAATTCGTACCCGAAGGCGTGGAGGGGCGCGTGCCCTACCGCGGCGCGCTTGCGGACATTATATTCCAGCTTCTCGGCGGTTTGCGCGCGGGTATGGGATATACGGGCTGCGGCACGATAGAGCAGTTAAGAAAGAACGCAAGATTTGTGAAGATGACGGCGGCTTCGCTTGCGGAAAGCCACCCTCACGACATTTCTATAACGAAAGAAGCGCCCAATTACTCGCCCAAAAACTAAACGCTTATGCGGCGAGCAAGCCGCGTTTGTATTTTGATTTGTAACGGGTTTGGGATAAAAATAATTCAGGGAAAATAACGTATGAACCATCAGAAAGTGCTTGTCTTGGATTTCGGCGGGCAATACAATCAGTTAATTGCAAGGCGCGTGCGCGAACAAGGCGTTTTCTGCGATTTAAAACCTTCCGAAATGACTTTGGAAGAAATAAAAGAGTATAACCCCATAGGCATAATTTTTACGGGCGGACCCAACAGTGTGTACGATGAGGGCAGCCCTAAAATAGATAAACGCGTGTTTGAACTTGGCATTCCCGTTTTGGGACTTTGCTACGGCTGCCAACTTATTGCTTACACTTTGGGCGGCGCCGTTTCGCACGTGACGACTTCCGAATACGGCAAGACGGAAACGTTTTACGAAAAATCACCCCTTTTAAAGGACGTACCCGAAAAAGCGGTTTGCTGGATGAGCCACACGGACGCCGTAACGGTTCTGCCCGAAGGCTTTAAAAAACTTGCGCATACGGAAAACTGCCCGTATGCCGCGTTCGGCGACGAAAGCCGCAAAATATACGGCATACAGTTTCATCCGGAAGTAAACCATACGCAGTACGGCTCGCAAATGCTTAAAAACTTCCTTTACGAAGTTTGCGGCGCGGCGGGCGACTGGACTATGAGCAACTTCGTAGCCAATCAGATAACCGCTTTGCGCAATAAAATAGGCGACAAAAAGGTTTTGTGCGCAATGTCCGGCGGCGTGGACAGCGCCGTGGCGGCGGTGCTTATACATAAAGCGGTAGGCGATAACCTTACCTGCGTTTTTGTTGACCACGGACTTTTGAGAAAGTACGAGGCGGACGAGGTTATGTCGGTATTTAAAGACGGCTTGAAAATGAATTTAATCAAGGCGGACGCTGGCGAAATATTTATTAAAAAACTTAAAGGCAAAAAAGACCCTGAAAAAAAGCGCAAAATAATTGGCAAACAGTTTATACGCACCTTTGAAAAGGAAGCAAAGAAAATAGGAAAAGTAGATTTTCTTGTTCAGGGCACGATTTATCCCGACGTTATCGAAAGCGGAAAGGACAAAAGCGCGGTTATAAAGTCGCACCACAACGTGGGCGGGCTGCCTTCCGTAGTCAACTTTGAGGAAATTATAGAACCCTTGCGCGATTTGTTCAAGGACGAAGTAAGAAAAGTCGGCTTCGAATTGGGACTTCCCAAATCGGTTGTAATGCGCCAGCCTTTCCCAGGTCCCGGTCTTGCAATACGCATAATGGGCGCCGTCACCAAAGAAAAACTTGAAACTTTACGCGACAGCGATTATATTTTGAGGGAAGAAATAGCAAAAGCCGGACTTGACGAAAAAATTTGGCAATACTTCACCGTAATAACCAACAGTAAGACGGTTGGCGTTCAGGGCGACTTCCGCACATATGAAAACGTTATAGCAATACGCGCGGTGACGTCCGTGGACGCGATGACGGCGGACTGGGCGCGTATTCCCGACGGAGTGCTTGAAGTTATTTCAAGCAGAATAACCAACGAGGTTAAACACGCAAACAGAATAGTTTACGACATAACTTCCAAACCCCCCGCAACTATCGAGTGGGAGTAATTTCGGGCGGTAAAACAACGTTGAATAAAGCATATTACGGACGCCCCCCGTTTTGTTTTATAAGCGGCAACAGGTTTTTAAACGGCGGAAGTTTGGCTATTTAAGGCAGACTATTTGAAGCCGCGCTCGCGTGTGGTTGCGAATAAACGTATAAAAAACCTATAAAACTTTTATATTAAAAATTTCTCTTGATTTTTTTACCTTACTATGCTATACTTAGCCGTTGTAAGGTTTTTTTATGCCCGATTTCAAATCACTTAAAAATTCAATTGACCCGCACAGAGAGCCGACCAAGCAGTTTTTTATGGATTTGCTGGACGCGGACAAGCAGCGCGCTTATGAGGACGAGCACGTTTCTGCCGTTATGCAGATGCTTAAAGTGCTGTATATAGGCAGGTTAAAGGCAAAAATATCAGCCGCCCGCGAAGAAAAACAGCAGATTAAAAGCGAGCCCGACTATACTGCGGAAAAGTACAAGCGCGTACTTGAAATAAATGCGGAAATTGCAAAATTGAAGGCGAAAACGGCGGAATACAAGCCGTTTTTCGACGAGCCGTATTTTGCGCGTATGGATTTGACTGACAATGCGGAAGGGTACAACAGTTATTATATAGGCAAGCGCGGGGACGAAGGGCTTGAAATAGTGGACTGGCGCGCCCCACTCGCAAGAAAATACTATCAAAAAAGCCGCACTTCTTTTTCAATAAACCAGTACGATTATAAACTTATTTTGCGCCGCGCGCTGAGAACGGGCAAGGGAAAAGTTTTGGATATGAAAAACGAGTACTTGTCCCTTTCCGACTTTTTGACCAAGGAAGAAATAGGCGGGCGGGACGAGTCGCTTATATTCGACCCCTTTTTAAAAGACATTTTGCGTACTCGCAAGGAAAAGCAGGAAATTTGCGACATTATAGAAACCATACAGGAAAAGCAGTTTGAAATTATAACTTTGCCGGAAAACGACGAGTTTGTGTTGCAGGGCGTTGCGGGCAGCGGAAAAACTATGATTTTGCTGCACCGGCTTTCGTACATTATGTACAATAACGAAAACGTTCGCCCTTCCGACGTGCTTGTAATAACTCCGTCGGACTCGTTTAACGCGTTTATTGACGAATTGTCCGCCGTGCTTGAACTTGAAAAAGTGCGCACAAGCACGCTTAACGACTATTTTATTAAACTTTTAAAAAGCGCGGACGCGGATATTTCGCGCAAAGTCGATTACAACGCGCCCGTGCCCGAAGAATACTTAAAATATATCTATTCGCCGAAGTTTCCGCAGGACGTCGACGCAAGGCTTGCAAAAATTTTTGACGGGATATACGGACTTTTTTCTTCGGACGACTGTCTTGACACGGTGGACGGGGTTGCGGAAGCGTGCGCGTTGCAGTCCGCCGAGTACGAAAAAATCAAAAACGCAGGTTTGCGGGTGCGCAGATGCGTGCTTGGCGAAATAAAAGAAAAAACCGACGGTGGACTTTATTACACAAAGCAATTCCGCTATATGTTCAATTGCGTGCTGGATATAAGCGAGTTTTTAAAACTTATAAAGGGCGACGCAAGAATGAAGGAGTACGCTTATTTTTATAAACAGCTGCTTTCTTTTTACAAGTCGCTAAGATATTTAAGGCGGTATTCGCATAAAATTTGTCTTGCGGCGATAGACGATTTAACTCAGTTGAAAACTTCCGTTTCAAAAGAAATCGACGATTTAAAGCGTTATAAAATGAAAATAGGCGACAAGGAAGTTTTGACCTATGCCGACGGAATAGAAAAACGCGAGCAACTTATAGCCGAAACGGAAGCGGCGATAAAGCGGGTAGAAAAAATTGCGGACGCGTTTTACAAAGTTTACGATTTTGCCGACGTTTTGCGCGGCGAAAGCAGCCTTGTTGCAATAGGAAAATGCGAAAACACGCTGGATATATTGCGGTTTTTCAATAAAGAAATTATTAAAAAGGCAAAAAACAAGTACGGCGTGCAGTCTAAACCGCTTGTCAAATGCGACCCGTTTTCGCTTTGCCTTATACTTGTAAAACTAGGGTTTAACCTTTCGCCTAAATTTTCGTTTTTGTTTGTGGACGAGGCGCAGGACATATCCCCTGCGGAGTATGCCGTAATTAAAGCGGTAAACGACAGGGCAATTTTCAACGTTTTCGGGGATTTGAAGCAGAATATAACGGCTTACCGCGGGATAACCGATTGGCGGGCGCTGGGCTTTAAAACATATAATTTGAACTTAAATTACCGCAACACAAACCAGATAGTGGAGTACGTTTCAAAAAATCTTGGCATAGAAATGAGCGCGATAGGCTTTGACGGGTGCGAGGTGGAAACGCTGCCCAAACGCTCGGTTACGGGCTGGCTTACGGAAAAAAGCGGGCTTAAAGCGGTGATATGTTCGGAGCAAAACTTGCCGCTGTTTTCAAAAAAGAGTTATAACGTGCTTAGGGAAACGGGCAAAATTTCAAAATCGAAAATAAACGTTATGACCGTTTACGAAAGCAAGGGGCTTGAATTTACCGCCGTCGCCGTCGCAGACGAGGATATGACCGACAACGAAAAATACATTGCCTGCACGCGCGCGCTTAAAGAGCTTGCGCTGATACGCTGAAAACGCGTTTAAATTTTTAAAGACCGCCTTTGCAGGCGGTTTTATTTTTTTGCAAAAGTCAATAATCGCATTATGCAAAATTTAGCAGCCGATTACTTGAAAATTTCCCGCCGCAGCGCTTGCCGAAAAATGGAAAAAGTGGTACAATTTATACGAAATAACGAAGCATATGCAAAAATGTGTATAAAAGGGGCGTATATGGCGGGCAAAAACCAAAAACAGATAGAAACTTTGGAGATAGAGGGCGAAATTTTAAACACCGTTTCTTATGCGACTTTCTATTGCAGATTGCCGCTTTTTACGTCGTTTAAAATTTTTAACACGGATACCGAAAGCGCAAGGGACATAAAAATTTCGGTTACGGGTTCCACGCCGTTGATTATTGCTTCCGAAACCGTTGTGGAAGAAATTCCGCACGAAAGCAGCGTGGAAGCGGTTCCTCAAAATTTGTTAAATCCCAAATACCTTGCCGAAATTGACGAGCCCGAGCAGTGCGCCGTACAGGTTAAACTTACTTGCGGAAACGAATTGGTGTGCGCTTTGCAGGCGGAAGTTACCGCTTTGCCTATCGACTGTTGGAGCGGGCTTTCCGGAAATGCGGAAATGCTGGCTTCGTTTGTGCGCCCCAAAATAGCGGACTGCCAAAAAATTTTGGCGGAAGCGGGTTTGCAGCTTAAAACTTGGGGGTATTCTTCCGAGTTCGCCGGTTACGCCGGCACAGATAAAAACGCGGTAAGAAGCGCCGCCGCGTCCGTATTTGCCGCAGTGCACCGACTTAATATCGAGCGCGACGAAACGCAGGACCTTACTTCCGTTACCCGCGTCCGCGACGCCTCGACGGTGCTTCAACAAAAAAAGGCAACTTCAACCGAGCTTGCGTTGTTTATTGCAAGCTGTCTTGAAGCCACAAAATTGAATCCCGTGCTTGTTATAGGCAAAAATCGCGTCGGCGTAGGCGTATGGCTTTATGAAAGCTGTTTTTCTTCCGCTTTGCAGGACGATATGCAGCTTATCGAAAAATACGTTTCGGACGGCGTAAACAACCTGACGATTTTCGACGCGGACGACTTGTTCGGACACAAAAACGCAAGTTACACCACAAGCGAGGCGCACGCGCTTGCCGGATTGCAGCGCGGCGATTATGAAGTTTGTCTTGACGTAAAAAGGTGCAGGGTGGGCGGAATATTCCCTATGCCCCTTAAAGTGCGCACCGCGCACGGTTACGAACTGCTTGCGGACAGGCAGTTGTCATACGACGAAAAACCGCAGGAAGTTTTCGACGCTTCAAAATACGAATACGGCAAAACCGTTTCAAAGGAAACTACCTGGCAGCGCAGACTGCTTGATTTGTCCCTTAAAAACAATTTGCTTAATTTCAGGTACAAGCGCGACTGTCTTCACCTTGTATGCGCCGACTTGCAGTCGTTTTGCGATAAAATAGAGGAAAAGGGCAAGTTTACCCTGTTGCCCAACACCACGCCCGTGGAGGACGCGACGTATTTCGGCGACGACAAGGGCATAAGAAGTATGGCGGAACTTATCGCCATAGAAATGAAGTCGGGAAAACTGCGCTGTCTTTCCTCTGCGGAAGGCTTGCAGGAAACCGCAACAACTCTTATAAGAAAGTCGCGTTCTGCCGAGGAAGAAGCGGGCGCAAACACGCTTTACCTTGCGTTCGGCTTTTTGAAGTGGCGGCACGAGGACGATAAAGAGGATAAATTCGCGCCCATAGTACTGTTGCCGGTGACTTTGCGCCGTATGAAGACGCAGGGCGTGCTTTTGGAGGCGGGCGACGAATACGAAGTGAACACAACCCTGCTTGAATTTTTGAAGCAGGATTTCGGCATAGACGTGCGCGGGGTGGACGGCAAAGGGCTTACTCCCAAGGAAATAATATCGGTATTCCGCGCAAAAACCGCCAATATGAAGGGCTGGATGGTATACGACGAGGTATATCTTTCGCAATTCACCTTCGTGCGTTACGCAATGTGGGCGGACGTAAAAAACAATATAAAGCGGTATTCTAAAAATCCGCTTATCCAAAGCCTGCTTACAAATACAAACGCCCTGCCTGAAAATAAACTTGCAGCCGTTTCCGAGGACGAGGGCGACCCTTGCGAAGTGCTTACCCCCCTTTCCTGCGACAGTACGCAGTACGCCGCCGTTGCGGAATCGGCAAAGGGCACCACGTTTGTTTTGCACGGCCCCCCCGGCACGGGTAAAAGCCAGACCATAACCAACATAATTGCAAACGCGCTTTACGGCGGCAAAAGGGTGCTTTTCGTCGCGGAAAAGCAGGCTGCGCTTCAAGTGGTAAAAAAGCGCCTGTGCGAAATCGGTATAGGCGAATTTTGCCTTGAATTGCACTCCGGCAAATCTACCGACAAGGCGGAAATTATACGCGGAATAGAAAATACCCTTGCGCTTTCTTGCGACAGCGACGGCGAAAGGTTTGCTTCTGCGGGAGCAAGAATAACCGAAACGCGCGAAGCGCTGCGCGCTCCGCTTGCCGCTCTGCACAAAAAACGCAGGCTTGGCGTTTCCGTTTACGAGGGCATAGTATATTATCTTCAAAACAAAAACGCGCCCGAACTTTTAAACATAGAAAGCACTTTTTACGATTCTTTGACCAAGCAAAAACTTGAAGAATGCGAAAGTATGCTTATAACCGCGCAGGCGGCTGCAAAGGAGTGCGGCGGGGTTTACCGTTCTCCTTTTTCGGGCGTACGCCTTACCGAATGCGGAGCAAAGACCAAAGCGGCGGTTTTGTGCGCCGCGGAAGTTGTGCTTGCCGAGCAAAAGCACCTTAAAAACTATCTGGGAATTTTCCTTGATACGTTTAACCAGAAAATAAGCAAGTTTACCTACAAAAAACTTGAAAATCTTATAGCGTTGGCTTCGGTATTGAAGGACGGCGAGCTTAAAGAGTTTTTCGAGTGCGACGAGGAGGAACTTTACAAATTTTACAACGCTAACTTGCGGTATGACAGCGAGGTAAAGCACTGGCTTAAATATTTTAAGACTTTGCCCGATATTTCTAAGTTTGCGGACGAAATTGAAGGCGAACTTGACAACTGGGGCGAAAATTACCGCTCGTCACGCACGTTAATCGCCGTTATAAAGCGCATAAACCGCTGCGCAAAATCGCCCGTTGCGGAAAAGGACGAGTTAGAGTGGATTAAACGAGCGTACGAGATTGAGCAGGCGCGTTCGCGCATACTTTCAAACACAAAACTTTCTCAAAACTTCGTGTCTTTCGGCGGAATAAACGACAAAAAGCGCGGCGAATTTTTAAGTCCGCTTTACGAGTTGCACTCCGTTTGTGCGGAAACGTTTATGGACTACAATGCGGACGCCTTCAACAGCGTTTGCGTTCAGTCGGAAGGAGGCACGCTTAAACCGCTTATTTCGGGGCTTATTTCAGCCGCAACTGCGTTTATAAAAAGCGCCGAAACTTTCCTTAAAACGGTAAAAGCTGACAAAACAGCGCTTTCTGACGAAGATATTTTTGAGTTTTACACTCAAAAGTGCACTGCGCTTATCGACAACATAGATATGCTGCCCGCGTGGTGTATGTATAAGCAGACGGCAAAAAAATTAAACGACAGCGGACTGTCGTTTATGACCGACGCTATGGAAAGCGGAAAAATAAACGGCAAACAGATTTTGTCGTCCTTCCGCAAAAACGTTTACAGAAACTTTATTCAGACAAATATTCCCGCGGACGAATGCCTTTCCGCGTTCTCCGCAAGCGTTCTGGACGAAAACGCGGCGGACTTTTCCCGTCAGTTGGAGGAGTTTACTTCTCTCACGCGCGAAAAAATACGTTCCGAACTTATTTCGCGTTTGCCCGCAAAGGAAACGGAAGGCTCGCTTGCGTTGGAATTGATGACTTTTCAGCGCAGCATAAAGGGCAATATGCGCGGATTTAATTTGCGCAGTCTGTTTACGGAAGTTCCCGAACTTATGAAGGCGGTTGCGCCTTGTATGTTGATGAGTCCCATAACCGTTTCGCAATACCTTCCCGCGGACGGCGGACTTTTCGATTTGGTAATTTTTGACGAAGCGTCGCAAATGCCCACGTGCGAGGCTGTGCCTTCGCTTGCAAGGGCAAAAAGCGCCATTATAGTAGGCGACCCCAAGCAGATGCCGCCCACGCAGTTTTTTATGGGCTCGGGACAGGATGACGACCACCCCGAAGCGGAAGATTTGGAAAGCGTGCTGGAAGATTGCCTTGCTTTGGGTATTCCCGAAAAGCATCTTATTTGGCACTACCGCTCCAAACACGAAAGCCTTATTGCCTTTTCCAATATCACGTATTATTCAAGCAAACTTTGCACTTTCCCTTCGCCGGACGCGCTGGACAGCAAAGTTACATTGCGTTTGATGGAAAACGGCGTTTACGAGCGCGGCACCACAAAGTGCAACAAGGAGGAGGCGGAAGCGCTTGTTGCGGAAGTCGTGCGCAGGTTGAAGGACGAAAGGCTTCGCCGTTCAAGCATAGGCGTGGTTACGTTCAGCACTCCCCAGCAAATTTATATAGAAAGGCTTTTAAACAAAGAAATAACAAAACGCGGGCTTGAAGAAGCCGCTTACGAGCGGGAAGAGCCGCTGTTTGTCAAAAATCTTGAAAACGTTCAGGGCGACGAAAGGGACGTTATACTGTTTTCGGTTTGCTACGGACCGGACAAGGCGGGCAAAATTTCGTTAAACTTCGGACCGCTTAACCAATTCGGCGGCTGGCGCCGTCTAAACGTGGCGGTTTCGCGCGCAAGGGAAGAAATGGTTGTTTTCTCGTCTATGCGCTACTCTATGATAGACTTGTCGCGCACTACTTCGCGCGGGGTTGCGGGGTTGAAAGCCTTTCTTGAATTTGCCGAAAAAGGCAGAACAAGCATATCCGTAAAGAGCGACGACATAATTATAAACAGACAGGGTATAGGCAAGTATATCGCGGAAGAACTTTCCACTTACGGCTACGATTGCCGCTGCGACGTTGGCGTTTCCGACTTTAAAATAGACGTTGCCGTTACCGACCCCAAAAACAAGCACAACTTTATTCTTGCGGTGCTTTGCGACGGAACAAGGCAGTTTTCCGTAAAAGACCGCTCGGTTATGCAGGTGCAAACGTTAAAGCGCAACAACTGGAACGTTTACAGAATGTATTCCATAAACTTCTTCAACAACCCCAAACGCGAGATTAAAAAACTTAAAGACTATCTGGACAAACTTACCGAAGGCGGAAAACCCGCCGCCGTCAACTTCAAAAAGCCTTACCGCGCGGTAAAGACGGAAGTTAAGGAGGCGGACCCCGCGTATATTTTGGGCGGCGAAAACGACGTTGAGGTAATGCGCGCGTTGAAGGCGGTTGTCGCCGCGGAAGAACCCATTTCCGCACAGTTTTTGATGAAGCGCACGCTGTCGCTGTTCGGCATAGTAAAATACGGAATAAAACTTGAAAGCAAACTTCGCTCGCTAATAGACAAATGCGATTTTGCAAGTTGTGAAATGCTTGGCAACGTATACTATTTCAAGTCCGATAAATTCGGCGGATTTGACAGATACCGCGTGGAGGAGGGTACTTGCCTGCGCTCGTCGGACTCGGATTATACGCCTTACGACGTAATTTCGCTTATAAAGGCGCTGTTGCTGAGCAGGGTAAGTATGTACGCGGACGAACTTATTCCCGCGGTGCTTAAAGAGTTGAAAGTTCCGCGCTCGTCCGACAAACTTTCTTCAATGGTTTATTCCTGCATCGACGAAGGAGTAAGGCGCGGACTGTTTATACGCTCCGTTTCGGACAGAATTTCATTGGCGTAAATAAAAATAATTTCCGTTTAAAACGGATTTGAATACGGGAGAAAAATTTATGAACATTTGGCACGACATCGCAAAAGAAAGAATAGCCGCAAACTGTTTTGAAGCGCTTATCGAAATTCCGCGCGGCAGCAAAGCAAAGTACGAGTTGGATAAAGAAACGGGGCTTTTGCGCCTTGACAGAATTTTGTACACTTCCACGGTATACCCCGCAAACTACGGCTTTATACCGCGCACGCTTGCGGACGACGGCGACCCGTTGGACGTGCTTGTGCTGTGCAACGACGTTATTTTCCCGATGACGCTTGTCACCTGTAAGCCCATAGGGGTTATAACTATGATTGACGGCGGAAAACTTGACGAAAAGATAATAGCCGTGCCTGTAAGCGACCCCAACTATAAAAATTTTTACGACATTCACGAGTTGCCTTCACATATTTTTGAGGAAATGATGCACTTTTTTGAAGTGTATAAAGTGCTTGAACATCAGGTTACAACCGTAAAAGAAATTTGCCACGCGCCCGAAGCGGTTGAAATTATTAAAAAATGTATCAAAAATTACGAAGTTAAGTACAAACGCTGAAAATTAAGCAAAGCGGTTTACCGAAGACCAAATTCGGTAAGCCGCTTTTTGTTAGGTGTTTGAAGTTTTTTCGTCAATGCTCTTTAAGGTTTTCAATAAAAAATCCGCTTCGCTGCTTTCAAAGGCGGTTGCATTTTTGTTTTTAATCCATAAATCGCAGGCGTTTAAATTTGAAGTGAATTTTTTTCTTGTATCCGGCGTAAGTTGTTCGTTTGTGCAAAATCCGCAAGTGACGGGCTTATAAGTTTCTTTATATTTTATGTAATATTGGCAGAAGTGCCTGCAAGTTATGCAATAGTGTTTTGAGTCTTTTTTCATAATTAATACCAAACGCTTATAGTTTTGATTATAGTCCCTATTTTAGAAACTGTCAACTAATTTGTATCAAATTTTGATATTCTGCTTTCAGGAACTCCAATGAAAACTAATAAATTTGTTGCGCGCTTGACGGAACTTTTGAATAGTTGCGAAAAAAAGCAAAATGAAATAAGCAAAGATTTGCAAATTTCAAAGCAAAAACTTTCAAAATGGAAAACAGGATATAATGAGCCGTGTCTTGACGAAATAATTAAGCTTGCGGACTATTTCAACGTTTCCGCCGATTATCTGTTAGGAATAAAAGACGATTAAAAATGCCGTGGGGCGCATATGCGCCCCACGGCATAACTTTATATTTTATTACAAATTTTCAAGCACGTCAGTCATATCGTACAATCCTGCGGGTTTGCCTGCAAGCCACTTGGCGGCTTTCACTGCGCCCGCGGCAAAAACTCTTTTAGAGCGCGCCGAGTGTGAAAGAGTTATAATTTCGTCCTCGCCGGCAAACATAACGTCGTGTTCGCCCACAATGGTTCCGCCGCGCACCGCGTGCAAACCTATCTCGCTGCCGCGTTTGCCAACGTTGCCGCTTCTGCCGTAAAGGTATTCTTTTCCGCCGTCGAAAGCGGAAGCAGCGCTTTCGGCAAGCATAAGCGCCGTGCCGGAGGGGGCGTCGGTTTTGCGGTTATGATGTCTTTCTATAATTTCAATATCAAAATTTTCGCCCAGCGCCTCGGCGGCTTGTTTTACAAGCTTCACAAGCAGGTTTACTCCAAGCGAAAAGTTTGCGGTTTTAAAAACCGCTATTTTTTCAGCCGCGCCGTTTATAAGTGATAAATCTTCTTTGGAGTATCCCGTCGCGGCAAGCACCACGGGGCAGTTGTGCTTTACAGCCCAACCGAGTTCGTCCTTCAAAACGGCGGGTGAGGAAAAGTCTATAATAACGTCGGGCTTTTCTTTTACGTCGCCGAACGCGGCATATACGGGGGGCAATTTTTCCGTTGCCGCGGTTACGTCAACTCCGCAAACGGCGTAAGTTTCGCCGTCTTCTTGAATAAGGCTTAAAATATTTTTGCCCATTTTTCCGTTTATTCCGCAAATAAGTACGTTAATCATATGGTTTTCAACCCCGCTTTTTTCATTTCTTCAAGCAAAATTTTCTTGTTGCAGTCTTCAAGTTCGGTCAGCGGCGCGCGCGGCGTTCCCGCCTTAAACCCAAGCATATTGTACGCCGCTTTGATGGGAATAGGGTTTACTTCAAGAAAGCACGCGTCCTCCAACGGCAGCAAAAAGTCCTGCACCGCGTTTGCTTCGTCAAGTTTGTTTTGTTTGACAAGATTATACATTTTTTTGACGAGGGCGGGCGCTATGTTTGAGGTGACCGAAATAAGTCCCGCGCCGCCTATTGCAAGCATAGGCAAATTCAAAAAATCTTCGCCGGAAAACAAATCCATCTTGCCGCGGATTCGCCGCATTGTTTCGCATACCTGCGCCATATTGCCGCTTGCTTCCTTTATCCCCGCCATATTCGGTATGTAAGCAAGTTTTTCTGCGGTTTCGGGCAGAATGTTTACCGCTGTGCGCGAGGGCACGTTGTAGGCGATTACGGGTATTTTCACCGCCGAGCATATCGCCTTGTAATATTCGTAAAGTCCCTTTTGAGTGCACTTGTTGTAATAGGGGGTGACCGCCAGCACGCCGTCCGCGCCCAGCTCTTCCGCGCGTTTGCTTGCGGCAACGGCTTTCGCCGTGTCGTTGCTGCCCGCGCCCACTATAATTTTAATTCTTCCCGCCGCTTTTTTTACGGCGTATTTTACGGTTTCGGTCTTTTCGTCTTCCGTCATCGTCGCGGGCTCGCCCGTCGTACCCAAAACCACCAAAGCGTCCGTTCCGCCGTCAATCTGGTACTCTATCATTTTTCCGAATTCGGTAAAATTAACTCCGTATTCGTCAAAAGGCGTAATCATCGCCGTAAGTATTCCGTTGCAAAAACCCGTCATAAATATCTCCTTTTTACAAAACCCGCGTTTTGTCCGCCGCTGTGCGGCTATATTATGGTATGTTTAAGCCGCCAAATATGATTTTTTTCAGTCGAAATATCCCTTCGCCGCAAGCAGTTCGGCAAGCAGCACGGCGCCGCCCGCCGCCCCGCGCAGGGTGTTGTGTGAAAAACCTATAAATTTATAGTCGAACACAACGTCTTTTCTGAGTCGTCCCGCGCAAACGGACATACCTTTATCAATATTTCTGTCCAAAGCGGGTTGAGGGCGGTTGTCTTCTTTGAAATATCTTATAAATTTTTCGGGAGCGCCGGGCAGGCGCAAAGTCTGCGGTTCGCCGTAAAATTTATCCCAGGCGGAAATAATTTCTTCTTCCGTCGGAGCGTTTTCAAACTTAACGAAGCACGCCGCTGTGTGTCCGTCGGAAACGGGCACTCTGACGCATTGAGCGGAGATGGCGGGGGTGGCGGCGGAAATAATTTTGCCGTCCTTGACTTCGCCCCAGATTTTCAACGGCTCGCGCTCGCTTTTTTCTTCCTCGCCTCCGATGTAGGGTATTACGTTGTCGCAAATTTCGGGCATAGTTTCAAAAGTTTTGCCCGCGCCGGAAATTGCCTGATAGGTGCATACCGCGGCGGAAACTATTCCGAATTTTTTTAATGGATGCAGCAACGGTACGTACGATTGAAGCGAACAGTTGCTTTTCACCGCTATAAACCCGCGTTTTGTGCCAAGCCGCTTTTTCTGCGCGGCGATAACTTCAAGATGTTCGGGATTTATTTCGGGTATTATCATAGGCACGTCGTCCGTAAAACGGTGCGCCGAATTGTTTGAAACTATCGGGCATTCGAGTTTTGCGTACGCGTATTCCAAATCGCGTATTTCGTCCTTGCCCATATTTACCGCGCAAAAGCAAAAATCAACAGTTTGCGCTATTTTTTGCATATCGGCGACTGCGTCCATAACGGTTACGTCCGCAAACTTTTCGGGAATGGGCTGCGACATATGCCAGCGTTTGAGCGCGTCGCGGTATTTTTTGCCCGCGGACGAGGAGGAGGCAGCCAAAACCTTAACCTCAAACCAGGGGTGGTCCTGCAAAATAAGCAAAAAACGCTGTCCTACCATACCGGTAGCGCCTATTACGCCGACTTTAAACTTTTTCATAAACAAACTCCTAAAAAAACAGGGCAGTGCGCGCACTGCCCGTAAATTGCTTTAAACGGCATTAGCGCATCACTTTCGTGACAGTCGCAAAGGTGTTAACCCGTGCGCCCGACGCGGCGCAAGGTAAGCCGCATCTCGGCGGAGGCGCCCTTTTGCCGCGGCGTAATAAGCGAAACTTCCCTTAAAAATTTCTTCGCCGCGGGTACTTTTGCCCGTCCGCTCCTCTGAATGCAAAAAGATAATACCATAACGCAAATATGTTGTAAAGAGTTTTTGCCTATGTTTGGCGCCATTTCTTGCCAAACCTCCGCTAAAAATTATTGACAACGGTTTTTTCTTATAGTAAAATAATTCGGTACAAGTGTTTTTGTACTCTTTTTTGCGTTGCGGTGCATAAATCCGCGGCGACAAAGTATTCAAAATAAAAAAATACACCGCGCAGGCGCGCGGGCTCGGGATAAAAAATATGAAGGCTTTAAAACTTAAATTAATTTCCGTTATCGCTCTTTCCGTGGCGTTTGTCGCGTGTTTGGGCGCTTATTTCGGCGTAGGTTTCCGCAAGGCGAGCGCGGACAGAACGGTTACCGTCGGCTCGACGAATATTTTCAGCGTTTCGTCCTTGGACGAGGCGGAAGTATGGTCGCATAAAATTGCCGGCGCAGACGCTGCGAATGACGAATATTATACTATGCTTGTAGTTAAAGCGACGGACGGCGCGATTAACTATAAAAAGCACCTTGCGTACAATTGGTACTATAACGACAGTCCCAAGCCCGAAGAAGGCAAAGAGGACGAGCCTGCAACCTTCGTAAAGCGCGAAGGCAAGTTCAATATGGAATTGGGCTTTGAGTTGAGCGAAAGCGCGACTTTGGGCTTTGAAAAGTTTTATATAGCGTTTGAAAGCCAGCAGTACTTCCAGACGGAAGACAACAAGACGACAAACTATATCGTTTTTGTTCCCACTGCCGATAAAAAGAAGGTAAACGTAATTATAACGGACGAAAAGGACGCGGATAACTGGAAAGTTGCCGAAAACGCCGTTTCGCTTGACGTCGACAAAATTAAAATTGAGTTTACGGGCAGAGATAAGGACGTTTATTCGGTAAAAGTTTCTTCCGGCAGCGAAGCGGTAACGGGCGAGTTTAAAAACGTAGGCGGAAATTACGCAAGATATTCTTCTTCGACCACAACCCCCGTAACGCCCCTTTCGTTCAGCGCAAAATATCCCGAAGCAGCGGAAGGAGAAGAAGCGGACGTAGACGTATCTTCCTATGCGAAGATGGTGCTGTACAGCATTAACGGACAAAACTTCAAACTTACTTCAACCCCCGCGGAGGAAGGCGGACATTATGTAAGCGGAACGGTAAACGACGACACCGCGCCCGTGCTTTGCCTTAATAAGGGAATATCCTTTATTGAAGAAGGCGGCGAAATTTCCTTCGATTATCAGGTGATAGACGTGCTTGCGTCTTCGCCCAACACTACCACTCATTACTTTATGCTCACTAACGAGCAGGCAAACAAAAGCGGCAGCTTCAACGCCAACGACTATTCGGAAGGCAGCCCTTTCAGAAAGGTAAAATCGGACGAAGCGCAGCTTATGATTCCCCACGTAAAGCACTACGTTCCCGCGGTTGCGGATTACGATACTTCGGTGTTCGACGATGAAGACTTCAAAGTTACCGCAGCGGTAAAGGTTTATCTTGAATTGCAGGATACGGCTTCTTCCGGCGGCATCAAAACGCAGATTTTGATGGACTGGTATGTGGAAAGCAAATATCTTGTAAAAGTTACCAACAGCGCGGTTACCAACGAATACATTGCTATTGCAAAAGATAAAATAGGCGCGGCGTTTGCATACGTTGACGACGGCAGCGATTGGAATGCGATTACCGAAAATTATCAAAAAGCGGTAAACGGCGCGGCGGAAGACCTTAAAGCGGGCAGCAAAAACTATTTTTATCTGCCTTCCGCGGAAGGATTGCTTTCGGACAACGTAACCAAATATTCCGATTTAAACTACTCTATTTTCTATACTACCGACGGAAAAAGCTTCCAGTCTTCCACCGGTAAATCCGCTTCAAACCTTTCGATAAATCTTACCAAACGCGGACATTACGTGTTTACGGTGCTTGCTACCGACGCAGCCGGCAACGGTATGTATTATTACGAAAAGGACGCCGATGGCAATATCGTTGACGAAAACGGCAAGCCCAAGCGCGTGCAGATAGACGCATCTTCTTCAAATATCCAAAAAATGTTTGAGGATAAGGAAGATTTGTACAGATACCTTCCTTGGTTCGAGTTTGACGTTCAGGCTTCCGAACTCAGCATAGAGGACCCCGAAGACCAGAACACCGCTTACGTTGGTTCGGAATACAATATAGAATCCTTCGATATAAACGGCAGCGCTTATGAAACAAAGTACACGCTTTACCGCTTTAAAAGCGAAAAGTTTTTTGAGGAGTTCGGCTACGCCATAACTTACAGAGAGTTTATGGACAAGAAAGCCGACCTTAAAAGAGAGCACAGAGATTGGTTTGAAACCATTAAGCCCATCAACAAAATGAACACGGACGACGAGGAGTACGAAGTGTTCAGTCCCTACGCGTGGGACGATTCGGTTCGCAAGTTCACCCCGCAGGACGCAAACGCTTTCTATCTTGTAGAGTGCGTTGTAACCAGCACGGAAGGCGCGGGACGTACCGAAACGGCGTATATGGGCATAAGTTCTTCCAACAAGGTGCGCCCCATCAAAGGCGACAACACCTGGTTTAAGGACAACCTGACTTCCGTAATTTTGTTGGGAATTGCAGGCGCTTCGCTTGTGGGCATAATACTGTTGCTTGTTATAAAACCCAAGGATAAAGGCGATTTGGACGAAGTGTACGAAAAGACTTCAAAAAACAAAAAAGCCAAACAAAAAAGTAAATAAATAAAAAATTTCAAAATCCCCCCTCGGCGCTTTTGCCAAGGGGGGATTTTTTGTGGTTGAAAATTTTTTATAAAACTTTTTTAATTTGCTTGACATTTATAGAGTCATATATTATTATACTATTATCATATGAATAAGTATTCATATTTAACACACAATAAGGAGTAAGAATAATGGAACGCTGCGATGAAGAAGAATTGCACTCGGCGCGCATAAAGGCTGCGCTTGCGGCAATGCCGAGCGATGACGACATTTCTGAAATGGGGGCAAGGTTTAAGGCGGTGAGCGAGCCTTCGCGCCTTAAAATATTGCTTGCGCTGTCCGTGGGCGAACTGTGCGTAGACCACATCGTCGAGGCGGTGGGGGGCAACCAAAGCGCGGTTTCGCACCAACTTAAAACGTTGAAGGATAATAAAATAGTAAAAAGCAGAAGGGACGGCAAAAAAATATTGTATTCCGTATCCGACGGGCACGTAATGGCTATGATTGAACTTGCCAGGGAGCATTTGAATTGCGATGAATAGAATTATTAAAATAACGGGACTCGACTGCGCAAACTGCGCGCGGGAGTTGGAAGAAGAACTTAATAAAATAAAGGGCGTAAACAGTGTTACCGTCGATTTTATGACGCAAAAAGTTATTGCGGATTGCAGCGACGACGCCTACGCTGAAATTATAGCGTTTTGCAACCGTTTTGAGGACGTGAAGGTGGTTGAAGGCGACGCGGAAGGCGCAAAAAGTTGCGAACGCTGCGCGGATAGCGTCGAGGGCGACAAGCCCCGCGTATTCGGCGAAAAAATAAAGATAGCAAATCTTTGCTGCGCAAACTGCGCCCGCGAATTGGAAGAAGAACTCAACAAACTGGACGGCGTAAGCGCAACGGTAGATTTTATGAATATGCGGGTTGTGTTAAACGCTGAAAACGCCGAGGCGAGAGAAAAGGCGGTTTACGCCATAACCCACTTTGAAGACGTGAAAATAGTCGACGGAAACGAGAAAAAAAGCGTGCTTAAAGAAAAGCTTAAAGACGTTATTTGCATAATAGTCGCCGCCGTACTGTTTATTCCCGCCTTCGTTATGGACCTTACGGGTTTTGCGCACGACGTGCTTGCCGCAAAAATCGTAACTTACGTCTTTTACGGCGTGGCGTACCTTGCCGTGGGGCATCCCGTGCTTATAAACACCGTCAAAAATATAATAAAAGGCAAAATTTTTGATGAAAATTTTCTTATGACGGTGGCTTCGCTGGGCGCGATTGCGCTTGGAATATTCGCGGGCGACGGCTTTGGCGAAGGCGTGGCGGTTATGCTGTTGTATCAGTTGGGAGAGTTGCTGCAAGGCGTTGCCGTCGGCTCGTCACGCAACTCCATAACCAAACTTATGGCGCTTAAAAGCGACGCGGCGACTTTGCTTGAAAACGGCGTTCAACGCACCATATCCCCCGACGAATTGCGCGTCGGCGACATAATTTTGATTAAAGCGGGCGAAAAAATTCCCGTGGACTGCCGCATAACAAGCGGAGAAACGTCGCTTGATATGAAAAGTCTGAACGGCGAACCCCTTCCGCGCGACGTTAAGGCGGGCGAAGAAATTTTGTCCGGCAGCATAAACCTGACCAAAGCGGTAGAGGCGGAAGTAATAAGGGAATATAAAAATTCCGCCGTGGCAAAAATTTTGGAACTTGTCGAAAACTCCACGGCAAAAAAATCGAAGTCGGAAAAGTTTATTTCAAAATTTGCAAAATATTATACGCCCGTCGTGTGCGTAGCCGCAATTATTGTCGCGGCGCTTGTTCCCACAATAATATGCGCCGTAAATCAGGCGTTTGTATGGATAACGTATAAAGAATGGATTTACAGGGCGCTTAGCTTTTTGGTCATTTCCTGTCCCTGCGCGCTTGTAATTTCGGTGCCGCTGACGTATTTCGGCGGAATAGGCAGGTGCGCAAAGTTCGGTATTTTGGTAAAGGGCTCTACCTGCCTTGACGAACTTGCGCTTGCAACCGTCGCGGCGTTCGACAAGACGGGTACCTTGACGGAGGGTACGTTCGGCATAAAAGGTTACACCGACGAAAAAACCGTGCAACTTGCCGCCGCCGCCGAAAAATTTTCCGCCCACCCCATAGCGCTGGCTTTCGGCGGGGTGCAAACGGAGTATACGGCGGAGCAGGCGGAAGAAGTTGCGGGCAAGGGCGTAAAGTGCGTTGTTGACGGAAAAGTTTTGCTTTGCGGAAACGCAAAATTGCTTGAAGAAAACAATATTTTATTCGAGCGCGTCAAAAGCCTTTCAACCCTGATATACGTTGCGCACGGCGGCGAATACGTCGGGTTTGTGGAAATTGACGACAGCGTTAAACAGGGCGTTAAAGAAACGATAGTTTGGCTTAAATCGCAAGGCGTGGTTTATACCGAAATGCTTACGGGCGACTTGCCCGAGCGGGCTGCGGAAGTTGCGAAGGCGGCTGGGCTGGACGGATTTAAAGCGGCGTTGCTGCCCGACGAAAAACTTGCTCGCGCGGAAGAATTGAAGCAAAAGGGCAAACTTATTTACGTGGGCGACGGAATTAACGACGCGCCGGTAATGACCTGCGCCGACTGCGCGGTTTGTATGGGCAACATCGGCAGCGACGCTGCGATAGAGGCAAGCGACGTTGTGCTGGTTTCGGATAATCTGGCGCTTTTGCCCAAGGGCAGAAAAATTGCTTCAAGCACGCGCAGAATAGTGGTGCAAAACATAGTTGGTTCGCTTGCGGTAAAGGCTGCCATTATGGCTTTGAGTATTGCGCTGCCCGCGTTTCCGCTGATTATATCGGTGGTTGCGGACGTCGGCGTTATGCTGGCTGCGGTGCTTAACGCAATGCGCGTTTCTCTCGTAAAATAATATTTAAAAGCACGGCTTAAACCGTGCTTTTTATATGTGCAAAAATTCATATTGCACAGGGCGCTTAATTTGCCGTTTCGTATAAAAATAAATCAAAAAAATTTGACAAAATTCGTCAAAGCCCGCTCTAACGCTTGCCGAATTTTTCGCTTTATGATAAAATTGTGATAAACAAGTGAAATAAAGCCCCCGCGGGGGCTTTTGCGGTTTTTAAAAACCGCGCAATCACTTAAAAGTTATTTTACGGAGGATTTTATGAGCGAAGAATTGAACGAAGAAAACGTTCCCGAAACCGCTGAACCCGTCGAAGCGGAAACTCCCGTTGCAGACGCGGCGCCTGCGGCCGACGGCACCGTTGCGGAAACGCCCCACAAAGGCTTTTTCGGTAAAGTGGACAAGTGGTTCGGCATAACCAAAAGCGGTTCTAACTACAAAACCGAAATTATCGCCGGCTTGACTACGTTTATGGCGATGGTTTACATACTTATGGTAAACCCCGGTATATTCAGCGCCATTCCCGAGTTGTCTTTCGGCGGAATGTACATTGCAACCGCGCTCGGCGCGATAGTGGGCACAATGCTTATGGCGTTCCTTGCAAAAATGCCCCTCGCACAGGCTTCTGGTATGGGTGTAAACGCGTTTGTTGTGTTCAGCCTTGTACTCGGTTCGGCGGGACTTACTTATGCAAACGCAATGGTGTTTACCTTGCTTGACGGCGTAATATTTATTATACTTACCGCCACGGGTTTAAGAAAACACATTTTCAAAGCCATCCCCGACGAAGTTCGCAAAGCCATCAACGTAGGTTTGGGCTTGTTTATCGCGTTTATCGGTTTGCAAAACGCGGGCGCAATCGTAAACAACGATTCCACTTTGGTCAGCCTTGTTTCTTTCAACGTTTTGGCTACCAACTTCGCAACGTACAGCGGCGGCACCGTCGGCGGAATACTTCCCGCGTTGGTTGCCCTTCTCGGCGTTACGGCTATTGCAATTCTTTCCAAACATAAGGTAAAGGGCGCAATACTTTGGGGCATACTCGGTTCAACCGTTCTCTATTACATAATGGCTGGCTTCGGCTGCCTTGTAGGCGGCGCCACGCTTGACGACGGCACGCTTACAAACGGACTTGCCTGCAAAGAAATTTTCAACTCCATAGGCAGACAGTTCTCCTTTAATCCTTTCGACGCTTTTGTTTCGTGGGGTAAAGAATCGGCGGGCAAAGTCTTCTATGAAGGTTTCAATTTCTCGCACTATCTCGGCGGCGAAGGACACAACGTCGGCTCGCTTGTGTTGTTGTTGCTTACCACGGCGCTTTCGCTGTGTATGCTTGATATGTTTGACACTATCGGAACGCTTTACGGCGCTTGCGAAAAGGGCGGACTTCTCGATAAAAACGGCAACCCCCTCAATATGAACAGATGTATGCTTTCGGACGCGATTGCAACCACCGTCGGCGCTATTGCCGGTACTTCAACCGTTACGACGTTTGTCGAGTCCTCCGCAGGCGTTGCGGCAGGCGGCAAAACGGGCTTCACCGCGCTTATTACGGGACTTTGCTTTATTGTTGCAATGTTCCTTTCGCCCATCGCCCAGCTTGTGCCTTCCGCGGCAACCGCTACGGCGCTTATTTGGGTAGGCGTATTGATGATGTCTTCCGTAATCAACATAAAGTGGACGGACCCTGCGGAAGCGCTTCCCGCTTTCCTTACCATCGCGGTTATGTCCTTCGGTTACGAAATTTCTTACGGTATCGGCATCGGTATGATTGCCAGCCTCATCGTAAAAATCTGCACGGGCAAAATCAAACAAATTTCCGTTGTAACGTGGATAATCACCATATTCTTCCTTGCAACGTTCGCATTTACTCACTAAAAATATCGGCTGTAAGCCCCTGCCCCTTTTATGGCGGCGGGGGCTTTATTTTTTGCCGCAATTTGTTTTGCGTTTTGCCGTTTTAAAAAAAACCGCTTGAAAAAACTTGGGCGGTGTGCTACAATATAAAGGCAATTTACCGATAAGGAGAAACATATGCTTGAAAAATACATAAACGCGGCAACGCGCAGAAAAAAAGCCGACCTTGTGCTTAAAAACGCAACCTTTGTGGACGTGTTTACGGGCGTTTTGCGCAAAGGCGACGTGGCTGTCGTCGGCGAAAAAATAGTGGGTACGGGCGAATACCAGGGCGAAACGGAAATAGACTGCACCGGACTTACGGTAATCCCCGGCTATATAGACGGGCACGTTCATATTGAAAGTTCGCAGTTATCTCCCGAAGAATTCGCTTCTTTAATAGTTCCCCGCGGCACAACCACAATAATCGCCGACCCGCACGAAATTACCAACGTATGCGGTATGGCGGGTTGCGAGTATATAGCGAAAGCCGCAAAAAACGTTCCTCTCGATATAAAAATTCAACTTCCTTCCTGCGTGCCCGCAACCCCGTTTGAAACCAGCGGCGCCGTTCTCGCAGGCAAGGACATCGAAAAGCACATAAACGACGAGTACATTTTCGGCTTGGGCGAATTTATGAATTACCCCGGCATAGTCTATTGCGACCCCGACGTTTTGAAGAAGGCGGAAGCGGCGCACGCGGCGGCGAAAATTATAGACGGACACGCGCCCGCCGTTTACGGATACGAATTAAACGGATATCTCTGCGCGGGCATTTCCACCGACCACGAGTGCGTTACAAAGGACGAAATAGAAGAAAAAATTTCAAAGGGAATGTACGTGCATATCCGTCACGGTTCTTCAACGCAAAATTTAGGCAACGCAAAGCATATCAACCAAAAAAATATGCGCCGCTTTATTTTGTGTACCGACGACAGGCACGCCGCGGACTTAAAGGAAAAGGGACACCTTGACGACGCTTTAAGAAGGCTTGTCGCCGACGGGGTAGACCCCGTAAACGCGGTAATATGCGCCACTTTAAACGCCGCCGAGTGCTACAACCTTAAATGGCGCGGCGCGATAGCCCCTTTCTATCTTGCCGATTTGGTGGCGGTTGACAACCTTAAAAACTTCAACGCGAAATACGTTATAAAAAGCGGCAAACTTGTAGCAGAAAACGGCAAACCGCTTTTCGACACTTCAAAACGCTATCTGCCAGAAAACGTTTTAAACACCGTCCATTTAAAGCGCGAAATGAAGGCGGAGGACTTTGTACTTACCCTGAAAGGCAAAAAAGCGAAGGCTATGACAATAGAGCCGGGCGGCGTGGTTACCGGCTGCGAAATTGTTGAAGTTGAAAGCAAAAACGGCGACGTTGAGGTGAAGGGCACGGACTTGCTTAAACTTTTCGTTGTCGAACGCCATAAACTTACAGGCAATATAGGCAAGGCGCTGTTTAAGGGCTACGGCTTCAAGGGCGGCGCGCTGGGCATAACCATAGCGCACGACTCGCACAATATAATTCTTATGGGCGACGACAACGCAAGTATGGCAAAGGCGGCAAACCGCCTTAAAGAAATAGGCGGAGGTATGGTTATAGTCGACGGCGAAAAGGGTGAAATTCACTCTTTAACGCTGGATATTGCGGGGTTAATGTCCTCTCGCGACGCCGAAAGTCTGCAAGCGGACAGCCGCGCTTTAATCGAAAAGGCGCATTCTATGGGCGTCAAGCGGGATTACGAGGCGTTTATGTCCCTCGCGTTTTTGTCGCTTGCCGTTATTCCCAAACTCAAAATTACGGACGCGGGACTTTTTGACGTTGAAAAGTTTGCGTTTACCGATATAAACGCGTAATATCAGCAAAATATTTTTCAAATAAACGTACGGCGGCGGGCTGATTGCCCGCCGCCGTATTTCAGTATTTTCAGTTGTTGCAAAAAACTTCCTGCGCAAGTTTAAACCCCGTAATAAATCCGTCCTTAAATTTTTTTATCTGACCCGCGCCCTCAACGTTGCATCGCAAATTAAAAAGGTTTTCCAAAGCCGACTTCTGCCTTTCGTCAAGCGTGTTAAAAAGTTTTTCGTAACTTTCGCAAAATTCCTTTTTAGCCCTTCTGTATTCCTCGGTAGTAACCGCTTCCGCATAAAAAGTCCTTTCCGCGTTGTAAATATTTTCAATAATGGATTTTGTCATTTGCAGTTCCCCTTTGCGTTTCACATATGCATTTTAATATAAACTACAAAAATTTTGTTGCATATACTAAATTTTAGTAGAAAAAATTAGTTAGTTGGTTAAACGTATTGGAAGATTAAACTTTTATATAAGTCGGCTGTCGGCGGTTTGCGGACCGCCGCTTTTTATTTTTAACATTTTTTTCTAAAATAGTTCAAAAAACAATTTTACATACGCTTTAAAATATAGTAAAATTGTATTCGGAAAATAATATATTCCGCATACCGCTAAAAACTGCGGGCAATAACTTTGCGGAAAGGGAATTATAATGGGCTTAATAAAATATATACTCGGCTCCGACAGCCGAAGCGCTTTAAAAAAACTTAACAAACTTGCGTTGAAGGTAGAGGCGCTTGAACAGAAGTACGCCGCAATGAGCGACGAAGAACTTAAAAACCAGACGCAGGTTTTGAAGGGAAGACTTGCCGCCGGCGAAACGCTGGACGACATTATGTTTGACGCGTTCGCCGCTTTGAGGGAGGCAAGCTGGCGCGTACTTAAAATGAAGCACTTCCACGTGCAGATTGTGGGCGGTATCTGCTTGCATCAGGGCAGAATTGCGGAAATGAAGACGGGCGAAGGTAAAACCCTTGTTTCCACTCTCCCCGCATACCTTAACGCGCTTTCGGGCAAGGGCGTGCACATTGTTACGGTAAACGACTATCTTGCCAAGCGCGACGCCGAGTGGATGGGCAAAGTCCATAAATTTATGGGCTTGACTGTCGGCGTGGTCGTCCCCGGAATGGAGGACGCCGAAAAGCAAAAGGCGTATAAGTGCGACATTATTTACGCAACCAACAACGAGTTGGGCTTCGACTATTTGCGCGACAATTTAAAGTCGTCCATTTCCGCTATGGTGCAGCGCGAACTTAACTACTGCATTATCGACGAAGTGGACAGTATTTTGATAGACGAAGCGAGAACCCCGCTTATCATTTCGGGAAGGGGCGGAGAAAGCTCTAAATTATACGAAGAAGTAGACAAATTCGTGCGCAACCTTTCGGGCGGATTTGACGACGACAAGAAGGACGCGGAAAAACAGGCGCCTTCGCGCAGAAAAAAAGAACTTTCCGCCGAAGAACAGGAAGCGCAGGACAGGCTTACCGCCATTTTGGAAGAAATGGAAAACTGGGACTATATTATCGACAGGCGGGATAAGTCGGTAACCATTACGGAAAACGGCGCGGAAAAAGCGGAAAGATTTTTCGGCATAAAAAACCTTGGCGATATAGAAAACGCCGAACTCAACCACCACATACAGCAGGCTTTGAAAGCGCACGAACTTTTCCACAACGGCGAGGAGTATATAGTTTCGCCCGACGGAGAAATTTTGATTGTCGACGAGTTTACGGGACGTGTGCTTAACGGCAGAAGATATTCCGACGGACTTCATC
>CAJUEV010000010.1 GCA_910585785.1 uncultured Christensenella sp. | reverse complement strand
TCGACCTCCAGCGTGACAGGCTGGCGCTCTAACCAAACTGAGCTATAGGGCCAAAAAATTATTAACCTTTTAAATTTTTAACCGCGCTATCGGTATAACCCTACCGAAAACACATAATCCTAAATAAAGGTTTTGGTGGGCCTTCACGGACTCGAACCGCGGACCAATCGGTTATGAGCCGACCGCTCTAACCAACTGAGCTAAAGGCCCTTAACAAGGATTTGCGCTTATTCACAACGCTTACATATAATAATATACGCTAAAATTTTTGTCAAGTAATTTTTAAGATTAATTTTATATATTTTTATTTAAAACAAATAGTTTTTTAAGCGTATTTCGCCTTAAACGCGCTCCGCAAATTTTTTTGGGAGCGCGCTTAAAACAAAACACACCGCCGCCTTTATTCACCTGCAAATTGCGAGTTGTAAAGACCGGCGTAAAAACCGTTTACCGCCATCAATTCTTCGTGATTGCCTTGCTCTACTATATTTCCGTCGCGCATAACAAGTATCAAATCCGCGTTCTTTATGGTGGACAATCTGTGCGCGATAACAAAACTTGTTCTGCCTTCCGTAAGTTTATCCATAGCGCGCTGAATAACTTCCTCTGTACGCGTATCCACGTTTGAAGTGGCTTCGTCCAATATAAGCAAGGGTGAATTTTCAGCCATTGCGCGCGCAATTGTAAGCAACTGCTTTTGTCCGCCCGAGATATTTGCCTCGCTTTCCACGTAATAGTCAAGCCCGCCCGGCAAAGTATGAATATAATGGTATATTCCCGCTTCTTTGCAGATGGCGTCAAGCTGTTCGTCCGAAACTCCGTCTTTTGAAAAGAGTATATTTTCCCTTATGGTGCCTTCAAACATCCACGTATCCTGCAACACCATTCCGAAGATATCGTGCACTTCTTCCCTTGGCATATCCTTTATTGAAACGCCGTCCACAAGAATATCCCCTCCGTTTAGTTCGTAAAAGCGCATAAGCAGATTTACAAGCGTGGTTTTGCCCGCGCCGGTGGGTCCCACTATCGCGACTTTCATACCCGAAGATATTTTTGCGGAAAAGTCGGAAATTATTATTTTGTCCGGATTATAACCGAAGCGCACGTTTTTAAACTCGACGTCGCCGCGGACGGTATTGCCTTCGACAAGAAGCTTGCGTTCTTTGCCTGTTTCATCAGACAACTCCTCCTGACCCAAAAATTCGTAAACCCTGCCCGCCGCCGCCGACGCCATTTGCAAACTGTTCATAGCCTGCGCAATCTGGCTTAAAGGGTTTTGGAAAAGATTGATATAAATTAAAAACGCGCTTATAGTTCCCAACTGAATTACGCCGTCGTTCATAAGCAACCCGCCTACGACGCAAACTGCCGCGTAAGCGAAATACGAAACAAACGACATTGCAGGCTGCATAAAGCCCGCAAGCGAGTTGGCTTTGAAAATTGCCTTGCGCATTATGCGGTTGGTTTTTTCAAATTCCTCGGTCTTTCTTTCACCAGCGCCGAAAGCCCTTATAACGGTTGCGCCGGAATAGTTTTCCTCAACCTTGCCGTTGAGTTCGCCAAGATATTGCTGGTTGCGTTCGAATTGCGGCATTGCTATTTTTGTCAGAATAAACAGCATAACCATCATCAAAGGCAACGCCATAAGCACGGTAAGCGCCATTTGCCAGGCGGTAACGAACATAGCCACAAGCACGCCCGTAAGCATACACAGCGACGAAAAGAACATAGAAACCGCCTGGTCCAAAGACTGACCTATGGTGTCAACGTCGTTGGTGATTACCGAAAGCGTGTCACCGTACAAGTGATTGTCGAAATACTTTAAGGGCACGCGATTGATTTTGCGGGAAATATCTTTGCGGATATTCTTTGTAAATTTTTGCGTGACCGTAGTCATAATAAAGTTGGATATAAAGTTTGCCAACGCGTTGGTGGTATAAAATACGATAAGGACTATTGCGAAATCCGTAATTTTTTTCAAGTCTATCGCTTGTTTTAAAGCGTTGTCGTTGATTTCGTCAGTAAGTTTTGATACCCACTGCGGCGCGATTACGGAAAGCACCGTGGAAATAATTATACATATAAACGAGCATATAATTTGCGGCAAATAGGGTTTAAGCGCTTTTAAAAGCTGCTTTATATTGCCCTTTTGTTTTATTGGCGCGGAAGAATTTCTTGCAGTCATAGAGCCGTGTGCGTGATTCATAAGCCGAGTTCCTCCTCAGAAAGTTGTGAAAGCGCAATTTCGCGGTATACGGGGCAGGTATTCAACAGTTCGCCGTGCGTGCCTATGCCTACCGCTTCGCCTTTATCCAAAACCACTATTTTATCCGCGTCCATAATGGTGCCTATTCTTTGCGCGACTATAAGTTTTGTCGCACCTTCCGACGCGGCTTTAAGATTTTCGCGAACCTTTTTATCGGTTTTATAGTCCAAAGCGGAAAAACTGTCGTCGAAAATAAAAATTTCCGGTTTTACCGCAACGGCGCGGGCAATGGAAAGGCGCTGCTTTTGCCCGCCTGAAACATTTTTGCCGCCTTGCGAAATTTCGGAATAATATCCTTTTTCCATTTGAGAAACAAATTCGTCAGCCTCGGCAACTTTTGCCGCGGCAACAACTTCTTCATCGGACAAATCCGGATTGCCGAAAGCGATATTGTCGCGCACGGTTCCCGTAAACAACACTCCCTTTTGAGGAACGTAACCGATAAGATTTTTTAACGTGGATTGTTTTATGGTTTTTACGTCGGCGCCGTCGATAAGCACTTCGCCTTCCGTTGCGTCGAAAAACCGAGGAACCAAGTTTATTAAAGTGGATTTTCCGCTGCCGGTAGAACCTATAAACGCCACCGTTTCGCCTTTTTCGGCTTTAAAACTTATATCTTTTAAAACGGGTAAGTCGCTGTCGGGATAGGCAAACGTGACGTTTTTAAACTCTACCGTGCCTATTTCGGTGCGTTCCGCGTCTTTTTCCGGGTCGACTATCGAAGGTTTTGTTTCAAGCACTGCGTTTATACGCGTTGCTGCAACCTGCGCGCGGGGCATAAGCACAAACATCATCATAAGCATCATAAACGACATAATTACCTGCGAAGCAAGCATCATAAAGGACATAAGCGTGGCAAGGTCCACCACTTCTTTATTTATAAGAGAAGCGCCTACCCAATATATTGCCAGAGATACTCCGTTCATAATAAGCATCATAACGGGCGACATCATAGCCATCATTCTGCCCGTATAAAGCTGCGTTTTGGTTATTTTATCGTTGGCGACGGCAAATTTGCCCTCCTGATATTCTTCCGCATTATACGCGCGCACAACGCGCAACCCCGTCAGATTTTCGCGGGAAACCCCGTTTAAACCGTCGACGAGTTTTTGCATAATTCTGAATTTAGGCATTACAAACACCATCAGAAGCGAAAGGAAAAGCACTAAAATAACGACGGCTATTACCGTTACAAGAGTAAGCTGCGTGCTTGCGTGCTGAATTTTGAAAATAGCCCAAATTGCGGTTATGGGCGCGGCGACAGCCATTCTAAGCATTAAAATATTTGCCATTTGCACCTGCTGAACGTCGTTTGTCGTGCGAGTAATGAGGGACGGAGTTGAAAACGTATTCAATTCCGCAATGGAAAAACCGTCAACCTTTTTGTACACGGAAGAACGAAGCGTCGCGGCAAAGTTTGCGCCTATAAAGGAAGCAATAAGCCCTACAAGCACCTGACAAGCCATACTGCCGAAGGCGACGGCAAGCATCATTCCGCCGTAGTACCAAACGTCGCCGGTGGTCGCGCCGGCTATCGCCAATAACGTTTCGGCGCCTTCGCCCGTTATACCCATAGAAGCAAGCACTTCCGACGTGCAGTTTTCCCAACCGCCGAAAGCGTTGTAAACGGGAATAAATTCCGCAGGCAGATTGTCAAGCGGATTATTGCGATATCCCAAAAAAGTTATCGATTGAATTATGTCCTGCGTGAAATCCGCCAGCGTTACGGTGCAGTAGACTTGTAAAACAGTCAAAGCCACAAGCCCGACAAGCAGCACCCAATCCACGGGACGCAATTTTTTGTAAAGTTTGAACATTATGTAAAGTTTTGTCACTCCTTGAAAGCGTTATTGCATTATATGATACATAAATTAACAGCGTTTGTAAAATTATCACGCGCAAACAATGTAAAATTTTATCAAATTTTCATAATTTACCAATTTTGCGTTGAATACGCCGAAAATAATTTATAAACAAAAACCGCTCACGAGAAAACTCCGCAAGCGGCTTTTTTATTTACCGTATATTAATTTTTTAATTTACATTTTCCGGCAGTTTGTCAACTTCTATTTCCGCGGGAACTGCGGGGAAATCCACCCAGAAAAGCGAGCCTTCGCCCAATTTGCTTTCCACGCCGAAATCAAACGAATGATTTTTTAAAATTACTTTTACTATATTAAGCCCAAGTCCCGTTCCCTTTACGGGGCGCAGATGATTTTCTTTTACTCTGTAATATCTGTCCCAAATTTCCGGCAAATCCTCTTTGGCTATGCCTTTGCCCGTATCGCGGACGGAAAACTTTATTCTTTTGCCGTCCATACTCGATTTAAGGCTTATATAAACGGTTTTGTCCTCGCCCGTATAATTTGCGGCGTTGCCGAGAAGATTGTATATTACCTGACTTATTTTCTCCTCGTCCGCGCGAGTGTACAAGCCCGCGTCTATATCAATCATAAACGAGTATCCCTGCGCTTCCTGCAAATAGCCGAAGCGGTTAATTATTCCGTAAACAAGTTCGGTAAGATTAAATACTTTAAAATTTATTACGTCCAGATTGGACTGCAATTTAGAAACGCTTAACACGTCGTTTACAAGTCCCGTAAGTCGGTCGGACTCGTCTATAATAACCTGCAAATGCTTTTCGCGTTTTTCCTTGTTGTCGCCGGAAATTTCCTTAATCATAGAAGCGTACGCCTTTATCATTGTAAGCGGCGTCTTCAAATCGTGTGTGACGTTGGCAAGTATTTCACGGCGAAAATCTTCGCTTTTTTTGACTTCGTCCCGCACGTAATTCAACGTGTCCGAAAGTTGAGCCATCTCGGTATAATCCGCGTTTGCAAATTTAACGGTGTAGTCCCCTTCCGCAAGTTTTACCGCAGTATCGGACATATTTTTCAATCCGCGCGTAATTTTTTGCGAAAACGCGTAAGTAACCAGCAGCGAAACAAACAAAACGGTAACGCCTACTATTATAAGGTACAACTGCAACGTTCGCACCGTTTCGTGCACTATTTTCAAAGAGTAACTTACAAGTACGTAACCCGACTGCCCTTTATAAGAAACTACTCTTGCAAGATTTATGCTTGCACCGAAGTGGAAAACCTCGGTTTTTCCGTCCTCGCCTATTCGCGTCTTCATATCCTTTATAAACGTTTCGCTTAAAGGCGGTTCTTCAAGTCCGTCCACGTCCGCAGGCACCAAAATTTTGCCGTCAAAATCCAGCAAATAGACGTTAACTCCCTCGCTGCGGTAGCGAAAAACGGTTTTGTGTATGCCTTCGGGATTTTTTTCAAGTTCGGCAACGGTTTCGTTGCTTATTATGTTTACCCTTGCGGTGGCTTTGTCCTCAAACGTGCCCGCAACCACAATATAAAAAACCACTTCAACTATGACAATAAGGATAAACGCGAATACGCAGAAATAACCCCACATTGCAAGGTTTATGCTGCGGGGTCCCCTTATGCTTTTTAGTTTTTTAAATCTTTCAGACTTCAAATTTATAACCTAATCCGCGTAGAGTAACTATAAATTTTCTATACTGCTTTAAATTAGAGCGCAGCATTTTGATATGCGTGTCCACCGTTCTGTCGTCGCCGTAAAAGTCGAAACCCCATACGTCCATAAGCAATTTTTCGCGCGTGAGAGCTATTCCCTTATTTTTTACGAAGTAAAACAAAATTTCGTATTCTTTGGGGGTGAGTTCGGCTTTTTCGCCGTCAACGTAGACGTTTCTGCCCGCTATATCTATTGTAAGCCCTTCAAAGGTTACCACGTCGTTTACGCTCTCCTGCGAAGTGCGCTTCAAAACGGCGTGTATGCGCGCCATAACCTCTTTGGGAGAAAACGGTTTGGTAACGTAGTCGTCCGCGCCTATTTCAAACCCGAAAAGTTTGTCGTATTCTTCACCGCGCGCGGAAAGCATTATTACAGGAATGTTTTTTATTTTTTTTATTTCTTTAACGGCGGAAAAACCGTCAAGTCTGGGCATCATTACGTCCATTAAAATAATGTCGAAGTCGTTGTCCTTGCAAAGCCGTACAGCCTGCATTCCGTCCGCCGCTTCAAACGCAGTGCCTCCCTCAAACTCAACGTACTCTTTAAGTACGCCGCGTATCATCTCTTCATCGTCAACAATAAGTACTTTCATACAATCTCCAAAAGCAATTCGCTGTAACCAGTTTAACCTATCCGTTTTAAGCAAATTTAATATTATTATGAAATATTTGTGAAATTTAACGTTTTTACTCGCAAAATCGCGCCTTAACACATAGTTTTATATGCCCGCATCGTTTACAACCGCATATGCGGACAGGTAAATTTTACCATACAATTTTTTAATAGTCAATAGCGGCAAATTTATTGACAGCAAACGTTTGCGGTGTTAAAATATTTTTAAACATTTGTTTATTTATTGTAAAAACAAACCAAAACAGACGCAAAAAAGGTAAAACCCGTATGTTGGAAATAGAAAAACTTGAAATTTTAACCGAAAGCGCAAAATACGACGTTTCTTGCTCGTCGTCGGGCTCGTCGCGCAAAAACCGCGCGGGCGGACTTGGAAACGGCTCGATAGGCGGTATCTGCCACTCCTTTACCCCCGACGGAAGGTGCGTTTCGCTGTTGAAAATACTTATGAGCAACGAGTGCCAGTACGACTGCGAGTATTGCCCCAACCGCAAAAGCGCAGACGTGCGCAGGGCAAGCATAACGCCGGACGAAATTTGCGAACTGACTATAAATTTTTATAAACGAAATTATATTGAAGGGCTTTTTTTATCTTCCGCCGTTTTCGACACGCCAAACCGCACTATGGAACTTTTGCTTGAAACGGTTACTAAACTTAGAAAGGTTTATAACTTCAACGGCTATATTCACTTAAAAGGCATACCGCACGCGGACGAAACGCTTATTATGAAGGCGGCTAAAACCGTTGACAGAATGAGTTACAACATTGAACTGCCCAGCGAAAAGTCGCTTAAACTGCTTGCCCCGCAAAAGACAAAAAACAGTTTGATTTTGCCTATGAAAAATTTGAAAACAGCCATAGACTACGAAAAGCAGAACAAAATGCGCAGGCGGGTTTTGCCCGCGGGGCAGACCACGCAAATGATTATAGGCGCTTCGCCCGAAAGCGACGGACAGATTTTGAAACTTACCGAGGCGCTTTACAGAAATATGAACCTTAGAAGGGTTTACTATTCATCATATATTCCCGTTGTAAAAAGCGAAAAACTGCCAACCGTAGGCGCTGGACTTTTGCGCGAACACCGGCTTTATCAGGCAGACTGGCTTATACGCTACTACGGCTTCGACGTGGACGAAATTTGCGCGGAAGACGAAAATCTTTCTTCCGAATACGACCCGAAGTGCGCGTGGGCGCTTAAAAATATGCAGCTGTTTCCCGTAGAAATAAACTCCGCCCCGCTTGAAATGCTTTTGCGCGTGCCGGGCATTGGCGCAAAAAGCGCTTATAAAATTACGGAAGCAAGAAAATTTGCCGCGCTGGACTACGATAATCTTGCAAAAATGCGCATAGTATTAAAGAGAGCGAAGCACTTTATAACCTGCAAAGGAAAATTTTACGGCGCGGACGCATTTGCAAAAGTGCAAACGGCGCTGCTTTTGGACGGCTGCCGCGAGGTAAGCGAACAAATTTCAATGTTTTCGGAATCCTCCACCGCCCTATCCGCACTCACCGGAGAAATATGAAGATTTTTATTTGCGACGGCACGGAAGACGGATTTTACACCGCCGTTTTTCAGGCGTTTAAAGAAAACGATTGCATAATAACTTCCGACAGTGAAGTTCAGCTTTCGCTTGACAGCGAAATTATACGCGTGGAAACGGACGCGGAAAAGAGCGGGCGGGTGAAAAACGGAATAAACAAATACGACAGAGAGGGCACGGCGGATATTTCGCTTGTTTTGAGAAGTTGCGACGGACTTAAAGAGCAAACCGCCTTCGAATATATAAAAACGCTTATGCGCAAGAAGTCGCCCGTTAAAAAAGCGTATAATTTGCCTGAAATAATAGAATTTAACGATTTACTTTACAAAGTTACGGGTGAAACGCACAGAATGAAAGGATTTTTGAGGTTTATGGAAAGCGCAGGCGGCGCCTTTTACGCCCCTTACTCGCCCGACAACGACATTACCGAACTTTTGATGCCGCACTTTGCCGAAAGATTTAAAAGCCAAAAATTTGTTATTCACGACCTTAAACGAAAAATAGCGGGAATGTACAACGGCAAGGAATGGATTACGGGCTATGCGGGGGAAGCGGAAATTTATCTTGCAGAATACGAAAAAGCGTTTGAAACTCTTTGGAAAAAGTACTATAAATCAATAACGGTAAACGAGCGCCCGCACGAAAAACAAATGAAAGGCTCTATGCCGGTAAGATATTGGAAATACCTGCCTGAAAAAAAGGACTGAATATAAAACCAAATCCCCCCGTTTGCGCGGAATCTCGCAAACGGGGGGATTATAACTATTTGTTATTTTTTTATCTGAGCCATAACTTTATCAAGAAAATCGGAAAGAGGATTGTCGTTTAAATTTTCTATATTTCCGCAATCCGCCGCTTTTGTAAGATTTGCGTCTATCGGCATCTTTGCAACGGCGGATATGCCGTGTTCAAGCGCAAGCGCGTCAACCCCGCTTTCGCCGAAAACGGAAATTTTTCTGCCGCAGTCGGGACATTTTATATAACTCATATTCTCGACCAAACCCAGAATAGGCACGTTCATCATCTGCGCCATATTCAAGGCTTTTTGCACTATCATTCCAACCAAATCCTGCGGCGTGGTTACAACTATTACTCCGTCGATTGGAATGCTTTGGAATACGGTAAGCGGAACGTCGCCCGTGCCCGGCGGCATATCGATAAACATTATGTCTACCCCCGTCCAGATTACGTCCGTCCAGAACTGCAAAACGGTGCCTGAAATAAGCGAACCGCGCCATACTACCGGCTCCGCCTCGTTTTCAAGCAAAACGTTCATAGACATTATTTGTACTCCGCCTTCCGTAACAACGGGAATTATGCCGTTTTCGCTGCCGGAAGCGCGCTCGCGCACGCCGAACATTTTGGGTATGGAAGGACCGGTAATATCGGCGTCCATAACCGCAGTTACCTGCCCTTTATCCTGCGCGGCTGCGGCAAGCAGGGCGCACGTCATTGATTTGCCTACGCCGCCTTTACCGGAAACCACCGCTATTACTTTTTTTATATCGCTCATTTGATGAGGCTTTTTCAACAAACTTTTTTTATCCCGCGAGGAGCAATTTTGCTTGCAGGAAGAACAATCGTGCGAACAGTTATCCGCCATAATGCACCGCCTTTATTCAATATTCTACATTTTAGATTATGGACAAAAAAAAGTCAACTTAAATACCTTTGCCGCAACATAAAACATTGCCGCCAAATCGCTTGCAATAAGCGGGAAAATTTGATAGAATAACTACGCTGTGCTAAGTGGGGAGTTAGCGGTGCCCTGTACCTGCAATCCGCTATAGCAGGACCGAATCGTCTTTCTAGACGAAGCAAATGGAAAGCCGCGCTTTATAAGGGGCGTTGATGCCAAGGTCTTATGCAACCGACCGCTGCGAACCGTGTCAGGACAGGGATGTAGCAGCACTAAACAGCTCCGTCGGTGTGCCATAAGGTAGCTTTGGAGTAGTTACCTGTAAAGTTCACGTTTCGGTTTGCTTCGGCAAAAAAGGCTGCACAGTTTTTTTGAATAAAACGGGACTGCACGGAGTTTATCCGCGCAGTCCTTTAATTTTATATTTTAAAACGGCAAATTTATTTTTTGAACATAATTTTTTCGCTTTTGAACATAAACGCAAGCAAAACGATAAGCAGCCCTGCCGTTACAAAATTTGAAAGTATTGCAAACGCGACACCCAGCCCGTTTGCCGTAAGACCCATTATCGAAGAAACCGCTATTCCGCTGCCCATTAACGGAATAAGATAGAAGCCGATGTTGGGCGATGCGCCCACAAACGTGGAAGCAAGTCCGAGCAAGGTAATTATTATCATAAGCGGACCTATCAACGAGCCGGACTCCTTTACGCTTTTTGCAAAGCAGGACAACACCGAAAACGCCGATATAATTACAAGAACTATTGAAATTATCAACCCGAAAATCATAAAATAGTCAAGCGCGGTATACGGCAGCGCGCCCGCGGTTATAACTCCGCCCATCAGTTTCGGCAAGGACAGTATCACTCCCAAAAAACTTGAAACGCCGCTTATAAGCGCAAAGCAGGATAAACTGATAATTTTACCCAAAGCAATTTGCCAGCGTTTTATAGGGGTTATAAGCATTGTTGCCATTGTACCCCTCTCTTTTTCGCCCGCAATCGCTTCCGGCGCAACCGCCATACACGATGAAGCCAGCAGCGAGAACATAAGCATAGGAATAAGCATTGAAAGAAAATCCACAGCCACGTCCTTTTGTTCAGCCAAATCAAACTTTATCTGCGGCGAGAAGTTTATTACGAAAGCGGGATTTTGAAATTTTTCCAAAACCGCGCCGACAATTGCATACGAAGCAAGCGACTTTTCGTCCGACGAGTTGTAAAATATCTGCATTTCCGCGGCGGAGGTTTCAGAAGCAGCCACGTATTTTACCGCAACGTTTAATTCGCCCGCACTTATCTTGCTTTTTACTTCGTCTTCGGTCAAATTTTCTTCGCAACGCTCAACCAGCGAAGAAAGCGGCTCGGCATACTCCGCGGGCAAGTTTATAAAGTATGCCGCGGGCTTAAAGCCTTCCGGTATCTCATCCTTTTTATTAAAAATCGTTCCCATAATGGAATACAGCGCAAAAATGAGCACGCCGGGCAAAATTACGGTCAACACCATACGTTTGTCTTTGAAAAAACGCGCAAATTCCTTTTTGACTATCGTTAAAATATTTTTCATACGCTGTCTCCCTTTATGCTTTTGTATAAATCGAAAAACACGTCTTCAAGATTTTTTTCGGCGGTGAGGTTTTCAAGCGAATCAAGCGCGACAAGTTTTCCGTCTATAATAACGCCCACTCTGTCGCAAAGTTTTTCCACAAGCGAAAAAATGTGCGTAGACAATATAACAGTTTTGCCCGCGGCGCGCAACTCGCACAAAAAATCCGTAACCACCTTTGCGGTTAAAACGTCCAGCCCGTTAGTCGGCTCGTCGAAAATTATAAAATCGGGATTGTGAACGACGGAAATTACAAGCGAAACTTTTTGCTTCATACCCGTGGATAAGTTGCCCAATTTTACTTCCGCAAACTTGTCAATGCCGAACTGAGCAAACATTTTGCGCTTTCTTTCGTCGCGGACTGAGCGCTCCACGCCGTACAGTTCGCTGAAAAAATCATAAAGGTAATTCGGCGTAAAAAATTCTTCCAGCTTCAATTCGCTGGTTAAAAAGCCTATTTTACGGCGTACTGCGTCTTCATCGGTAATAATACTGCTGCCGTCTATCAGCGCGTCGCCGCTGTCCGGTTTTATTAAAGTCGCCAGCATACGCAAAGTGGTGGTTTTGCCCGCGCCGTTTGGACCGAGCAACCCGAAAATTTCTCCCTTGTTTACCGTGAAAGACAAGTCGTCCACGGCAACTTTCAAAGAAGAATCTGTTTTTTCAAGCCTTTGTTGCTTCCGCGAAAGTTTAAAGGTCTTTTTTAGATGTTCTGCTTTAAGAATTTCTTCCATTCCTAAAAATTCTCCCGTGAGTAATTACAAATTTAATTATAATGAACAAAATGTTCCAAGTCAAGCATAAACGGAACAAAATGTTCTAAAATTATCAGTATGAACAGATTTGCCGAAAGATTGAAAGATTTGCGTACCGAAAACGGGCTGACGCGCGCCGCGCTCGCCGAAAAACTTAACGTTTCGGTAAGGCTTATCGCATATTGGGAAAGCGGGCAGCGCGAGTGCGGCTTTGACACGCTTATAAGTTTGGCGGATATTTTTTCAACAAGCACCGATTATCTGCTTGGAAAAACCGAATTTTAAAAGGACGAGAAATAATTTCGTCCTTTTTTCGTAAATTTATGCAAATACGGTAAACTGCAAAATTATGCAGGTTACAGACAAAAGCAAAAGGTAAAGCGAAAACCATTTATAGTTGGCTTTGCGGATTACTTTAAGCATTACTTTTATTGCAAAAAGCCCCGCCACGGCTGAAACTATAAAACCAAGAGCAACGCTCCACCCTAGTTTTGCGCCGTTTTCAGCGAAGGACTGACTTATTTCTCCGCTGGCTATTCCCGAAGCAAGTTCCACAACGAAACTTCCCAAAATTACGGGAATGGACATCATAAACGAAAATTTAGCAACCTGCTCTCTGTCGCAGCCGGCAAGCGTGCCCGCACAAATTGTTGAACCGCTTCTTGAAATGCCGGGAAGTACCGCCACCGCTTGCGCAAGCCCCATAGGGATTACCGTTTTAAAACAGAGCGGAAGCGCGCTTACACGGCGTTTTGCCACCATTTCCGTAACAAACAGCAGCACTGCGGTACACAAAAAGAAAACGGCAAGGCAAATCCACATATATTTGCCGAAAAACACCGCGTCCAAATCGAATATTTTGAAAAGTATGCCCGTGATGCCCGCGGGGACGGTAGCCAGCACAAGAAAGCCCAACGTTTTGAAAGGTTTTTTGAACAAAGCCAAAATATCCCGCCAAAAAACCACGCAAACCGCGACAAGCGTGCCCAAGTGCAAAATTATCGTAAAAAACAGAGCCGTGTCCGCCTCGTTTATTCCGAATAAGCCTTGAAAAAACGCAACGTGACCGGACGACGAAACTGGTAAAAATTCCGTTAGTCCTTGTACAAAACCAAGTATTACCGCCTGCCAAATTTCCATTGAAAAACCTTTTTCGCGCGCTCCGCATAATCATTGCGGAGCGCGCGAACTATAAAATCGAAATATTCTTAGCCTAAGTTAAGCAAATTTTTGTAAGCCTTCTCGTATTTTTCCACCGTTACGTCTTCAAGGCTGTACTTGTTGAGTATCTCCGACTGACGTCCGGTAGAAATGTTTTTGATGTTGTTGTTTTTAATACATTCGTAGAACATATACTCGAACGTACCTTCCTTGGTAACCTTGGACCAGTCGGGAGAAGCGTACACTTCGCCGCCAAGCTGATTTCCTTCCGCATCCCTTGCTATATCGAATGTATACGTTACGTAAATAAGGTGCCAGCCGTAGTCGCCTGCGCAAACTATAAACGAACCTTCTCCGTTGTTGACAGCCTGATGCGCGGCGTGTTCGAATTCTTTAATATAACTTGTTTTGCCTGCGTCGACAGTATATCCGAGATATTGCGACAAAACGCCCGTATCTGTTGTGTATGCGTACTGCAACTCGTTTACCGCAGCCATCGCCTTGTACTGGTCGGTATCCTTGTCCAAAGCCGAACCCCTGTCCGTCTGCACGTTTACTTTACCCGAAGCGTATACAAGTTTGGAGTAGTCAATCTGCTCCTGCTTGTCGTCGTTTTTGTCCGCTTTATAAAAATCGGTATTTTCGTAATAGCCGTTGGGCTGCCAGGTTGTGCTGTTGTAATTACCGTCAAACGTAACCGCATTGCTTGTGCCGCCGTTTAAAACATAGTTTACATAACCGGAAAATTCTTTAAGCATTTCGTCAATCGTAAGCGTGTTCGCTTTGCCGAATTCGTACTTGCCGTCCGCTTTTTTGACGACCGTTCCGTTATAAGAGTATTTTCCTATATATTTATCTATTGCTTTATATCTGTCAGTATCGGTAAGATTGTTTTCAAAGAAAAGCCAATCGCTTGCGCCGTAATACCCGTCTACTTTGCCGGTTGCGTCAAAAGCATACTCCGTTTCACCGTTAAACCACGCTTTGCGCTGGTCGGTAGTGGTTATGTTTTTAAGCAATTCGTTTCTTTTAATATAGTATTTTGCGTTGTAACCGCTGTCCACTTCTTCGTCTTTATACGCGGACTGCAAAGCGGTAAGACTTAAACTTTGCGAAGTGCTGAAAGGAAGCAAAATGTTATAAACCAAACCGAACGTGCCGCCCTCTTTGGTTTTGGGAGAGTAAAGTATAAGCGAACTGTCAGACATTTCGCCAAGCGCCGTTGAAAACGCCGATTCGGTTTTGTAACTGTCCGCCTGAAAATCGTAAAGTTCTTTATAAACCGTATCAAGATGAGAAGTGTCGCCTTCAAGAAGTTTTTGCAACTGCTCGTCTTCATACATATCGTAATACTTGTTTATTACGCGCGCTTTAAGCTGGCTAACATAATCGCCTTCGACATAAGCAAGGCTGTGAACGTCCTGCAAATTTTCGGAAGAAACGTCGATTAGATTGAAATTGCTTAAACTGCTTATATATCTCGAATACGCTCTTAAACGAGTGTCGGTGTTGCTTTCCTTTTTAAGGAACTCGTCCCTGTCGTCTTTGTACGTACCGCTGTTTTCAAGAGAATTTTTTTCGTAACCGGTATAAATATCGTAATCGAGAACGTAATTTTTGACTTCCGCGTCGTCTTTAATTACTGTTCCGTCTTCCGTTACGTATTCGCCGTTGGCATTTTTCTTTTTGGGATAATAATCGTCCTGCTCGGTATCAACGTTTGAAGGAGTAGTGCGTTTGTCGGTTCCGCTTGTAGAATTCTTTTCCTTCAAAATATCCTTTTCAACTGAATCTATCGCCGAATTTATGGAAGACATAAGCGCATATTTCGCTATTTTAACGTCGTCGCTGTCTTCACCCAAAAGATACTCGTACTTTTCGTACTCTTTATGACCTTTACCGCTGAGTTCGCGGAATTTGTCCAAAACGGCGTTGCCTTCGCTTTCCGTTTTAACCGAAAGCAAGTGCATTGTGGCGTATTGCGTTAAAACCGCGTTGTTTGCCAACATAGTCACAAGATTATTGAAAGTGGTTTTCAAGTCCCAGTTGTACTGGTTCATATACGAGTAACCTACGCTGACATAGTATGTTATAAGTTCGCGTTTTATGACGGAAGTCGAGCCTATCGCGTCGAAATACTCGCTTTTGTCTTTAAATTCTTTTTGAAACGCTTCCGTTTTTGAAATATCTATTTCGGCAACGGTGCGCTTCATATCCTTAGCGCTGTTTGTGCGGATAAGCGAACAGCCGCTGAAAAGCGCGCCAGCCGACAGTGCAAGCGCAAGAATTCCGCTGATTAACTTTATTTTTTTCTTTCCCATTTGGTTTTCTCCAAAAGATTGTGCTTTGAAATACTTAACTATTATAAATCATTTTTGACGTGATAGCAAATCTTTTTTGTGAATTTTAGTTAAAACTTAACGCAAATTTTAAAAATTTTGTCATATCAAGCATTGTTTTAGAAGCGTTTTGCCGCGGCGGAAACACAACCAGCGGCGCTTTTGCCATAGATAGTTTTACTTTGCCCGCATATTTGTCCAGCGCGGCGGCAAGCCGCGCGTCTTCCAGAGAATTTACAGAAGGAAGTTCAAGCGAGCCTTCCGCGCCGTCCACGCATATTTTTTTGACGTTGAATTTGGACGCGTAAGATTTGAGCACCGCTATTATAAGCAAATTCAAAACTTCCTGCGGCATCGGTCCGTAATTGTCCTCGATAGAGGTCAGGACTCGTTTATAATCTTCAACCGAGCGAATTTCGGCAATCTGCTTATAGCAGTCAAGTCTTCCCGCGCTGCTTTCTATGTATTTTTCAGGCAGGTACGCGGATGTCTTTATTTCAAGTTCGGTTGAAAGCTGTTTTTCGCCCGTGAGTTCTTCCTTTAAAAGTTTTGAATAAAGTTCGTAACCGACTTTATCCATATGCCCGTGCTGTTCGGCTCCCAGCACGTTGCCCGCGCCGCGAATTTCCAAATCGCGCATAGCTATTTTAAATCCCGAACCGAGTTCGGTAAAACGCATAATGGCTTTAAGTCTTTCGGAAGCGTCGCTTGTAAGCACCTTATCGGGCTTGAAGGTGAAGTAAGCCTGCGCAAGCCTTGCCCCCCTTCCAACTCTGCCGCGCAACTGATATAGCTGCGAGATGCCCAAGCGGTCGGAATCTATTACGATTATCGTGTTAGCGTTAGGCAAGTCTATGCCGTTTTCTATTATCGTCGTGGTGACCAAAACGTTTTTTTCGTTGCGGTAAAAAGAGAAAACAGAATTTTCAAGCGTTTCCCTTTCCATTCTTCCGTGCGCATAACAAACTTTGGCTTCGGGAATTATTTCCGCAATTCTGCCCGCAAACCGAGAAATTGTTTCAACCCTGTTGTAAAGTATAAAAACCTGTCCGCCGCGGGCAATTTCGCGCAAAACCGCGTCGCGTATTAAAGTTTCGCTTTCTTCCACAACGTAAGTTTGTACGGGCAGGCGCTTTTGCGGAGGGGTGCTTATAGTGCTTATGTCGCGTATTCCCGCAAGGGACATATGCAACGTGCGCGGTATGGGCGTTGCCGTCATAGTAAGACAGTCCACGTCCTTTTTTATGTGTTTTATTTTTTCCTTGTGCTCCACGCCGAAGCGCTGCTCCTCGTCAAGCACCAAAAGTCCCAAATCTTTAAATTTGACGTCCGCGGACAAAAGCCTGTGCGTGCCTATAACCAAATCCGCGTCGCCGCGCTGAATTGCTTCAAGCGTCCTTGCCTGCTGCGCCGGTGTGCGGAAACGATTAAGCACTTCCACGCGCACGCCGAATTCTTTAAACCTTTCTGCCGCGGTATTGTAGTGCTGCTCGGAAAGCACCGTGCTGGGACACATTATCGCCGCCTGCTTGCCGCCGAGAACGCAAAGGTACACGGCGCGCAGCGCGACTTCCGTTTTGCCGTAACCGACGTCGCCGCACAAAAGTCTGTCCATAACTTTTTCCGAGCACATATCCGCCTTGATTTCTTCTATCGAAGTCAGTTGGTCGGCTGTTTCCTCATAACCGAAAGCGCTTTCAAACTCGTCCATCATAGCAACGTTTTCGGGAAAGCGGAATCCGCATTGAGCGCGACGCTTGGCGTACAATTCTTTCAAATCGAACGCAAGCGACTTTATCGACTGCCTGACGCGCTCTTTTACGCGTTCAAACTCCGCACCCCCTATTTTTGAAAGCGAAGGGTTTTGTTCGCCCACGTACTTGGACAGTATATCCATTTGCTCGACGGGGACGTAAAGCATATCCCCGCCCTTATACTCGATGGAAATATACTCCTTTATGCCGTCCGTGGTTTCGATTTTTTCGGTGCCGGTAATTTTGCCTACGCCGTGTTTTTCGTGCACGCAAAAGTCGCCAATTTCAGGCGCTACAAACATATCGCCGCGGCGCTTTTTAAGGCGCTTTGTCACGGCTTTTATATATAAATCTCCGCTGCCGATTATCGCGGTTTTACATTCGTGCAAAACCAGACCGTGGGCAAGTTCTTGCGAGCAGACCGAAACGCCGCGAAGCGCTTCAAGCCTGTCGGGAACGGGATAGACCGGCAGATATGCGTCGTTTAACTCGTCGCAAAGTTTATCCGAACGGTTTAAACTTCCGGTAAACGCAAGCACTCGATAGCCGTTTGAAATCCAGCTTTTGCAATCCGCGACGAACTGGGGCATAGCGTTAAGATATGAAGGCGACGGAGTAGAGTGAAGACTGTACGTCCTTAACGGGCGGAAAAACGCCGTGGACGAAGTGAACGTCTGCACCGCCAAATTGCGGTAGTTTGAAAAATTTTCAACCACAATTTCGGGAGAGAGAAGCTGATTTATCGAAAATGAAAACGCCTCGCCGCCGTTTTGCAATTCTTCCGCGCGTTCGCAATGCTCCTTATACAAAGCGGTCATTCTGTCGCTTATCTGCTTGCATTCGTCCAGAATTATAACCGAGTTTTTCGGCAATAAATCGAATATAGTGCGCGACGAATTTAAAAGCGGAGCCACAAAGCAAGCACCCGCAAAAGGCAAGCCCATATCAAGTTTTGCGCACAAATCGCTTTCTATCGCCTTGCCCCTTTCATACGCTTTAAGGTTGCGGCTTCTTTTAACTTCCGCCGCTATTGTCTTTTTGATATTTTCAACATCGCCGCCGTTGAAAAACGCGTCGGTTGCCGCAATTATAGTAATCTCTGAAATTTCTTCAAGCCTTTCGCCGCTTACCGAGTCGTAAGGGCGGATTTTTTCGACAGTATCGCCGAAGAAATCTATGCGAACGGGATTTTCAGAATTAATCGGGAAAATATCCAGAATATCACCGCGGACGGCGAAACTTCCTTTATTATCCGCGGCATATTCGCGGGCGTAGCCCATTTTAACAAGTTTTTCAGGCAAAGAAGAATAATCTTCCTCCTCGCCTGTTTTTACGGTTACAGCGGGAATATCGGCGGGGAAAAGCTGCATAAGCGCTTCAATTTCGCAAACGACGTAATCGGCGCCGTGCAAAAGCGAGTAAACGGCGCATATCCTGCGGTATAGCGAGTCTTTGGAAAGCGCGTCCTTATATAAAACCACGTCGTCTTTGGCGTTAAGATACGCGCACTTTTTACCGGAGAGCACGGAAATTGCTTCGTATGCGCGCCCTGCGGAAACGGCGTCCGCGCACACGTACAGCATTTTTCCGCACGTCAAAGACGCGACGAGGTATTTATGCGCGTCCGATAAACCGAAAGCCGCCGTCGGCGTGCCGAGGCGGATATCTTCTTCTATTGCGGGCAAATCCCCGCCTAAATTTTTGTAAGTAAAAAAATTGTCCTTCAAACCGTTCCTTTGCTTAAACAATTATAATTTTGCGTACTTTAACCGTTAAACTCGGTCATTACGTTTTCAACCGCTTTGCCGCCTGCAATGGCTACGGCGGCGTCCGCGGCGCGCCTGCAAGCAGAAACAAACAACTCGTAATCTTCCTTTCTCACTTCCGAAAGGACGTAATTGATTATAGGAATATTAACTTCCTTGTCGCGGATGCCTATGCGAATGCGGGTAAAATTTTGCGAGCCCGTTTCCGCTATTACAGAGCGCATTCCGTTATGCGTGCCTGCGCTGCCCGAAGGACGTATGCGCACGCTGCCTTTCGGCAAATCGTAATCGTCGTAAATTACAATAAGATGAGAAACGTCCGTTTTGTACTTTGCAAGCAACTGTTTTACGGCGCGTCCGCTTGCGTTCATATACGTTACGGGGCGCGCGATTATCACTTTTTCGCCCGAAATATTTGCTTCCGCAACGTACGACTCGCATTCCTTTTTTTTGAATTTTACACCTAGTTTATCGGCGACGTCTCCCGCCGCGATATAACCCATATTGTGAAAAGTTTTCAAATACTTTTCGTCCGGATTGCCCAACCCGACTATAATAAACATATTTATTTTCCCTTTAAAAAAGCCGCGTTTTAAAGCGGCTTTCGTTTGTTTGCGTCATTCCCCGAAAATCAGTCGTAAATTTTGGACATCGACTTATCGAGATATACGTTTTCTATTGCCGAAGCAAATATCGGCGCTGTGGAAATTATTTTGAAAATGGGAAGCATTTTATCCTTGGGGATATTGATTGTATCGAGAATTGCAAGCTCGTTTATAGGCGAAGCGGCAAGTCTTTCTATTGCGGGACCGGATAAAACCCCGTGCGAGCAGCAGGCGTAAATATTTTTGGCGCCCGCTTCTTTAAGCGCTTTCGCACCCTGAACTATCGTTCCCGCGGTGTCTATCATATCGTCGACCATAAGGCAATTTTTGCCTTTTACGTCGCCGATTATATTCATAACTTCCATTACGTTTGCTTTGGGACGGCGCTTGTCTATAATAGCCATTTTCGCGTCCATTCTGGCTGCGACTTTTCTTGCCCTTGCAACCGAGCCTATATCGGGGGAAACTACGACGAAGTTATCGTCAACTTTCGGTTTGAAATAGTTATAAAGCGTGGGGCCGCCGACAAGGTTGTCCAGCGGAATATCGAAGAAGCCCTGAATCTGCATACAGTGCAAATCCATAGTGAGGACTCTGTCCGCGCCTGCGGAGGTTATAAGATTGGCAACGAGTTTTGCCGTAATCGGCTCGCGCGAGCGTGCTTTTCTGTCCTGACGGGCATAACCGAAATAGGGTATTACCGCGGTTATTCTTCCCGCGCTTGCACGTCTTGCAGCGTCAATCATAATCAGCAATTCCATCAGGTTGGTGTTTACAGGATAGCTTGTGGACTGAACGAGGAATACGTCCATTCCGCGAATGGTTTCTGCAAAGCGAACGTAAATTTCACCGTCGGAAAAATGCGTTACTTCCATATCGCCGAGCGTAGTGTTCAGTTTTGCGGCAATCGCTTCGGCAAGCGGTCTGTTTGAATTGCCCGAAAAGATTTTAATTTCGTTGCCGTGGTTAATCATTAAGGTTTTCCTCCGAAAGAATTGTATTTTAAAAGAGTTTACCCTCTTTTTTTTCCGTAACGTAAAAATCTGTTCTTTTCTATTTTATATACAAGCGCAGATAAAGTCAACTAAGTTGCCCAAATTTTATTTTGTTACTTTGCGCAATCCTCGCTGTTACTTTCTTGCAAGCAAAGTTTGGCGGCTTTTTCGCGCGCACGCATATCAGAAAAGAAGGCGGAAAGAATTTCGGCGCACTCTTTTTCAAGCACTCCCCCTTCCACCTGCAACGTGTGGTTTAAAAGATTTGACGCGGCGAGTTCGTTAGTCATCGACCTGCCCTTCGCCTCGTAAGCGCCGAAATACACTTTTTTTATGCGGGCGTTAAGCATTGCACCCAGACACATAGGGCACGGCTCTAACGTGACGTAAATTTCGCACTCGGGAATTCGCCAGCTTTTAAGTTTTTTACACGCTTTTTCTATTGCCTCGATTTCCGCGTGCGCAGTTGCTATCTGCTTTTTTGTGCGTTTGTTGTATCCGCCGGAAATTACCTTTCCGTCAAGAACCACAACCGCGCCTATGGGAACTTCCCCCGCAAGCAACGCTTTTTTTGCACGCTTTAACGCGGCTTTCATAAATTTTTCTTTCATAACAAGTAATTTTCAGTAAAAATTTTAAGTATTTTATAACATTTTTTCAATCGGAAAAGTTTGTTTATGGGGTGTTTCAGGCTATCGGCGCCGCATTCAATAGTGTAAGCGGGTATTTTAAGTTTGCTTATGCACCAATCTTTATAGCCCCCGCACGAGCCGTATATACGCTTTACCGCATACCCCGTGACTTTTTGCAATACGTCCGCGCCGCGCCTATCGCCACGCCCGCCGTATTCCCAATAAATTTCTTCACCCTTGGTATGGAAACTTAGGGTGACGTCGGGACGGATTTTTAATGTAAAATCGCGCAGGGCGGAAGTTTCCGCCTCGGAAAAAGGATAATCGCCTATGCAGTTTTCGCCGCCGCGGATTTTGGTGTTAAACCTGCCGCATCCCCAATCGGCGTCGAAATTGCAATTTAAGTCAACGCCGCGCGCGTTTGACTTCCACAAAGGGCAAACCTTTTGCGAAAACTCGGCGCCGTCCGGATTTAGCAAAGGTATAACCCATCCGCCGCCCCTGCGCAACCCCGACTTTAAGTGTTTTAAAGCAAGGCGCGCGGTAATCCACTCCCTTGCGTGAACGGCGTAAACCGCAATAAACTGCCTGCCCGTCACTTCGCCGACGTGCAAAGCGTAAATTTCTCTGCCCTGACAGGAATAGCCTATTACGCATTTTTTGCCGCAATACTCGCCGTAAAACTTTTTGACTTCGTTATATATCACATAATAAAATATGTTTTTTAAGCGCGACGTATGCTTTTAAACGCGCAAAAAGGCGAAAAACCGCTATTTATGATATTCGCTGCCGCTGTTAATCATAAACGCGCGATAAATTTGCTCCAACAATATAACGCGCATCAACTGATGGGGAAAAGTCATATCCGAAAACGATATTTTATAGTCGGCAGCTTGTTTGACGCTTATGTCAAGCCCGCAGGAAGAACCTATTATAAAAGTTATTTCCTTGCCGCAATCGCAAAGTTTTTTCACCTCGGCGGCAAGCCCTTCGCTGGAATATTTTTTACCTTCAATACACAACGCAAAAACCGCGCCTTTGCACGCTTTAAGCAAAGAAACCGCTTCTTCCGCAAGATTTTTGCCTTCCGCAATTTCTCGCACTTCCACTTTTGCAAAGCGGGTAAGCCGTTTAAGGTATTCTTCCACTGCGGAGCGGTAAAATTCCTCTTTTATTTTGCCTACGCAGACAACGTTTATTTTTTGCACTACGCCACCCCGAAAGCAGACAAAATCCATAATATGCCGAACACCGCTATTCCGCCCGAAGCAAAAATAAAGAAATTTTTTATTCCGTTTTTTTCTACTTCTTTTTCGACTTTGGGCATAGTCGATTTTTTATCAAGCACAAGCCAGATTATTCCGCCCGCCAATGCAAGCGCACCCACGACTATAAGCGCGATATTTCCGCCCGCTGAAAGCGAAAGGTTGCCGCTTTCGTCCCAGCCGCCCAAAAGCGAAATAAAAACGGTTAGCGCGTTGTTTATAAAGTGCATCAAAATACACGGCAAAATCGAACGCGACCTGACGGCGACGAAGGCGAACAGACAACCCGCAATAAACTGATAGACAGTCTGCTCTAAATTGCCGTGCATAAGCGAAAATGTAAAACCGACTATAAAAATTGTTTTAACTCCGCCCGTTTCTTCACGGCAGCAATTTAGCATAACGCCGCGGAAAAGCAATTCTTCAAAAATTGCAGGAAGCACCGCAATGATAAGCAGCGCCAAAACAGCCCTTCCGCCCGAAAGCCCCATAATGTATTCGGTAAGTTTTATAGAATGCTCGGTAGGTTCTTTTCCGAAAAGTTGCAATATAAGCCCGTTAATCTGGTTAAGCGAGCAAAACATTCCGAAAACAATAAGCAACCCTATAAGATAATATTTAGGATGGCACTTTACGGGAAAAATGTGTTTGAAGGGTACTTTGCGGACGGCAAGCGTCGCGCCCACGGCTGCCGCGATAGCCAAAGGCGACGCAATAAAATTCAAGCACCAATACAAGTCGCTGTACTGCGTAATTTTGGCGCCCGTTATTATAAGCGTGATTATAAGCGAAAAAACAAGCACTCCCACCGCGGCGGCAGAATACACCAACCCGCCCGTTTTGGAATTTAACCCAACGGAAACGGTGCGCATTTTTTCACCTTTTTCCGCACTGGGCAAACTGTTTTTTTTATTTCGGTTATTTTCCATAAAACGATTATAACGGAAAAAACGGTTTAAGTAAATTATTTATTTTACTTTTCGGCAAATTTGTTATAAAATCGTATTATGCGGAAGATAAATACCGAAATAATCGAACGGAAAATTTACGAGGCGGCTTTGCACGCGGGTATTAACGTAACCGACTCTTGCCGCGCGGCTATGCAAGACGCTTTTAAAGCCGAAACAAACCCTACGGCGGCTTTTGCTTTGAAAACGCTTTTAAGCAACGCTGACGTAGCGCGCGAAAAGGCTATGCCCGTTTGTCAGGACACGGGTATGGCTGTCGTTATGCTGGAAATAGGGCAGGAAGTTTTTCTTGAAGGGAAACCGCTTGCGGACGCGGTGAACGACGGCGTAAAAAAAGCGTATGCGGACGGATATTTCAGAAAATCGGTCTGCGACCCGATTACGCGCGTAAACACCGGCGACAACACGCCCGCCGTTTTGCATACAGAAATAACGAAGGGCGACAAAATAAAACTAACGTTTATGCCGAAAGGCTTCGGCAGCGAAAATATGTCGCGCCTGTATATGCTTAAACCTTCGCAGGGCGCGCAGGGAATTATAGACGCAATTACCGAAACGGTTAAATTGGCGGGTTCGCGCCCCTGCCCTCCCGTTTACGTCGGGGTAGGAATAGGCGGAACTTTCGACGGGTGCGCGCACCTTGCTAAAAAAGCGCTTACCCGCGACGTGGGACAATATAATCCCCGCGAAGAAATAGCGTTTATCGAATGCGCCGCGCTTGAAAAAATAAATGCGCTTGACATAGGCTGTCAGGGCTTTCACGGCAAAACAACTGCGCTTGGGGTTGCGTGCGAATGGGCGCCCACGCATATTGCGGGGTTGCCCGTTGCGGTAAACATACAGTGCCACTGCATACGGTGCGTAAAGGCGGAAATATGAAAAATCTGCAACTACCTTTAACTGAAAAAGATGTAAAAAATTTGCGCGCAGGCGAAAGCGTGACGCTTAGCGGCACCGTGCTTACGGCAAGAGATTGCGCGCACAAAAGAATTGCGGAAATGATTAAAAAAGGCGAAAGTCTGCCTTTTGATTTGAAAGGCGCGGTTATTTATTACGCTGGTCCGTGTCCCGCAAAACCGAACTCGCCTTCGGGCAGCTGCGGCCCCACTACTTCGGCAAGAATGGACGCTTTCGCTCCCTCCCTTTTAGATTTGGGGTTGGGCGCAATTATAGGCAAAGGCGAGATGAGCGACGACGTGCGCGAAGCAATTAAACGCAATGCAAGCGTTTATTTTGCGGCGATTGGGGGCGCGGGCGCGCTCTACGGCAACGCGATTAAAAAGAGCGAATGCATTGCCTTTGAAGACTTGCTTTCGGAAGCGGTTTATAAACTTGAAGTGGAAAATTTCCCCGCGGTGGTCGCTTACGACTGCAACGGCGGGTCTATTTATTGATTTTTTGCTTAAAAAAGTTGACAGCCGCGGTTTTTAAAATTATAATTTAGATAAATTTTAAAGGCTGAGACCAAGACAGACGCTTTGCACACCCTTTACAGAGAGAGAAATCCGAAAACGGCTGAAAGATTTCTTACAGGGTTAAAGCGGTATTCACTTGCGAGCCGACGGGCGAATAAATTTTTTAGTAGTCCGCTCCGCTTTACCTTGCGTAAAAGGTTAATTAAGGCGGCTTACGCCGCAAAATCGGGTGGTACCGCGAAACAGATGATTTTCGCCCCGTGCTTTTATGGCACGGGGCTATTTTATTTGTCCGCGGGAAGACGGTTTACTTAAAACATTTAAGGAGCATATTATGCAGGAAAAAATCAACGAAATCGAACGGCAGATTGACGAAGCGGTTAAAGACGTGGAATCCAGCAGGACTTTGCAGGAAATTAAAATGAAATTTTTGGGCAAGACGGGAAAAATTTCGGAACTTATGAAAAATATGCGCGACGTCCCGCCCGAACAACGCCCCTCTATGGGCAAAGTTTTAAACGCTTTGCGCCAGTGGACGGAAGAAAAATTCGGCGCTTTGGAGAAACGCCTTAAAACAATCGAATTGAAAAAGAAATACGCAGACGAAAAAATAGACGTCACCCTGCCCGGTCGCACAACGCCGGACGGCGCTTACCACCCCAACACTCTTATAATAAACGAACTTGTTTCGGTATTCGCGGGAATGGGTTTTGAAGTGTTTGAAGGCCCCGAAATAGAAAACGACTATTACAATTTTACCGCGTTGAACACGCCTGCGGACCACCCCGCGCGCGATATGCAGGACACTTTTTATCTTTCGGACGAACTGCTTTTGAGAACGCAGACTTCGGCGGGACAGATTAGAGTGATGGAAAAGAAAAGCCCGCCCATAAAAATACTGTCCCCCGGAAAAGTATTCAGAAGCGACGACGACGCAACTCACTCGCCAATGTTTTCACAGATGGAAGGACTTGTTGTTGACAAGGGCATAACCTTATGCGATTTAAAGGGTATGCTTGACGAGTTTGCAAGAAAAATTTTCGGCGAAAACGTAAAAACAAGATTGCGCCCCTCCTATTTCCCTTTTACCGAGCCCTCGGTTGAGGTGGACGTAAGCTGCTCTGAATGCGGCGGAAAAGGTTGCAGACTTTGCAAAGGCACAGGCTGGATTGAAGTGCTTGGCGCAGGTATGGTAAACAGACACGTTTTGGAAGGCTGCGGAATTGACCCCGACATATATACGGGTTTCGCCTTCGGAATGGGCGTTGAGCGTATTGCTATGCTTAAATACGGCATCAATAATATGAAGATGCTTTTTGAAAGCGACACAAGGTTTTTAAAGCAATTCAAAGGTTGAATTGAATAAAAAATAAACCTTAAAACACAAATTTTATGCGATATTCTAAAATTAAGGAGACATTATGAAAGCGCCGTTAAGCTGGCTTAAAGATTACGTTGAAATAGACATATCCGCGGAGGAATTACAGGCAAAACTGTTTTCCTGCGGGTTTGAAGTAGAAGAACTTATACAAACGGGTAAAGATATCACCGGGGTTGTGGTTGGCGAAGTTACAGAGTGCGAGCCCGTTGAAGGAACGCATCTTTCCAAATGCAAAGTAGATTGCGGCGAAAGGGGAGTTTTTCAGATTTGCTGCGGAGCGGACAACGTAAAAAAAGGCATAAAAGTCCCCTGCGCGCTTGTAGGGGCAACCGTTTACGCCACGGCGAAAGACCACGTAACCGTTGAAGGCATTACAACAATTAAAAAAGGAAAGCTGCGCGGAATAGAATCGGAAGGTATGCTTTGTTCGGGAGCCGAACTCGGTGTAAACGGCGATATGTACGACGGCGCTGATTACTGCGGACTGCTTGTCCTTTCCGCCTCCTGCAAAAACGGCGAAGACGTGAAGCCAATTCTCGGACTTGACGACTATATTTTTGATATAGGAGTTACCGCAAACCGCCCCGACTGTCAAAGCATTTTAGGTATTGCGCGCGAAGTCGCCGCAGCGCTGGACAAACCCGTTAAGGAACCCGATTACACGTTTGAAGCCGTTGCGGAAAACGACAAAAAAATTAAAATTACCGACTTAGCCCCCGACATATGCCCCAGATACATTGGTCATTATGTTAAAAACGTTAAAATTGCGCCCTCTCCACTTTGGCTTAGAAAAAGACTTGCGCTGTGCGGAATACGTTCGATAAACAATATTGTAGACATAACCAACTTTGTGCTGCTTGAACTTGGGCAGCCTATGCACGCGTTTGATTTACGCACGCTGGCGGGAAGTCGAATTATTATACGCCGCGCCGAAAACGGCGAAAAAATTACGACTCTCGACGGAAGCGAATTTACGCTGACAAACGATAATCTTGTAATTTGCGACGGAGAAAAGCCCTGCGCTTTGGCGGGAATTATGGGCGGACTTGACAGCGAAATAAAAGAAGATACCACCGAGGTGCTTTTCGAATCGACTAAATTTGCCCGCGACAGCGTAAGAAAAACGGCGCGCTCTCTCGGGCAGCATTCGGACAGTTCGGCATTGTTTGAAAAAGGCGTAAACGAATATACGGTAGAGCGCGCAAGCCAAAGAGCGCTTAACCTTATACAAACGCTTGGTTGCGGCGCCGTTACAGATTTGCATATAGACGTAACCACCCCCAACTCCCGCCTGAAAGAAAAGAAAATGAGCGTTAGCGTTTCAAAAATAAACGCGCTGCTAGGTATTGAAATACCCGCGGAAAAAATGGTTAAAATTTTAAAAAATCTTAACTTTACAGCAACCGCGAAGGGCGACGAAATAAAGCTTACCGTGCCGCGCTACCGCGAAGACATAGACGGATATCCCGACATTGCGGAAGAAATTATACGTTTTTACGGCTATGAAAATATTAAAGGTACTTTTATGTCCGCCGCAGCCGTTACAAACGGAGGGTTCACCGACGAACAGAAAGCGGAAAAGCGGGTTAAAACCGCGCTGGTTTCAAAGGGATTGTACGAAATTTCTACGTACTCCTTCTATTCTTTAAAAAGTCTGGATATGCTGCGTTTTGCCGCGGACGCGCCCGAACGGAAAGCCATAAAAATTTTAAACCCCATAAGCGAAGATTTATCTATTATGCGCACCACCCTTGCGCCCTCTATGACGGAAGCTATTGTAAGAAATCTGCGCCGCGGAAACTCGGAAGGAAAACTTTTTGAACAGGCTAAAATTTATATTCCGAAAGAACTGCCTTTAAAAACCTTCCCCGAAGAACGCTCCGTTATTGCCTTGGGAATTTGGGGAAAATACGACTTTTTCGACCTGAAAGGAATTATTGAAACGGTTGCGGGAGCTTTGAACGTAAAGTTCGAATATCTGCCTGCGGAAAAGCCGTTTTTACATCCCGGCATAACCGCAAAAATTACGTGCGACGGTGTTGAAGTAGGTTATTGCGGTATGCTTTCGCCCGAAATTGCGGAAGAACTTGCGCTTGACAGATTTGTATATTTAGCCGAACTTGACTATGAAGAACTGAAAAACCACGCAAAACCTTTCAGATATGTTCCCGTTTCCAAATTTACGGAAGTTTGCAGGGATTTGGCTTTGACCTGCGACAAAAACACAACCTGCGCAGAAATCGAAAAAGAAATTTACGCTGCGTGCAAATACGTTTCGGACGTAAGACTTTTTGACATTTATTGCGGCGAACAGATTGAAAGCGGCAAAAAGTCTATGGCGTTTAAAATTACTTTCACCCCGAAAGACGAACCTATCGAAGACCGCGTCGACGGCTTCGTCAAAAAAATACTTGCAAATTTAAAATTTAAATTAGACGTTACTTTAAGATAACGCTTAAAACGGAAAAACCGCTTTGAATAAGCATAATTCCCATAGGGAATGAATAACAATAAAGAACTCTCGAACAATTTGTTCGAGAGTTCTTTCTGCTTGTAATTAAGTAAGATAAATTGAAATTTAGCGTTACGGTTCATCAAAAAATAACTTTAAATCAATATTTTCACAATCGTATCCGACAATCTTTAACCTATTTAGTCCATTAGTTAAAGAAACGGTTTTTGTTGCCGTTTGCTCATTGGAATCGTTTTGTAAACGTTCTATTAAGACGGTTATGTCATTATTGCTATCAATAAAAACAACTTTTGCATTTCCGCTTGTAATATTCAAATCAATTTGTATTTCTATCTCTGCGTTATCTTCAAGTGTCTTCTCCCATAAGGTTTCGCGTCCGTCAAATTGTGAAGCAGTAAGCGAGTAGCCGCCTTCTATTGGATTAAATACCGAATTACTCTTTGCGTAGCGGTCTGCAATTTGTACTATTTTTTCGTCATCATTATATTCTCGTTTAGCAAATTCATTACCGCAACCAGTAAAACTGACAGTAACACACAAAATTAAGCTAAACAAGATACTTGTAAATGCTATTTTCATAGAAATCAATTCTCCGCTAATTTACTGTTTATCGCTCTGCTATTATACAACAATCAAATTAATACGTAAAGTAAAAACACACTTACCTTGCTTGCAAGGTATAGTGCGCTATGCTTTTATTCTGTTCCTGTGGTAAAATTCCCTATGGGAACTGCCGTTATTTCAAACCGCCTTTTTATTTTATTTGTAATTCTTTTAATTTTTTGGAACCAAAGCGCCGTCCGAGCCGAACAGGGACGACTGCAAATAGACGTCCGGTATTTTACCCGTTATTACGCTTTCGCAAATCAACACTTCGGTAGTAGACGCAAGATTTGTGCTTTTGGACGGCAGAATTATTGAAATATCGGAAACTATTTCAAGATAAAGCGAATGCTTGGTCTGGTTTATTCCCGCCTGCGTAAATTTGGAAACAAACCGGCAACCAACATTGCTTATGGGTATTATTTTTATATTAATTTTTTTGCCGAAACCTGCAAGCGCCTCCACCCCGGTCAACGCCCCGATTGGCACCATTATTCCGTCCGCGCTCATTTTATTTAGGTTTTCTTGGGACAGGTATGCGGTGTCGCGGGCTATTCTGTTTATTTTTAAACTGTCGGAAGTTATCGAAGTTACGTTGCCGCTTTCGTCCCTTTCGATATAAATTAAATCTTCGTAGCGCATCGTGTCGTTAAGCGTATAATAAATGGCGTCGTTTACCGCCACGGTGGTTATAGAGCGGATTGTCGCCTCGCTTATTGAAATAAGCACGCGTGTTACGTTGCGCTGAAAAAATATTAACACGCCTATAATAAGAAAACAAAAAATAACCAAAAGCACTTTAAAGCGGCGGAATTTTCTGTTTGAACGTGGTTTTTTATAAGGATTGCGAGCCATACAACTATTGTATGGCTCGTTACAGATTTTTATTATTATAGCAAACGATTATAAGTCGTTTTAATTTTACCGCATTTTAATTTCTTTTTGTTCTAGACTTAAATATCAACGCCATAATAAAGGCGAACACCACCGCGGCGGTTACGCCCGCGCTTGCCGCCGTAAGCGAGCCCGTTATCGCTGAGAAAAATCCTTTTTCCGCGCCCTTTATCGCACCTTGCGCAAGCAGATAGCCGAATCCCGAAATAGGCACCGTGGCGCCCGCCCCGCCGAAATCCACTAACGGCTGATATACGCCGACGGCGGTCAACACCACTCCCGCAAGCATAAAGTAAACCAAAATTTTACCTGCGGTAAGGTCGGTAAAGTTTATGATAATTTGCGCAAGCAAGCATATTCCTCCGCCCACCGCAAACGCTTTTAAAAACTGTAAAGCAATTTCAAGCATCTCGCTGCCCATAATTTTACACCTCCAACTGCACGGCGTGCGATATGCAGGGAATGGATTCACCCTGCCCCGAAGAAACCGTTGACAACAGCGCGCCCGTAGCCGCAAACAATACCCTTCGGTATGCGCCGGACTGCATTTTTGTAAATACGTACGAATTCAACACCGTTGCGGAACAGCCGGCGCCGCTTCCGCCCTGAAATTCTTTTTCAATAACTTTATAAATAATTTCGCCGCAGTCAACGTGTTTTTCAGAAATATCATACCCCTTTTCCCACGTCAAATCCTTTAAAATACGGCTTCCGAGCGCGCCGAGGTCGCCCGTTAAAATCAAATCGTAATCGTCGGCGCAGGTATCAGTGTCTTTAAAGTGCTGCATAATTGTGTCGGCTGCGGCGGGCGCCATAGCCGCGCCCATATTGTTTACGTCGGTAACGCCGTAGTCGCACACCTTACCCATAGTGCCGTTGACTATTTTTATACCCCTCTTTTCGTTTGAAATTACGCAGCCGCCAGCGCCCGTCACCGTCCATTGCGACTGGGGCGGTCTTGTGCAGCCGAGTTCCAAGGGATAGCGGTACTGTCTTTCGGCGGAAGCGAAGTGCGAGCCCGTCGCGGCGACGATTTTTTGAACGTAACCCGCGTTTACCATCATCGCGCCAAGCAACATACTCTCGCTCATTGTAGAACAAGCCGAATACACTCCTAAAAATGGAAAGTTGAAGTCCCTTGCCGCAAAACTTGCGGAAATTATCTGGTTAAGCAAATCTCCCGACAAAAGCAGGTCTATGTCGCTTTCGGTATATCCGCCCTTTTCTATGGCAATCGAAATTGCGGTGGAAAGCATTTTGCACTCCGCTTTTTCGTACGTGCTTTCCCCGTACATATCGTCCTGCAAAGTTATGTCGGCATAACCGCCTATTATTCCAGCGCTTTCTTTACTTCCGCAAACGGCGGCGAAAGACGTTACGCAAGGAGCGTTTTTAAAAAATACAGTATTTCCTTTTTTGTTCATAAATTTTAAATTCCGTCTATTATTGTCAGTTGGTTTTTAAGTTTAAACGTTTTTAACCGCGACGTAAGATTAGGTAGCGGCGCGAACGTTTAAGTAAAGCGGCGCTTATATCGGATTTTTTATAAGATGAAATAAATAAGCCCGACAAGCACGCCCGAAAACACGCCGAAAACTATTATTGCGCCCGCAACGGTAAACATTTTAGCCGCCATTCCGTAAATCCAGCCTTCCGTTTTAAACTCTATCGCGGGAGAAGTTACGCTGTTTGCAAACCCCGTTATAGGCACTATGGAGCCTGCGCCCGCATACCTGCCTATTCTGTCGTAAACGCCGAGTCCCGTCAAAAAACAACCCAAAAATATCAAAACTATTGAAGTTGCGCCGGCAAGTTCGTCGCCCGAAAGTCCGGCAAACTCAAACATATACCTGATAAACTGCCCTATGCAGCAAATAAGCCCGCCTACGCCGAAAGCCGAAGCGCAGTTTTTAAAGTGCTGGGTGGGCGGGTCCTGCGTTTTTACGTAATTTAAATAATTTTCGTTATAATTGTCACGGGTTTTGCCTGTCATTTTTTATTATTTCCCCCTTAGGTTGTTTTACAAAAGTTTCGCGTTCGTCCCTGCGAGCAAGGTCGTAATCCTTTTTCATTGATGGTACATCCTGTTGTTTATTTTAAGCGTAACTTTTTCGGGCATAACGCGGGACATCAATCTGTAAACCGTGTTTTTTGCTCCGCAGGTTTTAATTACGGGGGGCTTGTCCGTAAGCAAAAGTCCGTAAATAATTTCAGCCACGTCCGAAGGCTTCATTCCGCTTTGTTCCATATCCGCAAGCGCAGCGACGGCGCGGTTTACGCTGTGCGAATACGCTTTGTTTTCATCGTCGGAATATACTTTACGTTTGAAAGTAAAGCCGGTTGCGGTTCCGCCGGGCAAAAGCGCGGTGACTTTTATGTCGTACGGTTTAAGCTCGGAATAAGCCGAGCGGCAAAGCATTTCCAACGCGGCTTTCGACGAGGAATAAAAACTGTCGAAGCAAATGGGCAAATCTCCGCCGAGCGAGCCGACGAGGACTATCCTTCCGCCCTTTTCCTTCATAAACGGAATAACCGCCTGCATACTTTGAAGCGCGCCGAAATAGTTTACGTCAAACAGATAGCGGTAATCGGCTTCTTTTGCGTGCTCGATAGGCGCCGCCATTGAAAAACCCGCGCTGTAAATAAGCGCGTCTATTCTGCGTTTTTCGCCCACGGATTTTATTGCGTCCGCAAGCGCGTTTCCCGCCGCGGCGTCCGCGGCGATATTATGAATATTAGAGTTTTTGCAGGGCGTGCGGGAAACGTTTACAACGTGCCAGCCTCTGTTGAATAGTCTTAAACAAGTTTCGCAGCCTATGCCGGAACTTCCGCCGACAACTATGGCGGTCTTTTTATATTTTTCCATAACCCTATCTTGCGGAAATGTTTTTTAAATTATGCAAAATTTTCTAATTACCGAATATAACCCCGCACACGGAAAGCGCAAACCGCTTCCGCATATGCGGGGTTTTTGAAAAACAACGTATTAACCGAAGGCTACGTCTAAAATCATCATAAGCGCAAAACCAAAAATTACGCCTATCGTCGCTTTTATTTTGCCTTGCGCAAAACTTTCGGGAATTAGTTCCGAACAAACCACGGCAAGCATTGCACCTGCTGAAAACGAAAGCGCCCAGGGAAGTATTCCCCTTACCGCCTGCACCGCAAGCGCGCCTATAACCCCCGCCACAATTTCCACCGCGCCGGAAAGCTGACCTATAAAAAATGATTTTGCCCTGCCCGTGCCGTTAGCCCGCAGCGGAAAAGCGACGCACATACCTTCCGGAAAGTTTTGTATGCCTATGCCTACCGCAAGCATAACCGCGGCAACCGCGCCCGCAGTCTGCCCCGAAGCCAAAGCGCCGAAAGCCACGCCCACGGCAAGCCCTTCCGGTATATTGTGCATAGTTACCGCTATGCACATAACGGCGCAACTGCGCTTTTTATCGTTGCCTTCAAACATTTTAAGTTTTCCCAGCACGATATCGGTTATTATTATAAGCGCGCCGCCCAATACGAACCCGCAAGTAAGTACAAGATAGTCGAAGGCGGGCGCCATTTCCATAGCGGGAAGCAACAGCGAAAAAAACGTTGCGGCAAGCATAATCCCCGCCGCCGAACTCATCATAAACGAAAAAGCGGTAGCGCTAACCTTTTTACATATAAAAACAAGCGAAGCGCCCAACGCAGTCAACGCCCACGTAAACGCGGTAGCCATAAGCGCCAGCTGCCAACCTGTAAAATTATAAAGCCAATCCAAAGTGTTTCTCCGAGTAAAAATAATCAATCACTACATTTTATGTAAAAAAACGGCGGAGCGTGTATGCCACTCACGCTTCGCCGCAACAAATTTTACTGTTTTTTATTTGTCGGTTTCGGTAGATTCACTTTCGTCTATTAATTCGACTTCCTTTTCCTTTTCTTTTTCACTTTCCTCGTTTTGCTCAATCGTTTCCGCCGTTTCCGTCAGGTTTTTATTTTGCTTTGAAAATTTTTGAACAAGCCATTTTTCCACTCTGTCCTGATATTTGAAAGACAGCACGGCAAGCACAATGCAAACCGCAAAAATTATAACCCATACCGCAATGCCCCACGGCTGGTCAAACGGAATTATAGTTCCGGTGCCCAAATAACAGTATGCCGCTATAATCAACGGGCGCACCAAGACTATCGTTGCCAAAAAAAACGGAAAATTCATTGCGGTAAGCCCCGCAATCATACACAAAATGTCGTCGGGAAAGAACGGAAGAATTTGCATCAGCACAAAAATAACCTTGCCGCGTTTGCCAAGGTACGCGCCGTATTTTTCAGTATTTTCTTTGCCTGCAATCCAGATTACCGCTTTTTTGCCCCAAAACTTGCCTATTGCGTAACAAATAAGCGAACCGACTATGACGCCCGCCGAAGCGATTAGCGTTGCGATAAACTCGCCCCAGATAAGCGCGCCCGGCAAATAGCACACAAGCGCGGGCAACGGCAAAATTACCACTTGCAAAACCTGAATAAGAAAATATACCGCCATTCCCCAGCCGCCGGTGCTTTCAAGCAACTTTCTTATGGCTTCCGCTTTGGCTTTATCGTCCTCGTAATCGTTGATATTGACGACCTCGCCCAAAATTATAAACGTCGCCAAAAATATAGAGGCGCAAATTACCAAAATAAAAGCGCTTTTAAACAACGCGTCTTTTTTGAGAATAAACGTAACTACCGCGACAACCGCGCCCGCGGCGGAAACGCAATAAAAAACAACGCGCGCCAATACGCCCCAACCATCCATAAAAAACACGGTTAAAAGAGTAATTGCCGCGCAAAGCAAAATATTTATTGTAAGTATAACTATTTTTGCCGTTTTGTTCATATTAACCTTCCGTCTTTCGCCGCTTTACTTAAAACGCTTGAATTATTGCGTTTTATGTTGCGCGCGAACGGAATAAACACTTCAATATTCCTTTAAATTAAGATTTTTATATGCTGTAAACCTGACGGTATAGCCGTTTGTTTCCTGCGGGGCGCTTTCGTAAACAAGTTTAAAATCGGGATTTAAATCCAAATTTTCAAAAAACGCGTCCGCGTCCCCCACCGCGTCAACTTTGGTAACGTACACTTCGCTGCAATAGGGAAGAAGCGTTTTGTACATCATCATTCCGCCTATAACAAAAACTTTTTCGGGCGGATATTTTTTTATTTCGCCGAACAACTCGTCCAGCGAGTTTACTATAAGGCAGTCGTCGCGCTTTTCTCCCGACGGATGAAGCACAATGTTAATTCTGTCTTTAAGCGGTTTGCCTGCGGGTAAAGATTTTAAAGTATTACTGCCCATAACAACGACGTTGCCCGTAGTAGTTTCTTTAAAAAACTTCATATCCGCGGGTATGCGGAACATAAGCGAATTGTTTTTGCCTATTCCCCACTGTTTATCGGCGTGTAAAATTGCTTTCATTTTTTAAATTGCCCCCTGAATATGCGCGAATTAAAACGCATTAACGCGTGCTTTATTATACGGCAAATTATTCCGCAACGGGAATAACGTACTTCTTTTCGTTGAATTTATAATCTTTAAGTTTAAAACTGTCCACAGTGAAATCGTAAAAGTTTTTAACGCTTGTATCCACTTCAAGTTTAGGCGCGGCAAGGCGAGGCATATTTATAATTTCTTCCACAATGGGAACGTGCCTGTCGTAAATATGCGCGTCGGCTATAACGTGTACAAGCTCGCCCGCTTTCAGTCCCGAAACCTGCGCAAACATAATAAGCAAAACGGCATACTGCACCACGTTCCAGTTGTTTGCGGTAAGCATATCGTTAGAACGCTGGTTTAAAATTCCGTTTAAAGTGTCGCCCGAAACGTTAAACGTCATAGAATACGCGCAAGGGTATAAATTCATTTCGTGCAAATCCGAAAAATTGTAAATGTTGGTCATTATACGGCGGCTGGAAGGATTGTTTTTTAAATCGAACAACACCCTGTCCACCTGGTCAAACTCGCCCTCTTTATATGTGTGCTTTACGCCCAACTGATAGCCGTACGCCTTGCCTATGCTGCCCTTTTCGTCAGCCCACTGGTCCCATATATGCGAGTTTAAATCGCGTATATTGTTGCTCTTTTTCTGCCAAATCCATAAAAGCTCGTCAATACAAGATTTAAACGCCGTTCTGCGAATGGTCAATACGGGAAATTCTTCCTGCAAGTTATAACGGTTTACAATACCGAACTTTTTTACCGTGTGCGCGGGCGTACCGTCGCTCCAACGCGGGCGAACGGGCAAGTCGGTATCCCAAACACCGTTATCCAAAATATCGCGCATATTTGCAATAAACAACTCGTCGGCTTTACTCATAAATTCTCCGTTATTTAAATTTTGCCGAATGGCGCGCACCGCCATTCGGCATATTTTTTGGTTGAGGCGACGGGATTTGAACCCACGACCTTATGGTCCCGAACCATACGCGCTACCAACTGCGCTACGCCTCAATATAAGTTTATTATATATATTTTTAAGGTTGCCGTCAATTGTTTTGACAGCCGCGCTTAACAAATTTTTGCAAAATCGGGAAACGCCTAATTCAAATACAAGCCGCGGGCGAAAAGTTTTACGTCCGCGGCTTCTTCAAAAAATTAGTTTATCGGTTAATTACGCGCTTATCTGCTTAACCGTCAGCGTGGTGTTTACACCGCCGCCCAAAGTTACGCCTACGGCAAGCAACGCCGAAATAGCCATATCTATTACGTCGCCCGCGCTTAACGCAATTATAAAACTGCCGTTATACAGCGAGCCTACGCCCACCGACAGCACACGCGACAACGTCGCTTGCGGAATAGCCGTTCCGTTTCTGCGTACCGCCAATGTGACGGTGGTGCCCAAAGCGGCGGAAACGTTGGTGTAATAGTTGATTTCGTAAACACCTGCGTTTGCAACGGTGATACTGTTGGCAGGCGTATAAGTGACGTTTTTCAACGGCATTGTGGACGCAATAGGCAACTGCGTGGTGCCGCCTATGGTAAGGTTTAACGTTTGCGGCGTAGTGCTGTACAACCCGCCGTAAGCGTTTAAATCCGCAGTACCGGTAGCGCCCGTCGCGCCTGTAACGCCCTGCAAGCCGGTTGCGCCCGTTGCGCCCGCAGGTCCGGTTGCACCGGTAGCCCCCGCCGCCCCCGTAGCGCGCGTAACATATGGGAAAATTACTTGCCGAACTTATAACAGACGACAATATCTCTTTCGCCGTTCTGCCCCGCTTCGCCAATTTTAATACTGTCAATCAGTTGCAGACATAATTCACGAGTAATAACCTGCGCTTTTACGTATTGTTTCAATTTTTGTATATACCGACAAGCGGCTCCGTCAACGCTTTGCGAAAGTTTTTTTTCAAGCGCGGCGGCGCGAAGTTTTACCGCTTTTTGTTCCTCGGCATAATCCTTTATCATATCCGAAAAAACGCTTTCGGGCAGACTGCGCAACACTTTTTCTTCAAACGCCGAACGCATAAGCGCAGCCAATTCTAAAATTCGGTTTTTGCATTCTTTAAAAAGTTTTTCGTCCGCAGCCCTGTCGCAACGTTTAGCAAATTCTTTTAAAAAATTTTCCTTTTCTCTGTTTTCGTCCACCGCAATACTCAACATAGAACTTATATCGGCAGACAAAATTTTTTCAAGCGCGGCTTCCGATATTCTGTGCGCGGTGCAATATTTTTTGCCGAGGTCGGCGTAGGTGCGGCAAACGTAATAACTTTTTCCGTCCGAGTAAGATTTTAATTTAAGTTTTTTTCCGCAATCGGGGCAGACAAGCAACCCAGAGAGAGGGCGCACCCGCAAAGTTTTGTCCGCCCTGCCGCTTTTTTGCAATTTGTTTATTTCCTGCGCTTTTTTCCAAGTAACTTCGTCAATAATAGGCTGATGCGCGTTTTCTTTGACGATGACGTCGCTTGCGGAAATTTTTACAACCCTATGATTTTTATAGGATATACTTGTGGTTTTATGCTGAATTGTTTTGCCTGTGTAAGTAGGGTCCGAAAGAATGTGCATAACCGTTTTCGCACACCAATATGCCGAACAACGTTTATCCGCTTTTTTTCCGTCAAGTCTTGTATAGTATGTGGCGGGATTTGGTATACCGCTTTCGGTAAGTATTTTGCAAATTGTTCTTGCCGAATTGCCTTTAAGGCGCAATTCGTAAATTTTTTTTACGATTTTTGCCGCCTCGCCGTCGATTACCGCGGTACGGCTTTCGTCATTGCCCGCTTTATATCCATACGGGTAATTCCACCCTGTATATCGACCGGCGCGCTGTTCCGCTTCCAATACAGCCCTTATTTTTTTGCTTGTGTTTGCGGCGTGCCACTCGTTGAAAACGTTCATAACAGGCATCATATCCATTGCCGCGCTCGCCCTGTCGGCAGTGTCGACGTTGTCGCTTAAAGCAATAAAACGTATTCCGTACGCGGGAAAAATGTAGTCAATATACTGTCCGACCTGAATATAATTGCGCCCGAAACGCGACAAATCTTTCACCGCTATTATATCTATTTTGCCGTTTTTTGCGTCGTCAAGCAACCGTTTTACCGCGGGGCGTTCGAAATTGGTGCCCGAATATCCGTCGTCCACGTATTCCTCCGCAACAGAAAAACCTTTTTCGGCAGCGAATCTTCGCAAAATAATGCGCTGATTTTCTATCGAAGCGGATTCCCCCGCTTTTTCATCATCTTTTGAAAGACGCATATAAAGCCCTAATTTACTCAATCCGTCCTCCACTATAAAAAAATTTTAATTATAAATCCGCTTCTTCCCAAGCGCGCGCGGCGGCAATTTCAAAAACGATTTTATTCAAATCGCCTTCTTCCGCAAATTTGCGTATAACCATTATTTTTTTGCCGCCGTCTTCATAAGTTACAGAATCGGCGTACTCGTAACCGTTTATACTTTCCAAAATACTTTCTCCCCCTAAGGCGCGAATTAATTTATTATATTATTTATTTTGTCGAATTTTGCAATTTTGCCCGAATATCGCTTACTTTTACCCCGTTCAACTTAAAAACGTTTCCCCTTGAACCAACAACAAGACTTGACGCAACGTAAAATAATTTACTTCGTTTTTGGTTGATTTTATAATTTACGGATTGTATAATATAGAAGTGCTTTTTGCACTAAAAACAAAAAATATTTTTTGAGGTATGAATTTGAACAAACACACCCCGGAAACGACAAAGCCCGTTTTTGCCGCGCCTGAAAAAAGAACGCGAAAAAAATTTACTTCTTTACTTTCTTGCGGCACGGCGATTGCACTTTCACTTGTATTTTGCCTGTCTTTCGGATTGGCGGGCTGTAAAAGAAACGACAAATATTTTACAACCCCCGAAAGTACGTTGCCCATCAAAGATAAGTACGCGCTCAACCGCTATGATTACGATGAAGTATCGTCCTTGCAGCCCACTTTGCGCGCGGATATTTTAAACGTAACCGAACGCAATCTGGCAAGACAAGAGCCGGAAATTTTGACCGACGATTTTTCACTTATTTACGATACGAATAAAAACGAACTGCGCACCGAGTACGGGCGCGCGACGGAAAGCTCTTCCGTTAAAACGTCCGTAATTCAATTTACAAAATATCCCTCCCCCAGCCAAGCCATACGGTCGTCCGACTTTACCGCTCAGGCTGCGGCGGCGGGAGTTTCGGAAAGCGATTATTTTGCGTATTACAAATATATGCTTATGACGCAGGGACAGCACCTTGCCCACGAAGCAAGCAGAAGGTCGGCGGCTTCTTACCGCGCGGAAGGCGACAACACGCCCAGAACTTCGGACGAGTCGCTTACGGGCTGGCTGAAAAAGCACCCTGCCGCCGACGCACAATACGGCGCCGTTAAAGTAGAAAACAACGCCGTTAAAAAAGTGATTCGGCTTGACCCCTTATACCGCGGACAGCATACGACGGGGCTATACGTTCCTGCGGGCGAAATTGTAAAAGTAAGTATAAATGGACTTAAAGAGGGCGAAAGGATAGTTTTAAATCTAGGCGAGCAGAATACTCTTGCCTGGCGCGGAGACGTTACATCGGCAGGAAACAGTGAAATTGGAACTATAACAAACGGTTTCAACAAAGTAAACTTTGTCGACAGCACAAGCGACGCTTTCTTTAAAAAAGCGGATATACTTACCGCTGCGGGAAGTTTTTACACATATAACCACGGCACCTCCACTCCCTTTTTGCAGAGTCAATGGAAAAGGCAAAATGCACGCACTCCCTGGCTTTCCGCCTCGTTTACGCTTGATAAAAACGGCGAATACGAAATAGGATTTGCCTTCGGCGGATTGATAAATATAAGCCCTTCAAACTGCTATTCAAACGTAAATCTCACCATAACGGGCGCGGTTGAAACACCCCACTACATTCTTGGCGTAACCTCTCCCGAATACTTCGATACATATCTTCGCGACGCGCCCGGCGTTATCGGCGTAATAGATACCGAAAACGGTACGCTTTTGGGACCTACCGGCGAGGCGGGAACAACAAAGTATATGCGCCAAATCAAAAAAGACGAAGTTGACAAACTTGCAATGCTTTGGCACTCGTTCTTTTCCGTAAACGAGTCGTTTACGGGCGGCGTTTACAACAGATATAACAAAGTAATGTTTGACTGGCACGTTCCCGCAGGAGCGGCGGTTGCTTTGGGCGGACACACTTACGCCTGCCCTACCGACTGGTTTAACGGAGCCACAAACTACCGCGGCTTGCTTGCGGGCGGTACGTGGGGAGTTTTGCACGAAATAGGACATAACCACGGCGCGGCTTACGGCTCGGTTTGGGGATTTGGCACGGCGCGCGAAGGCGAAGTGCGCAACAACGCGCTTAGCCTGCTTGCATATATAATTTCCTGCGACGTCGGCACAACTATAAGAAACGGCGGCGGCGCGGAACACGGCGGTTATGCAAATCCTTACAGCGTGCTTACAGAAACTTTGACATTTAAAAACAAGAAAGGCGATTTTGACGACGGAAGTTACGGTTATTTTGCCTGCCTTGGTATGTATGCAAACTTAATGCACGCTTTCGGCGCCGACAAATTTTATGAATTGTTGTACACTTACAGCGAAAATTCCGTTTACGTTACAAAACGTGACAACGACTCAAAAAACATCTGGAAACGCGCGGATTTTGCCTATCGCTGTTCGCTTGTTTACGGAATGAACTTTATAAAATATTTCAACACCTTCTATTGCGCGAATATCCCCAACGATTATTTTACGGAAGAACAGTTTGCGCTGATAGACAGTTTGCCTAATTACGAGCCTATTTCAAACTTTTATGCCGGCGAAATTGACGGCGTAAAAACAGCCGGCGACTATAAAGTAAACTTCGGAACAGACGTAGAGTTTGATTTGCTTGGAAAAACGATATGCTCGTTAGACGAAGGCGAAACAAAGGGCTTTGAAATTATTTCCGTAGGCAAACCCGAACACGGAACTATCAAAAGCATAGGCGACGGAAAATACGTTTACTCATTCAACCCCAAATACACGGGGGCTTTGGATAAATTCTCTTTCAAAGTAAAACTTTCCGACGGAGTTATTCACGAATTTACCATTCATTTAAGAATAAATTACAACGGCGCCAAAATGCAGACGTTTAAAAACGTAACTATAACCGCAAAAGACGCCGAAGCCAGATTGGAAGAAGCTATGGCGCAAACTTCTGTTGCTACGCCCGAGATTTCAAGCGTAGCCTCTCCCGCTATCTCGTACACAAGCGCGGCGGGCACCAACGAAGTTAAGGTTGTAGACTTTTATTTGAAAGCACCGGAAAGCGGAGAATACGAACTTGCGTTGCGCGGCGACGATTACGCTTACGCTTATTTCGGAACCGATTTTGAAAATCTTGAAAAGATTATGACGCTTAAAGCGTACAGCGGCGCGTATACGGAGGATTTAAAATATAACGTAACGCTTAAAAAAGACCAGTATTACGCCGTTCGCCTTTACAATTTGAATACTGGCGGCAAAGGCGGCGTGGCTTTGGGTATGCGCAAAGCGGGCGACGAAGCGTTTGCGGAAATTAGCGCGACAAACGTTTATCATCCCGACGTTCCCGACGTAAAAAACGTTGAACATTACGTATTTGAAGCACAATTTCTTATTTCCAAAAAGGACAATATAAAACTTTCTAATACGGGAACGGACAAAAGCCAATGGGAAATTATTGAGGCGCCCGACGGAAACCACATTCAAGGCGGCAGGTACGAAACCGAAATAATGCAGGACGAAGAAACGGGCGAGCTGACGGAATTTAAAACGGACAAATGGACGTGGCTTATCGACGGACTGACCAGCACATTATTCCATACCACATATTCCGGCAACGGAATCCGTCCGCCCACAACCGAAGCGCCCGACGTGTTTATTATCGACACCAAGCGCGAGCAGACTTTCAACTACTTCTCGATAGCAACCCGCAACTCGGCAAACGCGCTTATAAAAAAATACAGACTTTCGATTTCAAGCGATAACATAACTTACAAAGAAGTTTCTTCCGGCGACGAACTTCAATATAAAAAAGCGCTTGCAATGCTTGAATTTGCACAGGTTTCGGGAAGATATTGGAAACTTGAAGTTATGGAAACGTCCGGTAAAAACTTTACGATTATTACCGAACTTGACGCAGGCATAGCCTCCACCACTCAAAGAATTTTACCCTCCGCAAGCAACCTTTTGTTTACGACGTCGGGCTGGGTAAACTCCAACACTCTTGCGGACGAACCCAACGGCTATATAATCGCCCAAAAGAAAAACCAAAAGGTTGTTATTAAGTTCAAGGGAGAAAGCATAGGCATCTATGCTGCCGTAGGCGAAGGCTACGGCAGCGCCAACATATATGTTGACGGCAAAAAACACTCTGAAATCAGCCTTGACAGTAAAACATACGACGCGCGTAAACTGGCTGTTTATGTGGGAAATTTAAGTAATAAGGAGCACACAGTGGAAATTATAACAACTTCTGCAAGTAAAGTTATGTTGAACGTAATAGGTATTCCCTACACCGCTACTCTTTTGGCGGCTTCCAACATATACGCCGAACGCGCGCTGGGAATTGCGCTGACAATATTCGTATTGCTGTTTGCATTATTGGTTGCGTTTATTCTTCTTTTGATTTTCGTACCCAAGTTCCGCAGTCTGGTATTTGAAAACAAGTTTATTAAAAAATCGGACGAACGTTTAAACAACAAAACAAAAAAAGAGCCGGTTAAAAACACGGAACCCGCAACCGACAAAAAAGAGGAAAAAACAACGGCAAAAAGCACGGCAAAGCCCGTAAGCAGCGGAAAGACGACAGCCAAGACCGCCGAAAAAACGAAAACTGACGGTAAGCAAACTACTTCCGCAAAAACTACGCGCAGCGCCAAAAAGCCAACCGACAAATAATTTTTAAAACTTATAAAAGAAAATGGATTTGAAGAAATTTGAATCCATTTTTTTATTTGCCGAAATTTCCCTTGCGTTACCTGCTCGGTTGCGCCGGTTGCCCCCGTGGGACCTGTTGCACCGACGGCGCCGTCAGCGCCTGTTATACCGGTTGCTCCTGTTGCGCCGGTTGCGCCGCGCGGAATTACAAAATTCAAAACCGCGGCTTCGGGAGTTCCGCTGTTGGTTACAAGCGCGGGCGTATCAGGTTCGCCTGTGTCGGTAGTACCTACCAATATGGTAGCCGCCGCACCGGTAGCACCGGTTGCACCTGTCGCTCCGGTACCTGCGGGACCTGTTATACCGGTAGGACCGGTGGGACCTGTGGGACCAGTGGGACCTGTGGGACCAGTGGGACCTGTGGGACCGGTGGGACCTGTGGGACCGGTAGCACCGGTTGCACCTGTCGTTCCCGTACCTGCGGGACCTGTTATACCGGTAGGACCGGTAGGACCTGTGGGACCGGTAGCACCCGTTGCGCCTGTCGCTCCTGTACCCGCAGGGCCGGCGGGGCCTGTTGCTCCGGTGGGACCCGTCGGACCCGTTATACCCGTAAGCGTGTTTACATAGACGGTTTTTACGCTTCCGCCGCAACCGTGTGCGTGCGGACGGCAGCCGCCGCAGCCGTCGTCAAAACAGCCGAAAAAAACATTAAAAAATTCAGTTGTCATTTTGGGTTTTAATACCTCTTATATCTTCAAAATATTTCTTGTTACTTAAATAACTATTATTATGCGGTTTAATTTTACCGGCACGTTCGTTGTATTCGGCCGCCCGTTGATATTCCCCCAGACGGTCGTATAAAACGCATAACTGCATACAGGGTATAAATCCGCCGTAGTCCAAATTTACAAAAGCGCCGCTATCCCGCCCGTCGTGCGCCGCAATTGCAGATTGATACCAGAATATAGCCGATTTAACGTCGTTTTCGCACATAAATTTTTCGCCCAAAGCACAGCACGCTTCGCTTCTGGGCGGAGCAAATAAAAACGATTTTATTAAAGCGGCATAGGCTTTATCTGTTTCGCCCAACGCCGAATATGCGCCGAACAAATTCAGGCACGCCTCTATTTTGTTTTCCACCCAGCCTTCGCCTGCCAAAAAATCTTCAAGCACGGCTATGCTTTCGCGGTACATTTTATTGAAAAACAATTCCCTTCCGTAATAAAATTTTTCGCGTTCGTCAAGGCATATGCCGCAGGCAATCATCTTTTGATAAATTTGAAGATTGCGTAAAGGCTTGCCTTCCTTAATTTTTTTATGAAAAATTTGCGCGTTCGCGTAAACTATTTTACCTGCGGGCACAACCGCTTCGTGCACGGCGCCTTTAAAGCGATAGTTACAACTTCTGCGCATTATCCTTTCGCGGTAATATTCGAAGGAAGGCTTATCTTCGTCCATAGCGGTTACATACGGCAAAAACACCATATCAAAGTCCGCGCACTCCATAAGCCGCCTGATTTTTTCGCAATTTTCATCGGTAACAACGTCGTCGGCGTCAAGCCACATTACGTAATCGCAAACCGCTTTGTCAAAGGCAAAATTGCGGGCGGCTGAAAAGTCGTCCTTCCACTCAAAATCATAAATTTTGTCCGTGTATTTGCAGGCTATTTCACGGGTTTTGTCCGTAGAACCGGTTTCGACAATTATTATTTCGTCGGCAAATTTACGCGCGCAGTCAAGACAGCGCGCAATAACTTCTTCTTCGTTTTTTACTATAAGGCATACGCTTAAAGTCATACTCCCCCTCTTGCAGTATTACATTATATGCGAAACTTCCGTTAAACGACAAAAAAGAACCTTCCGGTAAAGGAAGATTCTTTGACAGTAAAAAATACTTGAAAAGTTTTGCTTAAATGCTTGTTGCGTTCGAGTGATTAACAATTTAAAATGTTATTAAAATAACAAATATAATTATTTTTAAAAAATGTCGTTTTTGTGCATACGACACATTAAACTTATATCTTAGGTTTATTGTTTTTAAAAAATTTGTAAAAGGCATAAAAAGATTAATCAGTATCCTTATTGTTAAACGGAAAATCTATATGAAAATCTACTTTTATTGAATCAATTGAAACAACAGATGTTTCGGTGAACTGTACTGATTTAGGGTTAAAAAGCAATATGTTGACTCCATTATCTTTAATTGAACTTTTGTAAACAATGCCATCAAACTTTTTTGCTTTTATAAAGTGAGCAAGGCGTTGTGTGATTCTATAGAAATCAATGTCATTATCTGTATTAGGTTCACTTATTTTTGATATTATATTACCAATTGCAAAATCGGTAAACTCATCATACTTAGAAACATCCTGCAATTCAGCCAATCTAACAGGTTTTTTTAATTTCCCTTTTGCTACACTATATGATTGATTTATTGCAGGACGCATTTCATAAATTGCCGTTTCAATATCCATCGCTAAGTATAGATAATTATCATTCTTTGTACTTAACCGCTGATTTTGACGAAACTTTTTAGGTGGACTTCCACTCTTTAATGCCGAAAACCCATAAAACGAAGGTGCAGAATATTTTTTATTAAGAGCATCAAATTGCTTCAATTGTTTCCCAGTAAATTTTTTCATATTGGCTAACTTATACAATAGTACATTATCTGCGGAAACAAATAAATCACCTGAATCATTGAAAAGTTTCAAATCTTCGGGTTTTATAATTATAGAATATGCTTGCTCACTAATTTTATCTTTAACTACTCCTGTTTCATCCCAATCTTTCGTTTTAATTTGCCTTGCACGGAAAAGAGCAGTATCGGGTTGCAATAACCTTTCTTTTATTCCAGAACCAAATATTTTCTCAAAGTAAGCGTCTATTTCTTCTGTTTTTGTATCATTTTTCAATAAGTTACGCATTTGATTCCATTCTTCACAAGCATTATCATAAAGTACTTTTAGAAGTATAAAAGCTGTCATTTCATCTTTAGAATATTGCATAATGTAAACTCCTAATTTGCTGCTATTTACTGATTAAAATTGAATAAGTTTCTCTATGAATATTAAAAAAAGTGATTAGCAAATGAAAAGCCCGTAGTTTGAAGCAATTTTCTTTTAAAAATTACCTAAAAACGGGCTTTTGGAGCTACTGGCCGGATTCGAACCGGCGACCTGCTGATTACGAATCAGCTGCTC
>CAJUEV010000009.1 GCA_910585785.1 uncultured Christensenella sp. | reverse complement strand
CGAAGACGGGGGTAAAATACCGTTAAAGGGCATATCGATGAAGTTTCTGGTGTTTGCTTGCTTTGCCAAAAGTGGGTAAATGCTGGGAGTAAAGGTCTATGGGAGCTAGGTAACGGCATACCGCAGCCAACCCCATTCACCGTGGAGGTCGGCAAAATTTATTTTTGTCGGATTAAACCTGCTATCAGGCGAAAGTTTGGTACAGAGTAGCCTGCCTTGAGTGAAAGCAGCGGATAACAGAACCACGGCTTTCGCCGTTCGGCCGGACGGCGAATCCTATTGCTGTTTGAAATTGTTATTTGCAAAAGAGGATTAGCTCAATAAAAATTGTCAAGGAAAGCTTCTAGACTGTCTTTATATTAGAGATTACGGTGTGGACTAAGTGGTAATTCGGATATGCCGAAAGGCGTTCAGGTCCTTAAAAGGAAACTGCTTCTACGGCGACGGGAAGCGGACCTGAGGGAAATCCTTCCGAACCTAAGCCGCAAAGTTTATTTAATATAAACCACTAAATAGTTTTTTGTTTACGCACGCCTTAGTGCGTATTTTAATATTATGGATAACGATAATCAATCTAAACAGACAATTCAAACCGATTCCGAGGCGGTGACGCTTAACGGCGAATCTGCCGAGGTTCCCCCAAGTAGTACGGTTGCGGCAGTCGAAAGCGCGAGCGCCGCAAAAAACAAGAAAAAGCAAAAAAGCAAAAAAAAGCATAAGTACGCCTGGCTTGCATGGGGTATAAGCGTATTCTTTTTATCGCTTGCCCTTACGATTTTATTCAGTTTTCTTACCGAAGTCGTAATAAAGAACAGCGCGGCGGCAATTTGTGTTGTGGTTTTGCTTGTATTGCTGGTTTTGAATATAAGTTGCGACGTTTTGGCAAACGCAATAGTTTCCTGCAATCTTGAAGCGTTCCACGCAATGGCGTCGAATAAAATAAAGGGCGCAAAACGCGCCGTAACGTTTTGCAAAAACGCAACAAAACTTTCAAGCATATTTGCGGACGTTATAGGCGATATTTGCGGCATTGTAAGCGGCGCGGCAGGCGCGGCGCTTGCCGTGAGTATAGCGGTAAACGGTGGTACTACGGTTGAACTTATTGCGTCTATCGGCGTAAGCGCGGTTATTGGCGCCTTGACGGTAGGCGGTAAAGCGTTGTTTAAGCACTTTGCAATCAAATTCAATAAGCAAATTGTTTTCGGCTTTGCAAAATTTACCACCTTATTCAAAAGGGAAAAACGCTGATGCTTGAAAATATAACTCAGGCTAAAATAAAAAGTATGACCTTGAAAGAGTTGCTTGCTCTTTGCGAGGAAATCAGAGAAACGATAACCGCAACCGTTTTAAAAAACGGCGGACATCTTTCGTCAAATCTCGGTATAGTTGAACTTACCGTTGCGCTTCATTATGTCTTCGATTTTCCTGTCGACAAAGTGGTTTTTGACGTGGGGCATCAATGCTACCCGCATAAACTGCTGTCCGGAAGATACGGGGACTTTTATACTTTAAGGCAAAAAGGCGGTTTATCAGGCTTTCCCAAACGCTCGGAAAGCCCTTTTGACTGTTACGATACCGGTCACGCGGGAACGGCTGTTTCCGCCGCGCTGGGCATTGCAAAGGCGCGCGACGTAAAAAAAGAAGATTTTTCCGTCATTTCCGTAATCGGCGACGGTTCGTTTAATAACGGGCTTGTCTACGAGGCGTTTAACAGCTTGCGCCTGCTTAACACAAACGTGTTGTTGATTTTAAACGATAACGGTATGTCTATTTCCCCTACCGTGGGCAGTATGCACGAATATCTTGAAATACTCAGCGAAGACGTTGCGCATAAACAAAAAAAGGAAAAGCACGCAAAAATTTTTGAAAGGTTCGGTTTCGCCTACGACGGAGTTTACGACGGAAACGACCTTGAAAAAATGATTGAAAAACTTACCGAAGTCAAGGCAAGGCTTAAAAACGAGTCGGTGATTTTGCACGTGATGACTAAAAAAGGTAAAGGGTACGCCTTTTGCGAGGACGACCCCGAATCCACGCACGGTATTTCGGTTAAAAAATCCGAAAAGATAACGGAAGAATACTCTGCCGTTTTGGGCAGAACGCTTACGCGCCTTGCCGAAAAAAACAATAAAATAGTTGCCGTTACCGCAGCTATGACTACGGCTTTGGGGCTTGGCGAATTCTTTGCGCAGTATCCCGAGCGTTCGGTAGACGTAGGGATTTGCGAGGAGCACGCGACTATTCTTTGCGCTTCTATGGCTGCGGAAGGGTTAAAGCCTTATTATGCGGTATACTCTACGTTTTTGCAGCGCTCGTTTGACGAAATTGTGTTGGATATTTGCGAACAGAATTTGCCCGTCACTCTTTGTATAGACCGCGCGGGAATTTCAGGTGCCGACGGCGAAACTCATCAGGGCGTGTTTGATTTGTCTTTTTTGAGTATGATTCCGAATTTAACCGTCTCCGTGCCGAAAGACGTGCGCGAGTTTGAAAAAATGTTGGAATTCAGCGAAAATTTCAACGCGCCTTTGGCTATACGTTATCCGAGAGAGGGCAAAAGAGTATTTGATAGCGCGGATAGCGAAATTTATTTGGGTAAGTGGGAAAAATTGCTTGATTGCGGCGGGAAATATGCAATAATCGCTTGCGGCGAACGCGCCGTTACAGTTGCACTTTCTGCCGCAGAAAAACTTGCGGAAGATAAAATTTTCGTTTCGGTAATAAACGCGCGTTTTGTAAAACCGCTTGACAGTAGTATGCTTGACGGGCTGGTAGAAAGCAATTTGATTACTGTTGAAGACAATATGCTTTTCGGCGGGCTGGGTTCGTTGATAAACTCGTATTTCAGTACGGACAGAAAAATCGTTAAAAATTTTGCTTATGCGGATAAGTTTATTCCTCACGGCGGCGTGGGCGAACTTATGTGCGAATACGGCGTCAGCGCGCAGGCTATCGTGGATTATATCAAATCAAATGAGAATAGATAAATTTTTGGCTGACAAATACGGCTCGCGCAATAAAGCCGCTCAGGCGATTGAAAAAGGGCTTGTTTCTGTAAATGGAAAAATAGTTGCTTCCGCTTCTTACGAGGTAAAGGACGGCGATAAAATAGAGTTGTTGCAGGCGGAAGAAAGCTATGTTTCCGCCGGCGGATTTAAACTTGCCAAGGCGGTAAAAGATTTCAATCTTGATATAAAAGATAAAATTTTTGCCGACGTGGGCGCCAGCACAGGCGGGTTTACCGACTGTCTTTTGCAAAACGGCGCAAAAAAAGTATATTGCATAGACGTGGGCATAAGCCAGCTAAGCGAAAATATAGACCGAGAAAAAGTAGTTATAATCGACGGTTTCAACGCGAGGAATTTGACGGCGGACTTGTTTGCGGAAAAACTTGACGGCGCGGTTATAGACGTAAGTTTTATTTCGCTGACCTACATTTTGGGCGGAGTTTCAAACGCGCTGGGAAGCGGAGCGTATGTTGTGGCGCTTATAAAGCCGCAATTTGAGTGTGAAAGCAGAAAAGTAGGCAAAAACGGCATTGTTCGCGACGTCAAACTGCGGTTGAATATAATTAAAAAAATTTACGACTTTGCCGTTTCCGTCGGTCTGTCTCCCAAGGCGTTTACGAGCGCGCCGATAGTTAAAGACAAAAATACCGAGTACCTTATATTGCTTGAAAAGGGCGGTAATTATGAAAAAATTGAAAATTTGTTAAAAAGCGTAAAATTATAAATTTGCGCTTTTTTTGTTTGCATAATTGTATACGGTGTTATATAATAAATGTGGAATGGAAGCTGGAATTTATTTCAATAAAAATCATTTTGAATACAATAAAGTTTACGTTGAAAACCTTACGTCGATACTTGCTTCAAAGGGCGTGCAACCTGTCGTTGTTGAAAACATAGAGGCAGCGGAAGGAATTGATGTACTGTTTGTTTTGGGCGGTGACGGCACTATTTTGCAGACTGCTTCGGCTTGCGCGCGCAAAAAAATCAAAATTATAGGAGTAAATTACGGTCATCTGGGTTTTTTGGCGGAGTTTGAGCCCGATAAACTGAAAAACGCGGTTGATTTGGTTTGCGGCGGAAAATATAAAATTCAGCGCAGAAGTATGCTTGAAGTAAGTTTTTGCGGCAAAAAGTACGAAGCCTTGAACGATATGGTAATACAAAGAAATACGGGCGGCGACGATTTTTGCAACACCGTGAGTTTGTGTGCTGAAATAGACGGGGCTACGGTTGATAATTTTTCATCTGACGGAATAATTATCAGCACGCCGACGGGCTCTACCGCATATTCGCTTGCGGCGGGAGGGTCGGTGCTTGCGCCGGATGTAAACGCCTTTATTATGACGCCTGTTTGCGCACACTCGCTTCATTCGCGTCCCGTAGTGTACGGCGACGGTTCCTCCGTTACGATTCGCGCGGTTAATTCGCGCAAGCCGCTTGTGCTGATTGTGGACGGCAGGACGGTGGACAAAATTAATTCGGGCGATACCGTCACTGTAAAAAAATCGGATTTTACCGCCGATTTTATAACTGAAAACGACAAAAATTTTTTTAACAAATTACTTATAAAATTAAATAAATGGAGTATGTAATGCAAAGAACGAAAAGACAGCAAAAAATTCTTGAAATTATCGCAAATAAGGAGATAGACACTCAGGAAGAGCTTTGCGAAGAACTGAACAAAGTTAATTTCAAGGTGACGCAGGCAACCATTTCCCGCGACGTAAAGGAACTTAAACTTTATAAAATAGCGGGTATGCAGAAAAAGTATAAATACGCAAGTTTGGACGTCGACGATGGCATAAACGACAGAATGACCAGCCTGTATAAGGGGTGCGTGCTTTCCATCAATTCGTCAAACAATCTTATTCTCGTAAAGACGTTGCGCGGAAACGGCTCTACCGTGGGAGTATTTGTCGATTCGCTTAAAATTAACGAAATTATCGGAAGCGTTGCCGGTGACGATACGTTGCTGATTGTTGTGGATAAAAACGAAAACACTCCCCAGGTAGTGGCTCATCTTCAAGAATATTTAAGCTGATGTTACAAAAATTGTTTATCAAAAACGTCGCGCTTATTTCCGAAGCGGAAATAGAATTCGACGGAAAACTTAACGTTTTATCTGGTGAAACCGGCTCGGGAAAGTCTGTTATTTTGGACTCGATTAACTTTGTTTTGGGCTCGAAAGCGGATAAAACAATGATTAGATACGGCGAGCAGGAAGCGATTGTGCGCGCCGAATTTTGCGTTGACGAAAATTCCGAAGCGGTAAAAAAACTTGAAGAATTTGATATAGAGTCCGACGGCTTGATTTCGATTACAAGAAAATTCAGTTTAGACGGTAAAGGAAGTATCAAAATTAACGGCGTTTCGGTAACCGCGGCGATGCTTAAAGCGGTGACTTTGCATCTTGTAGACGTGCACGGACAAAGCGAGCATTTTTTTCTGCTTAGCGAAGACAATCAATTGAACGTTGTCGACGGAATTTGCGGCGAAGACGTCGGCGTCATAAAGAGCGAGCTTGCCGACTTGATAAAAAATAAACGCGGTTTAAAGGCAAAGATAGCGGAACTCGGAGGCGACGGAGCGGAGCGCGAGCGTAAGTTGGATTTGCTTGAATATCAGATAAAAGAAATTGAAAATGCGGATTTGAAGGAAGGCGAATTTGACGAGTTGAAGACCCGTCGCAATATTATAGCCAATACCGAAAAGATTTTATCTTCTATAAGCGGCGGCGTTTCGGCTTTAAACGACGACGGCGGGGCGTTGGATTGCCTTTCTACCGCCCAACGCGCGATAACCGGAATTTCTTCATTAAGCGACAATTACGCTAAAATGGAAGAACGTTTGGAGGAAGTATACGCCGAAATTTCAGATATTTGCGAAACTTTGACGGATTATGCCGACGAATTGACTTTTGACGGCAGAGAAGCGGAAGAAATAGACGAAAGAATTACGCTTATAAAAAATTTACGCAAAAAGTACGGCGCGGACGAAAAAGAAATTTTAAACTTTTTGGAAGACTCCCGCGCGCAATTCGATTTGTTGTCCGACGGCGCAAACGCGGTAGAAAAATACAACAAACAAATTTCAGAATGCGACGAAAAAATTTATGCGCTATGTAAAAAATTGACAAATAAAAGAAAGTTTGCTTCGGACAAGTTTTGTAATGATGTTACCGCGCAACTTAAAACTTTGAATATACCCGACGCGCAGTTTTCGGTAAAATTTGCCGAGTATGATGAACAAACCGCAAACTTACAATCCTTAAACGGTTCCGACAATATTAGTTTTATGTTTTCGGCAAATAAGGGCGAGCCGTTAAAGCCGTTGAATAAGGTTATAAGCGGCGGCGAAATGTCGCGATTTATGCTTGCCGTTAAAACTGTTTTAAAGGACGTAAACGGCATTTCCACGTACATATTCGACGAAATTGACGCTGGTATAAGCGGTTACACAGCCAACGCCGTTGCCGAAAAATTTGTACGTATTGCTGAAAATACTCAAATTCTGGCGGTTTCGCATCTTCCGCAGGTGTGTGCTGCGAGTGGTGCGCAGTTTCTTATATATAAGGAAAATAGCGGTGATAAGACCGTTACGAAAGTTAAACGTCTTGATGAAGAAAGCAAGATAAACGAGATTATTCGTCTTACGGGCAGCGTAAATTCAGAGGCGGCAAAAATTCACGCAAAAGAACTTATAGCGCAGTATAAAAATTAAAAATGCAGACTAAAACGGCGGCGGATTTTTTCCGCCGTTTTTTTGTATATAGAAAAATTGTTTGCACACAATACTGTTATGCTTTACGGAAAAAATATTTTAAAGACTTTTAAACAGATATCGTTTTTATTTGTCGCGGTGCTTTTGTGCGCGATTTCGGCAGGGTTTTCCACGCTAAGCGCGGCGGCGGATGCGAATTCTCTTTATTTGGGCGGCTTTCCCGCAGGTTTTGTGTTGAGTACGACTACCGTTGAAGTGGTAGGTCTATGCGACGTTGTTACGGACTGCGGAATGATTTCGCCGGCAAGAAACGCGGGGTTGAAGACGGGCGATATAATCGATAAAATAAACGGCGAAGAAGTAAATAAGTCTTCCGATATAAACTCGCTTATAGCCCGCGAGTATAAAAAATACGAGCTTACGGTTATACGCGGCGGCGAAAACTTCAACGTTGACGTTGTCCCCGCAAAAGAGGCGAATACGGGCGAAAAAAAGCTTGGCGTACTTGTCAAGGACAGTATCAGCGGTATAGGTACTGTGACGTACATTGATAAAGAAGAAGGCAAATTTGCCTCGCTCGGGCATCCCGTAACAAATATGGACGGTAAACTTGTAGGTATAAACGGCGGCACGGTGTTCGGTTCGCTTATTTACGACGTGAAAAGAGGAGTGCGCGGAACGCCGGGCGAACTTCGCGGCGCTTTTGAAAGCGGAAACGTTTTGGGTAATGCAAAATTGAATTGCTCTTGCGGGGTATTCGGCGAACTTTCAAAGGATTTTAACTGTTCAAGACTTATCAAGGTAAGCAAAGGCTCGGTTGACGACGTTTGCGTAGGTACTGCGCACATTTATTCCACCGTTTACGGAAAGGAACCGGAGAGGTATGAAATATCTATTGTAAAAGTAGATAAAAACAACAAAGACAACAGAAATTTTGTGATAAAAATAGAAGATAAACGTCTGATTGAAAAGACGGGCGGAATAGTACAGGGAATGAGCGGAAGTCCCATAGTTCAGAACGGAAAACTTATTGGCGCAGTCACCCACGTATTTGTTAACGACCCTACAAGGGGCTACGGTATAGCGATAGACAATATGCTTAGTTCATATTAATTTTAAATTTCTCATATATTTGTATATATGAGAAATTTGTCTTTTTGCGGAGAAAAATGGGACAAAAGGTACGCCCTTGCGTTCATTATTGCGCTTAGTTGCTCAATTATATGTGGCATAGTACTATGCAGATTTGTAAATTATAACTATTATCTGCGAAATTTGGCTGACGAATACGTTTATAATGTGTTCAATTTTAAAAACGCGCAAATAGTTTTTCCTCATTTTTTAGGCGACTTGCTATACTTTTATATATTTTTTTTAATAGGGTACTTTACCAAATTTAAGTACGTAAGCCTTGTATTTGTATTTTTAAGAGGGATATTTTTTGGTATTTACACCGTGCTAATAATTTCCGTCGGAGCGTTCAGCGGTGTGGTTACGGTAATTTTTGTATTTATCCCCGCAACGCTTATTTCTCTTGTATTGTGCTATGCTTGCGGCGAGTTTTGCCCAAAATGCGATAAAAGATATTGCTTATTTATACCTGCGGCTGTTGCGCTTGTCGATTTGATTATAATTTTGCTTCTGGAAAACGTTATTTTCAGGGTTGTCATAATAATCGTATAGAAATATTGCCTTTGCGCATACTGCCAGTATGAAAAAGTTTTGTACTGTTTTATTATCGCTGTGCGTAACCGCTTCCGGTATGGCGCTTTCGGGCTTTACTTATGAAACAAGCACTGCAAAAGGCTTGACGGCAGGTTGCAAATCGGCGTATTTAATGGATTATAATTCGGGCGAATGTATTTATGCCGAAAACGAAACGTCGCGTATGCCCATTGCAAGTGTATGCAAAGTTATGACGTTGACGCTTGTTTTGGACTCTGTTTCCGAAGGTAAACTGAGTTTGGAGGACAAAGTTTCTGTAAGCAAAAACGCAATGAGTATGGGCGGCTCGCAGGTTTATCTGGACAGCAAATGCGAGTATTCTGTGGACCAATTGATAAAAAGCATAGTAGTATGTTCCGCAAACGACAGCTGCGTCGCTCTTTCGGAAAAAGTCTGCGGCGGAGAAGAAGAATTTGTTTCCAGAATGAATTCAAAAGCCAAAGAGTTGGGCTGCACGGACACCTTGTTTGCAAACTGTACGGGACTGCCGCGCGAAACTCAGTATTCTTGCGCAAGGGACGTTGCAAAGATGTTTGCAAATCTTTTAAAGCACGAAGAGTACTACAATTACAGTAAAGTTTGGCTTGAAGACTTTGTTCACCCCGATAACAGAACGACTTCTATGACGAATACTAATAAGCTTATCCGCAATTATTCTTTCTGCGACGGCGGTAAAACGGGGTTTACCAACGAGGCGGGTTTTTGCCTTGCGGCAACCGCAAAGAAAAATAATTTAAGACTTATTTCTGCTGTTTTGGGCGCCGCTTCAAGCAATGAAAGATTTGATTCTACCATAAAAATGTTTGATTACGGTTTTGCGAATTATCAAAATAAAATTGTCCTTGATAAAGACGTAACGCTTAACGACGAGTTTACAGTCCGCGGCGGCAAAAAGGACAGTTTTCAGGTAAGACCGGAAAGAAACAGTTATGTGTTTTCCGCAGCCGACAAATCGCCGGAAATAACTCATAAAGTAAACGATTTCAATGTAAAAGCGCCGGTCGCGCCCGAACAGGTTGTGGGTTCTGTTGAAGTTTATAAAGACGGCGTGCTTATCGATACAGTAAACGTTGTTTCGGTTGAAAGCGTTGAAAAGGCCGGCTATGTGGATTATTTGAAGCAGAACGCCAAAAACTGGGCAATCTGAAAGGCGTAAAATTTAATTAAGTATAAAATATTTAATCAAAAATTAAGCGACCGCGCCGAAAAAATCGGCGCGGTTAAAACGTTTTTTCTGCTTGCCGATATAAGCAAAGCAATTAGCGTAAAATAACCTTAAACCGCAATTAAACTTGGAGTTATCTTTTTCGCAGTATTTGTTTGACTAAATTTATATAATTTGGTAAAATAAACGGGTAGTTTTACTCGGGAGTTTTTAGATGAACGCAAGGGACACTTTGAAAATAAACGCCGACGGACATTTGGAAATAGGCGGAGCCGACGCCGTTGAATTGGCGCAGCGTTTCGGTACGCCGCTTTACGTGTTTGACGAGGCGCATATCCGTAAAATGATGAACGCTTACAAAAGCGTAATCGAAAACTTTTACGGCGGAAACGGGCTGGTGCTTTATGCTTCAAAGGCGTTTGCCTGCACTGCGATTTACGCTATTGCCAAGCAGGAAGAAATAGGCGTTGACGTTGTAAGCGGCGGCGAACTTTACACCGCGCTTTCAGCTGAATTCCCCGCAGAAAAAATATATATGCACGGCAACAACAAACTTGAAAGAGAACTTGCTTTTGCGCTTGATAACGGCGTAAAAAATATAGTTGTCGACAGCCTGCGCGAAGCGGATATTCTTGATAAGCTTGCCGCCGAAAGAAATATCGTGCAAAACGTTCTTATACGCATTAATCCCGGCGTTGAGGCGCATACGCACGCGTTTGTGCAGACGGCGCGTACGGACAGCAAATTCGGTTTTTCGGTTGCCGACGGAACGGCGGAACAGACGGTAAAACACGTCCTTTCAAAGTCAAACATAAATCTTCGCGGTTTCCATTGCCATATAGGCTCGCAAATCTTTGAAAAACAATCGTTTGTGCTGGCTGCTGAAAAAGTGATGGATTTTGCCGCCGACATCAAAGAAAAAACTGGGGTTGAAATAAAAGAACTTAATCTTGGCGGCGGTTTCGGCGTCTGGTATAACGACGAAGACCCTAAATTCAAACCCGAAGATTATGTTGATTACGTTAAAGCGCTTATCGTTGCAATAAAAGACAAGGCGAAAAAACTTAAACTATCCGAGCCGTTTTTATTGCTGGAACCGGGCCGCTCGATTATTGCCGAAGCGGGAATCACTTTGTATACCGTCGGCGCAATAAAGGACATTGCGGGCGTAAAAAAATACGTTGCGGTAGACGGTGGAATGTTTGACAACCCCAGATATGCTTTATATCAGTCAAAATATACCGCGTTGCTTGCAAACCGCGCTGCCGAGCCCGCTACCGAAAAGGTTTCAATAGCGGGCAAGTGTTGTGAAAGCGGGGATTTGATAGCGGTGGACGTTGCGTTGCCTAAGGCGAACAGCGGCGACGTGCTTGCTGTATTGACAACCGGCGCTTATAACTATTCAATGGCAAGCAATTATAACAGAAACTTTATTCCGCCAGCAATTCTTGTAAATTGCGGCAAGGCGGAGTACATTATTAAACCGCAGACGTACGAAGATTTGACTCGCAACGACTGCATACCGGAAAGATTGAAGAAATGAGTATTTTGTTTAAATATCTGGGCGGAATTATCGCGGTGCTTTTTGTGTTTATACCGCACGAATTCGCTCACGCCCTTGTCGCCTATAAATGCGGTGACGTTACGCCGAAAGTGCAGGGCAGATTGACTTTAAATCCCATAAAGCACGTAGACCCCGCCGGATTCGTCTTTTGTATTTTGACGGGTTTCGGTTGGGCGAAGCCTGTCCCCATTTATCCGTATAACTTCAAAAATTACAGAAAGGGCCTTTTTTTGACGGCGATAGCGGGCGTTGTTAGTAACTATATAATTGCGTTTATTTCTTATCCGTTATATTTGCTTATTGCGTGTTACGCGGCGCCTGCAACCGTGGCGGGCGAAAACGCCATATTGTTTTTTGAACAAGTTTTCTTTTTAATTTATGCATACAGTTTAAGTGTGTTCGTATTTAATTTATTGCCTTTTTACCCGTTAGACGGGTTCAGGGTTGTCGAGTCGTTCACGCGCGAAATAAATCCTGTGCGCAGATTTTTAAAAAATTACGGAAGGTATATTCTTTTAATTTTAATTTTAGAGAGCTTTTTGTGCGGAATTCTTGCGGATTATACAAATCTGCATATAGTTAAGTATTTCGATATTTTGGGATACGTTCACTGGTTTGCCAGAAACATTATCGGCTTTCCCATTTCTGCAATGTGGAACGCAATATTCGGCTTGCCTATTTACTTAATGCCCTATTGAGTTTAAGCGGAAAAAATTATGGCTGAAAATAAGTACGACAATTTTGAATCGGTAGTTGATTATACCACGGTACTGGACGTTTTTGAAGGTCCTCTGGATTTGCTGTTGCACCTAATCAACATAGCCAAGATAAACATCGAGGATGTTTTCGTTTCCAAGGTCACCGAGCAGTTTCTGGAATATATCGAGTATATGAAAACTCAGCCGCACAGGGACGTTGACAAGGAAAGCGAATACCTTGCGCTTGCCGCGCAGATTATTTACATAAAGTCCAAAAGTCTTGTTCCCGTGGTGGAAGTCGGCGGCGAAGAAATGGGCGGCGCGGAAGAAGAACAGCGCGCTTTGATTGAACAGCTTAAACAGAGAGAGTACGAACTTATAAAAGGCGAAACCCCCAAACTGAAAACGTTGGAAACGATAGGCTACTTTTTTAAACAACCGGATAAATCGTTGGATACGGTCAGGGTAGTTTATAAAGATTTTACCGTTAGCGCAATGCTTGAAGCGTTTGCCAAAATGATGCTTAAAAACGAAAGTTTGCAGCGTGAAAAGGACAACGTAAAGGAAATACCCAAGGACGAACATACGGTAGAAGAACAAGTTACTTTCATAAAAGAGAAACTTATCGAACATAAAGAAATAGAGTTTGAAAAACTGTTTGTAACATATTCGAAAAACGAAGTTATAACCACGTTTCAGGCGCTTTTGGAGATGCTTAAACATCAATTTATTTTGGTCGTGCAAGAGCAGTCTTTCGGCGCGATAACAATAAAACTAAATCCGGACTGGGATTTAAAGGACTTATCGGATGAACAATTTGACGAATATAATTGAAGCCGTTGTTTTTGCTTCGGGCGAGGCGGTCCCCGTAAAATTTATTGTTGAAAAACTCGGCTGCACAATAAAAGACGTAAACGCAAGCATAGACGAACTAAAAGCCAAGTACGGAGAGGACGGGGGATTGCAACTGCTTGTGTTTAACGGAAAAATACAGCTGGCGTCAAATCCCAAATACAAGCAGCAAATTTCGGAAGTGCTTATTCCAATTAAGGAAAAAGAGTTCACAAAAACAATATTGGAATGCGCTGCGATAATTGCCTATAAACAGCCCATTACCAAGCCCGAACTTGAAGAGATAAGGACGGTAAGCTGCGATTACGCAATACATACTTTACTTGAACTTGAAATGATAGAGCCCTGCGGAAGAAAAGACGCTGTGGGCAAACCAATTTTATATCACACCACCGACAATTTTTTGAAGCGTTTCAAGTTGAACTCAATTGACGAATTGCCCGACTATGACGAGTTGATGGCGCAAATCGCGCAGTTAAACAGTGCGGCTTTTGCCGACGAGGACGACGGCAATTACCTTTATAAAAAGGACGTTTACGTGGAAGAAAATAGCCAGCGTCAGGCAGAAACGGCTGTTACAGAGGACGTTAAACCAAAAACGGACGAAAACGGATACGAATTGCCTGATTTTATAACAGACGAAGACGACGTAATTAAAATTGATTAATAAAAAACTTTGTATAATATAATGAATTTTAAAGCGCGGCAAGCAAGCCGCGCTTTTTTTGCCGTCTTATTTTTGTATATTTAGCAATTATTTACTGATAATAAAAATATGAACATAGCGTTGATTGCCGTAAACGCCGTGCTGTTTGCGATTATGATTTTTCCTATCCATTTATATAATTACGTTTATATAAACACGGGGCAGCAGTATGCAAGTTTGAACGTCGGAGTATATAAGTTTAATTTTTTTAACGTAAATACCGTAAAAAATCATCCGAACGAGATGCAGATAAACGGTAAAAATAAAAAAGTCGACGCAAAAAAATTAAACAAAAACTTTTATAAGGTTTTTAACAGTGTGTGCCTATATAAAGTGGTTCAACTTGGTGATTACGGTATGCAAAAGGAGTCTAACGCATACGTTTTGCTTGCGCAAAACAGTTTGACTACCGCAATATACAAATTCATACAAATAAACGGCAATTTTTGCAAATTACGTAATTATACCGTTTTAAATCAGGAACACGGCGAAATACGATATTACGCGAAAGCGGTGACAATTGTAAACGCCTTTGTCTTGTTAAAAATAATTTTAATTTTAATTATGGAGAAATTAAATGGCTAAGTTAAGAAGAAGTAAAGAAAACAATTTTGACGCGCCTTCGGTTTCTATTGAAAAAGTTGCCGACGCAAATACCGTTGTGGGCAAATCGATAATTACTGTAAGCGGAACGGAGATTATTCCCGTTTCGTCCATTACGGTTGTAAATTTAAGCGGCGGCGGAGAATACGGGGACGTAAAAACGTTTAAGGAGGCGGACGGTTTTCAGGTTGCCGGCGGAAACGGCTCGGTAATAACGGTAAAACCCAAGGGCTTTTTAATCGACGACGGAAACGGTTGCCGTTTATTGAAACTTGACGACAGCGCTTTGGATACGCTTATAGACAGAACGGGAGAACTTGTAAATAAACTGACGGACAATGCGTAAAAGAATATTTTTATCTGTTTTAATTTCGCTTGTAATGGCTGCGGGAGCCTTTTTTGCCGCTTTTAATGCGGAATACAACAGGCGCGCCGAGGCAAGCGCATCCGCCGAAATTGCTATGGAGTTGCAGACGGGAACGGTTTTGTGCGGAAATAACGCCGATATTAAACTGCCTATGGCTAGCACTACCAAGATTATGACGGCAATTGTTATAATTGAAGACTGCAACCTTGACGAGACGTTTATCGTGCCCGAAAAAGCAGTTGGCGTGGAAGGTTCAAGTATATATCTTAAAAAAGACGAAAGAATAAGCGTAAAAGACTTGCTTTACGGGCTTATGCTACGTTCTGGAAACGACGCCGCAACGGCTTTGGCAATACATCACAGCGGAAGCACTGAAAAATTTGCCGAAGTTATGACGGAACGCGCCGAACAGTACGGGGCGCAGAACACCAATTTCAAAAATCCGAGCGGATTGCCAGACGACGAGCACTATACAACCGCGCGCGACCTGTGCACGATTGCCTGCCACGCAATGCGCAATTCGGTTTTTAAAGAAATAGTTTCCACAAAAAACTATAAAGGCGAATTTCGCGATTATATAAATAAAAATAAACTGCTTTATAATTTTGACGGGGCGAACGGAATAAAGACGGGATACACGATGAAAGCGGGCAGGTGCCTTGTTTCCTCAGCGGAAAGAGAAGGTATGGACGTTGTGTGCGTGGTTTTAAACTGTCACGATATGTACGAGCGCAGCGCCGAGTTGCTTAATACTTGTTTTAAAGACTATAAATTGCTTAACATTGATGAAAATGCGGTATTTATGTCAGACAAAGTACTTTGCAAACCTTTAAAATCAAGTTGTTTTGTCGTGAAAAACGTAGATAAAATGAGTTTTAAGGTAGTTCCCGTCGAAAATCTTAAAAAAATTGTACAGGGCGATTTTGTTGCCAAACTTGAAATTTACGGCGAAAACGGCTTGATTTTCAGCGAAAATTTATATAGTATAGTAGACAGAAATAATTAAAAAAGGTCTGCTATGAGAATAAACAAATACCTTGCCGCTTGCGGTATGGCTTCCCGCAGGGATTGCGATAATCTTATCGCCGAGGGTAGGGTGCAGGTAAACGGAAAAAAAGCGTCCGTGGGAATGGACGTAAACGAAGAAGACGAAGTTTACGTGGACGGACGCAAAGCCGTTCTCCAAAAAAACGAATATTATATTTTGAATAAACCCAAAGGCTACATTTGTTCGGTTTCGGACGATAAGGGGCGCAAAACAGTTCTTGATTTAATGCCCAAAAACGTGGGAAGGATATATCCTGTCGGCAGGCTTGACTACGATAGCGAGGGTTTGCTTATTCTTACTACGGACGGCGCGTTGGCGCAGAGGCTTACCCATCCGTCCAACGAAGTGCCTAAAACTTATCTTGTCAAAATCGAGGGCACGTGTACAGAAGCGGCGCTTAATCCTATCCGCAGCGGAGTTGAAATCGAGGGCGGTTACGTGACCAAAAAGTGTAAAGCGCACATAGTCGAAACGGATAAAACTTACACCAAAATACACGTTACGTTGACGGAAGGAAAAAACCGCGAGGTGCGCAAAATGTTTGCCGCTATCGGTAAGGAAGTTGCCTTGTTAAAGCGCATAAAAGTCGGTGAAATTACATTGCGCGGACTTGACAGGGGCGCATACAGAAAATTAACCGCACAGGAAGTGCAGTATTTAAACAATTTATAATATTTTTTGTTAAAAAAATTAAAAAAAGTGGCGTTAGTTAATTTTGAAACTAGCGGAATACTTTGAAAGGTTCTTTACTCAGGGTTTAAGAATGGAACATATTTGACAAAAAGCATTATGCTATTTGCTTTGTCTTAATTGTCGAGATTATATAAGGTAGATATGGAGAAAAATATATTATTAGTAGATTTTGGTGATACGGGCAACGAAAGTGAAGCAATTAGGCAAGTTTTGGAAAGATATGGTTATTATGTTTTATTATTTCCATTAGGAAGACCAAATGACCTAATACAAATATTTAAAAATGACATCAAATTTTTCAAATTTGACACTTTAATATTATCTTGCCATAGTAAAGAAGATGGGAAAATAATAATGCCTGTTTTGGGCGAAAATATTTATTTAAAAAATGAGCCAAGGGAAAACTTTGGCGCTGTTGAGATTAGAAAATACTTCAAATTAACCAATAAGACAATATTGAATTTAGGTTGTTACACAGGCAAAGATAAAAAAATGGTTGAAATTTTTTCTGAACACAACAACTACATTGCGCCAGTTGATGCCGTTCTCGGAAATTCAGCCCTAAATTTTGTTCTAAATTTATTTTATTATTTAAAAGATTATGAGTTAGAAACTGCATACATAAAAGCATCCTCTATTGATTCAGAAACAAAATTATTTAAATTGTATAAAAATAAGCACATTGCCTAATGTGCTTATTTTTAATTTTTGCTAGTTTAAAAATTTATAGCCCTTTTGCCGCTTTTTTTAGTTGAAATATAAAATTTCATCATTTTCGTTGGTTTTTGTTGCGCTTCCTGCAATAACTTGTCGTTGTAAATGTGTAAAATCGTCGGTTTCCAAACACTTTTTTGCTGTTTTTGACAACTTTTCTCTGTCGCGCCCCTTTAAAATTAACGGGTTGTCGGACTGTGATAAAGCAGAAAGAATAATGTCCGCGTTTCTTTTTTTTATGGCAAGCGGTTTCAAATATAAAGGGTAATCAAGATATTTAAAACAGTCTTCCGCATAAATTTGAAGAAAATTTGCGCAGAGAATACGTTTTATTCTGGATGAAGAATATCTGCGCCCCGTGGCGTTTGATATAATTTCGTCATAAGTTAATTCTTCAAGGCTTTTTAAACGGTTTTCCAAACCTTCGCCGCATCCGAAAACTTTTTTTAAGTCTTTAGCGGAAGTCCTTGTTAAAATAAGTTTGGCAAATTCCTTATATTTGTCGGTTTCGGTTGTAAAATCTTTAAAATCTTCATAAACGCAGTCGGGCAGGTTTTCTTTTATAAGCGAGGATAAGGGGTTGCTCCGTATAGCGCTTGCCGACGAAAAGTTATCTTTCAATTCATTGTCGTTAAAGTCTGCGCCAACCCGTTTTATGGGCAGCGGTTTTATTTTTGAATTTAATTTAATTATTGCTTTTGCGTATTCCACGGCAAGAATATTGTTTGGTTTGTCAAGCAATCCTGCTTCGCCGCCGTCTTTTTCGAATGCCCTTGCATAACATTTTACATAACTTTGTCCGCTTTCAAGCCCATCGTTTAAAACTTTTTTGAAAGTTTCGCTCTCATTTAAAAGTTTTTCCGCCGCCGCAGAAAAATCTACGTAGCCGTCTGCTTCGCAACCGAAGGCGAGAGTATGAGTATCAGGAATCGAGTTAAGCAGTTTAATCGCACCTTGCGAGAATATTTCCGCGGGCGCTACGGAAAAAGCGGCGGGTAATTCCAGTACGGCGTCCGCCCCGCATAGCAAAGCGTGGCGCGCGCGAGTATGTCTGTCCATTACGCAAATATCTCCGCGCTGAGTAAAACTTCCGCTCATCATACAAAGCAGCACGTCGCAGAGCGACAGTTCTCTTGCACGTTCAAGCAGATATTTATGTCCGTTATGGAAGGGGTTGAATTCACAAATTATTGCGCAAATTTTCATTATTAATCTTTACAATCGGAAAATTTTGGTATATAATTACAATGTTTGATATGCCGAACAACATTATAAACGTTTTCGGCGCTAAAATAAAGCGATTTTAAGGAGTAAAGATATGACGTTGCTTGACGAAATAAAGTCGAAAGCGGCTAAACGTAAAAAAACGATAGTTCTTTGCGAGGGCGAGGACAAAAGAGTGGTTGAAGCAGCCGCGCGCATCACAAAGGAAGGTATTGCAAAAATAGTGCTTATAGGCAACGAGCAAGAGTGCAAAAAAGTTGCGCCCGACGTTGATTTGAAAGGCATAACGCTTGTAGACCCTCTTACTTCGGACAAGACCTCCGTTTACGCTAAAATGCTGTATGAAACGAGAAAAGCCAAGGGAATGACGGAAGAGCAGGCGGCGGAGCAAGCTAAGGACAGAACGATGTTCGGCGCGCTTATGCTTAAAGCGGGGGACGTGGACGGTTATGTTTCCGGTGCGTGCCACTCTACGGCAAACACTTTGCGCCCCGGACTGCAAGTGGTGAAAACCGCGCAAGGAATAAAAACGGTTTCAAGCTGTTTTATTATGATTGCTCCTAATAAATCTAATAAGTATAATCCCGACGGCGTGGCGGTGTTTGCCGATTGCGCAATAAATATAGAGCCCACGGCTGAACAACTTGCCGATATTGCGGTTTCTTCCGCAAAAACGGCGAAAGAAATTGCTGGTATCGAACCGCGCGTTGCAATGCTGTCCTTTTCAACCAAAGGCAGCGGAAACGACGATAAATTTACGCAGTCCATTCCCAGAGTGCGTCAGGCAACCGAACTTGCAAAGGCAATGGCGCCCGATTTAGCTTTGGACGGAGAATTTCAGTTTGACGCGGCGGTCGCGCCCGAAGTGGGTAAACTAAAAGCGCCAGACTCTAATGTGGCGGGCAATGCAAACGTATTTGTTTTTCCCAATATAAACGCTGGCAATATCGGCTATAAAATAGCGCAGCGCTTCGGCGGGTATATGGCGGTAGGTCCCATATGTCAGGGATTTGCCAAACCTTTAAACGATTTGTCGCGCGGGTGCAGCGTTGAAGACATAGTTGCGACCGTTGCGGTGACCGCATTGCAGGCAGAATAATATAAACTTTGAAATTCAAATAAAAATAACTAAGGTGTCGAATATGAAAATACTTGTTGTAAACGCGGGAAGCAGTTCGCTTAAATATCAGCTTATCGATATGGCTACGGAAAAAGTTCTTGCAAAGGGCGGATGCGAAAGAATAGGTATAGACGGTTCTATTCTTACAGCAAAGGGCAACGGAAAAGAAAAGATATATAAAAAAGATATGCCCAGCCATAAAGTTGCAATTCAACTTGTACTTGCGGCTTTGCAAGACGGAGAAATAGCCGTAATAAAGTCGATGGACGAAATAGACGCAGTGGGACACAGAGTAGTTGCCAGCGGCGAATATTTTACCAAAACCACGTTGGTTACCCCAGACGTTTTGAAAACTTTGGAAGAAAAGACTTTCGAGCTTGCGCCATTGCACAATCCCGCCGCAGTTACCGGCTTGCGCGCGTGTATAGAGGTTATGCCCAAAACGCCTATGGCGCTTGTATTTGATACGTCCTTTCACGCAACTATGCCCGAAAAGGCGTATTTGTACGGCATAAATTACGACGATTATAAAAAATACGGAGTCAGAAAATACGGTTTCCACGGAACAAGCCACAAATACGTTTCGGGAGAGGCGGCAAAATTTTTGGGTAAGCGCCCCGAAGAACTTAAAATAGTTACCTGCCACCTTGGCAACGGCTCCTCGATAACGGCGGTAGACGGTGGCAAGTGCGTTGATACCACTATGGGCTTTACGCCGCTTGCCGGCGTGCTTATGGGTACGCGTTCGGGCGATATAGACGCGTCCGCCGTAGAATTTCTTGCAAAAAAGAAGGGAATGTCCCATTCCGAAGCGGTAAACTACCTCAATAAGGATTGCGGAGTCAAGGGTATTTCGGGCGTTTCAAGCGATTTCAGAGATTTGGAAAAGGGCGTGGCAAACGGAAACGACCGTTGCCGCCTTGCGTTGGAAATGTTCAGTTATCAGACCAAAAAATTTGTGGGAGCGTTCGCTGCCGCAATGGGCGGACTTGATTGCATAGTTTTCACCGCGGGAATAGGCGAAAACACGCCTTGCGTACGTGCCGGAGTTTGCGAAGGGCTTGAATTTTTGGGCGTAAAGATAAACGAAAAGGTCAATGCGCTGCGTTGCGAAGGCATACGCGATATATCCGCTGAAAATTCAAAAGTTAAAGTGCTTATAATTCCTACCAATGAAGAACTTGTAATTGCAAGAGAAACGGCGGAATTGCTTTAATTTTTTCGTATATTTATTAATTGTTTATAAAAAATTATTGTTAAAGCGGAATAAATGAGTTGACAAAGGCTTGCCGCTTTAATATAATTTTGAAGTCGGCTTTGGTATGGAAATTGAAGTTAAAAAACTAATAGCGCTCGGCAAGTATACGGGAAATTTTTCTTTTGATTATACTCCTCGGCAAGATTGCTGTCTTGTTCCGCTTTGTAAAGTGGAAGGCGGGGTAAAAGTTTCGGGCGAGTATGAAATTTTCGATGACGACGCCGTGGAAGTGATGCTTACCGTAAGTTATAAACTTAAAGGACAGTGTTCTTATTGTTTAAACGATACGGAAAAGCAAATTACTTTTACTCAAGCGGTTTTATTTGTACCCGAAGCGGACGATGAAAATTATTATTACGACGGATTAAAAATAAATTTAACAACCGCCGTTGACGATGCAATACTTATAAGCCAGCCTCAGATTTTACTTTGTAAAGAGGACTGCAAGGGTATTGACGTTACCTAAATTAAAGAAAAAAGAGGTGTATTAAAATGGCAGTACCCAAGGGAAAACAATCTAAACAGAGAACTAATACCAGATTTGCAAACTACAAAGCGACGGCTCCTACGCTGGTCGAATGCCCGCATTGTCATATGCAGAAAGAGGCTCACAAAGTTTGCCGCAACTGCGGATACTACGATAAAGTTCAGGTAGTTTCCACGGACGAAAAGAAATAATATAATTTAAATTGCGGACTGTCTTTTGCGGCAGTCCGTATTTTTTAGACGGAGGACTTCAATGAAACATACTGACGTCAAAGATTTATTTGCGCAATCGGAAAAATTTGCAAACGGCTCGGTTACCGTATGCGGCTGGGTAAGAACGTGGCGCGACTCTAAAAGCGTTGCTTTTATCGAGCTTAACGACGGGACTTCGCTTAAAAACATTCAAATTGTTATAGAAAAAGGTACTTTGGACGAAAACGAGGTGAAACAAGCGCTTGTAGTCGGCGCCGCTTTGCAGGTGGACGGCGTACTTGTGTCGTCCGAAAGAAACGGTTGCGAAATCATCGCGCGCAAAATTGCCTTGCTTGGCGGATGTCCGCAGGATTATCCTTTGCAGAAAAAACACCATACTTTGGAGTTTTTAAGGACTATTCCGCATTTAAGACCCCGTACCAAGTTTTTTGAGGCGGTGCTTGCCGTGCGCAGCAGGCTTGCTTTTGCCATTCATAAATATTTTCAGGAACACGGCTATAAGTACGTCCATACGCCCATAATCACGGGAAGCGACTGCGAGGGCGCGGGTGAAATGTTCCGCGTTACTACTCAACCTTGGAAAACTTCCGCAAAAACAGAGGCGGAATATTTTGCACAGGACTTTTTCGGCGCAAGGGCGGGATTGACGGTTTCGGGACAGCTTGAAGGCGAAGTAGCGGCAACCGGACTTGGCAAAATTTATACCTTCGGACCTACGTTCCGCGCGGAACACAGCAACACAACCCGTCATGCGGCGGAGTTTTGGCAGATTGAGCCCGAAGTTTGTTTTTGCGATTTATCGGACATAATAGAAATTGCCGAAGAATTTATAAAGTACGTAATAAGCGACGTGCTTGAAAATTGCGTTGACGAACTTGCGTTTTTTGACGAGAGAATAGAGAAAGGCTTAATAGAAAAACTCAAACGCGTAGTTTCCAACGATTTTGCGAAAATTACCTATACGGAAGCGCTTGAAGTGCTTAAAAAATCGGGAAAAGAGTTTAAATATCCCGTTGAATGGGGTTGCGATTTGCAGACCGAGCACGAAAGGTATCTTACGGAAGAATATTTCAAAAAACCCGTTTTCGTCACCGACTATCCTGCTGATATAAAGGCGTTTTATATGAAGCAGAATGCCGACGGTAAGACGGTTGCCGCAACCGATTTGCTTGTTCCTGGTATTGGCGAAATTATAGGTTGCAGCGAGCGCGAGGCTGATTTAAAAAATCTTGAAACGGCTATGAAAAAGCGCGGAATGGCGTTGGAAGCGTACAGCGAATACCTTGATACGCGCAAATACGGCAGCGTTCCCCACAGCGGTTTCGGTTTGGGCTTTGAAAGAATTATAATGTACGTAACAGGCGTGCAAAACATACGCGATACGTTGTTATACCCCAGAACGGTGGGAAGTTTGTAAACTAAAAACGGAAGTGTTTTCAAAAGACATATGAAAAACAAAATCTGCGTTATATTTACGGGCGGAACAATAGGCTCTTGCGCAAAAGGCGAAACGGTAGGCTTGAAGCAAGAGGTAAAAAGCGCGCTTATTGAAAGATTTAAAGCGCATTTCGGCGATTCAATCGTCTTTGACGAACTGCATCCGCTTAATATTTTAAGTGAAAACGTTCAGCCCGCCGACCTTGAAAAAATGGCGGAGTGCGTCCGCGGAGTGGACGTTGAAAAGTACGACGGCATTATAATGACGCACGGCACCGACACGCTGTGTTTTACCGCAAACCTGTTCAGCCAGATTTTTTGCGATTTAAAAATTCCGCTTGTGTTCGTTTCTTCTTTATATCCTTTGGACGACGAGCGCAGCCGCGGGTTTGAAAACTTTGCGGGCGCCGTAACGTTTATTCAAAGCGTTGACTTCGGCGGTGTTTTTGTCAGTTTTGAAAATTACGGTGAAAATTGCAAAATTCATCTTGCAAGCAGACTTGTTTCCGCAACTCAAATCAGCGGCGAATATGAAAGCATTTTAAAAACGCATTTCGGAGAAATTGTTGAAGGACGTTTTGTTTATAACAGCGCCGAAGGCAATCCTTCGTTATCGGATTTAAAAGCGGAAAGAAAGCATTGCAAAGCGCAAAAACTTTGTATGGATATGGTAACTATTCAGGCGCACTCGCTGTTGAATTTTGACTTCTACCGCTTCAACGAAAGAAAGCCGAAGGCGATAATGGTTCAACTTTATCACAGCGGCACTGTTTGCACGGAGGGCGAGGAGGCAAACTTTAAAAAATTTCTTGCCTATTGCAAGACTTTGGGTATTCCCGTAGTTATTGCGCCCATCGACAGCCGCGCGAGAATTTATGAAAGCGCGCTCGGTTTGCCCGAACTTTGCACCGCGGCTTACGATATAAGTTTTGAAATGGCTACGGTGAAAGTTTTGCTTGCGCTTGGGTCTGATTTAAGCCTTGAAAGCGTTTTGAGAGATAACTATTTCTTTGAAAAATTACATTAACGGCGCAATTTATTACGGATAAATAAATATATTTTAATTTTGAAGTTATGTTTTAACCTAATTCCTATTGACAAAGTAGGAATTAGGTTTTATAATACAAAAAAAATGGAAATAGACTATTAATTATATGAACAAGAAATATGAAATAACGGGAATGACTTGCTCGGCGTGTTCTTCCGGAATAGAGCGCGCGGTCGGAAAGATGGAAGGCGTGGCAAGTTGCGAAGTCAGCCTTATGGGCAAATCTATGAAGGTTGATTTTGACGAAAGCGCTGTAAGCGAAAAAAATATTTTCGACGCGGTAGAAGCGCTGGGCTACGGCATTTACAACGAAGGGCAAAATCAAACGTCAAAAAAAGACGAAAAAGCGGTGGACAGGCGGCTTTTTATAAGATTTATTGTTTCGGTTTGCATATTGGTACCCTTAATGTACGTTTCTATGGGGCATATGCTGGGTGCGCCCGTACCTTGGTTTATTGACCCTGAAAAAGGCTGCGCGCAATGGTTTGCACTTTATCAGGCAATACTTTCCGCGGCGATAATAGGTGTGAATTACCGCTATTTCAAAAACGGCGCTGTTGCCGTATTTAAAAAAGTTCCCAATATGGATACTCTTGTCGCTTTGGGTTCGGGTGTTTCGTTCTTATATTCTCTTGCGCTTACAATTATGATTTTTCTCGGCAAAGACGCCCATTACAACGCTATGAATCTGCACTTTGAGTCTGCTGCAATGATTCTTGTGTTCGTTGATATAGGCAAATGGCTTGAAGAAAAATCAAAACGCAAGACGGGCGATGAAATAGAAAAACTTTTGAAGCTTGCTCCCGATACCGTTACCGTGGAAGTGAACGGCGAGCAGCGCACGGTTTCGTTAAAGGACGTGCGTGAAGGCGACGTGATAGTAGTGAAGCAGGGAGAGTATATTCCCGTAGACGGCAAAGTAATATGGGGGAGTTCGTTTGTGGACAAATGCGCCATTACGGGCGAAAGTTTGCCCGTTGAAGTTGCCGCAGGGGATGAAGTTACAAGCGCCGCGCTGGTTAAAAGCGGTTTAATAAAAATGAAGGCAGAGCGCGTAGGCGAGCAGACGACTTTGGCTAAAATAATAACTATGGTCAAAGAGGCGGGCGCAAGCAAAGCCCCCATACAAAAATTTGCCGACAAAGTTGCGGGAATATTTGTGCCGGTTGTAACGCTTGTCGCGCTGGCAACTTTATTGATTTGGCTTATTATCGACGGGTCGTTTAAACCAGAACACAGCGTGACGTATGCTTTAAACGTGCTTGTTGTATCCTGTCCGTGTGCGCTGGGGTTGGCAACGCCTGTTGCTATTATGACGGCTACGGGCAAGGCGGCTTCTCACGGAATACTGTATAAAGATGCGGAAAGTTTGCAAAAAGTTTGCGATATAAACGCCGTTTTGCTTGATAAAACTGCGACGTTAACGGAAGGTAAACCGCGAGTCACCAATGTATTTACGCAGGGCTGTCCGGAAGATTTTGCGGTAAGACTTGCGTACGGTATAGAAAAAAATTCAAATCATCCGCTTGCAAAATGCGTAACCGAATATGCAGGCGAAGGATATGAAACGGACGATTTCGAATATGTTGTAGGAAAGGGAGCAACGGCGTTTTACAACGGCGAAAAATATTTTTTAGGCAATGTAAAACTAATCGGCGGTATAAAAGTTCCGAAAGAAATCAAAGAAAAAGCGAATGAACTTTCCGAAAAGGGCAATACGGTAATATATCTTGCAAATATCAAAAGCGTAATTGCGATTATTGCGATTGCCGACGCTTTAAAGACGGGCAGCGCGCAGGCAGTGGCGTTGTTGAAGGACAGAAATATGCGCGTCGCTATGCTTACGGGCGACGAAAGCAGGACTGCGGCAGCGGTTGCTGCGGAAGTAGGCATATACGATTACCTTGCGGAGGTTATGCCCGAAGATAAGCTTGGCGCGGTGACAAACTTGCAAAAGGCGGGCGGCTGCGTTGCGATGGTAGGCGACGGAATAAACGATTCGCCCGCGCTTAAACAGGCTGACGTCGGTATAGCGATGGGCAGCGGCACGGACGTTGCCATAGATTCGGCGGACGTTGTGCTTGTCGGCGAGGATTTAAGGACGTTGGATACCGTTTTCGATTTAAGCCGCGCAACGGTAAGAAACATAAAACAAAACCTGTTTTGGGCGTTCTTTTATAACGTGGTTATGATTCCCGTGGCGGCGGGCGCGTTTTCGCCGCTCGGCTTCTGCTTCAAACCGTGGATTGCCGCAATTTGTATGAGTTTAAGCTCGTTGTTTGTTGTTTGCAACGCTTTAAGGTTGTTGTTATATAAAAATAAAAAATTTTTAAAGGAAGACGTGTATATGAAAAAAACCGTTCACATTGAAGGAATGTGCTGCGAGCACTGCGCAAAGCGTGTTGAAGACAAACTTTCAACGGCAAAAAACGTTATTTCGGCGGATGTTAAACTGAAAAAGAAGATTGCCGTTATCAGAAGTCGCGAGGAAGTTTCGGATGAGGAAATTACGGCATTGGTAACCGACGCGGGGTATACGGTAACGGGAATAGAGGTAAAATAAACGCCGCTTTTTAAATATGCGCTTAACCGACAAACTAAGCCAAATTGTGACAGTATACGCTATTATATCATTTTGACATATCAGCATACGAGCCGTTATAATTATATTACGGAGGAACTGATATGCAGGAAATGATGTTGTTGGACAGGCGCACGAAAGATTTGATTAAAGAGTATGTTCCCGACGGCGACGTGCTTGACAGTATAGTGTGCTTTTTTTCTATTTTTGCAGACCATACGCGGGTGAAAATGCTTTCGGCGCTGGCAATTTCGGAAATGTGCGTGACTGATTTATCACGAGTTTTGGATATTAATCAGACCACTGTTTCACACCAGTTAAGACTTTTGAAAAATTTGGGCATAGTAAAAAGTGAGAGGCAGGGCAAAATAATATTTTACAGTCTTGTAAACGATACGGTAAACGACGTTATGCTTAAAGGCGTCGAATTTTTGGGATATTGAAAAACGGTAACTTCGGTTACCGTTTTTTTATTCGTTTATATCAAGAGCAAAAAATTTATAACAAAAAAGGGTTTCTGTAAAGCCAGAAACCCGAAACGCGGTACGAATTCACGTCCGCTCAAATAAAAATGCAAGTTTAACTTGCTGATATATAATATGATTAAATAAATAAAATGTCAACATATTTTTTAAGAATTTCGAAATAAAAATTTTTTATGTTTCATTAAAAGCCGCCTGCAAACTTAATATATTGCAGGCTTTTCAAATTTTAAGTGATAAACATTGCAAAAATCAGGCGAAAGTGTTATAATTTAAAAGGTTATGGACGTAATTTCAGAAAAACTTAAACTCTTGCCGGAAAGTCCGGGAGTTTACATTATGCTTGACGAGTATAAAAACGTAATTTACGTCGGCAAAGCGCGCGTACTTAAAAACAGAGTGCGTCAGTACTTCCATAATACTGCAAAGCCTGAAAAAGTTATGAAAATGGTTGAAAATATCCGTGATTTCAACTATATTATAACCGGTTCCGAAATTGACGCGCTTGCGCTTGAAAATAATTTAATCAAAAAATATAAGCCCAAATATAACATTTTATTAAAGGATGACAAGACTTATCCTTATATAAAAGCGGATTTGAGGGAGGACTTCCCCGATTTTTATATAACTCGCCGAATTAAAAAGGATGGTTGCCGTTATTTCGGACCGTTTATGGGCGGAATAAATTGCAAAGACGTGCTTGATATATTGCAACTGACTTTTTTGGTAAGGTTATGCAGAACTAAGACTACCGGCAAAAAGCGCGAATGCTTGAATTATCATATTTGCAGATGCACCGCGCCTTGCGCAGGCAAGGTAAGCAAGGAAGACTATGCGTTACAGGTAAAAAAGGCGCTTAATTTTCTTGACGGAAACTATAAAGAAGCGGAAGACCTTCTTAAATCAAAGATGTTTTCCGCTGCCGAAAACGAAAACTTCGAACTTGCGCTAGACTATAAAAATAAGCTTGCAATGCTCTCTAAATTGGAGGCAAAGCGTATAACTTCGCTCAACCGTTATATTGACGCCGATATTATAGCCTACGCCACAAATAATTTGTATTCTGCGGTAAATATTTTAGTGACGCGTAAAGGTATAATGCAGGGCGGCACAAGTTTCGCTCTTGACGAAGCGCATATGACCGACGGAGAGGCGCTTACAGGGTTTATTGTAAGGTATTATTCGTCGCACGAAATTCCTTCCGAAATAATTTGCGAGGAATTTTGCGAAAAAGAACTTTTGCAGAACTATTTCAAGGAAAAATTCGGCAAAACGGTTGAAATTACGCTTGCAAAGCAGGGTGATAAGGCGCGTTTGCTGAAAATGGCTAAGGAAAACGCCGCCGACTATCTTGAAAAATCGGTAGACAAAATTAAACATAAGGACGATATGACGGTCAATGCCTGCAAGCGCTTGCAGCAAATTTTGGGGCTTGAACGCTATCCGCGCAGAATGGAGTGTTACGATATATCCAACGTTAGCGGCGTGGATAAAGTCGGTTCGATGGTAGTTTTTATAGACGGCGAAGCAGACAGAAGCAGTTATCGCAGATTCCGAATTAAAACCGTCGAGGGCGCAAACGATTTTGCTTCGTTGCAGGAAGTTTTGACGCGCAGACTGGAAAAATTGGGAACGGACGAGGAAGAAAAATTTCCTAAGCCGGATTTGATTATTATAGACGGAGGAAAAGGGCAACTGTTTTCCGTCAAAGAAATTTTCGGTAAAATGGGCGTTTACGACGTCGAACTTATTTCACTTGCCAAGCGAGAGGAAGAAATTTTTACTTTAAATTCAGACGAAAGCATAAAAATTTCTCACCGCGATTATTCCTTGAAAATGTTGCAAAGAATTCGCGACGAAGCGCACCGTTTTGCAATAACGTATTTTAGAAATATTCATTCAAAGCGCAATTTACAAAGCGTTTTGACGGAAATAGACGGTATAGGAAAAGCAAGACGCGCGGCACTGTTGGATAAATTCGGCACGCTGGATAAAATAATAAGCGCAAGTATGGAAGAACTTGCCTCGGTCGACGGAATCAGCCGTGCTCAGGCGGGAAAAATAAAACAGTATTTAGAAGAAAATTTATGAGAAAGTTAAATTGCAGACTAATAGTGTCCGATTTTGACGGAACGCTAATTGACGACAATCAGACGATTTTGCCCAAAGTAAAGCAAGCTATAGACGAATACGTTTCAAACGGCGGCATTTTTGCGGTTTGTACGGGTAGAATGTTGCGCTCGATTTTGCCTCAGGTTAAAAAGCTTGGGTTAAGAGGTCTTGTTATCGCGTATCAGGGAACTGTAATTGCCGATATCGAAAGCGGAAAAATAATAAAAAACGGCGGTATGCCGTATGAATACGTTGCGGAAATTTGTCGCGTGTTGGAAAGTCTTAATCAGCCTATAAATATTTACAGCGACAATTTGCTTTATACTGACATTGAAGAAGGCAACGAGTACCTTGAATTGTACGAAAAGATTGTTGAAGTAAAGGCGGAGCACGTTTGCGGAAAAATGTCCGACTTTGTTGAAAAAGAAAAACTTTTCTGCCAGAAAGTTGCAATACTTGTCAAGTCGGAGGAGCGCGACGAACTTTACGATATGTTGAAAGAGCGTTTGGGCAGCAGGTTTGACGTAACGTGCAGCGCAAGCGTGCTTGTGGAAGTTTCTCCATTGGGTGATAATAAGGGCGAAGCGTTAAAGTATTTAGCCGATTATTACAACATTCCGTTAGAACTTACCGTGGCGGCAGGTGATAACTTGAACGATTTACCTATGATTTTGGTAGCCGGTACGGGCGTTGCGGTAGGTAACGCCGCACCAGCGCTTAAAAAGGCGGCAAACTTTGTTTCCGTAACAAACAACGAAGGTGCGCTTGCTCAAATTATAGAAAAATTTGGATTTGCATAGTACTATGTCTGAAATATTAGCGCCTGCGGGCGGTTTTGATTCTGCTTTGGCGGCAATAAATAACGGCGCGGACGCTATTTATTTGGGGTTAGAGCGATTTTCGGCAAGAAATTCCGCCGAAAACTTCAATGAAGAAGATTTTAAAAAAGTAATTAAAATAGCCCACGCATTCGGCGTAAAAGTGTACGTCGCAATGAATACTATGGTTAAAAACGCCGAAACGTCAGAGTTTTTAAACTCGGCGGTTTTTGCTTGGAATTGCGGAGCGGACGCCATTATAATTTCGGACGTGTTTTTGGGCGCTTATTTAAAAAAACATTGCCCGCAAATTTGTCTGCATTTATCGACGCAGGCGGGGGTTTGCAACGTTTACGGCGCGGAATTTGCAAAGAGTCTTGGCTTTGACCGCATAGTTTTGGCGCGCGAAACCGCTTTGGACGACATTGCAGAAATTTCAAAAATAATAGAAACGGAAGTATTTGTTCAGGGAGCGCTTTGCACGTGTTTTTCGGGGCAATGCTATTTTTCTTCATTTGCGGGAGGTAACTCCGGCAATCGCGGAAGATGCAAGCAACCTTGCAGAAAGCGTTATAAAATAGACCGACAGGGATTTGAAGACGGTGCGTACGCGCTTTCTTTATCCGATTTAAGTTTGGGTGAAGATATTGAAAAATTAAAAGCGGCGGGAGTGTTTTCATTTAAAATTGAAGGGAGAATGCGCCGTCCCGAATACGTTGCCGCCGCCGTAAAATATTATAAAAATTTATTGGATGAAAAGGCGGACGCAAACGATTTGAGCGATTTAAAACGCGCCTACAATCGCGGAAATTATACCAAAGGTTTGGCTTTCGGGCAGGATAAAAATTTTATTTCGTCCGCTGTTCAAGGACATATAGGCGAGTTTGTAGGCACAATAAAAGTTGAAAACGGCAAATTTATCGTAAAAAGCCTTCAAAATTTCAATTCGGGCGACGGTTTTAAAATTCTGCGCGAGGGTAAGGAAGTCGGCGGGGCGTTTTTCGGCGCAAAAGTCAAGGGCGGAATAACTTTAAATTCACGCGAACGGCTTAAAAACGGCGATAAAGTTTTTGTTACGACCGATACGGCGACAAATAGCAGACTTTTAGGCGCGGAAAGAAAGATTACGCTAAATATTTCCGCTAGGTTTCTTAAAGGGCAAAAAGCAAAAATAACTGTCAACGGCATAACTTATAACGGCGAAAAAGTACTTGAAAAAGCGGACAACAGACCGTTTGAAAGAGAGAATTTTGTTGCTTGCTTCAAAAAAACCGATAAATTTCCATTTGAAATTGTTTTCGGGGAAGTTGAAACGGACGGCGTTTTTGTGCCCGTTTCCGATTTGAACGCGTTGCGCCGTCGGATTTTCAGCGAATATTTTGAAACGATTTCACAAAACAAAAACTTTCAGATTACGCGCGTTTTTGACGGAGCGCAGCAACGCTTAAAAAATGAAAACAACTTAAAAACTGCTGTAATTTGCGACAATTTGAACGGAATTTCCGCGGATATCGGCATTTTAAAGCCGCAAAATTACGACAAAACGGATTTGTATGAGTTTGTAAAAAACTTCCGCGGCGAAAAATTTTTGTATTTACCGCCTTATTTGACGGGCAAAGAAGTGCAATCGCTTAAACCAGTTGTTCAAGAGTTTGACGGAATTTATTGCGACGGAATTTACGGCTTTAAATTGAGCGAGGAAGTCGGTTTGCCGTTGTTTGTCGGCACGGGAATAAATTTATCTAACGCAATTGCGGTTTCCGCGTGTAAAGCAAAGTATTTCGCGTTATCAAAGGAGTTGACGGCAAAAGAGGCGGGGGAACTTTCTTCAAAAAATTCTTTTTGTCTTACAGCGGGCGGCATAAAAGTTATGGACCTGATATACTGTCCGTTTGAAAAAAAGTGTAAAAACTGCGATAAGCGCTGTTGCTATTCTCTTACGGACGAAAACGACAGAAAATTTTTGTTGCGCAGATATGTAGTCGGCGGCAATTGCCGCTTTGAAGTTTATAATTGCGCCCCTTTGGTTGCCGATTACGCGCCAAACGGCGTTCTTTTGGATTGCGCTTCCGAAAAAAACGCTGTCGAAATAGTAAAAGCCGGTAGAGATGTCAAACGTCTTAAACAAATTTTCGGTGAAAATTTTACCAGAGGACACTCTATTAAACCGATAGATTAATTTTATGGATAGAAAAAGTATTGAAAAACTTGAACTAAATAAAATTTTGACCGCGGTGGCGGAACACGCTTCGCTTGACAAGGCTAAAACTCTGTTGACCGAATGCGCGCCCGCTACCGAGTTGAACGAAGTTAAAAGACGGCTTGCTTTAACCGAAGAATGCGATAAACTTCTTTACGTTTATGGTATAGGCAAAATCGAGCAGTTTTCAGAAGTGGAGGACGCGCTTTTGCGCGCCGAAAAGTGCTCCGCTTTATCCTGCGGCGAACTGTTGAATGCGGCTGCGTTGCTTCGCTCGGCGCGTATTGCTTACGAAAGTATTGAAAAAACCGACGACGATATTATTCTTGTAAAAAAACTGTCGGCGGAAATTTATTACGATAAATTACTTGAAGACGATATTACGGATAAAATACTTTCGCCAGAGGACGTAAGCGATAACGCCAGCGATAAACTGTATTCTATACGTTCGAAGATAAAAAATCTTAATGAAAGAATACGTTCAAAACTTTCAGAATACGTTTCTGGTAAAGACGCCGAGTATTTGCAGGACGGAATAGTTACTATCAGAAACGACAGATACGTTATTCCCGTCAAGGCGGAACATAAAAGCCGCGTGCGCGGATTTGTTCACGACCGTTCCAAAACGGGCGCTACGTTTTTTATCGAGCCCGAATACGTTTTGGAGTTGAATAACGAGTTAATAGCTTTATCGATTGACGAAAGAGAGGAAGTCGAGGCGATTTTGCGCGCGCTTTCCAAACGTTTGGGCGCAATGTCAGAACAACTTAAAAAGGACTCCGAAATTCTTGCCGAATTGGACGCTTTGTATGCGCGGGCGGAATATTGCTACGCGCTTAAATGCGTAAAACCCAAAATCAACGCAAAAGGCTATATAAATATTATCAAGGGTAGGCATCCTTTGATTGAAAAAGAAAAAGTTGTGCCCGTTTCGGTAGAGCTGGGTGCCGATTATAATTTTTTGTTGCTTTCCGGCGCAAATACGGGTGGAAAAACCGTAACGCTTAAAATGAGCGGACTTTTTTGCCTTATGGCGGCTTGCGGGTTGTTTGTTCCCGCGGCGGAAGGCACGTCTGTCGCGGTTTTCGACGGCGTTTTTTGCGACGTCGGGGATAGTCAAAGCATTGAAGAAAGCCTTTCAACGTTTTCTTCGCACATAGTAAACGTAATTGATATATGCAATAACGCAAGCGGCAACAGCCTTGTTTTGATAGACGAGCTGGGCGGCGGCACCAATCCTGACGAAGGGCAGGCGTTGGCGAAAGCGGTTGTTAAACACTTGCTTGATTGCGGCGCGAAGGGAATTGTAACCACGCACTTTACTCCGTTAAAGGAATTTGCTTATTCGGTAACGGGGATAGAAAACGCCAGTATGGAGTTCGATTCCGATACGCTTAAACCGCTTTACAGCATAAAAATAGGTTTGCCAGGCGCAAGCAACGCGCTTGCCATAAGCAAACGACTTGGTATGAGCGAAAAAATACTTGCCGCGGCGGAAGGATATCTTTCGGAAGGGGCGAGAAGTTTTGAAAACGTTGTGAAACGCGCGGAAGAAAGCAGAATCGAGGCAGAACGCAAACTTGCCGAAATAGGTGCGATGCAGCGCGAGTGGAAGGAAAAACTTGATAAAATCAACGCGCAAATTGATGAAATTAACCGTGAAAAGGAAAAAATAAATCGTTCGGCAAGAAGCGAAAGCAGAAGAATAATTGCAGAAAGGTGCGAGCAAGCGGAAGAACTGCTTGCCGAAATAGAGGAAATTTTCAAAAAAGAAGAGCTTGCCGAAGCCGACCTTATTGCCGCAAGGACTTTAAAAAACAAATTACAGAGCGTTGCGTACGATGAAGAAAACGAACGCGTTAAAATAACCGATTACGCCGAAGCTAACGCCGAAAACATAAAAGAAGGGACGGAAGTTTACGTAAAACCTATGGATTGCAGCGGCGTTGTTACCGCCGTTTCCAAAAACAAGGGCGAAATTGAAGTTGCTTGCGGAAGTTTGAAAATGCACCTTAAATACCGCGACGTTTCCGTCATAGGACAAACGGAAAAAGAAGTCCAAAAAAGCGTGAAGGTTGTAAAAAAACTGCCCAAAACCCAACCCGTGCTTGAAATAAACGTGCTGGGTATGACCGTTATGGAAGCCTTGTACGAAGTGGATAATTTTATAGACGGCGCCGTTACCGACAACCTTGAAGAAATAAAGGTAATCCACGGCGTGGGCACGGGAAAATTGCGCAAAGCTATATCCGAACACCTTAAACGGCATAAAAACGTTGAAAGTTTCCGTTCCGGCAAATACGGAGAGGGTGAAACGGGCGTAACCTTTATTAAATTAAAATAGTCAAGTTAAGCCTTTAAGCGTAATATTATATAAATAGTATTTCGTTTTAGGGGTAAACTAAATTGAAGAAAAGAAAATTTTTGTCCGTTATAACAAACTGCGCGCTTATGCTGGTGGTGCTGGGAGTTTCGCTTGTGGGGTATTTCAGCGGAACTGCCAAAGCCGTTTCTTACGAAAACACAAATCTTTATTATAAGGGTAAGGACGACAGCGACGCGGTTAGTTTGATGTTCAACGTTTACGAAAGCAGCGAAAACGTAACTAAAATTGCGGATATTCTTGACGAATACGGGGCGAAAGCAACGTTTTTTATAGGCGGAAGCTGGGCGGACGACAACGTGGATTGCGTAAGAGAAATTTATAAGCGCGGTCACGAGCTTGGCAGTCACGGCTATTTTCATAAGGACCATTCCGCAATGACGTATAATTCAAATCTGGAAGAAATACGTCCCAGCGTAAAACTGCTTGAAATGATTTGCGGCAAAAAAATAGACTTGTTTGCGCCGCCTTCCGGCGCTTTCTGCGAAGAAACTTTGTCGGTTTGCGCTTTTCTTGATATGAAGGTTATAATGTGGAGCAGGGATACGATAGATTGGCGTGATAAAGACGTAAATTTGATATGCAAGCGCGCTACCCAAAACTTGAAGGGCGGAGAATTTATTCTTATGCACCCCAAAGACGTAACGGTAGAGGCGTTGCCTGAAATATTAACTTACATAAGAGAAAACGGGCTTAAAACCGCTACGGTTTCTCAAAATTTAGGAGAATGATGGTACATTTTAAACAGTTTGAAAACGGACTTAAACTTGTCGTCAACCAAATGCCCAGTTTGATGTCGGTTACTATGGGCATATTGGTTTACACCGGCGCATCCGTTGAAACGGACGAAGAAGACGGTATTTCGCATTTTATCGAGCATATGATGTTTAAAGGCACAAAAAAGCGCACCGCCTTTCAAATTTCGGACGAAATGGATAAAATAGGCGCGCAGGTAAATGCCTTTACCGGCAAAGATATGACTTGTTATTATGCAAAATCTACAACCGGACACGCGAAAGAAGCGTTTGACATTCTTGCGGATTTATTTTTGAACAGTACTTTTCCCGAAAACGAAATCGCCAAGGAAAAAGACGTTATTATAGAAGAAATAAGTATGAACGAGGATACGCCGGACGATTTATGCCTTGATACCCTTTCCCGCGCGTTTTACGGAACGAAAGGTTACGGCAGAAATATTTTGGGTCCGCGCAAAAACATTGAAAAATTCGGTAAGAATGATATCCTCGCCTATATGGACAAGCGCTATCTTCCCGACAATATGGTAATTTCTATGGCGGGTAATATTGACGTAAAACTTGCTGAAAATATTGTTGAAGAGCATTTTTCCGTTTTGGAAAAGCGTTGCTGCAAGCGTGAACCCGTAAAAGTTGAACTTAAAGGTAAATCGTTATACAAGAAAAAAGATATAGAACAGGTGCATATAGCCATAGCGTATCCCACTGTAAAGCGTTATGACGAACTTTTCGACGCAACGCAGATTATGAACGCGATTTTGGGCGGTAGTATGTCCTCGCGCCTTTTCCAGACGGTAAGAGAAGATTTGGGACTTGCGTATACCGTTTATTCGTATACTTCAACTTATTGCGAAACGGGCGCTTTGGCTGTTTATGCGGGCGTAAACTCGGAAAAATATATTCAATCGGCGGAAGCAATTTACCGCTGCATAAACGAGTTGAAAAATAAAAACATTTCCGAAGACGAATTTTTGCGCGGAAAAGAGCAGCTTATATCTTCCCAGATTTTCGCGCAGGAAAGCACAAGTTCGCAAATGCTTTTATTCGGTAAAGAATTGCTTTACCGCGGAAAAATCTATAATTTTCAGAACAGGGTAAACCAGATTTCTTCCGTAACGTTAAAAGACGTGCTTACCGCGGTTGAAGCAAACTTCGACGAAAAATATAAAGCGACGGCAATTGTCGGCGCTGTTAACAAGGCTTTGCAGTAAAAAATATGGGCGAGATAAAAAAAGGCTTTTTGCCCGTATATGACGCAAACAGTAAATTGCTTATACTCGGCAGTTTTCCGTCAGTAAAAAGCCGCCAAACGGAGTTTTATTACGGAAATAAACAAAATCGTTTCTGGAAGACGGTATGCGGATTTTTCGGCGAAGACGTTCCTTGCGATACAGAGGGCAAGAAAGATTTTTTGATAAGGCGCAATATTGCGCTTTGGGACATAGTAACCGAATGCGAGATAGTGGGTTCGCAGGATTCAACGATAAAAAATTTCAAAACGGCAGATATTGAAAAGTTATTGCAAAACTCAAAAATAAGTTTTATAATAATCAACGGCGGCACCGCTTTTTCTATATTCGAAAAGCGTTTTGCGGATGTTGGAGTACCTTACGTAAAACTTCCGTCCACAAGCCCCGCAAACACAAGATTTGTACAAAAGGAATGGATTGATGCTTTATCCGCAGTTTTTGGACGAACTTAAAGCGTCGGCGGATGAAAAATACCGCGATTTTCATAAAAAACTATTAAAAAACGATAACGTTTCGGTTTTGGGCGTGCGCGTGCCAACGCTTAGAAGCATAGCAAAAAAGTATAAAGGCGAGATTGAAACGCTTTTGACTTTTCCCGACGAGTATTACGAAGTAACTTTTGTAAAACTTTCCGCGGTTGCTCTGTTGCCTTATGAAGAATTTATCAAGTATTCAGACCGTTGCGTAAAACTTATCGACAATTGGGCTACGTGCGACTGCTTTGCGCCAAAGTGCATAGCAAAACATAAGGATGAATTTTTGCCGTTTATTACGGGGTATTTAAACGAAGATAAAGAATTTTATCAACGATTTGCCTTAACAACGTTGTTGCACTATTACGTTGAAGAAAAATATTTGCAGACGATATACGATTTTTTGCAGGAAGCCGACACCGATTTTTATTACGTACATATGGCGGCGGCGTGGCTGCTTGCGGAAGTAATAATAAAGTTCTATGAAGAAGCCGCCAAATTGCTTACGGCGAATATCGAGGGGGATTTCATAGACGGAAAAACACACAATAAAGCAATTCAAAAAGCGTGCGAAAGTTACAGGCTTTCCGCGGAACAAAAAACATTTTTAAAAGGTTTAAAGAGATAATATGGAAATTTCCAAACAACTGACCGAAGAATTTAAACTCCGACCCGACCACGTAGAAAACATTTTAAAGCTGCTGGACGAGGGAAACACTATTCCGTTTATAGCGCGTTACCGCAAAGAAATGACGGGCGCGATTGACGACCAGATTTTGCGCGCGCTTAACGACAGATATGAATATCTGAAAAATCTTGAAAAGCGTAAGCAAGAAGTAGCAAACGCTATAACCGAGCAAGGCAAGATGACGGAAGAAATTCAATCCGCAATCGACGGCGCGCAGACGATGACGGAAATTGAAGACGTTTACCGTCCGTTTAAGCAAAAGAAAAAGACGCGCGCATCCGTTGCAATTGAAAAGGGATTGCAGCCACTTGCCGAGTTTATTCTGGCGCAGGAAGGCGACCCTTATAAGGAAGCGGAAAAGTACATAAACGAAGAAAAGGGCGTAAAATCGAAGGAAGACGCTATTTCCAGCGCAAGAGATATTATTGCGGAAATAATATCCGATAACGCCGAATTGCGCAAAAAATTGCGCTCGCTGTTGGAAAATCACGGCGAAATGCAGGTTAAAATGACAAAAGACGACGGAAAAGGCACTTACGCGATGTATGCCGAGTACGCCGAACTTATTCCGGAAATCAAAAATCACCGTATTTTGGCTATAAACAGGGGGGAAAAGGAGGACTGTCTTAAAGTAAAAATTTACTTTGACCCCGAAATCGCAAAACGTGTTTGCTGCGCAAAATACGTACATTCAACAGGCGCGTGCGCCGATATAATAACGGAAGCCGCGGACGACGGTTACGACAGGTTGATACAGCCTTCAATCGAGCGCGAGGTGCGCGCTATTTTGACGGACAGGGCAAGCGAACAGGCTATAAAAATGTTTGAAGTCAATTTGCGCCCGTTGTTGTTGCAGCCGCCCGTGAAAGGCAAGGTTACGCTTGGGCTTGACCCCGGTTACCGTACGGGCTGTAAAGTTGCGGTTGTAGACGAAACGGGTAAAGTGCTTGACACAAGCGTTATTTATCCCGTTCCGCCCAAAAATAAAGTTGAAGAAGCGAAACAAATTATAAAGGCGCTTATCGAAAAGCACAACGTTGATATTATTTCGATAGGCAACGGCACTGCCAGCAAAGAAACTGAAATTTTTGCCGCCGAACTTTTGAAGGAAACGAATAGACCCGTGGCGTATGCCGTTGTAAGCGAAGCGGGCGCCAGCGTATATTCCGCAAGCCCTCTCGCCGTGGAAGAATTCCCCGATTATGACGTAACTTTGCGTTCCGCCATTTCAATTGCCAGAAGATTGCAAGACCCCCTTGCCGAACTTATAAAAATTGACCCCAAGTCGATAGGCGTGGGACAATATCAGCACGATATGGACAAAAAGCGCCTTGACGGAGTTTTGTGCGGGGTTTTGGAAGACTGCGTAAACAGCGTCGGCGTGGACCTTAACACTGCAAGCGTTTCTCTGTTGAAATACGTTGCGGGACTTAACAGCGGCATAGCCAAAAATATTGTATTATACCGCGAGGAAAACGGAAAATTTACTTCGCGCAGCCAGCTTTTAAAAGTTTCTAAATTAGGCGCTAAGGCTTACGAACAATGCGCGGGCTTCCTGCGTATTACCGACGGTAAAAACATAATGGATAATACCGCGGTTCACCCCGAATCTTATAAAAAAGCGGAAAAACTTTTGTCGCTTTTCGGATATACCGACGCGGACGTGCGCGAAAAGAAGCTTGCCGAACTTCCCGCCAAGGTAAAGGCTTACGGGCGTGAAAAGGCGGCTGCCGAGTGCGAACTTGACGTTGCAACAATGAATGATATTATTGCCGAGCTTGTTAAACCCGGGCGCGACATTCGCGACAATTTGCCGCAAAGACAGCTTCGCCGCGATATTTTAGGCATCGAAGATTTGTCCGTGGGAATGGAAATAGAAGGCGTTGTGCGCAACGTTACCGACTTCGGCGCGTTTGTCGACATAGGCGTGCATCAGGACGGGCTTGTTCATATTTCCGAAATTACCGATAAATTTATAAGGCATCCTTCCGACGTGCTTAAAGTAGGTCAACAGGTTAAAGCGGTTATAATTAACCTTGACAAACAAAAGCAAAGAATAGGTCTTTCTTTAAAACAAGTTAAAAAACAGGCGAATTGACTTGACAATAAACGCTTTTTTAGGATAAAATCCAATAAATCAATTAAGGAGAACAAACCGTTATGTATGAATTAGTCACTGATATGCTTTCGAAGCAGATAAGTATTCCCAAGGATAAAATTACGCTTGAAAGCGAAATTATAAAGGATTTGGGTGCAGATTCTCTTGACGTTTTCGAACTGTTGGCTACTTTGCAGGATGAAACCGGCAAAACCATTCCCGAAGATAAAGTTATTACGCTTAAAACGGTAGGAGACGTGGTTTCCCTTCTCGAAACGCTTTGATTTTTTAAAAAACTAATAAATAAACCCGCCATAGCGATTTAAACGTTATGGCGGGTTTTTCATAATTTACCGAATTTAATTTAAATTATTATGTTTACAAGCCGTTTGGGAACGAAAATAAATTTTTTAATTTGCTTTCCTTCCAAAAGAGGCGCGGTTTCGGGATTCGATTTAATTATTTTTTCCATTTCTTCCGCGTTAGTATCAGCAGGAACGGTTATTTTCGCTTTTATTCTGCTGTTTATCTGCACGGCGTACTCAAAGTTGTCTTCACCGCATTTTGAAGGGTCGAAATCGGGCCATTTTTCATATGCGATTGAATTTTTATGCCCCAATACAACGTTCCAAATTTCTTCGGTGATAAAGGGAATGACGGGGTTAAGCAATTTTATAAATCCTTCGGCGTATTCTTTGGGGAGCGCGTTGCCTTCCGAAACTTCCTTATAAACCGCGTTGATAAAAATCATAGCCTGCGAAATTGCCGTGTTTATTTTTACCGCTTCGTAATCTTCCGAAATCTTTTTAACCGTCTGATGATAAATTTTTTCAAGATTTTTATTTGAGACGGGTTTAACGGCGTCAAGTTCAAAATAAAGGCGGTGAATTCTGTCCACAAATTTTTTGCTGCCTTCTATATTTGCGGTAGACCACGGCTTGTTATCCGTAATCGGACCCATAAACATTTCATAAAGTCTTAAAACGTCCGCGCCGAATTTTTTGACCACGTCGTCGGGATTTACAACATTGCCCAGACTTTTTGACATTTTATTGCCGTCCTCGCCCAGAATAAGCCCCTGGTGCACAAGTTTTTTAAACGGCTCTTTATAAGGCGAAAGTCCTTTGTCGTAAAGAAAATTGTTCCAGAAGCGGGAGTAAAGCAGGTGTCCCACAAGATGCTCTTTACCGCCCATATACAAATCGACGGGCAACCAGTGTTTAAGCAATTCAAAGTCGGCGAAGGCTTTGTCGTTGTGCGGGTCGCAATACCTCAAAAAATACCAGCTTGACCCAGCCGAACCGGGCATAGTTGTGGTTTCGCGCTTGCCTTTAACGCCGTTTACCGAAACGTTTACCCAATTTGTCGCGTTTTCCAAGGGGGCATTGCCTCCGCGTGCCTTATAATCGCTCATTTCAGGCAAAATAAGGGGAAGTTCTTCATCCTTTAAAATAAGCACTTCGCCGTTTTCAAGATGAATTACCGGCAAAGGTTCGCCCCAATATCGCTGGCGGGCAAAAATCCACTCGCGCAATTTGTAGGTAATCGCTTTTTTGCCGCACTTGCGTTCTTCAAGCCATTTACACATTGTGTCGATAGCCTGTTGTTTGTTCATTCCGTTTAAAAAGTCTGAATTTATGTGCAAGCCGTCCTGAGTGTACGCTTGTTCCGAAATATCTCCGCCTTCAAGTACCTGAATAATGGGGATATTGAATTTTTTTGCAAATTCGTAATCGCGCGTATCGTGCGCGGGCACCGCCATAATTGCGCCCGTGCCGTAGGAAGTAAGCACGTAATCCGAAATATAGACGGGCAATTTGTTGCCGTTTGCAGGGTTTATTGCGTATGCGCCGGTAAAAACGCCCGTTTTTTCTTTGTTGAGTTCGGTGCGTTCCATTTCCGATTTGCTTGCGCACGCCGTTTTATACGCTTCAACTTCGTCTTTTTTGTCAGCCGTGGTAATTGCGTCTACAAGTTTATGTTCGGGCGCCAAAACGCAGTACGTTGCGCCGAAAAGCGTGTCGCAACGGGTGGTGAATACGGTAAACTTTTTATCCGTGCCGTCCACGGCAAAATCAATTTTTGCGCCTACCGATTTTCCAATCCAATTTCTTTGCGCTATTTTGGAAGGCTCGGGCCAGTCCAAATTTTCAAGCCCTTCAAGCAGTCTTTCGGCGTATTTGTTTATATCAATTACCCATTGCTTCATATTTTTGCGTACAACGGGGTAACCGCCGCGTTCGCTTTTGCCGTCTATAATTTCATCGTTGGCAAGCACGGTTCCCAATTCTTCGCACCAGTTTACGGGCGTTTCTTCATAGCGGGCAAGTCCGTCTTCAAGCAATTTTTTAAAAATCCACTGAGTCCATTTATAAAACGAAGGGTCGCAGGTAGAAATAGTCTGGTCCCAATCATATGAAAAACCAAGCATTTTAAGCTGCTTTATAAAGTTTTCAATATTCTTTTTTGTAAAACTTTCGGGATTGTTACCCGTTTTAATAGCGTACTGCTCGGCAGGCAGCCCGAAACTGTCAAAACCTATGGGATGCAAAACGTTATAACCCTGCATTCTTTTCATTCTGGCTACAACGTCGGTCGCGGTGTAGCCCTCGGGATGTCCGACGTGCAATCCTGCGCCCGAAGGATAGGGGAACATATCCAAAATGTAATATTTAGGTTTTGAAAAGTCCCTTAAATCGGTGTGAAACGTCTTATTTTCGTCCCAGTATTTAATCCACTTTTTTTCTACTTTGTCAAAATCGGTATAAGCCATCGCGGTAAACCTTATAAATAAATTTTTTAATCATTATACCCCCAGACGGGATAAATGGCAATTATTTTTTAGCCGTCAAACCTTTCAATTTTGTTGACAAAACCTTATTTTTATACTAATATAATCGCGTCGGGTAAAAAGACAAGTACCGCTTGCGGAAATTTACAGAGAGTGCGGGGCGCTGAAAGCCGCATAATTTTCAAAAGAAGGGGAAACCGCTTTTGTATTTATAATACCGACAGGTTTAAAGCGGTCTTTGCGCTATGCAAAGGCAATTAAGGTGGAACCGCGCATTTTTATTTGATTTTGCGTCCTTAAACGATATTTTCGTTTAAGGATTTTTTATTTTTTCAGGAGAAACGTTATGGAAATTTTACTTTTAAACGGTGATTCTTTGGTAGTTGACGAGGGCGCAACCTGCTTGCAGGCTGCCCAAAAAATCAGCGAAGGTTTGGCAAGAGCGGCTGTCGCGGCAAAAATCAACGGCGAATTGTGCGATTTGTCAACCAAGCTTTCCGCAGGCGATAAACTTGAAATAGTTACGCTTAAAGACAAGGAAGGGTTGGACGTATACAGGCACACTTGCGCGCACGTGCTTGCGCAAGCAATAAAAAACATTTATCCCACCTGCAACCTTGCGATAGGTCCCGTAATTGACAACGGCTTTTACTATGATATCGACTTCAATACGCCCATAACTCAGGACGATTTTGCCAAAATTGAGAGCGAAATGAACAAAATTATAAAGGCTAAAACTCCTATCGAGCGTTTTGAACTCCCTCGGGCGGAAGCGATTAAACTTATGAAAAAATATAAGGAAAAGTACAAGGTTGAGCTTATAAACGATTTACCCGAAGACGCCGTTATTTCCTTTTACAAGCAGGGTACGTTTACCGACCTTTGCCGCGGACCTCACTTGCCGAATACGGGCAAAATAAAGGCGTTTAAACTTGTTTCTATATCCGGTTCTTATTGGCGCGGAAACGAAAAAAACAAGATGCTTACGCGTATTTACGGCGTAGCGTTTGCAAAAAAAGACGAAATGGACGCGTATTTTCAGATGCTGGAAGAAGCGAAGAAGCGCGACCATATAAAATTAGGTAAAGAATTAAAACTTTTCGCTTTATTGAACGAGGGCAAAGGATTTCCTTTCTTTTTGCCCAACGGAATGGTGCTTAAAAATACGCTTGTGGATTACTGGCGCGAATTGCACCGCCGCGAAGGTTACGTTGAAATTCAGTCGCCCATAATACTTACGAGAACGCTTTGGGAAAATTCGGGACACTGGGAACATTATAAGGACAATATGTATACGACTAAAATTGACGGGGAAGACTGCGCAGTGAAGCCTATGAACTGCCCCGGCGGTATGCTTGTATACAAAATTTCACCGCACAGTTATAAAGACTTTCCTTTGAGAATGGCGGAAATGGGGCTTGTTCACAGACACGAAAAAAGCGGACAGCTTCACGGTTTGTTCCGCGTACGTTGCTTTACGCAGGACGACGCGCATATATTTATGCTTCCCGAGCAAATTACTGACGAAATTAAAGGCGTTGTAAGACTCACAGATAAAATTTATAAGCAATTCGGGTTTAAATATAAAGTAGAACTTTCCACCCGTCCCGAAAACAGTATGGGAAGCGAGGAAGAATGGAACACGGCTACGGCAGCGTTGAAAGCGGCGCTGGACGAAATGAATATAAATTATGAAATAAACGAAGGCGACGGCGCGTTTTACGGACCTAAAATCGACTTCCACCTTGAAGACAGCATAGGCAGAACGTGGCAGTGCGGAACCATTCAGCTTGACTTCCAGATGCCGCAGCGTTTCGATTTGGAATACGTAGGCGAAGACGGACAAAAACACCGCCCCATTATGATTCACCGCGCTATTTTCGGCTCTATCGAAAGATTTATAGGTATTTTAATAGAACATTTCGCCGGCAAATTCCCGCTTTGGCTTGCGCCCGTGCAGGTAAAAATTCTGCCCATAACCGACAGAACGTTGAGTTATGCGGAAGATATTTGCAAAAAACTTGCCGATTGCGGCATACGTTGCGAAGTGGATAAAAGAAACGAAAAAATCGGCTACAAAATACGCGAAGCGAAAATGGAGAAGGTGCCTTACGTGATTGTTGTGGGCGATAAGGAAGCCGAAGAAGGCAGCGTGAACGTAAATAAACGCGGAGAGGAAGAAAAAGTTACCCTTTCAAAAGACGAATTTATATCTCTTATTTTGAAAGAAACCGCGGAAAAAACTATTTTTTAATTAAACCGTTAAAATATTGCCGCAAAACGTTTGACAACATTTATAAAATAGGATAAAATTATCTACGTCAAAGCAAAGGCTAACCCTTTCGCCGTACGGATAGTTTGTTCGGCAGATATAACGATTTATAAAGCGCATATTGCGCTTTTATGCGGATATCGGGTTGCTTTTGCAATCCGATATTTTTTCGGTAAGAATTTCAGAGAGGTATTCGATTATCAAAGATTTGTATTTCGTGAACGAGTCTATTCGCGACAGAGAAGTGAGAGTAATCGCCGCAGACGGTACAATGCTCGGCGTTATGTCCAGCCGCGACGCTCAACGTCTTGCAAACGAAGCGGAACTTGACCTTGTCAAAATTTCGCCCAACGCAAACCCGCCCGTATGCAAAATTATGGATTATTCTAAATTCAAGTACGAGCAAGCCAAGCGCGAGAAGGAAAACCGCAAAAATCAAACCGTTGTCGAACTTAAAGAAATAAGGCTTTCAATGACTATCGACGTTGGAGATATTGCGGTAAAAACAAAGCAATGTCTCAAATTTTTGGAAGCGGGAAACAAAGTTAAAGTTTCAATAAGAATGAAGGGCCGTGAAAATTCCCGTTCGTATCAGGGCGTAAAAGTTATGCAAGACTTTTTTGACGGACTTGACGGAAAAGCGGTTCAGGATAAAAAACCTACGGCGGAAGGCAGAATGATTACTATGATGCTTTCTCCCGTGAAGGAAACAAAATAATCAAGTAAATTTATCAATTTTTGGAGGACAAACATATGCCTAAGCAGAAATCACACAGCGGCAGCAAAAAGCGCTTTTGGCTTACTTCCACCGGCAAGGTAAAAAGACCTCACGGCGGCAAAAATCATAAGGCTGAAACGAAAAACAGAAAAAGAAAGAGAAATTTGCGTAAAGTTACGCTTGTTTCCACTACGCAGGAATCCAACGTAAAAGCGATGATTCCTTATAAAGGTTAATAGGAGAGTATAAATTATGCGTATTAAGAGAACAGTAAACGCTTTGAAAAAGCGCAGAAAAATATTCCGTTTGTCGAAAGGCTATTTCGGCAATAAATCCAAGTCTTACAGAATCGCCCGTCAGGCGGTAATGAAGTCGTTGAACTATGCTTATATCGGCAGAAGACTTCGTAAGCGCGATATGCGCAGCTTGTGGATTGCCCGCATAAACGCTGCGGCAAGACTTAACGGACTTTCCTATTCCAAATTTATGCACGGACTTAAAACCGCCGGTATAGAACTTAACAGAAAAGTACTCGCCGAAATAGCGGTAAACGACGCGGCGTCTTTTGCGGCGCTTGCAGAAAAAGCCAAAGCGGCGTTATAAAAACGTATTTTAAGCCTTTATTATTGTAAAGGCTTAATTTTTATTATGGTGATAACTTCCAAAACAAATACTTTAATAAAACGCGTAATCAAACTTAATGCGGACAGGAAATACCGCAAAGAGGAAGGCTTGTACGTTGTAGAGGGAATTAAATCCGTTAGCGAATGTATTGCCGCAGGGTGCGAAATAGAAAAACTGATTTGTACCGAAAACCATTCACAAACGTTTCCTCAGTCGGTAATTGTTTCCGATAGCGTTTTCGGCGCCATTTCCTCGGAAAAGACTCCACAGGGGGTGTTGGCTTTGGTCAGGTTGCCGCAAAACGATTTGCAACCGCCGTCGTACAAGTGTTTATTGCTTGACAGGTTGCAAGACCCGGGAAATTTGGGAACGATAATAAGGACGGCAAACGCGGCGGGATACAGCGAAATTTACCTTGTGAACTGTACTGACGCTTACGGTCCGAAGGCTGTTCGTGCGAGTATGAGCGGTATTTTCTTTGTCAAAACTGTGTGTTGCACGCTTGAAGAAGCGTTTAAAGCGTTAAGAGAAGTTCCTTTGATTTGCGCGGATATGGACGGTGAAAATATTTTTTCATTTTGCCCGCCCGAAAAATTTTGCCTTTGCATAGGAAACGAAGGCGGCGGAATTTGTTCGGAAATAATGGAAAAATCCGCGTATAAAGTTAAAATTCCTATGCGTGAAACGTGCGAAAGTCTAAATGCGGCGGTTTCGGCGGGAATAGCGATGTACCAACTAAAAAATACACTTTCAAGAGGTTAATAATATGTCAGGACATTCCAAATGGCACAATATACAGGCTAAAAAAGGCAAGACCGACGCGGCGCGCGCGGCAGTGTTCACAAAAATCGGCAGGGAACTTGCCGTTGCCGCAAAGGGAAATCCCAATCCCGATACAAACTCTAAACTTGCAGACGTTATAGCAAAAGCCAAAGCTGCAAATATGCCTAACGAAAATATCAAGCGTTCAATCGCAAAGGCTGCGGGCGAGCTTGGCGACAAGGACTATAAAGAATTGACGTACGAAGGTTACGGTGTAGGCGGAGCGGCGGTTATTATAAAGACGCTTACTGACAACGTAAACAGAACGGCGGGAGATATACGCTCGGCAATGTCTAAGTGCGGCGGACAGATGGGCGCGACGGGTTGCGTTTCGTATATGTTTGACAATAAGGGAATTTTTGTTATCGAGCGTACCGTCGCTTTGGACGAAGACATTATGATGGAATATTGCCTTGAAGCGGAGGCAGACGACTATACCGTAGAAGACGACGTTTACGAAGTTTATACTACTCCTGAAAAATGGTCGGCTGCGCGTAAATATTTTGAAGACAAGGGCGTGACTTTTCTTGAAGCGGAAATTAAAATGATTCCGCAAAATTATATATCGCTTGACGCGGAAAAACTTGCCACCTTCCTTAAAATGCTTGATAAACTTGAAGAATTGGACGACGTGCAAGACGTTTATCACAACGTTGAATTGCCCGACGAAGAATAATTTATATTTAAAATTGTAAATAAAGGTCTTCCAAAACGGAAGACTTTTATTTTGCGTTTTTTACGCATAAAAAGATGTTGAAGACGCAAGATAATATTACAAGCGGAAACGCTTTCATATATATTTCCCCTCCGTAGAAGCGCCCGACGCGTTTTTGCGGTCGGGCCGGGGGAGTATCCGTAATTTTCGGGTACTCCCTATGTATTTTTACAAGTTGCAACAAATACAATAGAGTATGCGAAAAATAAAAAAGCCTAAATTTCTGTATAACGCATTCTGTTTTTTGTTGCTTTTGGCGATAATTATATCCGTGCCCGTACTTGCTAAAAGTTTGGGAAAATCTTCCGCGCAAAACGGCAACGGCAAATCGGTACTAAATATTTGGCAAATTGATTGTTTTGAAGGGGGCAGAGGGTCCCGAGCGGACTATTTGCAAACAATAGGTAATACTTTTGCAGAAAAAAACGATTGCTATGTGAAAGTTGTTTCAATAAGTTCCGTTGCGGCAAGAGAAAATTTGAACAGAGGAACTGTTCCCGATTTAATTTCATTCGGTGCGGGAATTTACGGGCTTGAAAATTATTTAAGCGGACAACCCGCTTTTTATAATTGGTGCAACGGCGCGTACTGCTTTTTGACAACGGACGAAAGCGCTGATTTTTCAGATATTTCTGCGCAGAACACCATAATTAACGCGGGAACTGAAAATTTGTCGTCAGTTGCGGCGCTGCTTTGCGGTGTGAACGGTGCGGACACGGATAAACCGACGGGGGCATACGTCAAATTATTGAACGGCAAATATAAATATCTATTAGGTACGCAGCGCGACGTATTCAGGCTTAAAACACGCGGAGTTTCCTTTAAAGTGCAAGCAATTACGCAGTTTAACGACTTATATCAAAATATCGCAATTATAACGAATAATCCTAAAAAACAGCAACAGGCAAAAAACTATATAGAGTTTTTATTATCACAAAGCGACAACGTAAAAAAAGTCGGTCTTTTGTCTTCGGGTAAAAATTTGTATAACGATGAAATGAAGGCGCTGGAAAATTTAGAATTTGAACATAAACTTGTTGCGCCGGTAAGTTTATCTGCAAGGAATGAAATTATTAGTGCCGCGACAAGCGGAGATGTAAAAAAATTGAAAAATTTACTTAAATAATTGAAAAAAGCAGAAATAAATGGTATTATATAGGAGACTGATATTTTGTCCGATATTGAAAACAACTTATCGCTGAGCGGAATAAAAAAACTCTGCAACTTCAAATTTTCCGACTATACTACATACCGCCTTGGCGGAGCGGCAAAAGCTGCGTATTTTCCCGAAACGGAAGCAGAGGCGGCGGCAGTGTTTGATTATCTAAAAGAGGCGGGCGAGAAATACACAGTTTTAGGCAAAGGCTCTAACGTGCTTGTCGCCGACGGCTTTTATGACGGATTCGTTATATGCACCAAATTTCTGCGCGGCATTATAAAAGAAGAACACTGCATTTACTGCCGTGCCGGGACCACGGTTGCCGAATTGCTTAAATTTTGTATAAAAGAAGGCATAGGCGGATTGGAATATCTTGCGGGAATCCCCGCAAGCATAGGCGGACTTGCTTTAATGAACGGCGGCATTTTGGAAAAGCATATTTCCGAAAACGTTTCTTCCGTAACTGTTTATGACGGTAAAACACGCGAATTATCAAAAGAGGAGTGCAATTTTGCTCATAAACATAGTATTATGCGTGACATAGATTGCGTCGTTTTAGGAGTTAAATTGTCATTTTCTCCCGTTCCCCGTGAAGCAGTTAAAGAAAAAGTGCAATATTATCTTAAAAAAAGACAATCTCAGCCTAAGGGTAAGACTTGCGGCTGCGTATTTAAAAATCCGCCAGACGCAAGCGCGGGAATGTTGATTGACAAGGCAGGAATTAAGGGCTTAAAATACGGTGGGGCGGAAGTTTCTTCACAACACGCAAATTTTATAGTAAACAACGGCGCGAAAGCAAGCGACGTATACAATCTTATCGCGGAAGTAAAGCGGCGGGTTTACGATTTTTGCGGAGTTACTCTTGAAGAAGAAGTGATTTACATAGGTGATTTTGATGATTTTGACGGCTGACTATCATACTCATACTCCGTATTCTCACGGAAAAAATACCGTTTTGGATAATGCGCAGGCGGCAAAAACCGCAGGATTGAAGCAAGTTGCAATAACCGACCACGGGTTTAATCATTTACTTTTCGGATTAAAACGCAAAAAACTTGTTGCTTTGAGAGAGGAAATCAATCAGGCGGAGCATCTTACAGGCGTTAAAGTGCTTATGGGTATGGAAAGCAACGTTATTTCAGTTGACGGCGAAACCGATATGCGGTTTGACGATTTGCAGTTTTTCGATATTTACCTATGCGGCATTCACGAAGTTTTGAAATATAAGAGTTTTTCTGACTTTTACAATATAATGTTTAAAAACTATACCGCTTATAAATTCGGAAAAAAGCCTTCTCAAAGCGTAATTGACACAACTACAAAGGCCTATATACACGTAATAAAAAATAACCCTGTCGATATCCTTACACATATCAATTTTAAGTGCTATTGCAATTTGCGCGAAGTTGCCAAGTGCTGCGCCGATTACGGCACATACATTGAAATCAATACAAAAAAACGTCATATTTCCGCCGAAGAATTAAATTATATGGCTGAAACGGGCGTAAAATTTGTAATTAATTCCGACGCTCACTCGTCGAACAGAGTGGGCGACACGAAAATCGCCGAGCAATTGCTTGCCGAAGCCTCAATTTCAAATGAGTTAATTGAAAATATAGACGGTAAGTTGCCGACGTTCAGATTTACCGAATACAAGATAAGGCATCTGTAAAATGAAAAGTTTTACCGAAGAAATAAAAAACGAAATAACTTCTCAACCTGCGGAAGACAAGGCTTGCCGCTATGCAATGCTTTCGGCGTTCGTAAGAACGGGCGGAAGCGTTTTATTGCGCGACAAAAAAATAGGCTTCGAACTTATTACCGAAAACGAGGAAACGGCGAATTACTTGTCCGAAATGTTAGAGCACGGTCTTTCGCTTTCGTTTAAGGGCGTGACCTTCGATTATAAAAGCGAAAAAAACAAGATGACTTTCGAGTGTCTGAACGAAAATTCGGAAAGTTTGTTGGAAGATTTAAAAATTATTGAGAAAACTTCGGAAGGCACCGAGTTTATAACGGGAATAGACGAAGGGCTAGTTTCAAGTAAAAAAAGTAAATTAAGCTATCTTAAAGGAGCGTTTTTGGGCGGCGGAAGCTGTACTTTACCCGAGGAGGAAATTTACAGCAGGACAGGCTATCACTTTGAAATTATTTTTGCTCAAAAACAACTTGCCGACGATTTTTGCGAATTGCTATGCGAGTTTGAAATACTTGCAAAACTTGTAACCCGCAAGGAAAATACGGTAGTTTACGTAAAGAGCAAGGAAGTAATTTCCGATATTCTCAATGTTATGGGCTGCGGAAAAAGCCTTGAAAAACTTAACAGACTTGCGGAATATAAGGATAAACAAAATAACGCCAACAGAGTAAACAACTGCTCTGTTTCAAATATAGATAAAACCGTTACCGCTTCCGTCAAGCAGGTGCGCGCGATAGAAACCATCGCTCAGACTATCGGGCTCAAAGCGCTTGAAAAGCCGCTTTTTGACGTTGCAACCTGTCGACTTGCGGATAAAAACGCTTCTATGCAGGAACTTGCCGCGCGGCTTTCCATTTCTAAAAGCTGTATAAACCACAGAATGAGAAAAATTCTTGAACTTGCGCGGGCGCTCGGTCAGGAATAAGAGGATAAACAAATGACAGACTTCGTACACTTACACCTTCATACGGAATATTCACTGCTTGACGGCGCCTGCAAGATAGATAATCTTATAGATTACTGCAAGAAACACGGCATAGATACGGTGTGCATAACCGACCACGGAAATATGTACGGCACGTTGCAACTTGCCGAAAAGGCTTTTTCCGCGGGCATAAAATACATAATCGGCTGTGAATTTTATATGACGAAGGATATGCACGACAAATCGTCAAACACTGCCGAGCACCTAATCCTGCTTGCAAAAAATAAAGCGGGATACAAAAATCTGGTTCAGCTTGACTCTATGGCTTTTGTCGACGGGTTTTACTATAAGCCGAAAATAGATTACAAAGTTTTAAAAGAGCATTCCGAGGGCGTAATTTGCCTTTCGGCTTGTCTTGCGGGCGGAATCCCGCGCAGAATTCTCGCAGGCGATTACGAAGGCGCAAAAAAGATGGCGCTGGAATTGCAAGCGATATTCGGCGAAGATTTTTACATAGAAATTCAGGACCACGGAATTCCGGAAGAAAGGCAGATTTTGCCGCATCTTATAAAAATTGCGGAAGAAATCGGCGCCGAACTAGTGGCGACCAACGACGTGCACTATCTTGAAAAGAGCGACGCGGAAATGCAGGACGTTCTTATGTGCATACAGATGAAAAAGCAGCTTGACGACCCGAAAAGAATGAAGTTTTCAACAAACGAATTCTATTTTAAGACGGGCGACGAGATGGCGGCGCTGTTCCCCAATCTGCCGAAAGCAATATCAAACACCCGCGTTATAGCCGAAAAGGTGACCGAGCAAGCCTTTAATCTGGATAAAAAGGGTTATCCTATAAAGGACAAAACGCTTATACCCGAGTACACCGCGCCTGACGGTATGACTTCGGTAGAATATTTGCACAAACTTACCGACGAGGGCTTAAAGAAACGCTACGGCGACAAGTTGGGCGAAGCCGAGTTAAAGCGCGCCGAATATGAATTGAACATTATCTGCGGAATGGGTTACGCCGATTATTATCTTGTCGTCTGGGATTTTATCAACTGGTCGAAGGAGCACGGCATACCGGTAGGACCCGGGCGCGGCTCGGGCGTTAGCTCGATTGTAGCTTATTCAATAGGCATAACCGACGTAGAACCGTTGCAATATGACTTGCTTTTTGAAAGATTTTTGAATCCCGACCGCGTTTCAATGCCAGACTTTGATATAGATTTTTGCACGGACAGGCGAGAGGAAACGATAGAATACGTGCGCAAAAAATACGGCTATGAAAACGTCTGCCAGATTGTAACTTTCGGAACTATGGCGGCAAAAAACTCTATCAAGGACGTAGGGCGCGTTATGCGCGTGCCGTATTCCGAAACGGACCGTTTAACCAAAATAATGGACGGAAAAACTTCCATAAGCGATTTGCTGGGCAGGAGGCTGGACGCAGCGAAGAAAAAATGGGAAGAGGAAACCGACGAGGACAAGCGGGCTTCGCTGGAAGGAAAGTATCAGGAACTAAAAGCCGCGCGCAACCGAGAATTTTGCGAGATATACGACTCCGACGAGGCGCTTCGCCGAGTTATAGATATGGCGCTTAAAATTGAAGGTATGCCCAGACAGACGGGTATGCACGCCGCGGGCGTAGTTATCTGCCAGAAAAGAATAGCGGATAACGTTCCGCTTTCAAGAAACGGCGAAGATATTACAACGCAGTTCGTTGCAAAAGAAATTGAAGCGTTGGGAATGTTGAAAATGGACTTTTTGGCGTTGGTTACTTTGACCGACATCAAAAAGGCGATTGATTACATCAAGGAAAATTACGGCGTAGACGTCGACTTTGACAAAATAGGTTACGAGGACGGCGGCGCCTACTCGATTATTTCCGAAGGCGATACGGACGGAGTGTTCCAATTGGAAGCCGGCGGTATGAAAAGGTTTATGAAAACCTTAAAACCGGACAAACTCGAAGACTTGATAGCGGGAGTCGCGCTTTATCGTCCCGGTCCTATGCAGTTTATCGACTCGTTTTGTCTGCGTAAGCACGGGCAGGAGCCAATAACTTTCGATTGTCCGCAGGAAGAAAAGATTTTAAGCGTAACGTACGGTATACCCGTTTATCAGGAACAGGTTATGCAGATATTTCAGGACCTGGCGGGCTTTTCGCTTGGCGAGGCGGATTTGGTCCGCCGAGCGATGGGTAAAAAAGACAAAAAAACGCTTATGGCGCAGAAGGAAAAGTTTATCAACGGCGGCGTAAGCGACATCAACGGTTCGGCTATAAAAGGATGTGTGCAAAACGGAATTACAAGCGAAGTTGCAAACAAAATTTTCGGCGATATGGAAAACTTTGCGTCTTACGCCTTCAACAAGTCGCACGCAGCGGCATACGCTGTACTTGCATATCAGACGGCGTGGCTGAAAAAGTATTATTGTAAAGAATTTATTTGCGGACTTTTAAACAACCGACTCAATAAAATTGACGAAATTACAAAATACGTACTTTATTTAAAAGAGAAAAAATTCAAGGTTTTACCGCCCGATATAAATAAAAGCCGTTCTATGTTTAAGGTCGAAAACGACGGCGTAAGGTTCGGACTTTCCGCTTTGAAGGGCGTAGGACAGGGAGTAATCGACGCAATAATAGAAGAACGCGAAAAGAACGGCAATTTTGTTGATTTTGCCGACTTTATTTCACGTTGCAGCAATCTTATGACGGACAGCGACGCCCCCAACAGCAAATACGTGAACGTTTTAAACTCGCGGCTTATCGAAGGATTGATTTATTCGGGAGCGTTTGACGAAATGGGCATCGCGCGCTCGCGGCTTGCCGCCGTTTACGAGCCGCTTTGCGCAAGGGCTAAGGCGATAAGCAAACAAAAGAACAGCGCGCAGATGACGCTGTTCGGCGATTTTATTGAAGACGAAAAGCTTGAAGTGGAGTATCCGGACATTCCCGAACTTGAACTAAACGCAAAGCTTGCCAAGGAAAAGGAAGTGCTGGGCGTTTACGTCAGCGGGCATCCGTTTGAAAAATACGCGCACGCTTTCCCCGATTGCACGTTCGATTGCTCGTTTTTCAACGATTATACCGAGGACGAGGACGGAATAAGGACTTATAACCGCGTAAAAGACGGTATGCGCATAACTATGGCGGGAATCATAAGTTCGATGCGCCGCACCACAACAAAGCGTACGGGCGCTTTTATGGCGTTTATGAATTTGGAAGACGTGCACGGAAGCTTGGAATGCGTTTGCTTTCCCGCCGTTTACGAAAAAGTTAAAGCCTACATTGCAAACGATAAAATCGTTAAAATAAGCGGTAAACTTGACGTTGACCCCGAAAAAGGCTTTTCCTGCATAGTCGACGATTTGACGGAAGCGGAAGTTGTAAAAAGCGACGACGAAACTTCCGCAGGCGAAACAGCGCCCTCCGCGCCAAAAGAAGAAGGCGTGCTGTGGCTTAACGCGGGCGCTTTGGACGACGAAAACTTTGACGACCTTGTTTCAATGCTTTCAAATTATACGGGCGAAACAGTATGTAAGATAGTCAGGGGCGGCAAAAAGTACATTCTGCCGTATCGCGTAAATTATTGCAGGGGATTGCTTGCCGAACTTTATTCGTTCCTTGAACAGCAAGATGTAAAATACGTAGATTAAATGTTAAAAATTGTAAAAAACTGTTGTATTTTTAAAACCGATTTGTTATAATGATTTAGAATGATGTAGAAATGTTTTTGCGCTGCGGGGGACTTGGCGCACAAACGCAATTGCGACAGCGGAGGTTTCTATGAAAAGAATAGGTTTGCTTACTAGCGGCGGCGACGCTCCCGGAATGAACGCGTGCATCAGAGCGGTTGTTCGTACTGCAATTTATTTCGGTATGGAAGTTTACGGAGTTAAGCGCGGATATCAGGGACTTATCGACGACGATATGGTTCCCCTTGAAATGCGTTCCGTTTCCGATATAGTTCAAAGAGGCGGCACCAAGTTGAGAACGGCGCGCTGCCTTGAAATGCTTACGAAAGAAGGACAGAAAAAGGCAGTAAAAACTTTGGAAGCGCGTGGAATCGAGGGGCTTGTGGTTATAGGCGGAGACGGTTCATTCAGGGGCGCAAAATGCCTTTCGGAAGAATACGGCGTTCCCACGATAGGTATACCCGGCACAATCGATAACGACCTTGAATATACCGATTATACTCTTGGCTTCGATACCGCGGTTAACACCTGCCTTGACGTAATAAACAAACTCCGCGATACTATGACCTCGCACGAAAGAATTTCGGTTGTCGAAGTTATGGGCAGACGTTGCGGCGATATTGCATTGTTTGCGGGAATTGCGAGCGGAGCCGAAATTATAGTCGTCCCCGAAGTTGTTTTCGATTTGGACGATATAGTTATGAAAATAAACCGTTCCCGCGCGAACGGAAAACATTCAAACATAGTGGTTGTTGCGGAAGGCGTTTGCACTGCTGATGAATTTGCAAAACAACTGCAATCCGTTACTACTTATTCGGTACGCCCCACGACTATCGGACACATTCAGCGCGGAGGTTCGCCGACAATGGCGGACAGAATGCTTGCCGCTCAATTCGGTAACAAGGCCGTCAGGCTTTTAAACGACGGTATCGGCAACAGAGTCGTAGGCATACGCAAAAACGAAATTATCGACCTTGATATAATCGAGGCGGTAAGTATGAAGAAGAAGTTTAATTACGAACTTTACGAAACTTTACAAATGATTTCAATGTAAAAACAGTGAAAGCCGATGACAAAATCGGCTTTTTTCTTGCAAATTCAGTTAGGGTTTTAATTATAATGATATTATCTGTTTGTCTTAGTCCTTGTATAGACGTCAATATCGAGGTGGATTCTCTTGCCGTAGGTATGTCGCATAAAATTATAAGCAAGCGCGTATTTTTTACGGGAAAAGCGTTGAACGCCGCCATAGGACTGGCAAGATTGAAGTCGGAAGTTTTCGCTACCGGCTTTATGTACGAAGGGAACGGAAATTTATTCGAACAGGAACTGCACCGCGAAGGCGTGCCGTATAAATTTGTATGGTGCAAGGGACGCGTGCGCGAAAATTATAAATTTATTGACAATAAATCTATGCTTACCGAAATCGACGACGTCAGTCCGGAAGTTGACGAAGAAAAGCAGAATGAATTGATACGTGTTGTAAGCAATATTGCCCGGCAAAGCGAAGCGGTTGTACTTTCCGGAAGTCTGGCGCGCGGAATGTCGCCAGACTATTACGGAAAATTGCTGAGCGCAATTCCGAAAAACGTTATAAAAGTAGTCGACAGCGAGGGCGAGAGGTTGTTTTCCGCCTTAAAAACGGGCGTGGATTTGGTGAAACCCAACATTGAAGAACTTGAAAGAACGTTAAAAAAGCCATTAAAAACTCAGGCTGAGTTACTTGCGGGATGTAAGCAGTTGTTGGACTTGGGAGCAAAGCGCGTTTTACTTTCTATGGGCAAAAAGGGCGCGATTATTACGGACGGAAAGCGCAATCTTTACAGCAAAAGCGTAAACGTAGCAATGAATTCAACAGTAGGAGCCGGCGACGGAATGGTGGCGGCGGCAACGCAGGCGCTTGTTTCAGGCGGGTCGCTTGAAGATATTTTAAAATGCGGCGTGGCGGCGGGAACGGCGGCGGTAACTTCCCCCAACAGCATATCGTTCGGAAAAGACAAATACGAAGAAATTCTATCGGCTTTGACCGTAAAAGAAATTTGACATAAATACTTGAAAAAATAAACGGTTTGTATTATAATAAATACATTAAAACCAAGGAGTGATTTTTTATGTGGAATAGCGAAGCGCCTTTGAAACTTTTAAAATCTATGCCTGCGGAACTCAATATTCAAAATCTTAAAAATATTCAGCAGACGATAGACGTGGATAAATTTGAAAACAGCCAAAAAATGTGCCGTGATTTGTGCGGAGAATACGCGCCTTTTTGCGCTATGTGCGATAAATGGGTAAAATATCCTTGCGCTGTCGCTTATGTAAAAATGAAGCAGGCGGAGGGAATGCAAGTTGAAATTGCCGCCGCAGCATATTTGCCCGCAGACGCCGTTGTAGAGGACGAGCCCGAGGAAATTCCCGCGGAAAAAACCGATAAAAAGTACATAAGAATAGCGATTGCAAAAAGAAAATAATTGCAAATTTTACAAACTCTTTTGAAAATTGAAACATAAAATATAAGACGGGCATAGGTGAATATCCTTGCCCGTCAAGTTTATTTTATCAAAAAAAAACAAATAAAAATTTAAAGTAAAAACCGTCAAAAAAGTGTAAAAAGAATTGACAATATACGGGTTTTTAAATATAATATTCAAGTAAGTTGAATATTGCTGCTGTGGCTCAGTCGGTAGAGCACATCCTTGGTAAGGATGAGGTCG
>CAJUEV010000008.1 GCA_910585785.1 uncultured Christensenella sp. | reverse complement strand
CTGTTTCGGGAACTCCGCGCTCGCCCCCGCAAGATAAGGTAGTTGCCGGTTTTCATTTTTAAAGGACGCAAATTCTTGCGCCCTTTATTTTTTTGTTTAAGCGCTGCATAATATTTGTCTGCGCTTTTTTTGTCGCCGTTATTTTAACGTTTAAGATGTTTTTTATTAATTTGCGGATTACGGTATTTTTTTGGCGGTTTTAAAATTTTAGCTATGTATTTACCTGTTGAAAGCGGGCTATAATCAAACTTAAAAATGTGTAAAGTTGACTTGTTTTCAGGTGAAAGTTCCGCAACTATTGCTTGCTTGCAATGGCGGAAAAGTTGTGCTAAAATAACGTTGTAAAAGGCAAACGGCGGCTGTTTAAGCCGCAATAAAAGAAGGAGACGATAATGCTTGACTTTCAGGCAGTGGGCAAACAAATACATAATTTGCGGGCGCGCAACGGTTACAGTCAGGACGGATTGGCGGAAATTTTGTATGTGACAAGACAAGCGGTTTCGCGCTGGGAGTTGGGGCAAACGTTGCCTTCCGTAGACAATCTTGCAGAGTTGTGCAAACTTTTCAACGTAAGTTTTGAAGAAATTTTGTGTATGGGGCAACCTGCAAAATTTTCGGAAGACGACTTGTTTAAGGGGCACAGCCGCGAGTTTGTGATGAACAGTATTTTAAACGGTAAACTGAAAGTAAGTTTGCCGGATGTGTTGTACCAGTTTTCGCCGAAGGAGCGACTTGCAATTTTAAAAGCCGTAAAAGAGCGAAAAATAAAGACCGATATGGCGGAACTAACGCCTAAATTGACAGAAAACGAACGCATATATATGGGAGGAATAATAAAACTATGAACGATTTTGAAAAATTTTTGAAGAGCGTGGAAGTTCACCTTGAAGGGCTTGACGAAAAAATAAAAAACAAACTTGATAAACTTGACTCCGTCATTAACGAAAAACTTAAATCGCGCGGGTTCGGTTGGGACGCTGACGCGGATAGAAAGGCGGAGGAAAACGAAAAAACTTACGGCGAAGATTCGCGCGTGGACGTGGAAACGATTATTATTAACGACGAAGACGGCGACGGGGCGGGCGATTACGCGCGTTATGGTGAAGATAGCGGCGGTAATTCCGACGCGGAAAAATTTGAAAAAATCGCGCCCTATATGTCCGAAAAATCGTTGCACAATATGGTGTGGGAATTCCTTTACGGCGATTTGGAAATGAATATGGTTGGCATACTTCCGTTTTTGTGCGACGAAGATATTTCACTTTTAACTAAAATGCTTTTAAAAAGCGAGGGCGAAACTTTTAAGGGGCTTAAAGTAAAGGATATACTGCCGTTTGCAAAGGACGCCGACATAGACGAAATATTTATAAAACGCGCTAAAACGGGATATATTGACAGGGAAATGATGCCGTTTGTAAGCGACGATTGCTGGCACGAAATAGTGAAAGACTATTGCAAGGACGAAGACAGCACGCTGAATATGGACGAATTATACCCCTATCTTAACGACGAAGATATAACCTTGTTGTTTAAAACTTATTTGAAAAGGCAGAAATCGCACAAGAAAAACAAATTTGGTAAATAATGCTACAAAGGCGCTTGCAGGCTGTAAAATAAAAGGCGGCAAACGCCTTTAAATGCGCCATATGTCGGGGGCAATTGAAAAAAGGACGGTATTTTCAGGCTTTTTGGGTGAAATTTTGCGCCGCTTCCGACAAAAAACGCGGTTATTTTGCAGGTTTTACGGACGGAATATCCATTGACAAAATCATTCTTCGCGTATATACTGTAATATATTTAGTTAGTAATATGAAAGGAGAGCATATGCGCAGAACGAGAGGTCAGGAAATAGCGCGCTTGCAAAGGAAGCTTATACCGGTCAATTTAATCGTGTGTATTCTTTGCATAATAGCGTCGCTTTCATTGTTTTTTATGCCGCTTGTTAAATTGGAGCTTGGGGTTATCGTCGGCAACGAAACGATTAAAAAGCTGGTTTGCGATTTTGCGGTGGAAAAAGTTAACGCGCTTGTCGAAGACGTCGGCGGCGAAACGGGCGGAGAAAGCGGCGGTGAAACGCCTGAAAATCCCGACGGCGGCGAAACCGTTTCCGTTTTGACAAAAGAAGGCGAAAACGACGGGACGGGCGATACGGACGGGGCGGGAAACGCCGGAGGGACGGAAGGTTCGGACGGCGAAAACAACGGCGGAGATTCCGGAACGTCCATAAAAGATTTGCTTAAAGAAATTAACGTGCGCGAACTTGTAGAGCCCATTGTAAACGAAGTTATGGGCGCGATAAAGGCAAATGTTTCCGTTTCGGCAAATAATTCGCTTAAAGTTTTTATGGCACAGGATAAAGCCGAAAAGTTTTTGGACGAACTGTTTTTTAACGAGGCTAAGGGCTTTGTGACGCAGCTTGAAGCGACTTTGGTCACGGGCTTCGGAACGGCGTTTGACACTGCCGGAAAGCACGTGCAAAAAGCGGTGGTTTCGGCGGTTGTCGCCCCCGCGATAAAGGACAATTTGCCCGCGGAATATGCGGACCTTGTCGTGGCGGAGGAGTTGCAGGCGACTATCGACAGCCTTGACGAGGTTAAAAGCGCGCAGGAAGCTTCCGACACAATTATAAATTACATAGATTCGCTTTCGGAAGGCAAGGACGATTTGGCGCCCCTTACCGAGGAGCAGAAAGCGGAAGTTTCTAAACAGATAACCGAACTTTACGATAAAACGGTAGAGCACACCCGCGACGAGGCGACGGGTCAGGATAACTTTTCGGTTGAAGCGATGATATCCGTTATCGCGTCCGAAATGATGGGCGGAATGGGCGATTTTGATTTGGGCTCGATTATAGGCGGCTTTATTAATCCCGATAATCAGCCTCCGGCAGACTCCGAAGACCCCCGGCCCGAATATACTCCCGAAGAAAAAACCGCGGTAAGGCTTGTGCTTTTGGGCAGACTTGTGCTTGCGGAAGGTGAAACGGACGGCGGAGAGGTTCCCCCTCCTTCGGAAAATCCCGACGGCGGCGAAGGAACAGGCGGCGAAGGAACGGAAAATCCCGACGGCACGGGCGATAAGGAAGTGCCCAAATACGTTACGTACCGCGCTATGGGCGAAGGATTTGCGCGTCAGTTTATAGGCGAAGATTTTTCCGCAACGCTTAAAACCGCAGTTGTTGACGCGGTCGGCGGAAACGGCTCGGTATTCGGCGTATACGGCTACGTCTTTTTGGGTATAGGCTTTTTCATACTGATGTGGGTTATACTGTTTTTGTTCGCGTTCTTCCATATGTTTGCGCGCAACAAACGGTTTATGACGTGGTACGTAAAACTTTTCTGCTTCTGGCCGTGCATCATATTCTTTATAGTGCCTCTGGCGGCAAAACCCGTGCTGACTTCGGCGTTCCCCCAGATATATGAGCAGGTTTGCGACAGTATAGTTCAGTTTTTAAGCGGTTCTTTAAACGTTGCGGTGGACTCGACCGCAGCAGGACAAATTTTTGCCGCGGCGTTGTCCGCAATAAAAACTGCGGCTTGGATAAGCGGCGTATGCTATTTGTTGCTGTGGCTGATTTCCATTTTCTGGGCGTTCCCCATAAAACACAAAATAAGAAAGCTTAAAAAAGGCTTGTAATACCGTAATTAAAACGGTTGGTGCGGCGTATAATTTAAACGCAGTTCGGCGCGGATTGCAAATGGCAGTCCGCGCCGTTAATTTGTCTTGCGATAAGTTTGACATTGACGATAAAATATGTTAAACTCGCAAAAGAGAGTATTTTTTCGGTAAAAAAACTGCGTATATACGCACAGGATAAAACCGCTTACAAAAAAGGAGAGTACTGCGGGCGAGCGCTTCGGCAATAATCCGACAGGGCAACCGTATTCGATTGAGTTTATGATAGAAGTTAAACAAATATATTCAAAGCGCGATAAAAAGAAGTTTTTTAAATTTCTTATTGATTTATATAAGGGAAATCCTTACGCTTGTCCCAATTTATATATGGACGAATTTGCCGAGTTTGACCCGAAGATAAACGATGCGTTCCGTTTTGCCGACTGCAAAATGTTTCTTGCATACAAGGACGGAAAACTTGCCGGCAGAATAGCGGGCATATGGCACCGCGGCGCAAACGAAAAATTCGGAACAAAGCAGCTGCGTTTCACTCGTTTTGACGTTATAGACGATTTCGAAGTGACGAAGGCGCTTTTTAACGAACTTTTCAAATGGGCGCGCGAACTCGGTATGGAAGAAATTATCGGACCTATGAGCTTTTCCGACCTCAACGAAGAAGGTATGCTTATCGACGGTTTTGATAAAGACAGCACTTATATTGAAATTTACAACTACCCTTATTACGTTGAACATATGGAAAAAATGAACGCGTATAAGGTTGTAGACTGGCACTGCCTGAGAATAGCCGTGCCCGAAAAGGACGACAGGCTTAAACAGCTTAACGACGAAATCGTAGCAAAGTACGGTTTTGAAGTTTTGGACGTTGCCTATCTTTTGAAGCACGACAAAAAGAAGTTAAGCGAATATATTATGAAATGCCTTGACGTGCTTGACGAGGCGTACTCGCCGCTTTACGGAACCACGCCCATAAACGACAAGCAGAAAAAGCGCGAAATGGACACCATTTATCAGGTGCTTATTCCCGAACTCGCCACCGTTGTCGTCAAGGACGAAAGCGTGGTTGCGTACGGGTTTATGATGCCTTCCATCAACGAAGTTATGCAAAAGGGCAGGGGGCACATTTTCCCCTTCGGTTTCTTCCCCTATTTAAGGGCGATGAAGCACGTTGAAGTTGCCGATATGATGAGTATAGGTATTGCCAAAGAGCACAAAAACAAGGGCGCCGTTGCAATGATTTTGCACAACTGCCTTTTGGGGCTTAACAAACTCGGTGTAAAATACCTTGAAACGGGACCTATGCTTGAAAACAACAAATACATTCAAAATCTTTGGAAAAGTTTCAATCCCGAACTTGCCAAACGCCGCCGTTGCTGGGGTATGAAGGTTGCGGACTGGAAGTTTGAAGACTGAGTTTATAAAATACAATAAATTAATAATTTTAAGGAGCGGGTTCTTAAAACCGCTCCTTTTTTATGTTTTAAAATACAAATATAAAAATTTGCGCGCGGATTGCCCGCGTGGCGGATTGTTATATAAATGAAAACTTGTAACACAATTATGATAAAATGTAATTTCTTGTCTGAAAATATGTAAAAACGCATAAAATATGTATATGATATTCTTTTATTCATTAAAAAGTGTGAAAAACGGTTTAAAAAATGAAAATAAATTACTTTTTGCATAAAATTTGTATTTTTTCTCAAAAAAATTAAATTTTTTCATTAATTTTATTTGACAACGCAATCGTTAGTTGCTATTATTGTTACTATACAAATTGTATTTTGGTGCAATTTAACAATTCGTTGTGTTAAAACCGTTGGGGAGGAAAGCCTCCGGCGTTAAAAACAAACGCACAGTAAAAATTGCTCGGCGGTTTATTGATTTTTTAAATAAAGAAAGATAAGCGCAAAAATTCAATCAGATAATTAAAATTTTTTGGAGGATAAAAAAATGGCAAAAAAGTGGATTAAAGTTGCCGCTGTTGCTACGACTATGGCTATGGCCGCTTCGTCGCTTGCCGCGCTGACTGCGTGCGGAGGAAAGAAGGGCGGCGATTACACGTATCGTCTGGCAACCACGCAATTACCTACTTCGTGGAACGCTCACACGTATAAAGAGAATCAGGCGACACTTGTTACGGGTTATACCGAAGACGGTTTTTATACGTTTGATTATAACGATACGAAAGACGGTTATAAACTTGTGCCCGCTATGGCGGCAGAAATGCCCAAAGACGTAACCGACACGTACAGAGGCGATAAAAAGTGGAATATCGGCGTTGACGACGAAGGCAAGCCCGAAACTTGGAGGGCGGTACGTATTGAATTGCGTAAGGACCTTAAATTTGACAACGGTAAAGAAATAAAAGCCGACGACTTTGTAGAATCGGTTAAGTTGCTGCTTAATCCCCAAGCTGCAAACTATCGTGCAGACTCTACCTACTCCGGAAATTTAGTGTTGACCGGCGCTAAAAACTACACTTATGCCGGTAAAACGGTTTACCTTGACTCGGGAAAGGAATACGAGCATTATTCTACCGAGTTGGATGACAAGCTTATTTTCAGTTTCTGTTGGGAAAATAAGGATGATGCTTTGTCGTGGGTATCGTCATGGTGCCAGGCACGTGGTTATACTTTGCGTCAGGGCATTCAGGCGTTGCATTTGGTAGAGATGTTCTTTGATAGCGTAACCAAAGATACCGTAGACCAGACGGAAGCGATTATCAACAGTTTAAACGGCAAAACCGTTGCCCAGATTAAAGCGGATTCTACATTGTCCGGTTATTGGGATACTCTGTTGCAAAAATGGCCTTCTAAGCCTGAGAATGTAGATAAAATGCTTCAACTGCTGCTTGTTGAAAAGACTTTTGAAAACTACGATTGGAATAACGTAGGCATCAAAGCGGTGGACGATTATACGCTTGACTTTATAATGGAAAAATCGTTAAGCGGATTCTACCTTAACTATGCGCTTACTTCGGCTATGTATTTGGTTGATACCGAAGCTTATACTGCTTGTTCTTCCACAAGCCAGGGCGTTTATACCAACGACTACGGTACTTCAAAAGATAAATACGTAGGCTTCGGTCCTTATAAAATTTCTTCCTTCGTTTCCGGCTCGAAACTCGTTTTGGAAAAGAACCCTTATTGGTACGGTTATAACGACGAAGCAAATAAAGATTTGTATCAGACTACGCATATATCCATTCAGCAGATAAGCACTCCTGAAACCCATCTGCAAGAATTCCTTGCGGGTAATCTGGACTCTTACGGTTTGCGTGCGGACGATATGGCTACTTATCAGTCCAGCGACTACACGTACTATACCGACGGCGACAGCACCTGGTTTGTTGCGCTTAACCCTAATTACGATGCGCTGAAAAAGGCAGAAGAAACCGCCGAACCTTCCGTAGCGGGCAGAAAGGTAAATAAAACCGTTCTTACTATAAAGGAATTCCGTCAGGCACTTTCATTCTCGCTTGACCGTTCCGCTTGGGCGGCTACGTTAGACCCCCTTGGCAACACGGCAAAAGCGCTTTACAGCGATTTGATTGTATCCGACCCCGATAACGGTACCGCATACAGAACTACGGACGAAGCAAAGGACGTCATCGTAAAATTCTGGGGACTTGAAGACCAAATCGGCGAAGGCAAGCCTTACGCTACGGTAGACGATGCAATCGCTTCGATAACGGGTTATGACATTTCCGGTGCGAAAGAAATGTTTACGGAAGCTTACAATAAAGCCGTTGAAGCACATTATATCGACCCTAACAAAGAATGGGAAGTTCAGATAATAGTCGGTATGGCCGGCTCTAACGCGGAAAGCGATTACAACGTAAAAGGCTTTAACCTGTTTGAAAAGATGTGGACGGACGCGGTAAAGGATACGCCTTTTGAAGGCAGACTTGTATTTAAAAAGTCGGCTGCCTTGGGTAATGATTACGGCGACGCGTTGAGAAAAAATACCTGCGATTTGCTGTTCGGCGTTGGTTGGACCGGTTCCGCTTTGGACCCCTACGGTTTGATGGAAGCTTACGTTTCTCCCAATTATCAGTACGATAACTCTTGGAATACGAAAAGTGCAACGCTTGATATTGCTTTGAATATTGACGGAACGGAAAAACTTCTTCGCGCAAGCGTTTATGATTGGGGCGTGAATGCGCTTAACGGAAATCCCGTAGCTGCAACGGTTATAGAAAACGGTGAGGCAACCGAAAGCACGGTTACCGTAAAAGCCGGCGTTGACGCTGATATGTCTTTAAGACTTAAAATTTTGTCCGCAGTAGAAGGCGCTGTTTTGCAGCAGTACGATATGCTTCCCCTTACCACGGACGCTACGGCTTCGCTTAAAGGTATGCGTATTGTCTTTGCGACGGAAGAATACGTCTACGGAGTGGGCCGCGGCGGCGTTAAGTATATGACCTATACTATGAACGACAAAGAATGGGCTTCGTTTGTTAAAAAACAAGGCGGCACGCTTAATTACGCGTAAAAACGGTTTGTTTTAAGCCGAATATAAACAAGTCAGCGGGGACAATTTTGCTCCCCGCTTGCTTGTATTAATCAATATAAAAGGAAAAAAGCACTTATGTACATGTTCAAATATATAATGAAACGTCTTTTATTGCTTCTATTGACGTTCTTTATAATAATAACTGTTTGTTTTGTTCTTATAAAGCTTTTGCCGGATACGCCTGTGCAGGGTTTTGGCAAGGACGTAGAGCTTATTTATTTAAGACGCGTAAAGTTACATCAATACTATTATGACGCCGTCAAAGGTGAATATATAAGGACGCCTATATTAGAACAGTATTTTTATTTTTTGCTTTATGCAATACAAGGCGATTTTGGCGTAAGTGAAGTTTTATTTTCCGGTCAGGACGTGTGGAACGTATTCGTAAGCAAGCTGCCTTATACCGTTGCGTTGAACTTATACTCCATTGTTATAAGCATTCCCATAGGAATAGGGCTTGGCATACTTGCGGCAGTCAAAAAGAATACGTGGATTGACCATCTTATCTCTACGGGGGTAATGGTTTTCGTTTCGGTACCTTCGTTTATTTACGGATTTTTGGTGCAGTTGTTGTTTTGTTATAAACTTCACTGGTTCCCCGGCGTTATGGACGCGACAAACGGACCTTTCAGCTGGACCGGTTTTACGTCTATGTTTCCTGCGATAATGTGTTTGTCGTTCGGAACGATAGCGGGTTTTGCAAGATACACCCGCGCGGAATTGACGGAAGTGCTTACAAACGAATTTATGTTGCTTGCAAGGACAAAGGGCTTGACCCGCGGGCAGGCAACGTTCAGACACGCGTTAAGAAACTCGATGGTTGTAATTTTTCCTATGATTTTGGGCGAATTTATAAGCATTATGTCCGGTTCGCTGATTTTGGAGCAGATGTTCAGCATACCCGGCGTTGGCGAATTGTACGTAAACTCGGTAACTGCTCAACCTAACGCCGACTATAACGTATTTATGTTGCTTTCCGGCTTCTATATACTGATAGGATTGTTGGCAGGTATAGTAATAGATATCAGTTACGGCTTTATTGACCCGAGAATAAGAATGGGGGCGAAATAAATATGGAAAATATTAAATCGATACCTAAGGAAAAATTTCAATTCGCGCAAAGAAGCGATATAGCGCACGATAAAAAGCTTGAAACAAAGCCCGTCGGCTATTTGCAGGACGCGTTCAGGCGCTTTTGCAAAAACAAGGGCTCTGTCGTGGCGGCTATTATAGTTTTGATATTGATTCTTTTTGCAATTATAGGTCCGTTTTGCGGTCATTCCGTTTACGAGAACGCATATAAGACCGATACCGATATAACAATGTACAAAAACCTTACCCCTAAACTTGGTTTTATGAGCGGAACGGGTTTTTGGGACGGCACAAAAACAGAAAAAGGCATAAATCAGGCGACGTATTACCGCTATGTAGGTATTGCGGAAGAAACCGGCTTCGACTCGGTTGAATTGTTGAAAGATTATACCGATACCACAACCGCCAAAGGACGTCGTTATGATATCCGCAGGGATTTGTACCGCACGATTGACTGTTTTACAAAAACTTTTACCGAAAGTCAGTACAAAGCGCTTATGGCGTGGCAGGACGAGCATAAATTGCAAATAATTATGCCTTACGTCAATAACAACAAAGGCTTTGCAGAGATGAAAAACACCAACGTATGGTACGTCTGCGATATGAAGGGAAACCCTGAATTCGGCGACAACGGCGAATTGCAGCCCGCGTATTATACGTATGCGACTGCGGAAGGTAAAAGGGACGATTATACAAGCGCTATGAGACTTGAAAAAGACCCTTACCTTGCGGGCGATACCGAAAACGGTTGGAGTTATGCGCAAAGGACGGGTTCGGCGGGCGCCTACAACTACGTAGTGCGCGTAAACCCTTACAATTACTTTGTATATAAGTACGGATTCGAGCCTTCGTTTGCGTTCGGCTCGGATACGCACGGTTACGATATATTTACGCGACTTGCCGGCGGCGCAAGATTTTCATTGCTGTTTGCCGTTGCGGTTTCGGCGATAAACCTGATTATCGGCGCTATTTACGGCGCGATAGAAGGATATTACGGCGGAAAAATAGACCTTGTTATGGAAAGACTTTCCGACATATTAAGCGCGTTGCCCACAATGGTTATCACCGTTTTGTTCAACTTGCATCTTGCCGCCAAAGTCGGGGTTGTCCCCGCGCTGTTGTACGCCTTTATACTTACCGGTTGGATTGGTATGGCGGGTTCAACACGTATGCAGTTTTACCGCTTTAAAAATCAGGAATACGTACTTGCGGCAAGGACGCTTGGCGCGAAAGACAGACGTCTTATGTGGAAACACATATTCCCTAACGCGTTGGGTACTCTTATCACGTCTTCGGTTTTGGTAATACCGGGGGTAATTTTCAGCGAAACGTCGTTGTCCTATCTGGGAATTGTCAACCTTGACAGCCCTACAATGTCATCCGTCGGAGCAATGCTTTCCGCCGGGCGAAACGTTATGACAACGTCCCCGCATATCATATTGTTCCCCGCGTTGTTTATTGCGTTGCTGATGATAAGTTTCAACCTGTTCGGTAACGGTTTGAGAGATGCGTTTAACCCGTCGCTGCGCGGTACGGAGGGTTGATATGGAAAACAGAGAAGTTAAACTATCCGTAAAAGATTTAAAAATTTCATTCCGCACGGACGGCGGCAAAGTGCAGGCTGTGCGCGATATAAGTTTTGACTTGTATAGGGGCGAAACGCTTGCTCTCGTAGGAGAAAGCGGCTCGGGCAAGTCCGTTACAAACCGTGCCATAATGGGTATTTTGGCGGGCAACGCCATAAAAGACGGCGGCGAAATTATTTACGACGGTCAGGATTTGATGAAAATCCCCGAGGAAAGTTTTCATAAACTCCGCGGCGACAAAATCGCGATGATTTTCCAGGACCCTATGTCCAGCCTCAACCCCATAATGCGCGTAGGCAAGCAGCTTACCGAGGCGATGCTTATCAAGGGCAAAATTTCGCAGAGGGAAAGCCGAAAGGACTTTAATAAGGCGCTTAACCTTTTAAATAAGCGTATGGACGAGGCGCGCGGAGCCGACAACGCCGAAATTGTTGCCGAAAACAAGAAAAAGTGCGCCGACTTCAATAAATTCGAGTATAAACATCTTGAACTTGAAAACGCCTATAATAAGGCGCGCGAAGCGGTTGACGACGCGCTTGTGGAAATTGACGACGCCCTTTTCAGAATAGAAAAGAACGCGTTGAAAAACGTGCGCCACGACGTTGCCGAAATAGTAAAAGTTGCAGGCGGAGCGTATGACAAGTACGTGGTTTGCGCGCGCGCGGACGAACTTAAAGCGTTGCTTGAAGAAATTAAACAGGCGGTTAAAGTTCCGTTTACCGAAAAATGCCTTAATTTTGTGCGCCAGCTTCTCGGTCGCGCGGAAGCCGCAGGCGGAAGCAAGGTCGACTGGACGCTCGTTTTTGAAAAACTTAAAAAAGTACGCGAAATTCTTGCGGAAGCCGCGTCTTTTGTAATGCCCAACTTCTTTGCAATGGGCTATTACCTGACGTTTTCCGGGCAGCCCCTGCCCGAAATGGAAGTGGCGGATTTAAACGTATTTTTAAGAAAATACCTTGACGACAACTTTATGCTTGACTTTATCGCCGTTGCGAAGGAAGGAATTAAGTACTCTAACGCGCAGTCGATAGAGCATAAAAAAGCCGCTTTGGAAACGATTGAAGCACAGCTGCCCGTATTCCGCAAGGAAACTCTTGACAAGAAAGAGGCGGCGGAAGCGGCAAAACTGCTTGTCGCCGCGATGGAAAACTCAATCGATAAACTTGAAGTAATAAAGGATAACGTTCTTTATACATTTAAATCAAGTTTGTACGCAGCGGTAAGTTTGTATTTTGACGGAATTAAACGTAACAAGAAGGAAGAAAATCGCTTTGCAAAGCAGACGGCGTCTTACGAAAAGAAAGTTGCCGCCGGCAAAACCCCTTCCTGGAAAGTTGCGGATAAAAACCTTGTCAATCTGGACGAGGCGAAAGAGGGTATAATAACCATTATTTCACGCGCCCGCGAGGACATTTTAAACAAAATCGCGCAAAACGATTCAATAGATTTCGGTCAAAGAACGGTTGATTTAATTGACTATTTGAAGGCGAAGGCTTCGGGCGTGGTGTATAAGGTTACCCGCCGTATGGCAAAAAACCGCGCGCTTAAACTTCTTGAAGAAGTTGGCATTCCCGAGCCGAGAAAACGCTTCAAACAATATCCCTTCGAATTTTCGGGCGGTATGCGCCAGAGAATAGTTATAGCCATAGCGCTTTCGGCAAATCCCGATATACTTATCTGCGACGAGCCTACCACCGCGCTGGACGTTACTATTCAGTCGCAGATACTCGAACTTATAAACAAGGTAAAAAGCGAAAGAGATTTGTCCGTAATATTTATCACGCACGACTTGGGCGTGGTTGCGAATATGGCGGACAGAGTCGCCGTAATGTACGCAGGCAAAATTGTGGAAATAGGCACCGCAAACGACGTGTTCTATTCACCCGCGCACCCGTACACCTGGGCTTTGCTTTCCTCTATGCCCGATTTGGACACAAAGGAAAAACTTGAAGCTATCCCCGGCACGCCCCCCAATATGATTTATCCCCCCAAGGGCGACGCTTTTGCAGAGCGCAACAAGTACGCTATGCAGATTGACTTTGAGGAGCAGCCGCCTATGTTTAAAATTTCGGATACTCACTATGCGGCAACGTGGCTGTTGCATCCCGACGCGCCCAAGGTTAATCCCCCCAAAGCGATTGTGGACAGAATAGAAAGAATGAAAAAATCGGGAGGTACCAAATAATGGAAAACAACCCCGAAGTATTATTGAAGGTAGACCGTCTTTGCCAATATTTCAAAATGGGCGCGGGACAGGAACTGCACGCGGTTGACGACGTCAGTTTTGAAATTCACAAGGGCGAAGTTTTCGGACTTGTAGGCGAAAGCGGTTGCGGAAAAACCACGACAGGCCGCTCGATTATAAAACTTTACGATATTACAAGCGGCAACGTATACTTCAAAAACCAACGCATATGCGCGGGTATACGCTCTTATAAGGACGCCGTTAAAGCGGCGCGCGCCGAATACAGGGCGGAAGTTGCCGAAGTAAAAAAACTTATAAAAGCGGATAAAGCCGAAGGCAAAACGGAAGTGCGGGCTGAGTATTCCGAAAGACTTAAAGTCGCGGAAGAAAAATACCACTCCGTTATGAAGGAGCAAACCGCCAATATCCGCGCGGCAAAGTTTGACAACAATAAGTGCAACCAGACGTACGCAGCCGAGCAAATGCGGCTTGTGCGCGAGGAGTACGAGCCGAAGCTTGCCGCAGAAACGGACGAAGCAAAAAAAGCGGCGTTGGAAAAAGAATTTAAAGAGCAGTTGCGTCTTGCCAAAAAAAGCAGAATTATGAACAAGATGCAAATGATTTTTCAGGACCCTATCGCGTCGCTTGACCCCCGTATGACCGTACGCGACATAATTGCGGAAGGGCTTATTATCCGCGGAATAAAGGACAAAAAATACATAGACGAGCAAGTTTATAAAATGCTTGACCTGGTAGGCTTGGTTCCCGAACACGCGGGCAGATACCCCCACGAATTCTCCGGCGGACAGCGCCAGCGTATAGGTATAGCAAGGGCTATTATTTTAAATCCCGAACTTATTATTGCGGACGAACCTATTTCCGCGCTGGACGTTTCCATTCAGGCGCAGGTAATAAATCTTTTGAACGAACTTAGGGAAAGACTTGGGCTTACCATTTTGTTCATCGCGCACGACTTGTCCGTAGTAAAGTATTTTTCCGATAAAATCGCGGTTATGTATTACGGAAAAATGGTTGAGTTTGCAACCAGCGACGAGTTGTTTGACCATCCTTTGCACCCGTATACAAAATCGTTGCTTTCGGCTATTCCTTTGCCCGACCCCGAGTTTGAAAAGGGCAGAAAACGTATAGTCTACAATCCCATTGCGGAGCACGATTATTCTGTGGATAAACCCGTAATGCGCGAGGTTGCGCCCGAACACTTTATATATTGCAACGAGGCGGAATTCGAAAAATATAAAAACGAGATAGCGGAAAGGGAAGCCGAAAAGAAGAAAGCGGCGGAAAAAGCCGCTGCAAAAACTTCTGCAAAGCCTGCCGAAGTTAAGGTTGAGAAAAACACTACCGAGCCCGCGAAAAGCGAAAAACCCGTAAAAAAGACGGTTAAAAAATCTTCCGCAGGCGGTTCAGCAACCAAAAAAACGACCGCTAAAAAGAAAGAATAAGCTATGAAAAAAGTATTGCCGTACCTTATAACAGCCGCGATAGGTGCGGCGATTGCCATTTTAATAATGTTTGCGGTATATCGCGTGCATACGTATGCGCCCACCGCGGAAAACGCGAAAAATATTATGAAGATACTTTCGGACTCGTTTTTCGTGCCGGGGGTAATTCTGTCGGGCGTGGGGCTGATTATATTTGCGAGCAACGGCGGCGCTTTCGATATGCTGGCGTTTGCGTTTATCAGATTTTTCGACCTGTTGAGAAAGGACGTCAAAGGCAAATACAAGGATTATTACGAATACCGTCAGGCGAAAAAAGACAGGCACACCAAAATGTTTTTTATGCTTGCGGTGGGGCTGGTGTTTATAGCGATAGCGGTTGTGTTTTTGATAGTTTATTACAATATTTAAACTTATTGTTTATAAAACGCAACCAATGCTTGCTTGTTTACGGCGGCAGTTTATAGTAAAATAAAGTTATATCCGTATAAAAAGAGGAAAACTATGGTTAAGTTCAGAAAAGATTTTTACGCAGACGTGAGGGTGGAAACAAAGTTTACCACTTCTGTAAGATACCGCGACGGGGCTTTGGAAGAAAGCAGACAGTCCACCGTTAAAAAAGCGTTTATACGCGTGTTCGACGGTGAAATGTGGTACTATGCTTCCACGTATAAACTCGGCGAATTGCAGGCTGAACTGGATAAACTTTACGCCAACGCCACGCCCAATAAAAAAATTGAAGAAAATCCCGTTGTTCGGCGTTTTGAAAGCAACACCGCCTCAATCGAAAAATTTAAAAATTGCCGTTTGAAGGACGTTCCTTTGGAGGCTAAGCAAAAAATTCTTACGGACAAATTTTCCGTTTTGCAGGGCTCGAAATACGTTAAGATGTTTGTAGCCATATACAGCGACAGATATAGCGAGTACGAGTTTTACTCATCCAAAGGCGCAAATTTGAAGTTTGACTATCAGCTTTGCGGCGCGGGCGTTTCAATTGCGTTGGCGGAGGGAAGCGAAAATTTCAACGGAAGCTTTTTGAAGTCGGACGACAGTTTTGAAAAAGTTTGCGCGCTTTTTTCCGAAAACAACCTCAAAGACTACGTTAAAGAATCGGAAAACTATCTGCTTAACGCAAAGCCCGTGCAGGCGGGCGAATATCCCGTAATTTTATCGCCTATGGCGGCGGGAGTTTTCGCGCACGAAAGCTTCGGGCACAAGTCGGAAGCGGACTTTATGCTTGGCGACGAAACTATGAAAAAGGAATGGGCTATCGGCAAAAAAGTCGGCAGCGACATACTTTCTATTTACGACAGCGGGCTGGAAGAAGGTTCCGGTTGCGTACCTTTTGACGACGAAGGCACAAAGGCAAGCAAAACATATCTTATTAAAAACGGCGTGCTTACGGGCAGATTGCACTCCGCTACTACGGCGGCGTACCTTGACGAAGCCGTTACGGGCAACGCAAGGGCGGTTGACTGCGACTTCGAGCCCATCGTAAGAATGACCAGCACCGTTATCGAGGCGGGCACAAGCAAAAAAGAAGACCTGTTTAAAAGAGTAAAGCACGGCTATTACATAAAGGATTATAAGCACGGCTCGGGTATGAGCACGTTTACAATCGCACCAAATCTCGCTTACGAAATTGTCGACGGAAAAATAGGGAATCCCGTCAAAATTTCAGTAATAACGGGAAACGTTTTTGAAACCCTCAATTTGATTGACGGGCTTTCTGACAAAGCGGAAATAATTTCCAGCGCCTTCGGCGGATGCGGAAAGATGGAACAATTTCCTCTTAACGTATCGTTCGGCGGTCCGTACGTAAGCGTTTCCAAAATGAACGTGCAATAATTTGCGCGGCGGTTGCCGTTTTAGCGGAATTATTGCGTTCGGAAAAATAAAAAGATTAGGAGTGATTGAAATGTTAAACGAAAAATTAACCGAAAAAACCACCAGTTACGGTTTGAATATTGCGGGCGGAGTTGTGGATTCGCTTCGCGTAAAAGAAGATTTAAAGACGGTTGTCCGCGTTTACGATGGCGGCAAAATAGGCATTGCGGGCAGAATAGGCGAAGGGGACGACGGCGAACTTCTTGAAGCGGCTAAGGAAAAACTTGCTTTAAATATCGAATATCCTTGTAACCTTACCGAAAACCAAACGAGGAGCGAGTTGACGGCAAAAACGGTAATAAAGCCCACCGAACTTGTAAAAACCATCAAAAAACTTATTGCAAGACTTAACGCGGCGTATCCCGACTTTATTTTCAGCAACAAAATAAATATGGAGGAGTACGAAAAGGTTTACGAAAACAGCAAAAATACAAAGTACGCCTATTCGTGCAATTATTTAAGCATTGGGCTTGTAATAAAGTACAAGGCTTCGGCAAACATAATGGACCTGTTTTACGGCGCGGAGGCGGACTATTACGACGAGGACGCTATTGTAAGGGACATAGGCAAACTGTTAAACGTTTACTCGACAAAACTGCCTATGCCTGACGAGGAATTGCCCGTTATCGTTCCCAACGAAACCGTAAGATATGCGTTGCTGGAAATGGTTGCCGAAAAATATGCAAGCGGTTCTTCGCTGTTTAAAGATAAACTCGGCGAAAAGATTTTCAGCGACAAGGTAAGCATTTTAACCGACCGTTCGCCCGCCCAAACGCAAAACGGAGTGTCGTTTTTCGATAACGAGGGCGTAGTTTGCAAGGACGACAAGTTTTATTACGTAAAAGACGGAGTTTTTTGCGGGCTTGCAACCTATAAGCGTTCTGCCGAAAAACTTGACCTGCCCCTTTCCGGCGGCGGATATTCGGACTTTGACAGCGTTCCCTCCGCAAGTTTTATGGGTGTTAAAGTTACCGAAACGGCGGAAAAATTAAACGATATAATCAAAGGCAAAGCCATTTACGTCGTATATACGTCCGGCGGGGATATGACGCCCGACGGCACCCTCGGCTTGCCCGTTCAGCTTGCTTATCTTTACGACAACGGAAAACTTGTCGGCGCCTTGCCCGAGTTTTCTCTTTCCGCAAACATAAACGACTTTTTCGGTAAAGATTTTATCGGCGCGGCAAAAAACGACGTTTTTGAGTACTGCGACGAAAAAGTTTTAGTAGCAAAATTTAAAATAAACAAGGCATAAGGCGTTTTTTAAAGGGTAGTTATATCCTCTGAAATTGCCGTTGCTCCCCACATATGGCTTATTTTAGCATATTTTATAGCGGGAGGCTTTTGCCTTACCCGCTATTTTTGCGGGTAAAAACATAATTTTTGAGAGGATTATTTTTTATATGAAAACAATAAAATCCCGTCCGCGATTTACAAAAGCGGGATTGTTGGGTTATTTTTTAAAGGGCAGCGTTTTCTTGTTCGTGCTGGTAATAATATTCAGTTTTATCGTCACGTTTTTAAACGCGGTTATCCCCAAAGTTATAGGTTTTACAATTGACAGCGTCATAGGCGACAAGCCCGTTCCCGAAGGATATAAGGGCATAGTTTCGCTTTTGGGCGGCATAGACTACATAAAAAGCAATATCTGGATAGTGGCGGCGGCAATAACGGTTATAGCCGCGGTTACCTTCATATTTCACTATTGCAGAATGTACTTCAACACGTTTGCCAATCAGGTGCTTATGCAGAGAATGCGTAACGAACTGTTTACGCATATTCAGCGCATACCCCTTGCCTGGCACAACAAAAACAATACCGGCGATATTATACAGCGTTGCACTTCGGACGCGGATACAATATCTAACTTTATTTCCAATCAGATACTTTCGCTTTTCCGTATATTGCTGTTGCTTGTTCTTTCGGTTACGTTTATGTTTATCACAAACGCAAAACTTGCGGCGATAGCGTTGGCGTTTATTCCGGTACTTATCGGATATTCGCTGTTTTTCTACTTCAAAGCGGGAAAGCGCTTTAAAAAATGCGACGAGGAAGAGGGCGTTTTGTCCACGTACGCGCAGGAAAATCTGACGGGAGTGCGCGTTGTGCGCGCGTTCGGCAGAGAGCGTTACGAAAGGGACAAGTTTGAAAAGCAAAACTCTTACTACACTAACCTTTGGGTAAAACTTGAAAAGTTTATGGCGCTGTATTGGGCTTCAAGCGACTTTATCGCCACCTTGCAACTGCTGTTTATCGTCGTTTTGGGCACGGTTTTTTGCGTAAAGGGCGTAATTACCCTTGGCGAAATGTTGGAGTTTATTTCGTATAACGCGATGATGATAGGACCCGTAAGACAGTTGGGCAGAATAATTTCAAACCTTTCCAAATCTGGCGTGGCGCTGGGAAGAATAGGCGAAATTATGAACGCCGAGGAGGAAGTCTACGGCGAAAAAGAGGGCGTTTTATCGGGCGATATAGAGTTTAAAAACGTCAGTTTTGAATACGAAGCGGGCAAGCCCGTGCTTAAAGACGTTTCGTTTACCGTACCGCAGGGCACCACTCTGGGCATAATCGGCGGAACGGGCAGCGGAAAATCGACGATAGCGTGCTTGCTTGACAGTTTGTACCGCGTCACCGAGGGCGCAATTTACATAGGCGGGCGCAGCACGGAAGAAATTTCTCCCGCAACGCTCAGAAGCAATATCGGCTACGTTTTGCAGGAAGGTTACGTTTATTCGCGTTCGGTAGGTGAAAATATTGCAATTGCAAGCGGCAAAAACGACGCCGAAAGCATAAAGTCCGCGGCAGCAATCGCCTGCGTGGACGGCAATATAGAAGGGTTTGCAAACGGTTACGACACCGTAGTCGGCGAAAGGGGGGTTACTCTTTCTGGCGGGCAAAAACAGCGCGTTTGCATTGCGAGGACGCTTATGCGCGAAACGCCGTATATTGTGTTTGACGATTCGCTTTCGGCAGTGGACAGCGACACCGACGCAAACATTCGCGCCAACCTTGCAAAGCGTTTTAAAGGCGCTACCACCATTATAATTTCGCACCGAATAACCACGGTTATGCACGCCGATAAAATACTTGTTATGGACGGCGGAAAGGTTGCCGAGTGCGGCACAAACGAAGAACTTTTGCGCGAAAACGGCATATATAAGCATATCTACGACTTGCAGATGTCACTGCCCGACGAGTTGAAAGGGGAGGTGGAAAATGCAGGCTGAAAACAATAAAGCGCAAAATACCGCGCAGACAAAAAAACTTAAATTTTTCGGTATTCCAAAACTTGTTCCCTACATTGCAAAATACAAGGGGCTGTTTGCAACGCTTGTTATAACCTGTATGCTTACGGGCGTGCTTAATATAGTTGCGCCGCTGTTTCAGGAATACGCCATAAAAAACTTTATTTTAAAGGAAACTCTTGACGGCTTGGTTTGGTTTGTAATAGCCTACGTCGCCGTAACGTTGGTGACTGTTGTGCTTGACTTTTTCGGCTCGTACAGCTGTTGCCGTCTTGAAATGTTTTTGCTCAGAGATATGCGCAGGTCGGCTTTCAACCACCTGCAAACGCTGTCGGTTGCCTACTTCAATCAGACAAGCGTGGGCAAACTTCACGCAAGAATTATGAGCGACACTTCAAGCGTTTCTTCGATAGTAAGCTGGGACGTGAATCAGGGCGTATGGAATTTGACGTACGTTATAGGCACGGTTGCCGTTATGCTTGCTTACAACCCGTTATTGGCGCTGTGCGTAATAGTAATAGTGCCGTTTATCGCGGTTATTTCGGTATACTTCAACAGAAAACTTACAAAACTCAACCGCAGGGTGCGCGAAATAAACTCGGAAATTACGGGCGGCTTCAACGAAGGCATTACGGGGGTCGAAACTACCAAAACGCTTGCCATTGAAGAAAAACTTGACAAGGACTTTTTCGGAAAAACAAGGGATATGCGCAAAACTTCCCAGCGCTTGGGGCATCACCGCGCGTTGCTGTTTTCAATAATTTCCTTCGCCTCGTCCGTGGCGCTTGCCGCGGTTTTGTGGTACGGCGGATTTATCGCGGCAAAGGACGTAATGTTTATAGCCACCCTTTCGGTGTTTATGACTTATGCGCAGCAACTTATGGAGCCCGTGTTATGGTCCGTTGAAGCGTTTGCGGATATGATTTCGATTAAAGTAAATATGGAAAGGTTTACCGCGCTTACGGAAGCGGTAAGCGACGTTGCGGACACGCCCGAAGTAATTGAAAAGTACGGCGACAACTTCAATATGAAGAAGGAAAACTGGGAGCCTTTGCACGGCGATATCGAGTTCCGCGACGTTACCTTCAAATACCCCGACGGCGAAGAATACGTGCTTGAACACTTCAATTTAAACGTGCCGCAGGGCACAAACGTGGCTATTGTCGGTGAAACCGGCGCGGGCAAATCAACTCTTGTAAATTTGGTTTGCAGGTTTTTCGAGCCGACGGAAGGACAAATTTTAATCGACGGAAAGGACGCGCGCGAGCGTTCGGTGCAGTGGCTTCACTCCAATATCGGCTACGTTTTGCAGACGCCGCACCTGTTTTCGGGCACGGTGCGCGAAAACTTGCTTTACGGAAAGCCCGACGCAACCGATGAAGAGCTTGACGCCGCGGTAAAAAGCGTAAACGCGGATAAAATTATAGCGCGGCTTGAAAACGGCTATGATACGGTTGTGGGCGAGGGCGGAAATTCCCTTTCCACGGGTGAAAAACAGCTGTTGTCGTTTGCAAGGGCAATACTTGTAAACCCCGCTATTTTCGTGCTTGACGAGGCAACGTCTTCAATAGACACCATAACGGAAAAACTTATACAGGAAGCGATAGACACGCTTATGCAGGGCAGAACAAGTTTTGTCATAGCGCACAGGCTTTCAACGGTGCGTTCGGCGGACGTTATACTTGTCGTCGACGGCGGAAAGGTGGTGGAGCGCGGCACTCACGAACAACTTCTGAAAAAGCGCGGCGTTTACTTCAATCTTTACATAAAGCAGTTTAAGGAAGAAAAACTTAAATCGGCTTAACAAAAAATATTTGTCAAATAAAAACCGCGGACTGCTTATATAGCAGTCCGCGGTTTAATTGTCGTTTAAATCAGTCGTGCGCGTGAAAACCTTTGCCCAAAATTTCGTTTGTGTCGGTAAGAATAACAAACGCCTGAGGGTCGGCTTGTTTTATTTTCAGTTTAAGTTTAAGCGCTTCGCCGCGCTTTAATATGCACAGCATTACGGTTCTTTCTTCCCCCGTAAATCCGCCCGTCGCCTTAAACGAGGTATAGCCGCGATGCATTTCTTCAAGAATAAACGGGGCTATAAGTTCGGGCTTTGCCGTAATTATTGTAACGTACTTGTTTTTGCCTATATTTTCTATTACGCTGTCCACAAGGAAGGACTTTGCAAACAATCCCAAAATAGAATACAAACCCGTCTGCACCCCGAAAATGTAGAAGGTGGAGGCGGCTATTATTATGTCGGTTATAAACAGCGCTATGCCTATGTTTTTTATTTTTGTGTATTTTTTTATGATAAGCGCTATAATGTCCGTTCCGCCCGACGACGCCTTGCAGTTGAATAGTATTGCCGCACCGGCGCCCGTTAAAAGCATTGCCAGCACAAATTCAAGAAAAACCTGTCCCTGCGGCAGCGCTTCGGTTGCGGTAAGCGGCAAATTTACTTTAAGCGCTTCCAAAACGTATTGCAAAAGCATAGATTCAAGCGTGTAAGCAAGCGTGCAGTACGCAGTTTTGAAGGTGCAGCCCTTACCCAGAAAAATAAACCCGAAAACAAGCAATATAACGTTCAATATCCACATTATTACGGATTGTGTTAAAAACTTTTGCGTAAACGAGTTTATGGGCGTTATAAACTTGCTGAGTATTATAGAAATACCGCTTACTCCGCCCGTGGCAAAGTTGTTTGGCGCTTTAAAAAGCGTAACCCCCAGCGCAAGCAACAGCGCGCCGAAATTGATTAATGCCCAATAGCATACTTGTTGCAAAACTTTTTTGCGTTTTTCTACTTTTTCGTCCATCTCCCTCACCGAAAAAAACAACGTTTAAAACGTTTCGCCAAAGCCCTTGCCCAAAATTTCGTTAGCGTCGGTAATTATTACGAACGCCTGCGGGTCCACTTGCCTGACTTTAAGTTTTATTTTAAGCGCTTCGCTGCGTTTGCAAACGGTTACAAGCACTTTTTTTCTTTCGCGGGTGTATCCGCCTTCCGCGTCGTACATAGTATAACTGTGGTTGACCGATTTTAATATGTATTCGCCGATTTGCTCGTGATTTTGCGTTATAATAGTAAGATATTTTGTTTTGCCCAAACTTTCTATAACTCCGTCAAGAAGGAAGGTTCTTGCAAACAGTCCCAGGAAGGAGAATAAAACTATGGTTGCGCTGTCGAAAGTGAAAATAGAAACTATAACTACAATCAAATCCACAATCATCAGCGCCACGCCGACGTTAAGACGGGTAAACTTTTTTAAAATAAGCGCTATAATGTCCGTTCCGCCCGACGACGCGCCGCAGTTGAAAATTACCGCGCCGCCCACGCCGAAAAGCAGTATGGCGTAACATAACTCTAAAAAAGGCTGGTCGGTAAGCGTGGGTTTTCCGCCCGAAACAAGCGAAACAAGATTAAAATGCTCAAACACCCAAATAAGCGCGGTATACAAAAGCGAGCAATAGACGGTGCGCAGCGTGCAGCCCTTGCCCAAAACTATAAAGCCGACCACAAGCAAAAACACGTTTATAATCGCCATAATAACCGCTTGCGTCATAAATTTTTGGGTAAACTCGTTTAACGGCGTTATAAATTTGCTTAAAATAATAGAAACGCCGCCTATCCCGCCCAAAGTAAAGTTGTTTGGAACCTGAAAAAAGTACACGCTTGCAGACATAAGCACCGAGCCTAAGGTTATCAAAATCCACCTTAACGCAGTGCGCTTGTTTTGCTGGCTTTTAGTAAGCGATTTTCCGTTTACTATCACGCCTTTGTCCGCCGTTGCTTCGTCTTTATTTTCGCTTTGCGTATCGGGTGCGCATAAGTTTTCGGCAATTAAAGCGTTTTCCGCCGCAATCGCGGTTTCACCCGCGCCTTCAAGTGATTGCGCGGGTGATAAATTGTCGTTTGACGGGTTTAAATTTTCGGCTTCAACAGGCGGTTCCGCCAAAGCCGCATCGGGATTTTGGGTGTTTTTCTTGCGTTTCATTCCATACTCTTTCGGGGTTTGCCCCAATAATTTATAAAACGAATAAATCATATCATACGTATAAATTAAAGTCAATAGAAATACCATTTTTAAGGGTTGGAATTTTTATGAAAAAGAGTTAAATAAGCCGCAAAAAATCAAGCGCGTTTTTAAAACAAATGCTTATTGACTTAGCCGCCGTTCCGTGTTATAATTTCTAAGGCGGCGCGCGAAATACGCGCGGATTAAGCCGAAATCAGGCAAACGTATCAAAGGACTGTTAAATGATAAACATAAGGGCTCTTTTCAGCGACGAAACTTTGACTTTCAAAACCCCGTACGAACCGTGCGCGGGCGATACGGTAACATTGAGAATGCGCACTTTAAGCAACGACGTTTTAAAGTGCTATGCGGTAATAAACGGCGCAACCCGTTTGATGCAAAAGTACAAAACGGAAGAAAGTTTCGACTGGTACGAAGTTTGTTTCAAGTGCCCGTCAAAACCCGTAAAATATTATTTCAGACTGGTTGACGAGGACGATACGGTTTGCTATAACCGTCTGGGCGGGGTGGAAAACAGCCAGCCCGAATACGACTTCGGTTTTGTTCCCAACCAAAAAGTGCCCGATTGGGCTAAGGGAATAGTGTATTATCAGATTTTTCCCGACAGGTTTTGCAACGGCAATTTGGCTAACGACGTTGAGGACAACGAATATTATTATACGGGAGGTCATTCCCGCCGCGTGCGCGAGTGGTATAAATATCCCGACTTGCTTGACGTAAACAACTTTTACGGCGGCGACTTGCAGGGCGTGCGTGAAAAATTGGGTTACTTAAAACATTTGGGCGTGGAGGCAATTTATTTCAATCCCCTTTTCGTTTCGCCTTCCAACCACAAGTACGATACGCAGGACTACGACTATATCGACCCGCATCTTGCCGTTATAGAGGAAGACGACGACCGCCGTATGCAGCATTGGGAAAAGCACAACGGATATGCTCCCAAATATATAAAACGCGTTACTTCACGCGTAAATCTTGAAAAAAGCAACGCCTATTTCGCCGACCTTGTCAAGGAAATACATTCGTTGGGTATGCGCGTGATTATAGACGGAGTTTTCAACCATTGCGGCTCGTTTAACAAATGGATGGACAGAGAGGGGATTTATCTCAACAAAGACGGGTACGAGGACGGCGCTTATCAGTCGGCTAAAAGCCCTTACAGAAGCTATTTCAAGTTTAAAAAGCCCGCCGAAGCAAAAAGCGATTACGAGGGGTGGTGGGGCTATCAGACTTTGCCCAAACTAAACTACGAACAAAGTCCCGATTTGGAGGAGTACATACTCTCTACGGGCGGAAAGTGGGTTTCCGCGCCGTTCAACGTGGACGGATGGAGGCTTGACGTCGCCGCGGACTTGGGACACGGCGAAAAATACAACCATAAATTCTGGCGCAAATTTCACGACAGGGTCAGGCAAAGCAATCCCGAAGCGCTGATATTTGCCGAGCATTACGGCTCGCCCGAAAGCTGGATTTTGGGCGGCGAGTGGGATTCGGTAATGAACTACGACGCCTTTATGGAGCCCGTAACGTGGTTTTTGACGGGTATGGAAAAGCACAGCGAAAGTTTTGACGCGGGCAGACTGTGCGACGGAAAGCAGTTTTTTGAAAGTATGTTCAAAAATATGAGCAAGTTTACCCGCCCCGCGCTTGACTCCGCGCTTAACCAGCTTTCAAACCACGACCATTCGAGATTTCTTACAAGAACAAACCGTACCGCGGGCACTTTGAAGACGAAGGGACCGCACGCCGCGGGATATAACGTAGACAAGCGCACGCTTGAACTTGGCGTGCTTATTCAGATGACGTGGCCGGGTTCGCCCGGAATATATTACGGCGACGAGGCGGGGCAAGTCGGCTGGACCGACCCCGACAACCGCCGCACCTATCCGTGGGGAAACGAAGATTTTAACCTTATTGAGTTTCACCGCGCGGCTATCGAATTGAGAAAGCGCATTTCCTGCCTTAAAAGTGGCAGCATAAAAAAACTTGACGCGGGCAACGGATTTATCGCGTACGGAAGGTTTGACGAAGACTGCTGTTGCGCCGTTGTAGTAAACTGTTCGGATAACGCCATCTCGCTCAGCGTGCCCGTATGGGAGTTGGGCGTTCCCCGCGACGGCGCGGTTATGCAAAGGAAATTTTTTTGCGGCGGAGGCGGCTTCAACTGCGACGAGGAAGAAGGCAACGTAAGGTTCGGCAGGCTGTTTGTAACTTTGCCGGAACAATCCGCTTGCGTGTATTACTATAACTTCAAGGACGAATTTTAATTTAAAACGCTTTTAAACGGCGCATATTACGGGGGTAATTTATGAAAGCGGCGATAGTAAAAATAAATTACGAACTGATTGACGAAATTATCCGCGAATCTTTTGGAATGAATTTGATGCCCGAAACGGACAGGGCGATATTTTACCGCATATCTTTGGATGGCGGAAACTCCGGTATTTATGCCTTCGGCGCAAGCGCATACGCGCCGACAATTGAGGCGACGAAAGATTTTTATAAAGTTTGCGACGACGCAAAGACGGCAAACCGCCTTATAAAAAACATATCCTGCTATGAAGATTTTGCTTTATGCCGACTTGACAGGCGCTCTATGTTAAGGCTTATAGGCGAGCATATTGCGGCTATGCCTATTTCGGGTATGCAAAAGCGTAAATATTACGTTGCGGGGGATTTTTTCGGCGAAACGGAGGAAGACTTGCGCTGCGTTATAATAGTCGCTTCGGAAGACAAGGAAGATTTGGATGCGGCGGACATTGCGTTCGATTTGCGCGCCGCGGACGAAACAAGCGACTTTTCGGTGGGCGGTTATAACGGATTCAGCAAAGTTACGGCAGTTAATTTAAAGCGTTGAAAAACGCTTAATTTAAATATATGACGGGGGCAAAAATGGAAAACAGATTTTTCGGCGAGTTGGACAGGTATCTGTTCCACCACGGAACGCATTACGAACTTTATAACAAAATGGGCGCGCATATACGCGAGATAAACGGGGTGCGCGGCGTGCACTTTGTGGTTTGGGCGCCTAACGCGCGCGCAATATGCGTAATTTCGGACGGCAACGGCTGGACTCCCTGGCGGGACGTTATGGAAAAAGTTGACGACTGCATTTGGGAGTTATTTGTACCGGGAATGTGCGAAGGCGTAAAGTACAAATATCTGGTAGTCCGCGAGGACGGCTCGGAAGTGCAAAAAACCGACCCTTACGCATACCGCACCGAACTTCGCCCCGGCAACGCTTCCGTTGTGACTAATCTTGAAGATTACAAGTGGGAAGACGGCGAGTGGAAAAAGGCAAACAAGGACGCAAACTTTCTTGAAAAGCCGATGAGCGTTTACGAAGTGCATTTGGGCAGCTGGAAAAAGGATACGTGGAAGCAGGACGAGGACCAATATCTGGATTATCGCCGTCTTGCGCACGAACTTTGCGAATACGTGCAGTGGATGGGCTATACCCATATTGAACTTATGGGCATTTGCGAGTATCCCTTCGACCCTTCGTGGGGCTATCAGGTTACGGGCTATTTCGCCCCCACGGCGCGCTACGGCTCTCCGCAGGATTTTATGTATTTTGTCGACTATATGCACAGGCACGGCATAGGCGTAATTTTGGACTGGGTGCCCGCGCATTTTCCCAAGGACGACTGGGGACTTGCCAACTTTGACGGAACGCCCCTTTACGAATACGGCGACCCTTTGCGTGCGGAATATCCCGAATGGGGCACAAAGGCGTTTGACCTGGGCAAAAAGGAAGTTTCAAATTTTTTGATTGCTTCCGCGTTTTTCTGGGTTGAAAAATACCACGTTGACGCGCTTCGCGTAGACGCCGTCGCGGCTATGCTTTACAACAGTTTCGGCAGGGGCGAGTACCGTCCAAATATGTACGGCGGAAACGAAAATTTAGAAAGTTTTGAGTTTTTCCGCCATTTAAACAGCGTTCTCCGTCAGCGTACGGACGCGTTTTTGATAGCGGAAGACAGTTCGATTATAGCGGGAATAACCAAGCCCGCAAAAGACGGCGGCTTCGGTTTCGGCTTAAAATGGAATATGGGCTGGATGAACGACAGCATAAAATATTATAATACCGACCCTATTTTCCGTCCCTATCATCACGGACTGATGACGCATACGCTTGAATATATTTTCGACGAAAATTATATGCTTGTTTTGTCCCACGACGAGGTTGTGTACGGCAAGGGAAGTATGATAAACAAATTCCCCGGCAACAAAATGGACAAATTCGGCAGTTTAAAGACGTGCTACACTATGATGATTGGGCACCCCGGCAAAAAACTGCTGTTTATGGGGCAGGATTTTGCGCAGGAGCGGGAGTGGAACTTTAAAACAAGTTTAGACTGGCACCTTTGCGACGACGCCGGGCACCGCGACGTGCTCGAATGCTGGCGCACGCTGCTTCATATTTACCGCGAGCGCCCCGTACTTTTCAACGATTGCGGCGGCACCAAAACCTTCGAGTGGATTAACAGCGGCGACTATAACCGCAATATCTTCACCTTTATAAGGCGCAACCCGTGGAATTATAACAACGCGTTGATTTTCGTTTGCAATTTTGCGCCCGTGTACAGAAACGAAATGGGCGTGGGCGCGCCCGTAAAAGGGGTGTATAAGCGCATTTTTTCAACTTATCCCGACGGCAGTCCGCTTGAAATTACCGCAAAAGAGGAGTTGTGCGACGGCAGACCTTATAAACTAACTTTCGATTTGCGCCCCTTTGAGTCGGCTATTTTCGAGGTGCCGTATATAGAGGCGACGGAGGAAGAAAAGAAAGAGGAAAAAAGCGTGCGTTCACGTATCTCGCGCGAGCATAAAGCGGCAAAAAACGACTTGTCGCATATACCGCAAGTTCCGCCTATGCAGGAAGGCAAATCCGCAAAACCCGCGGTGAAGCCGACTGCAAAAACTTCGGCGAAGACGACAGCTAAAACGACTGCCAAAACGGCGGCAAAATCTTCTTCAAAACCCAAAAATAAATAAAAATTAAATTCCGCTTCCGTTTTGCAGGAGGCGGAATTTTTTGCCTGCGCGGCGCGCGATATTTTTGTGCGGAATATTATTGACCGCGCGGCGCGATTATAGTATAATTTATATCGAAATTACGGGTTATTACTATGATTAAAGATTTACAAGATAAAATTTTAAAACTAAAAAAAGAAAAAGACGTGTGCATACTCGCCCACAGTTATATGTCGGAAGAAATTTGCGAAATAGCCGATTTTACGGGCGACAGTTACGCGCTTTCGCTAAAAGCCAAAACGGCGCCCCAAAGCACGGTGCTTATGTGCGGCGTGCGCTTTATGGCGGAAACGGTAAAAATGCTTTCCCCGCAAAAAAAAGTTATACTTTCTCATCCGGACGCGGGTTGCCCTATGGCGGAACAGATGGACAGAGAAATTATTGCGGAAGTTAAAAAATCTTACCCCGATTACGCCGTCGTCGCGTATATAAACACCACGGCAAAACTTAAAACGGTTGCGGACGTTTGCGTTACGTCGTCCAGCGCGGTAAAAATCTGTCGGGCGATTCCCCAACAAAATATTTTATTTATACCGGATATAAATTTAGGTTCGTACGTGCGTTCGCAAGTGCCCGAAAAAAAGTTTAAACTTCTGTCGGGCGGATGTCCCACCCACGCAAGAATGGAAAAGGCTGATATAATTGCGGCTAAGGCGGCGCACCCGCAAGCGCTGTTTTTGGCGCATCCCGAATGCCGTCCCGAAGTGGTGGAATACGCCGATTACGTCGGTTCGACCTCGGGTATTATGGACTTTGCGGAAAAATCTTCCGCGGGCGAGTTTATAATAGGCACCGAAAACGCCATTGCCGAGCACTTGCAGTATAAATGCCCGGATAAAAAGTTTTATCCGCTTTCAAAGGACCTTGTCTGCCATAATATGAAAATTACAACCCTGCCCGACGTATATAATTGCCTTACCGGCGCGGGCGGCGAGGAGATTACTCTTGACGAGGAAACGCGCCTAAAAGCGGTGAAATGTATTGAAAAAATGATAGAGTACGGCGGCTGAAAATAGCGGTTGCCCTGCGGATATGTCGCGTTTAACGCTTTTTTGCGGTAAAAGAAGGAAGTTTAAAGGTTTAAGTTATGATGATTACAACCAAGGGCAGAAACGCCCTTAAAGTTATGATAGATTTGGCAAGGCACGAGGGCGAAGGTTTTATTTCGCTTGCGGATATTGCCGAGCGCCAGCACGAGTCTTTGAAATATCTTGAAAGTTCGGCAAAGCAGCTTTCGGCGGCGGGGCTGGTTTTAAGCGCCCGCGGCAAAAGCGGCGGCTATAAACTTGCGCGCGGCGCGCAGGACTATACCGTGGCGGAAATTTTGCTTTCCGGCGAGGGTTCGCTTGCGCCCGTTTCCTGTCTTGAAAGCGGCGCCGCCCCGTGCGAAAACGCGGGACGTTGTATGACGTTGCCGCTCTTTAAAGAACTTGACGAAGTTATAATGGGCTTTTTAAATTCGAAAACGCTTAAAGACCTTGTCAAATAGCCGCGCCGAAAAAGGGTTTAACTATGGATAAGTTTGAGTACGAAGGAGAAAATTACTACTTCCATAAGGGGCAGTTTTATGACGAAACCTTTATGTCGGTGGAAAAAACTCTTGCGGATAAACTTGCGCAAAATTATTTTTCCGCAACCGATTACACGTCGCTTTCTTCCGAAAAACTTATCGAGTATATAAAGTCGGTAAAGGACGCGGGGCAGGTGCTTCCCGCAAAAAACGCGTGTGTTTACGGGCTGGAAAAGTTTGCATACGACCGTGGATTTGTCGGCGCAGCGCTGCCTATGCTTACAAGCGTGTTAAGGCAGACGGGCAGCCCGCGCGAGGCTGTTGAAGCGGGCAAAAAATATTTGAAACTTCTGGGCGGAAAAGCCGCTTCCGTGCCCTTTTATACCTCTCTTGCGGCGGCGTTCTGCGATTTGGGGGATTACGCTTCCGCAAAAAAATGCGCGGACTGCGCGTACCGTATGCAGGGCGGGGGAAAAGGTTATGCAACCGAACTTTCGTTGGTATACAGAAGACTTAAAAACGAAAGCGGCGGCGCTTGCGGCGGCGAAGATTAACGCCTTTGCGATTTAAATTTATTTATAATACGGCTTAATTCCTATTGACAAAGTAGGAATTATTTTTTATAATCAAATCATACTAATCGAATAGGAAATAAAATCTTGAAAAATAAAATAATTTACGCGGACAACGCCGCCACTACCGCGATGAGCGAAGTTGCCGTTGCCGCAATGATGCCATATCTGAAACAGGTTTACGGCAATCCTTCGTCGCTGCACTCCGTGGGACAAGCCGCCAAAGAAGCGCTTGATAATGCGCGCGCAATCATAGCGAAATGCCTAAACTGCGACGCGAAGGAAATTTATTTTACTTCCGGCGGAAGCGAATCGGACAATCAGGCTATTCGTTCCGCGGCGATAAACGGCGCAAAAAAGGGCAAAAAGCACATAGTGACAACCGCTTTCGAGCACCACGCGGTGTTACACACCTTGAAAAAACTTGAAAAAGAGGGGTTTGAGGTAACTTATCTTGACGTACACGAAAACGGGATAGTAACCGCGGAGGAAGTTGCCGCGGCAATCCGTCCCGACACCGCTTTGGTTACGGTTATGTACGCCAATAACGAGGTGGGCACAATTCAGCCCGTAAAGGAAATAGGCGCTGCGTGCAGAGAAAGAGGGGTGGTTTTCCATACGGACGCGGTTCAGGCGGTGGGGCACGTTCCCGTCGACGTAAAGGCGGAAAATATCGATATGCTTTCGCTTTCTGCGCATAAATTTCACGGACCAAAGGGCGTGGGCGCGCTGTATTGCAGGCGCGGAGTGCCACTTGCCGTGTTGGTGGAAGGCGGCGCGCAGGAGCGCGGCAAACGCGCCGGCACCGAAAATATAGCGGGCGCCGTTGCAATGGCTGCGGCTTTGGAAAACGCTTGCGAAAATATGCAAAAAAATTCAAGCAAGTTGCTTGCCTTGCGCGAAAGGCTTATAGACGGGCTTTTGAAAATACCGCACTCTAAACTTAACGGCGACAGGGCGCGCAGATTGCCCAATAACGTAAATATCTGCTTTGAGGGGACGGAGGGTGAAAGTTTGCTTTTGCACCTTGACGCCGCCGGTATATGCGCTTCAAGCGGTTCGGCTTGCACAACCGCTTCGTTAGAGCCCTCGCACGTTTTGCTGGCGCTGGGGCTTCCGCACGAAATTGCGCACGGTTCGTTAAGGCTTACCCTTTCGCCCGAAAACACGGAAGAAGAAATTGACTATATAATTAAAACCGTGCCCGACGCGGTTGATAAAGTAAGAAAAGTATCGTCTTTCTGGGACGATTTAACAAGCGGAAAAATAAGACATTTTATTTAAGAATTTACAATAAGGAGTAAATATATGGCACTTTACAGCGAAAAGGTTATGGACCATTTCAACAATCCACGCAACGTGGGCATAATAGAGGACGCGGACGGTGTGGGCGAAGTGGGCAACGCCAGATGCGGCGACATAATGAAAATATATCTTAAAATAGAAAACGGCATAATAGCGGACGTAAAGTTTAAAACTTTCGGATGCGGCAGCGCCATCGCTTCTTCTTCAATGGCTACCGAACTCATAAAGGGCAAGCCTTTGTCGCAGGCGCTTGAACTTACCAATAAAGCCGTTGCCGAGGCGCTTGACGGGCTTCCCGCGCACAAAATGCACTGTTCGGTGCTTGCGGAGGAGGCAATACGTTCGGCTATTAAGGATTATTACGATAAAAACGGTATCGCTTACGACAAGGCGCAGTTTCCCGAGCCGCACGGCGACGAACACGAGCATTTTGAAGAAGACTGAGTTTTTAATAAAATAAAAAAACGGCGGTTTATCGCAGTTCCCATAGGGAAATAAAACGCAAATAAAAGATTTAGGCATAGCGTTAGGCTGTGCCTTTTCTGTACTCTTTTTCGTGGACGAACTAGGCTACTCGTAGCCTAGTAAGATATAGATATGTTTTATATTTCCCGCAAAATTCAATCGGTTGCGCTCTTTCATTTTTCGTGATATAATGATTGTACGATAAACAGTAATTTAGAGGTATGTATGGACGAAATTTCTCTTCGTATAATGACAAGAGAACTTTGTCATCAGTTATACAGAGATTGGGAAAATGACCCTTCGATTTATATGGATATGCGTTTGTTTACAGCATACGAATATGAGGAAAACGCCGTAAATAAATATTTTGAAACAAAACAAAATCCATCTCGCATTCTGTTTGCAATAATGAAAAATGGGAAACCGATTGGAGAGTTGCAATTAAAAGACATAAATCGAACAAGTCGGGAATGTACATTGAGCATACATTTGCAAAATGATAGTGTGAAAGGTAAAGGATATGGCACACGTGCAGAGCAGTTGGCAATACAATATGCCTTTGAAGTGTTGAATATGGTTGCTGTAAATGCTGATACGATTATAAAAAATACTCGTAGTCAACACGTGCTTGAACGAGTCGGATTTAAGTTTATTAGAGAAGAATACGGTTTCAAATATTTTAGATTTGAACGTTAAATTTCAATTTATTTTTCTAAATAGTGCGTATTTAAGAAGCTCCCGAACATATCGTTCGAGAGTTTTTTTCTCGCTTGAAAGTGCAACTTTTAAAAATTTAGTTTATTTATTCCCTATGGGAAGTGCGGTTTAGCCGCTTTTTTTGCGCCGATTATCACCGATAATTATATGCTTGATTTTGTCGGCGCGATAATATATAATTTTAACGTACGTAAGTACAAAAAATTTTTTAAAGGGGTTGCTTTGTATGAAAGCGCTACCGACGAAGGCTGCGGATTGTTGTTGACGTTTTAACGTAATTGGGATAGTCGCTCAACGGAAACATTTTATTGTGTGTTTTAATTTATTTTTTGCCGAATGATTGGCTATAATCCGTATCAGAAGTACGGTAAGCAATTTTTTGTTTTTAAAAGAGTTGATTAGACTGTTTTAATGTGGTAAAATAAAAAAAAGCTTTTTTAAGGAACGTGCGCGCGTGAATAAACCGAGAGTTATATTTCCATATACCGAAGCGGGTTTCGGGCATATTATGCCTATGAGAAGCGTTGCGGACGAATTTGAACGCCTTTACGGAGATAAAGTCGAGTGCGTGCGCTCGGACTTTTTTACCGAAGGCGGGGACGAAAAACTTATAAAGTTGCAGGACGGATTCAAAAAAGAAGTCATAAAGTACAATAAAAGTTCGTTTTACGGCTATTTGTGTATGCTGGGAATGAATCTTGTCGGGCCGCGCGGAGCGGTAAACGCCGCAATGTCGCTTTGGAAACCGGGCGCAAAAAACGGCGGAATAAAGCATATGGACGAGCTCGCTCCCGATTTGGTTGTAAGCACTCATTGGGCGACAAACTACTTTGCAAAAAAGTGCAAAAGCAAACCGCTTACGGCTATGTACTGTCCGGACGCGCATTTGTACGACGTTTTCAGGTATCCTTGCGATTTGACTTTGATTTCGGCGGAAACGGGCTATAAAAGCGCGCTTAAACATCACCCTTTGCGTTATAACACGCAAAATTTAAAACTTGTACCCTTTCTTATAAGAAGCGAAGTGTTTTCCGCGCCTACGGACAAGCGGGCTATGCGCAAAAAATTGGGTTTGGACCCCGATAAGTTTACGGTAGTGCTTGCGGAAGGCGGCTACGGCGTCGGAAAAATGGCGACGATATGCAAACTGATTATAGAACGAGATTTGCCCGTCACCATAGTGCCAGTATGCGGTAAAAACACCGAACTTTATAAAGAACTGCTTAATTTGAAGGTTGAAGGGCAAACCGATTGCCGCCCTATGGGCTTGGTTGCAAACATTTTTGAAGTGTTGGCAACCGCCGACTTGTTTTGCGGCAAAAGCGGCGCGAGTATGATTGCCGAAACTTGCTTTTTCGGTATTCCGCAGATAATAACGGAGTACGCGACGAGTATAGAGCAGCATAACGGCGAGTATTACGTAAAGACCGTAAAAAGCGCTATGAGGATATTCAAATCCAGAAAGGTTGTGGACAAAATAGAAGAATTTTTGCAACATCCCGAGCGGTTAAAGCCGTTTAAAGAAGCCGCGGCTGCGCAGCACGCAAATTACGGTGCGACGGAGGCGGCGAAAGAAATTTATAAACTTTTGCTTACGCGTTTTCCCGAGTTGGATAAACAAGAAGTTAAGCAGGGAAATGAGGAAACAAAAAAAGAAATTTTGCCTGCGTAATCGTTGATTAAAATTTGTTTAAAACTTAAAACAACTTGCCCCGTTCCGACAGAGGACGGGGCTTTTATCATATCGCGTACAAGCCGCGAATACCTTAATAAAGAGGTATCGTATGGGCAATTATTGTTTTGAAGAAGCGGAACAGACGCTTAAAAAACTGAAAAGTTCTACAAGCGGGCTGCCGCAGGCGGAAGCCGCCGCCAGACTTGAAAAATACGGCAAAAACCAGCTTGAAAAGGGTAAAAGCACGGGATTTATAAAACTGTTTTTTTCGCAATTTAAGGATTTTATGACAATCCTGCTTATTGCGGCGGCAGCCGTTTCCGGTTTGATTGCGTTTTTATCGAAGGACAAAAACGATTTAACCGATACGGTTATAATTTTGGTTATAATTTTCGTAAACGCGCTTGTGGGTGCAATTCAGCAATTCCGCGCGGATAAGGCGATAGAAAATTTAAAAAAACTGTCCGCGTCATTTTGCAAAGTCAGGCGCGAGGGCAAGGACCTTGTAATCCCCTGCGAAGATTTGACGGTGGGCGACATAGTGCTGTTTGAGGAAGGGGACGTAATCCCCGCCGACTGCCGCGTCTTGGAAAGCAACTCGCTTTACTGCGACGAGGCGGCTTTGACGGGCGAAAGCGCCGCAGTGGAAAAAAATTCCGCGCGCATACACGGCAATAAAGTTGCGCTTGGCAATATGACAAACACCCTTTTCGGCTCAACCTTCGTGGTGCGCGGCAACGGCGTAGCGGTGGTAACAGCGGTGGGTATGCAGACGGAAATGGGCAAAATCGCGGCGATGTTGCAGGGCGGCAAGGCGGTTAAAACCCCGCTTGAAAAAAGTCTTGACAAACTAGGCAAAATAATTTCTGCGTTTGTGCTTGCGGTAACTGCCATAATTTTTGTTATGGGCATATTCGTGCGTTCGGACGGATTGCTTAAAAACTTTATGACGTCCGTCGCGATAGCGGTTGCGGCTATTCCCGAAGGGCTTCCCGCGGTAGTAACCATAATAATGGCAATGGGCGTACAGAGAATGAGCAAAAAGGGCGTTGTAATAAGAAAGTTGAAATCGGTGGAAACGCTGGGTGGATGCTCGGTTATTTGCTCTGACAAAACGGGTACGCTGACTGAAAACAAGTTGAAGGTGGAAACGGCGTATTTCAACGGTAAACGCGTTTCAACAGCGGATATGTCGGGGGCAACGCGTCTTTTGCAGTGTATGGCGGTATGTACGGGCGTGAAGGGCGCAAAGGGCGGCTATCTGGGCGACCCTACCGAAGTTGCCCTTAGGATATGCGCCGACGACTGCGGTTTTGACCGTCAGTTTATAAGGCTTGCCGAACTGCCTTTCACTTCCGAGCGTAAAATGATGTCCGTCGCGGCGGAAACGGACGGTGAAAAAATAATTTTCACCAAGGGCGCGCCCGACATATTGATAGAAAAGTGCACGCAGATATTGACGGAAAACGGAGTAAAGCCGCTTTCCGAAAGCGATAAAAAAGCAGTAACGGGTGAAAACAACGCAATGAGCGACGAGGCTTTGCGCGTTTTGGGGTTTGCTTACGCCCCCTACGTCGGCGGAAAAATTTCGGAAGAAAATCTTATTTTTATAGGCTTATGCGGTATGAGCGACGGGCTTAAAGCGGGCGTTGCCGAGGCGGTTGAGGAGTGCCGCCGCGCCGGTATTTCAACCGTAATGATTACGGGCGACCACGTGCGCACCGCGTTTGCAATAGCAAAAAAACTTGGTATAGCGCAGGATATGTCCGAAGTAATGACGGGCGAGCAGCTTGACGCGCTTACTCCCAAACAGCGTGACGGCGCGATAGAAAATTGTAAAGTATTTGCAAGGGTTTCGCCCAAACACAAAAATATGATTGTCAAGGCGTTGCAGCGGCGCGGCAAAGTCGCCGCGATGACGGGGGACGGAATAAACGACGCGCCCAGCATAAAAAGCGCGGATATAGGCATAGCTATGGGCATATCGGGCACCGACGTCACCAAAAGCGCTTCCGATATGGTTATCACGGACGACAATTTCACAACCATAGTTTCCGCTGTGCGCGAAGGCAGAAGAATTTCCGCCAACGTCAAAAAAACAATTCAGTTTTTTCTTTCTACAAACGTTGCGGAAGTGCTTGCAATTTTCATCGCTTCGGTCTTCCTTTTCAAATTCGACTTTCTGCTTTCAACGCAGTTGTTGTGGCTTAATTTGATTACGGACAGTTTTCCCGTGCTTGCGTTGGGTATGGAAAAACAGGACGCGGACTGTATGTCGCGCCCGCCGGAACGCGCAGAAAAGAGTATTTTTTCAAAGTCATCGCTGCTTTCAATTGCCTTTTACGGGCTGTTTATGACGGCGGCTACGATTGGAGTTTTTGTCGGCGCGCTGTCCGTCTGGGGCAACGAGGTCGCCACTACTATGACGTTTATGACGATTTCGTTTTTGGAGTTGTTTCAGGCTTTCAATATCCGTTCGGAAAGGCAGTCAGGCTTCGGCAAAGGAATGTTCGCAAACAAAATGTTGTTGTTTACCGTGCTTGCGGGGGTGGGCGTGAACGTGATTTTGTGCGTAAGCCCGCTGTCGTCCGCGTTCGGACTTACGGCAATGGATTGGAAGCAGTGGCTTACGGTTTTCGGCACTTCGCTTTCAATAATACCCGTAGGCGAACTTTATAAACTGTTGCTTCGCGCATATTCGCGGGGCAAAGGCAAAAAATTGCTTGCGGAAAAGCCTGCAAAAACCGCCGACCGCAAGTTGAAAGCAAAGGCATAAGTTTTAAAGTCTATAAAAAATAAAAAATAAACTTGTGGCGGCGTTCTTTTGAACGCCGCCACAAGTATTTACATAATTAAATTTACAAAGCGAATATTTGCGTTTAATAAAATTTCGTTCCCTTCCCGAATTTGCTTTTCAGGTTAAAATATTTTCCAAGCTTTCGTCGAAGACGTCGCAAAGCTTTCCCAGCATTTCAAAACTCGGTTCGCATATTTTGTTTTCCCACGCGCTCACGGTTCGGCGGTCTACGCCCAAAATTTTTGCGAGGTCGCTTTGGGAAAAGCCTTTTTCTAATCTCAAATTTTTTAAATTTTCAGCAAATTTTATTGTTATCATAAGTTAAAACCTATTGTCCAAAAATTTTGGCAAAATACTTGACTTGCCAAAAATTTTGGCATAAAATAATTAAAAAACAGCAAAACAAGGTGAAAAGTTATGCCTAAAACACATTTTTTAAATATAGAACTAATAAAAGGTATAATGGACGAAAGGGGGCTAAACGCGCGCGATTTGGCGGAGTGTACGGGGTATAGCGAAAGAACAATAAAAAAATACCTTGGCGGAGCCGACCAAAGCAGGCTTACAATAAAGTTGCCGGTAAAAATTGCCGACGCGTTAAATATGCCTCTTGCGCAATTGATTTACCGCAAAAAATTAATAATAGAGTGACGATAATTTGCAAAACAACGCAAAAAACCGCTTTACAAACGGCGGCTATTCTGTTAAAATATCAGCGCTGTAAAAATTCACACTCGCGGGGCGGGCGTTCCGTGGCGGCAAAATCTGTTTAATTGCCGCGTATCAAACGCCGTAAAAGCCGCTTTCCGCGGGGAGGCAAAACGGAGGAATTAAAATGGCAGTTATATCAATGAAGCAACTGCTCGAAGCGGGCGTACACTTCGGGCACCAGACGAGAAAATGGAACCCCAAGATGTCCAAATACATCTATGCGGCGCGCAACGATATTCATATTATCGACTTGCAGATTACCGTTGAATGTATTGAAGAAGCGTACAAGTTTGTATGCGAAAGCGTAAAGGACAACAAAACCGTACTTTTCGTCGGCACCAAAAAGCAGGCTCAGGACGCTATCAAGGAAGAAGCGGAGCGCTGCGGAATGTATTATGTAAACTCGCGCTGGTTGGGCGGCACGCTGACCAACTTCAAAACCATTCGTTCGCGTATCGACAGAATGGTTAAAATCGAAAAGATGGAACAGAGCGGCGAGTTTGACTTGCTTCCCAAAAAGGAAGTTGCAAAACTTAAAGAAGAATTTGCAAAGCTTGAAGCAAACCTCGGCGGCATAAGAGAGATGACCAAACTTCCCGGAGTTATGTTTATCGTCGACCCTCATAACGAAGATATTGCCGTAGCGGAAGCGCGCAAACTTAATATACCCATCGTGGCAATTACCGATACAAACTGCGACCCCGACGTTATCGACTACGTTATCCCCGGTAACGACGACGCTATCCGTGCGGTAAAACTTATATCTTCCGTAATCGCAAACGCGGTTATTGAAGCAAATCAGGGTGAAACGCCCGTTCTTCCCATAGAAGAAGAAAAAATTCCCGCTTCCATAGAGGAAGTTGTGGCGGCGGTTGAAGCGGCTGTTTCCGCAGGCGTTCAGGAAGACGCTCCCGCAGAAGCCAAGGAAGAAGCGCCCAAAAAGACGACCAGAAAGAAAAAGACCGAAACCGCAGAGGACGCGGAGTAAGGAGGAAGTAGAATTATGGCAGAATTTACCGCAAAGGACGTAATGGCGCTGCGCGACAAAAGCGGCGCGGGTATGCTGGATTGCAAAAAGGCGCTTACCGACGCCAACGGCGATATGGAAAAAGCAGTTGAATTGTTGAGAGAGCGCGGCATAGCGAAAGCGGTTAAAAAGGAAGGCAGAATCGCTGCGGAGGGCGTTGTCGGTGCGTATGTGTGCGACAAGTGCGGCGTAGGCGTGCTTATAGAAATCAACTGCGAAAGCGACTTTGTTTCCCGCGGTGAAAAATTCCACGGAATAGTTGATTCCGTTGCGAAAGTTGTTGCCGAAAACAAGCCCGCCGACGTAGAGGCGCTTGGCGCGTGCAAACTTGGCAATGAAACCGTAAAGGACTTTGTTACAAACCAGACCGCTGTTATAGGCGAAAAAATTTCTATCCGTCGTTTTGAAATTTTTGAAACGAAGGGCAAACTTGAAACGTATATCCATATGGGCGGCAAAGTAGGCGTTATGGTTGAAGCGGTTGACTTCAAGGCAGGCGGCGAAGAAACGTTGCACGACGTTGCGCTGCAAATTGCCGCGTCCAAACCCGCTTATCTTGTTTCTGCGGACGTTCCCGCGGAAGTTTTGGACAAGGAAAAGGAAATTATGCTTGTTCAGATGCAGGGCGACCCGAAAAACGCAAACAAACCCAAGGAAATTCTTGAAAAAATCGTTGCCGGCAAAATGGGCAAGTTCTACTCGGAAAACTGCCTTATGGAGCAGCCTTTCGTTAAAGACGATTCTATGAAAGTTTCTCAGGTTATAGGTAACAAGTTTAAAGTAACCCGTTTCGTTCGTTTTGAAATGGGCGAAGGACTTGAAAAGAAAAACGAAAACCTTCAAGACGAAGTTGCAAAGCAAATCGAATCGATGAAGAAAAACTAATTAAACAGTTTAAATAACGACGTTAAGCACGCGCCCCGCAATTTATATGCGGGGCGCGTTTATTTGTCCGCGTAAAAGTCTTTTAACTTTATAAAAATATTTTGCGGGCAAAGCGGACAAAATTTTACCGCGCGGCAAGTTTGCCGCGCGGTTGCAATATTAATTTATAAAACCGTTTATTAAACGTCGGTGGGAGCGGATTCAACAAAGTCTTCGGGCATAACCGGCTCGTTAACGTCTATTAAACCCTGTTCAACCAAAAGGTTTTGATAGAAAGCGGCGTACGCTGCCTGCCTGTAAGGCGTAACCCAGAAGCTGAGTATACCTAAGGTAAGAATGCAAAGCAAATCCCAACCGATAAAACTGAAATCAAGGCAGAAAAGGCGCCATTTGTTGCCCTTCATCATTTGCATAGATTTTATTCTTGCTTCGTTGCCGCCCATCTTGGGGTTATCGGCAAGTATGTAATAACTCATACTGTAAGAGTAAGATTTAATTATGCCGGGGACAATAAACAGCAACGACCATAAAGCTATGAAAATGTTGTTTACAAGGTGAAGAATCAACGAATTTGAAAAATTGTCAAATCCTTCAAACAAGTGCCCTACTTCCGGTTTTCTGTTTTTGCGAATAATGCTCATATAAATCTGCGTAAAGCCAAGTGTAAGCGGTCCGGAAATAATAAGCCCTACAACGGATACTAAACCGGCTGCGGACGTTATAAGTATATAAACAAAGTAAATAAGTATTACCGAGCCCCATTGATTGCTTAAACTGTCCCAGGCCTGCCTTCTGAAATCTTTTGCCAACATTTTTTTCAATCCTCCCGCGAAAGCGCGCTTTTACGGCGACGCAACGCAATTATTTGAAATTATTATATTGCCGCAACCTTTTGTTGTCAAGAAATTGTCAAAAAAAATTGTGTTGACAGTATATATTTATTGTTATATAATTACATATATGAAACGAAGTCAGTCCGCGGAAGATTATCTTGAATGTATTTTGCTTCTGTCAAAGGAAAACGAGTTTGTGCACAGGGTGGAAGTGGCGCGCAGAATAGGCGTTTCGCAACCCGCCGTGCAGAAAGCTGTTAAAATTCTTGCCGAACAAGGGTATATCGAGTGCGACGGTATGCACCTGTTTTTGACGGGGCAAGGCGCGGAGTATGCCGAAAAAATTTACGAGCGCCATTGTATAATACGCAGTTTTCTTACTTTGCACGGGGTGAACGCGGCGGACGCGGACGCGGACGCGTGCGAAATGGAGCACGTTATTTCGGAAACGACTTTTGGAATGATGAAAAATTACGTTATAAACTACAAAGGATAAATTTTTTAAGTAACCCCGCAAGGGGTTATCGCCGCTTTTTGCGGAAATTTTAATATTTGAACGCAAAAATTTTTAACGGAGTTGTGGATATGAAGAAAAAAACAAGCGTTTGCGCGGCGGTTGTAGGCGTTATCGTCTGCTTGTTTGCCGCGATTGCGGCGGCGTTCGGCGGGTTTGGCGGTCAAAACAAAGTCGCTTCCGCCGCTTCAACAGCGGATTTCTTTTTTGAAAACGTGCATATTGATATGCGCGTGCACGAGGACAAAACGCTTAGCATAACCGAAACGCTTACCGCCGTTTGGAGCACGTGGGGGAAGTCAAGCCTTATCCGCGACGTTCAGCGCCAAAGCAAAACAACGCGCTTAGTCGACGGAAAGAAAATAGCTGGCAAAAACTATTTTGCAAAAATTTCGGATATTTCCGCCACGATTGACGGCAAAGAATGCGACTGGCACATTATCGGCAAAACCGATGAAATGTACCTTTCCGACTTCTACTCGATAGAAATGAAGCATAAGGACGGTTCGCTTTTAAACGTTCAAAAGCCGTACACCTTCGAATTGTCATATAAGTATGATATGGGTGACGACCGCGTTTCCGCGTTCGACGATTTGACGTTTGATATTTTCGGTTACGAAATGCACGCCGCAAAGCAGTTTTCCGCAAAGGTAACCTTTCCGGAAGGTACAAATTTAAACAAAGATAACGTCAGCGCCCGCACGTCGCTTAAATTGTCCTCGGTTGTGCATCCGTCAGAAGACGGCGGAGAATTTTCGGTGGAAGGCAACGTTATACAAATTGCAATAACAGGACTTAACACGGGACTTACCTTACAGGTAATTTTGCCGAAGGGCTTTTTTCAGGGCTCCGTAACGATTTATTGGTATTATTGGGTATTTTTCGTGCTGGGGTTTGTCGCGCTTGGCGGCGCAATAATTTTGACGGTAAAGCATTTGCCCGTAAAGCCCGTCAAAACGGTGGAGTTTTACCCGCCCGAAGGGGTTTCGGTTATGCGCTTTTCCGCCATATGGCACAAGGTTGCGCGCTCGAAGGACGTGGCTGCGCTTGTGTTGAAGTGGGCGGACGCCGGTCTTATTACAATTGAAAAAGACGGCAAGTCAAACCTGATTTTGCGGTTGAACAATCCGAAAGAGGATGAAAATTCGCAAGAAGTCTTTGAGGAATTGAACGAGCAGCCCGTTGAAAAACGCGATAAAAAGTATTTTGACAGCGCTGATGAGAAAAGGTATTTCGACGTATTGTTTTCAAACGGTAAAGCATTCTCTACAAAATCCTTCAAAAAGGCGAGCGATTCGCGGAAGCGCGCGTTGTATAAGGCAAACGAAGCGCTTGTAAATTCCGCCAATAAAAAGAAGGTGTTGCAGCCGGTAAGCAAAGCGCGCAAAATCGTAGCGGTGCTCGGTACGGTGCCCGTCGCGGGGCTTATAGTGTACAACTGCATAATAAGCGGGGCGTTTTTACCGTTGTTTTTCCTGATTTTTATAATTGCGGGAACGCTGGCAGGCACAACTTTTTTCAATACCAGCCCCTCGCTTTCAAGCGCGATTATACTAATTTTCCCGATAATGTTTTTTGCGATGCCGTACGGAATGTTTGTCCTTTTGATGGCAATGGAAGCATATGATTACGGTTACATAATGTATTTTGCCCCCGTAATATGGGCTGTTTGCGAGTTTTTACTGCCGTTTTTTATGGGCAGAAGAACGGAAGAAGCGAACGCGCTTTACGGCAAAATGGAGGGATTTAAAGACTTTTTGCTTAAAGCGGAACTGCCCAGAATACAGCTTATGTTTGACGAAAATCCCGACTACTTTTCCGAGATTTTGCCCTGGTGCCTTATTATGGGTATAAGCGATAAAGTACAAAAACGTTTCGCTGCGTTAAAGTCAATAAATATGCCCAAAGTTTTGCAGGACGATATTGACGTTCGCTTTGTAACAAGGTGCATCGTGTACAGCAGTGTTTTAGGCGCGCCCCGTTCTTCGGGCGGAGGCGGCGGAGGCGGAGGTCACGGCGGCTCGTTCGGCGGAGGCGGCGGAGGCGGCGGTTCGCGCTCGCGCTGATAAAACCGCGCCCATAAAAATATGGAAATTTAAAACTTTTTAAAATATAAACAGCCGAAGGCGACAAAGCCTTCGGCTGTTTTTGCGCGTTGTACGTTTGCGTATTTTGCAAAGTTATTCCACGGGGAAAACGTTGCTTATTTTATCGCCCGTCAATTCAACCGCATAATATTTTACTTCAAACAGGTTTTGCGCTTTGGGATATACAAGCCCCGCCGCGCGCACGTCGCCGTGCTCGGCAAAAAACTTTTCCGTGGGCACGGTTACGCCTATAAACTCGCCCAAATAATCTTTCAAAACGTGCGCTTTCGCCTTCAATTCCTCGTCAAGATAATTTGCGTAATTTCCGTACGTCAGCACGCTTTCAAAAAAGGCGAAGTGCAAAATGTTTTTCTGCGGCGTACTTGTTTCAATAGTCCTGCTTGAAACAAGTATAAGTTTTTCGCCGTCGTAATCGTACTCGCACTCGGCTTTTGCCGCGGTGCAGGTTTCAAAAGCGGCGGTAATTTTCAGCCTGTCGCCAAAGTCCGCACTTTCGACCTCGTTCATAAATACGCGCTTGCCAGAATTTGAAAGCAAACAAAGCATATTCCCGCCCCAAATAGCCAAAACGGGATAGCCGCACAGCATTTTTTCTTCCGCTTTCGGATTGCAAAATTTTGCGGGCAAAGGTATAAGCGAGCAGTCGGAACCGTCTACGGACAGGTAGCAGCCGTTTTGCGAAAATACAGTTACCAAATTTCCGCAAAAGCGCTGCTGCATTATTACGGAAAGGCGCGCGTCCTTGCAGCCGTACTCGCGTATGTAAATAAGCGTTTCGTTTTCCATAAGGTAAACGTCCATAAACTCGGGAGGGGAAAAAAGCAGTTTTTCGTTTATAAAAAAATTGACGGGCTGCAAATTTTCGCCGGGGACAATTTCAGCAAGCACGCTGTCGGCAAGGTCAATTTCAATGTGCCTTTCAAATAGGTCTATGCCGCCCACGTACAGCCCGTTAAGTTTTAAAATGGCGGGCTTGTACGACAAAAAATAAACTCTCATAAAAAAACTCCTGTTCAACCCGTTTTCGCAAATTAAAAATAAGGCTTGCGCGTTTGTAAAAAACGGTTTTATATTTCTTTTTATTAAATAATGTATTAACTTTCAAAATTATGTCAAAAAATAAGCCGGAGGACGTAAAATGAACAAAATAAACGGCTACACGGAAGAAGAAGCAAAAAAACTTGTACAATACGTATGCGACGGAAAAAAGGAAGGTAAAACTCTTTCGGGGCTGTTTGCCTCTTACGCAAAAAAAACGGGCAGGGCGAAGGGCAGTGTAAGAAACTATTATTACGCGCTGCTGCGCAGTACGGGCGACGAACGCGTCCGCGCAATGTTGCAGGGCACCGAACTTAAAGCCGAAAAAATAATACCTTTTTCCGAATTGGAAACGGACAAAATTTTGAAGGAAATCCTTATACAAAAAAGCAAGGGGATATCGGTGCGCAAGGCGGTTTTAACGCTTGCAAAGGGCGACGACAGGCTTATGCTTCGTTACCAGAACAAATACCGCAACGTTGTTACAAAGCAGCCCGAAAGAATAGAAAGGCTTATGCGCGAATGCGGTTTGAAGTGCGGCTCGGACGAGGCGCGCGCCCGCATAGAGGCGGAAATAAACGGGCTTTACGACAGGCTTGCTTCCTCCTTGAAGGAAGAAAACAAGCGGCTTACAACGTTGTTGAAGCGGCTTACGGACGAAAACGCGCTGTTGCGATTGCAAATAAAAAATATGCAAAATTGACCGCGCAGGTAAAATTTTGGCAAAATATAAAAGCGTTTGAAAAGCGGCGCAAACTTCTTTATTTTGAAGTTTGCGCCGCTTTGTTTGTTGACAACAATGCCCTTAAAATATATAATAATTTGCGTTAAACCTAATAAAAACGCGTTTAAACGCGCTATATTGCGGGGGTAATTTAAAAAAATGAGTAAAGTTGCGATTATAACCGGCGCCACAAGCGGAATAGGCTTGGCGACGGCAAAACTGTTTGTCGCAAACGGGTATAAAGTTTACGGCGTTGCAAGAAGGCAATATGCGGGCGGCGATTTTGAATGTTTTTCCGCCGACGTAAAAGATTTTGCCGCAATTAGGGACGTGCTTAAAGAAATTTACAACCGCGAAGGCGGCATAGACGTGCTTGTAAACAACGCGGGTATGGGTATTGCGGGCGCAATCGAGGAAGCCTCCGCCGAAAAGTTGAAGGAAATTATAGACGTTAATCTTACCGCGGCTTGCGTACTTTGTTCCGAAGTCGCGCCATATATGCGGGGCAACGGCGGAAAAATTATAAACGTTTCGTCCGTGGGCGGAATTATGCCCTTGCCTTATCAGGCGGCGTATTCCGCTACCAAGGCGGGGATGGAGGTTTTTTCAAGGGCGATTGCAAACGAGTTGAAGCCTTACAAAATAAAGGTGTGCGCGGTTTTGCCTGGCGATACGCAAACGGGCTTTACGCAGGCGCGCGTATGCGAAGGGCAAAACGAACGCGCAAAAAAATCTGTTGAAAAAATGGCGCGGGACGAGCGCAGGGGCAAGAGTCCCGAAGCGGTTGCAAAGGTAATTTTTAAGGTTGCAAAAAGAAAAAATCCTCCGCTGAGGGTAAGCGTAGGATTTTTGTCCAAGGCGGAAGTTTTTCTTTCCAGATTTTTGTCCGTTCGTTTTTTAAATTTTATAATTTCGAAAATTTACTGTAAATAGTGCGATACTGCAAAAAAACAGCCTGTAAAAATCTAAGTTGGTTTAAAACCCCGACAGCGTTAAAGCTGTCGGGGTTAATTTCAGTTCAATTGGTCCGAAATTTCTTCGTCTTCTTCGTCGTCGGGCTCGTTCACAAAATATTCAAAAACTTCGTCCAAAAGTTTTTCGTCCTCGATAGGCTCCAAAATTTCTTCCGTTTCGTTAAGACGGAATATTACAACGTCGTTTTCGGTGAATTCGCCGTCGGGCTCCGCCGCAATCAAAAACGCGTATTTTTCGCCCTTGTATTTTAAAACGTCCAAAATCTTAAATTTAAGCTGGTTGCCGTCGTCGTCGATAAGTTCTATTATTTCATTTTCGTCCTCGTCGTATATTTCTTCCAACCTCTCTTTATCGCTCATTTCAAACTCCTTTTTTGTTGATTTTTGCAAGATATCCGTCAAGAATGTTTGCCGCGGCAAGGGCGTCCACATAATTTTTGCGCTTTTCCCGCCGCATACCTTCGCTTATAAGCGTTTCGTGCGCCATCTTTGTCGTAAATCTTTCGTCCTCGCAAATTACGGGTATATTCGTATGCGTTTTAAGCGCCTCTATAAACCGTTGCGTCTTTTCCGTCTGAATAGCGGCGGAACCGTCAAAATTTACGGGCAAACCGCAGATGATGGCTGTCGCGCCCTTTTGCTTGGCAATTTCGGCAAGCGCGGCAACGTCCGCTTCAAATCCCTTGCGGAAGTACGTCTGCGAGGGCAGCGCGTACGTGTTGAAAGGGTCGGATATGGCGACGCCTATTCTTTTATCGCCTATGTCAAAAGCGACGTATCTTTCCATAAGCGGATTATATCATAAACCGCAGTCTATTACAAGCGTTTTTCAAAAGTAATATTGCCGCGGAAAACCGCGGCAATATTTCCCCGAAATTACTCGGATTTGGATAGGGCTTTTTCGCCCGCTTTTTCAAGCGCGTCAAGCTTTTCGTCAACATACTGCTCCGCTTTCTTCATAAATTCTTCCTGATTTTTTCTTACCAGCTTCAAAAGTTTGCAGTTGTTGGCAACGATAAGCGCGCCGCCCGCCATACCTACGGCAAGGCCGAAAATAAATTTTTCCACTTTTTCTCCTTGTAAAAGGGCAAGGGTGTAAACTCTTACCGTCTGATAATAGTATGGGCTGCGCTTGCTGCGAATATTACTGTAAAAATTTGCCTTGACGCATATCCGGCAGCCGCGTAAATTAGTAAGAAATTTTAAAAATTTTTTTATTACGTTTCGTTGACAAGCGGACTTTGCGTACTGTATACTTTAATTACAAAGTGAATACGCCTTGTTAAAGGGGAGTAGAAAGCGTTTAAATAAACGTGCGCTAACCGTCAGTACGTCGCCGAAAGGCGTCCGGTAACGCTTAAATTTCGAGACTTTTACCGAATTTTTTATTTTTTGTTCGGTGGGAGTCTTTTTATTTTATAACGGGGCGTTTACGTCAATAAATAAGCCGTAAAACTTTGTTTGCGTTTTTAATATAAGTTAAAACTTAAAGGAGAAAACAATATTATGGACGGAGTACAAATTGCTACTTCGGTACTTTCGCTGGTTGCGGGCGTGGGAATATTTTTAATTGCTTGCAGTATGATGAGCGCCAACCTTGAAGCGTTGGGCAGCGGAAAGTTGAAGGCGCTTTTTGCAAAGACGTCAAAAAGCAAACTTGTTGGCGTGGGCGTGGGCGCGGCGGCGACTGCCGCCATACAAAGTTCAAGCGCAACTACGGTTATGGTTATCGGCTTTGTAAACGCGGGAATTATGACTTTGGCGCAGGCGTCAACGGTAATTTTCGGCGCGAACATAGGCACGACCATAACGGGTCAGCTTGTCGCCTTGGGTATGTTCGGCGAAAATTCGGTATCCTCGTCGGTAATATTCGCGTCGTTCGCGGGTATCGGCGCGTTTATTCTGGCGTTTGCCAAAAAGGACAAGGTGCGCAAGGTCGGCGGAATTTTGGCGGGCTTCGGAATGCTGTTTGCAGGGCTTTCGATGATGAGCGGCGCTATGAAATACTTTTCCGAACTTGATTCGGTTGAAAATTTTTTAGCAAAGTTTTCAAATCCGTTTTTGCTTGTTTTAATTGGCGCAATTTTTACGGCGGTTGTGCAAAGTTCGTCGGTAATGACGTCAATGGCTATAACTATGGTAGTTACGGGGCTAATCTCGTTAAATCAGGGAATTTATATAACTATGGGTTCCAACATAGGCACGTGCATAACGGCGATGATTGCAGGGCTTACAAGCACCAAAAACGCAAAACGCACTGCGCTTATCCATCTTATTTTCAACGTAAGCGGCGTGGCGGTGTTTATGCTTATAGGGCTGTTTATGCAGTTAGGCGGGGTGGATTACGGATTTATCTTTTCAAAAATGTTTCCACACGCGCCGCAGTTGCAGCTTTCTATGTTCCATACGGTGTTCAACCTTATAACAGTTATCATAGTGTTGCCGCTTACGGGGCTGCTTGTTAAATTTGTTACTAAAATCGTTCCCGACAAAAAGACTTCCGCAAAGGAGGGCGCCGGACCGCACTTCGACTTTGTGGAAGAACATATGCTTAAAACTCCGCCCGTGGCTGTGCAGCAAACCAAAAGAGAAATTTTGGGTATGGCGCACACGGCTATGCAAAATTTTGAAATTGCCTGTGGCATTGCGTGCACTCTGGACTACGCTAAGGAGGCGGAGTTCCGCGCAAACGAAACAAAACTTGACTATTTAAATAAAGAATTGGCAAAGTTTATAGCCGCTCTTATGAAGGCGGATTTGGACGAAAAGGACAGACTTTACCTTTCGACGGCGTTTCGCACCATTACCGATTTGGAGCGCGTGGGCGACTATGCCGAAAACATAGTGGAGTACGCCGATAAACTTAGGGACGCCAACGAAAAATTTTCCGCCGAAGCCGTGGAGGAAATTACTCAACTTAAAAACCTGATTGCTGCGCTGTTTGAAAAAACGGTAAAAGCATATACCGATACGGACAAGAAGGCGCTTAAAGAGGCGTACGCGATAGAGGAAAAGGTGGACGAACTTACAAACCTGATGACGGAAAACCACATTCAGCGCGTAAGCGGCGGTTTATGCACGCCGGAGGTGGGCACGCAGTATTTGTCCCTTTCTTCAAATGCCGAGCGTGTAGCCGACCACTATATAAACGTTGCAAAAACAATAAAATCTTATTCGTAAATATAATAAATCGACGTTATTTGTTGATAATCGTTGCTCCCGCGGCTTTGCGCTGCGGGAGTTTATTTTATAAAACGGATAAAACGTGCGGTTAAATTAATCGCAAATTGCGGACAAAAATATTTATGCCGTCGACAAAATACGTCAAAATACGCCAAATTTCAACAAAAACCAACAAAATACAACAAAAAATCGACAACAAAAAGCAACAGTATTTTTCAAAAAAATGTATTAATGTATTCATACTGAATAATACCGCCTAAATTTATTCATAAAAGACATATAATCACAAAGGGGTTTGGATAATATGCGGCGAACGGAAACGGCGGAGCAGGTATTGGTGACGCTAATTGGTTCGATTCAATACAGTTTGGCGGAACTGACTTCGGACAGCGATAGGCAGGATGATTTTGTATGCGGTCAGATGTATGCTTATATCGAATGTTTGGAGTTGATACAACTGTGGCAGAACGCTAAAAAATTCGGAATTGACGGCAATCTCGAAAAAAAGTATAATTTGCCTTGAAAAATTTCAGGCAAATTTTTAAACTACCGCTTGCAAAAAATATGCAAGGGGATTTTTGAGTATATCAAATTACGTTTTTAAATTATGCCTGAAAGCATAGTAAACGCAAAAACAAACGCCGCAGGGCGGAGAAATTATTTCTCCGCCCTGCGGCGTTTTGTCACAAGGTTTACGCGACGTACTTCAATAAATTTTTAAAGTCAGCCCTCTAAAACAAGCGCTTTTTTAGGACAAAAAGCGGAGCATTTTCCGCACCTTATACATTTTTCCGCGTCTATCGCGGGCGCTTCAAAGTTTTGTTGCGACAGCGCCCCCATAGGGCAGATACGCACCGCAGGGCACTTGTGGTTTTGGGGACAGTTTTCCTTTTTTAAAATAAGTTTTCTTTCCATAAATTTTTTTTCTCCCTTATTTTTTAATTTCGATAAATCTGTTTCAATTGTTTTTTTCAAAGTGTTCCAAAGTACTGCTTGGGTAAGCCTTTGACCAGTGGTGGGGTTGCAGTTCGCCTAACGTCACAAACAGTAAAGAGCCGTCGTCCGTAGTAACAGCGGCAAAAACCGATTCGCCCCAATATCTCAAACGTTCCTGACAAATTCCGCAAGGAGTCAAAACTTTAAAAGGCGATTTTTCGTCGTCCCTTACCAAACATAAACAGTGGGTAACTTTTTCATTGTATTTATGCGCTTCCAAAATCGCGCCCGTTTCTATGCATAAAACGGCGGAAGCGTTTGCGGTTTCTATACTTACGCTTGTAAAATAATTGCCTTTTTCCGTGCGGACTACGGCAACGCCGCCCCAACCTACGGGATAGCGCTTTTGTAAAAACTCTTTGGCAATTTCGTACATTTCTTTTTCAACTTCAAAATTTCGCATAACAACTCCTATGAGGTTAGGTAATCTTCCGCCCTTAAATATTTAATAACCAACTCACAAGAAAGCAAAGAAATTTGTTCTCTTTATTTTGTTGGTCTGTTTTTCGTGATAATTCTTTTCATATCCCATTTGTTATGACGTGTGCTCGTTGCAAAATAAATACGCACACTCGAAGATTGCGTATATGTGTCGTAAGGGACAATGAGGTTAATTTATTTCAATTATTTAATTAACCAAGCGTTTCTATGCGGCAGCCTTTGCTTTCATAATATTTCAGCATTTCGGGGATTTTAGTTTTGTCGTAACTTGTAATACAGTCGGACAGCACGTGAACGATATAGCCGCTTTTTGTCATATTATAGCAGGTTGATTTTACACAGGCTATGGCGTCGGCGCCGGCAATGTAAAATTCCTTTATGCCGTTTTCATTTATAAAAGCGGAAAAACCTTCGCTTGTGAGTGCGTTGCCTTTGCTCTTTACAAATATATTGTTTGAAGCGATTTTCATATCTGTAACCAATTCCGCCCCGCGCGTGTCGGGCTTAAAGGTGCGGGTTAACTCCGATAGGTTGTTGTGTTTTATGTAGACTATATGAATATTGTTTTCGGCAGCCCAATCAATTGCGGCGTTTACGTTGCCTATTAGTTCTTTATAGTTTTTTGTGATGTCGTTTTGTAAGTCGATTACGACCAACGCTTTTTCTTACATTTGCTTTTTCCTTCGCAGTTTATTTGCGGAAATATTATAACATAAACAAAACGCATTTTCAATACAATTGTAAATTAAAACAAATTTCGTAAAGCAGCGAGTATTTATAAAAAACAGCGCAAAAAAGAGACCGACAAGATGGGTGTTCTTATCGGTCATAGTGTGGTGGAGTGCAAGTAACCTAAAACGAATATTTTATTCATTAAAAATAAATATTTCAATTAACTTGACAAGTGGACATTTTTCATGCATAATGGACATAAAAAGGCACCACTCATTATGGAAAAATATTATACTATCGAAGATGTTGCAAAAATCGCTAATGTAAGCGTTAAAACTGTGCGCAGACATATAGCGTGTGGCAATCTTCCATCAATAAAAAGACAAAATAGATATTTTATCGCTGATGGCAAACTACAAATGTGGTTGGCTACAGGGAAATGCTTGGAGTTTCATTCTATTTTTGATGATGCCGAAGCCGACAATTATGGACAGGCAGATGATGTAAATTGGATTGATATTTCTGATAAGTGGCTCTATGATGGCTGGAATGATGTAACATATAGAAATGGATATAATTTTATTGACCTGTTTTCAGGTGCTGGCGGATTAAGTTGTGGTTTAACTATGGCGGGGTTTACACCTGTTGGTTCGGTTGAAATATTAAATTGTGCGGTTCAAACGTACAAGTATAATTTTTCAGACAAAAAAGGGTTTGATAATAATGTGGAAACGAGGGATATTAGATTGCCGGAAACAAAAGAGGCGCTTTATGAATCGGTTAAAAATAAGCACATACACTTAATTGTCGGCGGTTTTCCGTGTCAAGGGTTTAGTATGGCAGGAAATCGAGTCGTTGACGACCCGAGAAATAGTTTATACTTGGAAATGCTCGAAATAGTAAAACACCTAAAACCCGATTTTGTAGTTTGCGAAAATGTGGAAGGCTTACGCTCTATGCTTGGCGGAAAAGTCGAAGCAAAGATTATTCAAGACTACAAAGAAGCCGGCTACGAGATGAATGTTACAGTTCTTAACAGTGCTGATTATTATGTTCCACAAATAAGAAGACGTGTTATTTTTATAGGAAATCGTATAGGCGCAAAAAACTTTTACCCCAAGCCATTATTAACGAGCGATAAATATATTACACTGGGAGAAGGAATTAAACGATTTATTAATTTACCAGAAAATAAATACTTTAATCATATTTTCACAAAGCATAGCCAAGAAATGCAACAAAGAATAATGGAAGTACCAGAAGGTAATAGTTTATTCGGGAATTATTCAGATGCTTGGAAGAAATCGCCTTGGGATAAACCGTCTTGCACGATAAAAGAAAATCATGGCGGAGTAAATCTACACCCGTTATTACCGAGAGTTTTAACGCCAAGAGAATTAGCAGCACTACAATCGTTCCCTGATATATTTGTTTTTAAGGGTGTTAAAAAAGACCAACTTGTTCAAATAGGGAATGCCGTTCCACCGTTGCTCGGAAAAGCAATAGGAATTGCTATAATGAAAAATTTGAATAAAAACAAGTAGTAAAAAGACGAAGGGCTGTTTAATTAACCCTTCGTCTGTCTTATCGTGCATTATACATTTTTTCTATAAACTGTTTTGTTTTATTATACGATATTTCATCTTCATTAAGTTTGTTATTTTCCATAAATCGTTTTGTAACTTGTAAACGCCCTGATGCGGGATTAAACTGTTCAGACCAATTTCTATGGTCTTGTTTATGACCTATTGAAAAATCAATTTCCTCCAAAGCATATATGCTAATTCCTTTAACAAGAATTTTACGTTCATTTGATCTTTTAGATGCTCCAAATGTATATTTGGTTTTTAGGACGAGAAAAGATTTTTCTTGGTTAGGTCTAGTTAAAACATAATCATTATGCAAAATATTGATAGCGGAAATAGCATTATTGTTTCCTTTATCAACCTTAACATTAATCATAAAAAATACATCTTGATAGTTTATGCAACAATCATAACTAGTAGTTTGCGTTCCGTGGCATTCAATTCTTTTTATACATATGTCATCAATATTATTATGTGATAGCGAATAGGTTTCCAGTTTGGATACAACGAACTCTTCAATAATAAAGCCGGTTGCAGTAGAAGATTCTATACAGTTGTTTTTATTCTGTAAAAGGTTGTATTCTTCTAATCTCAAAAGAAGTTCATTTCCATAAACTTTGTAAATCTCGTTAAGATATGACACTACTTTTGTTTTTACAAACTTGATTTTTTCATAATAAGTATTCATATTAGTATCCTCACTTTCGATAAATTATATCATAAAATAACAAAAATTTCAATTCCTCACGACACTATAAAGTGATTATTTTATATAAACGAAAATTGGCACTGTGGCGGGTGCTTGATAAAACAAGCACGTGAAAAAAGAGTTTGAAACGGTGTTCAAATTCTTTTTCTATTGACGGACAAACATTGACTTACGTAGAACCGAAATTTTAATAATACTTAATGCTTTTTAAAATTTCTGATTGCTTTTCAAAAATGTATTTAATTATATTGAAATATTCATACGGTATTTCATAAAGTGCAGGTAAAGGTTCTTTTGCAAAACAGTACGCAAAAAGATAATTATAAACATCGTTATATTTCAATTTGTTGCCTTCAAAATTAATGTGTAAATTTAAGGAAATTGTATTTAAAATATTCCATTTGTTTAAGACATCGTTATAATATATCGGATTAGTGATTGTTTTGTCAAAATCAAATTCAGCAAGTTCATTATTTAAAATTAAATTGTTTTGTTCACAAAAAGATTTTAGGTCGTCCATTGTTTTGAAACATTCTATATTATTCAAAGTGTGAAACAAACAGTCATTATCATTTTCATCATAATAATAACCTGTAAAGAATAGAATATTTTTCCATTTTATAAGGACAGGAAAAATTTCATTCTCTTTTGGATTTTTAAATAACTTAGTCATAATTTTTCCCGAAATAAATTTAGCGACCTAACCGAAAGTGGTTCGATTTAGGTCGCTATTGGTGGAGATAAGGGGATTCGAACCCCTGACCTATACGTTGCGAACGTATCGCGCTACCAACTGTGCTATATCCCCGAATATTAAATTAAGCCGCCGTATTGCTGCTAACGATTAAAATAACGGTGGTGGGAACAACAGGACTTGAACCTGTGACCTCTTGCATGTCAAGCAAGCGCTCTAACCAACTGAGCTATGCCCCCGAATTTCGCTGGTATTATAACAGCAATTGAGTAACAATGCAAGCGATTTTACGGGCAAGCCTGTAAAAAGGCGTAAAATTTGCGTGAGAGCAGACGGCAAAACTTTCATAGTAATTTCATAGAAAACACTTTTGTTTATAAATTGCGGGCGCTACAATGGCGTAAATTAAAGCGGCGCCTGCCGTTAAACCAAACGCTGAGGAGAAAAAATTATGAAAGATTTCAATAAACTGTGTAAACAGGTTGAAGCGCTTGACCCCATTGAATATGGTACGGTTATTACCGCAAAAACCGCAAAAATAATGCCGGCTTTGCGTGCCGTTTCGGACGAGCCCGCGGATTCGGTTGCGCTGCTTGCCACGTTTTTGATTGCTTCCGTTTACGCCGACGGAAAACTTGACGAGGCGGAATATCTGCTTATGCTGCCAATGCTTAAACTGTTTTTCGGGGAAGACTTCGACTATGAAAGGGCGAAAGCGGCGGTGAAAAAATTCAGGGCGGAGGGCGACGAACTAAAACGAACGGCAAACGATTTGATTGATTTGCTTGGGCTGTTTTCAGAGGAGTTGAAAAACGATATAATTACGGTTTGCCTGCTTATATGCGCCGTAGACGGAAAAATTACTCTTAAAGAAAAGAAGTACATAATGCAACTGATAAAATAAATTTTGATAAAAACAAAACTTGTTTTGCCGCGTCTTATATGCGCGGTTTTTTAATTGCCCCCGTAATATGCTGCAAAAAAGCGCGTTCGATAATATAAAAACTTAAAATACGCAATTTTTTCGCTTGTTGACGGCAAGCCGAAAACGTGATAAAATATTTGTGTAATTAAACGCGCGGATACAGGAAGAAGCGTTTGCAACGCCGCCGCGCGCCAAGTTGCGCCGAGGAGAGAAGATGGAACTTTTATTTAAGCAGAGATTTTTTTCGTGGTTTGACAGTTACGATATTTACGATAAAAGCGGGGCGGTGGTTTTCACCGTCAACGGGCAATTGTCCTGGGGGCATAAATTGCAGATTTACGACGCGTTCGGCGTGAACGTTGGCACGGTGAAAGAAACGGTTTTTACGTTTTTGCCCCGTTTTGAACTGTATGAAAAGGGAAATTTTATAGGCGCGCTAAAAAAGAGGTTTGCCCTGTGGCGGCATTCTTACCAGCTGGACTTTAAGGGCTGGACGGTTGAAGGCGACTTTTTGGGCTGGGATTACGCAATTTACGGCGCCGACGGCAAGACGGTTGCAACCGTAAGCAAACAAATTTTCAACTTTACCGACACGTACGTTATTGACGTTACCGACCCTGCGAACGCGCTTTACGCGCTTATGTTTACGCTTGCGATAGACGCGGAAAAATGCTCGCGCGAGCAATAAGTGTTTTGCGCCTGTCGCAGCGGGTTATAATTATAATTGTCGGTATAGATATTTTGCCGACTGCATAACGACTTGAATTTACGCGAAGATAAGGAGAATTTTTAATGACAGAAATTTCAAAAAAGACGCTGACGGGCGAACGCGCGCTGTTTTTTGCGCGGGATACGCTTATAACGGACTGCGTTTTCAAGGACGGTGAATCTCCGTTGAAGGAGTGCGCCGACATAAAACTTTTAAACAGCGAATTCAGATGGAAGTACCCCGTGTGGTACTCTAAAAACGTTTGCGTTGAAAATTGCCGCCTGACAGAAACGGCGCGCGCGGGCGTATGGTACACCGAAAACGCGCGTTTTACGGACTGCGTTATTCTGGCGCCCAAAACTTTCCGCCGGTGCAGATATTTGGTTTTGGAAAATATTACAATGCCCGACGCCGCCGAAACTTTGTGGAATTGCAGCGAAGTTAAACTTAAAAACGTGACCGCAAACGGCGCATACTTCGCTATGAATTGCAAAAACGTGGACGCGGAAAATCTTGAATTAACCGGCGACTATTGCTTTGACGGAGCGGAAAACGTAGTTGTGCGCAACTCTCGTCTTATGTCCAAAGACAGTTTTTGGAACAGCAAAAACGTGACAGTGTTCGACTCTTATATTTCAGGCGAATACTTAGGCTGGAATTCCGAGAATATGACTTTTATAAACTGCACGCTTGAAAGTTTGCAGGGGCTTTGCTACATAAAAAATCTTAAACTAATAAATTGCAAACTTTTAAACACCACGCTTGCGTTCGAATATTCCACCGTTGACGCGGACATATGCGGCGCCGTAGACAGCATAAAAAATCCCGCGGGCGGAAAAATTACCGCGGACGGCATAGGCGAACTTATAGTAGAGGCGGACAGGGTTGACCCCGACGCAACGCAAATAATATGTACGGAGAAAGCGTCGTGAAATATTGTTTTGACGAGCCTGCGCAAAGGCGCAACACAAACTCGCTTAAATGGGACGTGGCTGAAAACGAGTTGCCTATGTGGGTTGCGGATATGGACTTTAAAGCCGCGCCCGCCGTTATTCGCGCGCTTGAAAACAAGCTTAAACAGGGCATATTCGGCTACCAAATCGTTCCCGACGAGTGGTACAACGCAATTATAGGCTGGGGGAAGTCCCGCCATAACATCGAAATAAAAAGGGAGTGGCTTAGTTTTTGCACGGGGGTTATTCCCGCAATTTCAAGCGCGGTTAAGCGCGTTACCAACCACGGAGACAACGTAGTTTTGCAGACGCCCGTTTACGATATTTTTTTTCATTCGGTTGAAAACGCGGGCAGGCACGTTTTGGAAAACAGGCTTGGATACGACGGCGAAAAATACTTTTTCGACTTTGAAGATTTGGAAAAAAAGCTTGCCGACCCGCTGACCACAATGATGATTTTGTGCAACCCGCTCAATCCCGCGGGCAAGGTGCCTACTGCCGACGAACTTGCAAGAATAGGCGCGCTGTGCAAAAAATACGGCGTTACCGTGCTTTCGGACGAAATTCATTGCGACCTTACAGCGCCGGATTGCGCCTATACACCGTTTGCCGCCGCTTCGGAAGAATGCAGGCAAATAAGCATTAACTGCGTTGCCGCAAGCAAGGCGTTTAACCTTGCGGGATTGCAGTCCGCTGCGGTTTTCGTTGCAGACGAAAATTTGCGCAATAAAGTTTTTCGCGGGCTAAACAGCGACGAGGTGGCGGAGCCCAACGCTTTTGCCGTGGACGCAACGGTGGCGGCGCTTACCGAGGGCGGCGACTGGCTGGACGGTTTGCGCGAATACCTGTTTAAAAACCGCGCTTTTGCGGAAAAATTTTTAAAGGAGAATTTGCCGCAGACAAAACTTGTCAAGGCGGAGGCAACCTATCTTTTGTGGATTGATTGCACGGCGGTTACCGCGGACGCGGAAAGTTTGTGCGGATTTATTCGCGAAAGGACGGGGCTGTATATTACGGCGGGCAACCAATATCGCGGCAACGGCAAAACTTTTGTGCGTATAAACGCGGCGTGCCCTATGCAAACGCTTAAAGACGGGCTAAACCGCTTTGCAAAAGGCGTAAGCGAATATTTGAAAACGGAGAAAAAGTGAAAACAAAATATCCTGTCGTACTTGCGCACGGCATAATTTTGAAGGATTTCAAATTTTTCAGGGCCTTCGGAAAAATAGAAAAAATTTTGAAGGCAGAAGGCTGCCGCGTGTATACAAGCAAAACGGACGGATTCGGGACGATAGAAAACAATGCCGAGCAGTTGAAAGCGGACGTGTTGGATATTTTATCGTCGGAAAACGCCGAAAAAGTGAATATTATCGCGCACTCTAAGGGCGGGTTGGACGCAAAATATATGATTGAGCGGCTTGGTATGCAGGACAAAGTCGCATCGCTTACCACCCTTTGCACCCCGCATAAGGGCTCGCAAATCGCCACAAAAATTCTCGGTTTTCCCAAGCCGATAAAAAAGTTTATTGCGTTTTGGGTGAATACGTGCTATCGCGTGTTCGGCGATAAACACCCCGATTCGTTAAAGGTGTGCGAGCAGTTGCAGTCTGGCTTTTTTGCGGAAGACGTGCTAAATTTTTCGGACAAAGTTTATTGCCAAAGCTATTCTTCCGCAATGGCGCGCAGCCGCGACGATTTTGTGATGGGCGTGCCGTATATTTTTTCGAAGAAGTTTGAAAATGATTTTACCGACGGAGTCGTTTCGGTAGAGTCCGCCAAATTCGGCAATTACCGCGGCAATTGTACGGAAGGCTCGGTTTCTCATAGCGAAATCGTCGATTTTATGGCGGGGAAAAAGAAAAGGGAAAAGATTTACGCGTTTTACGTCAATTTATGCTGCGAACTTGCTGAAATGGGGTTTTGACGTTGCAAAATTTTTGTGCGCGGGAAGCAATTAACCGCGCGACAGCCTAAAAATGTTGCCGTAAATTTGCAAAAACCGTGAATTAAAGTTTTGACAAAGCCGTAAAATTATGATATAGTATGTAGGCTTTAAATATTTAGGTAACGCAATGACCGAGCAGAGCCGCGGTTTTTGCACCGATTGCGGAAGTACCCAAGTGGCTCAAGGGGCTCCCCTGCTAAGGGAGTAGTGCGGGAAACCGCAGCGAGGGTTCAAATCCCTCCTTCCGCGCCACCAAAAAACACCACGAAGTTTCGTGGTGTTTTTTGGTTTATGCTTTTCTCCGTTTATGCCGTTCGGAAAGTTAATTATCTTTTGCTATATCGCCGTCAGTGCAGTGAATGGTGTAGTTGCCCGTATCTACGTTCCAATAATCGTTTTTTTCAATAGCGTTCCATTGCGCCATTGTGCCGTTAAATGATATACTTGTAAGTCTACTGCAATAAGAGAAAGCGCTCTCGCCGAAACAATTGTCGGTAAATTCATTTCTGACATTGTCTTGCAAGTGCTGTCTTTCGTTGCCGAAAACGAGCGGGCAAACATACGCGAACGCCAAGCGGACGAAATACGGCTTGCCAAGCAAAACGGCGTTGAAACTATCGGGCGTAAAGCAAGACAATTTTTTCTATCATATACGGCAGATAAAACTGTCATTAGCAGTAAAATAAACAGTTTTGTTAAAAGCAATAATTTAAGAAATTCTTAAAGATTTATGCCTTGAAAAGTGGTATAATCAATACGGAGGTGCGGTATGAAATATAATTGCCTTATCATTGACGACGAAAAAGTACTTGCGGACAGTACGGCGGAATATTTTAATCTTTTCGGCGTAACTGCGGTTGCCGTATACGGCGTTGACGGCTGTCGTGAATTTTTAAAAGATAACACAGCCGAACTTATTTTGCTTGACATAAACTTGGGCGACGGAAGCGGTTTCGATTTATGTAAGGAACTTCGGGAAAAGACGAATATTCCCATACTTTTTATTTCCGCGCGGACAAGCGACGACGACAAGATAATCGCTCTCAATATCGGCGGCGACGATTACGTTCAAAAACCGTATTCGCTTGGCGTTCTTCTTGCCAAAGTGAAAGCCGTGTTAAAGCGGTACGGACAAGCCGCTACTGCCGAATATTCGGACGGATATTTGACGGTAGATTTTGCGTTGAAACAGGTATATGCGGGGGGCAATCGCGTAAAACTGACCGCGTTAGAGTTTAAATTGCTTGCGTATCTTATAGAAAATAAGGACAAGGTAATTTCAAAAAACGAGTTATTTGAAAAGGTATGGGAAGATAAGTTTACCGGCGACGGCACGCTTAACGTGCATATCCGCAGATTGCGCGAAGCCATTGAAAGCAACCCCAACGAGCCGAAATACATTGTAACCGTTTGGGGTGACGGTTACAAATTTACGGGAGGTAATGAATGAAAAAGCAAGCCTTTTTAATCGGTGTTCTTCTCGTACTTATTGCCGAAATTATTACGCTTATCGTCTTTGCCATGCAAACGCCCGACTTCTCACAAGATTCGGTTGCCGTAAACGAAGTTATGCAATCGGTAACGGAAGATTTTAATGCTTTGGAACAACATAAAAATACTACCGCTCTCGACTACGTTATTTTAGACGAAAACGGCAATCTCCTATACAAAACAAAATCGGGACTTTCCGAAAGCGTAAACGCGGCAATCACGCATAGAGATACGATACTCGATATTACAATTGACGATACCGCAGTCGGCAAGGTGATTGTTTTTAACGACGGTGCGCAAACTCTTCAATCGCAAAAGCAAACGGCAATTATCGTTTTGTCTGTTGCAATAGCCGTTCAAGGCGGAATCTTTATCGGGTATGCAGTATATATGCACTTTACTATAATAAGACCATTCCGAAAATTAAAAGGCTTTGCAGAGCGGGTGGCGGGCGGCAATTTGGATATTCCGCTTGAAATGGACAGGCATAATCTGTTCGGCGCGTTTACCGAAAGCTTTGACATAATGCGCAGTGAACTGAAAAAAGCCCGCATTGCCGAAGCGCAGGCAAACGCAAGCAAAAAAGAACTGGTTGCAAAACTTTCACACGATATCAAAACGCCGGTTGCAAGCATTAAAGCCGTTTCCGAAGTCGGGCTTGCCGTTTCGGATAATGAAAGGGACAAAGCAAACTATGCGCAAATAATTGGCAAAGCCGACCAAATAAACACGCTTGTCACCAATCTGTTTACGGCAACGCTTGAAGAATTACAACAGCTTACCGTTACCCCTACGAACATAGCCAGTAAACAAGTAAAAACACTAATTGAAAATGCGGATTATATGCACCGTGCGGCTGTTCCCGATATACCCGAATGTTTGGTGTACGCCGATAGTTTAAGGTTGCAGCAGGTATTCGATAATATCTTTGCTAACTCATATAAGTATGCAAAGACTGACATTATCGTAACGGCGCAAAAAAACCAAAACACCGTTGACGTTGTTATAGAAGATTACGGCGGCGGTGTTTTACCCGAAGAATTGCCTGTACTAAAAGAAAAATTTAAGCGCGGAAGCAACTCCGCAAATACCGAAGGCGCGGGTCTTGGGTTGTATATTTCAGACTACTTTGTGAAAGAAATGGGAGGAGAGATGAAAGCGGAAAACGGCGAACGCGGGTTGAAAGTTACGGTTACTCTTGCGTTAAGCGGAAAATAAATTAACGGCGCAAGCAAAAGCACGTTCGACATTGCCGAACGCCAAAAAATTTGTGAACTTATTTAAGAAATATTTAAGAAATCGTTAAAGACATTTAAGAATTATAAAATGTACAATGAGCGTGTAAAAAGGAGGTTTCTATATGCAACAGCAACTTTTATTGAAAACCGAAAAACTATGCAAGACTTTCTCTAACGGGGGACAACAGCAACACGTTCTGAAAAACATTGATTTGGAACTTTATCAGGGCGATTTTACCGTAATTATGGGTGCAAGCGGCGCGGGAAAATCAACGCTTTTATACGCGCTTTCCGGTATGGATACGCCGTCGCTCGGTACTATCACTTTCGGGGATAAAGTCATTTCGGATTTATCGCAGGACGGACTTGCGGTATTCCGCCGCGACCATTGCGGGTTTGTATTTCAGCAAATTTATCTTATCGACGGAATGAGCGTTATGGATAACGTACTTTCCGCAGGGTTGCTTGTAAACAAAGACAAAAAGGCACTTGTACAAAAAGCAAAGCAACTGTTTGCGGCGGTTGATATATCCGAAGAAACGCAAAAGAAATTTCCTACGCAAATATCGGGCGGCGAAGCGCAAAGGGTTGGCATAGTCCGTGCGCTTATCAATAGCCCCGAAATACTGTTTGCCGACGAGCCTACCGGCGCGCTTAACAGTAAAACGGGGCTTGACGTTTTAGACACGCTTACAAAGTTTAACGAACAAGGGCAAAGCGTTGTAATGGTTACTCACGATATGCGTTCCGCACGTCGCGGCAACCGTATTCTCTATTTGAAAGACGGCGTAATTCTCGGCGAATGTAATTTAGGCAAATATGCGCACGGCGATACGGCAAGGCACGAAAAACTTACTGCCTTTCTGAAAGATATGGGGTGGTAAAATGAGAAAGCTATTTCTTATAGCCCGCTCTAATATGCGGAAAGCAAAAGGACAAGCGGCTGCTATCGTCGTGCTGATTTTGCTTGCGGCTATGCTCTTAAACCTATGGCTTATGTTGTCTATGGACTATAAAGCCAACTTTTTGAGATACCACGATAAACTCAATGCCGAACACGTTACGCTTGCGGTAGACGATACCGACGGAACGGTTTACGGGTTTTTAACCGAAACACTTGCAAAAGACGCCGACGTTAAAGAATACCGTTTAGATAAATGTATGCGTATGGTCGGCACGTTCCCTTATAACGGCGGAATGATGAACAGCGAGTTTGTTTTTATGGATAAGCAAACGGCTATTTCGCGCACAATCGGCAAATCCGAAATCGTTGAGGATAGCGAGTTTACGAGCGGTGTATATTTGCCTATGCTTTATAAGTCAAATGATAATTCCGTAGGCAAAACGATTGAATTAACTATCGGAAGCCACCCCGTAGTGTACACAATATGCGGCTTCTTCAACAACACAATGTTAGGCTCTCATAACTGCGCTTTAACTCAAATCATACTTACGGCAGATAAGTATGCCGAGCTTGAAGAATTGAATTACGCATCCAAGACAACGCTGTGTTCGGTACGTTTGAACGACAAATCAACTAACCTCAATTATGAAGCTATATTAAAATCAACCGTTTCTGGGCATTTTCCTAATACTTGTATGATAGGTTGCTGTTATGACGTGGTTTTGCAAGCAAGATACATTTCGCAAATGATTTGTTCGAGCATTATAAGCGCAATGGCGTTTATCGTACTCTTGATTGCGCTTGTGGTAATTATATCGAATATTATCAATTATATTCAAGTCAACATTAAAAATCTCGGTGCTTTTAAAGCCACGGGTTATACTTCGAGGCAACTCGTTTACTCTCTTTTATTGCAGTTTTTGGGGCTGACTGTCATTGCGGCAATCGTTGGTATAGCGGCTTCTTATGCAATTTTTCCCGCGGTAAATACGATGATGATAGCGCAGACGGGAATACCGTATGCAATTCATTTTTTACCGTTACCCGCGCTTATCTCGCTTTTGATTTTGGGCGGCGCAGTCGCGCTTTCCACTTGGCTTTCGGCTCGTAGAATCAAAAAAATAGAGCCTATCGTTGCGCTGCGTTCGGGCGTTCAGACTCATAACTTTAAGCGTAATCACGTTCCGCTTGAAAAGATGAAAGCCCCGCTTAATGTCGCGCTTGCGCTCAAAACTACTTTATCGAGTGTAAAGAATAATATAACGATTTGTATAACAATGTTCGTTCTCTCGCTCGTGGTCGTGTTTTCGGGGCTTATGTTTGAAAACATTATTGTTGATATGACGCCTTTCATAGATATTATTATGGGTGAAACAACTGACAGCGCTATTAACGTGCAAATTGAAGTCGAAGACGATTTTATTGATAAGTTAAATTCCGACAGCCGTGTCGAAAAGGCGTATCTTTATAACTCCGTAACCATATCGCACGTCGGCGGTGCGGAACTTTTGGCGGATATGTGTGATGATTTTTCCGTGCTTAATAATCAAAACACGATTTTTAAGGGCAGATTCCCTAAATACGATAATGAAATTGCTATCGGCGCAAAATATGCAAAAGAGAAAGGCTTTGAAGTCGGCAACGAAATAGAAATAGCTTTAAACGGTAACACTCAGAAATATCTTATTTGCGGATTTACGCAAATTTCAAACAATCTCGGCAGGGATTGCCTTCTGACAAGAAAGGGTTTCGAGCGGTTGGGAACGTTGCAGAGCGTTACTTATTATATCAAGCTTGCGGAAGGTACTGATATAGACGCTTTCAACGAAGAAATGAAAGGGAATTTTGAGGGTAATGTTAATACCGTTATAAATGTCAATGCAACGATTGACGCTGCTGCCGGCGTTTATGTTTCGCTTATGACGATAATAGTAATCGCAATCCTTATTCTTTCGGCGGTAATAATTGCATTTGTATTGTATCTGCTTGTCCGCACGATGCTGAACAACAAAAAGCGGGACTACGGAATACTCAAATCGCTTGGATTTACAACGAAGCAACTCATTTTGCAGACTGCGCTTTCGTTTATGCCTGCTATTATAATTTCGACGGTTGTCGGCATAATTATAGGCTGTTTTATTATCAATCCGCTTTTGTCGCTGTTTTTCAGTTCGCTCGGCATTGTAAAGTGTACGTTTAATATTCCTATCGTGTTTGTTACGTTTGCGGGAATCGGGTTTATTATTCTGTCGTTTGGCATAGCGTGCTTAATGTCGCTTAAAATCAAAAAAATATCCCCCAAAAACTTGCTTGTAGGGGAATAAATTAATCAGAAATCTAACATTAAAGCCGGTCTTTTAGTTTGTTTTATAACCTCGGCGAATAAGGTTGAAACAATAAACAACGGAGTCAGAGGACTTAATTAAAATAGCAACAACAATATATAGTAGTTGCAAAGAATAAAAAACACAATATATTGCGCTCCCAAACGATTTTCAAAACTTTACTCCCAAAAACCTCCCTATTTTTTGGGAGTGACGGACTAATTGTCCTTTTCGTTCAACTTTTCTGCTAAAAAATGACCATTTAAGAGGCAAAAAACATACAAAAAATCGGGGCATTTGCCCCGATTTTGTTTCCTAATTATTATCCTATTTAATCAATGAATGGATCCAAATTTCTGAAACCGCCATTTCAATGCGCTCGTTTAAGGCATCTACACCTAATACGCGAAAAAAGTTTTTGTTTAAAATATCTATTAACATATATATGGCTATTACCATTAGAATAACAAAAAAAACCATAAATAATTTGCTTTCAGAGTTATATATACTATCCTGAAATAATAGTGCAAGAGTAGCAATCGTTAGCGCAAGTATAGAAAGCAAATGCCCACCACTAATAATTTTGCGTGGCAATAAACATTGGTAATGTCTTAATACTTCTAAAACCTTTGGTCTTGTATTAACTCCATAGTCTTTTAATATATTCTTTAATAAGTCAATATCTTTATTATGTACTGTTTCAGTGTAAAAGTTAATCATTTTAAGAATTCTCCAACTTTTTTTCCAAGAAAACTCTTTTTCACTTTTTACGGTTTTTAGTATTAATCCATAATAAGAAATTAGAATAAGAAATGTTATTACACCGAAAAACACAAAAAATAAATAGAAAGGATTGAATATATCCCATTTTAATAAATAAACCAGTAAAACACCTACACCAAAATAAAAAATCGGAAGACCAATATAAAGTGTCTGATTTGTAAGATATTTTGACTTATCTTTAAATTCACTACTTATTGAATTATACATTTTTATAAATTGCCTCTTTGGTATATATTTAACTTAAGATTCTAATTTTCTTCTTTGATTGTTCCTGTTTTAATATGATAGTCTTTTACGTTAGCTATGCAAAAATCAATAACTTGTTGAGCGAGTTCATTAAAAAATTTTTTGTGCTCTTTGTATTCAGACACTTTTTTATTATAGATTAAACGTCCAAATATAATCTTATTATCGGTTGTTAAATGATTCTTTAATTTTGCCAAAATGTGTGATACATTTGCACAACTGTTTCCAAAAGAATTAGTAAAATATGAACAATGCCAAAAACCCCAAATGCAATTAAATATCGGATAGCTACTTCGGGAATTACAGCTTTGATAAGTAAATACACAATAAGTACTACTAAGAATAGAACTTCAATAAACACATTGTAAGCAAGATTGGAAAGTAAGACTTGAAATAGAGTCAGCGGCTTTCCGTTTAATTCTTTCATTGAACCATCTTTTGACTGCATTTCTCTCAATCGCTGTATATTAGGGTTATCGGCAGACACCAAAATTGAAATAATGGCGATTGAAAATGAAATAAAAATTGCAACGATACTTATTAAAGCATTAATGAAATCTGAAAAAATCTGTGGAATGTTAGCATCTTCTTGTAGGGGAATCAAAAAAGATAATCCTATGAAAATTCCTGAACAAATTATCGGAGCTATAAACTTCAATATGACTTTCCGTCTTGTGCGAAAATAATCGACAATCGGTAAAAATAGTCTTTTCATAACTTTACCTCGACATATTATCTATAAAACCTTGTGCTTTTAAAAAGAAGTCAGAGCTACGGACTTCGAATGTTACATCCTCGCACTCAACTGAAATACAATGCTTCATTTTAATCAAATCAGTTGAAATTTCCATAGTATCATTGGCTGAGCCACGACCACTTACGGTTATACTTTTTATTCGACTGTCGCTTTGCATATTATCATAATACGCTTTAATTAAATTTTCCGGAAAAATTTTAGTTCCCTTAGGGCGTTTTAAAACGACTTCAACAGTTTCTCTAATATCGTTTCTTCCAGATAATGACCAAAAGTCATCTTTAAATACTTCTCTATCTACCTCAAGTCGCATTGCGTGCATCGTTTTAGCTTTTTTCAACCGTGTCAAAAACTCTTCACTTGGTACAATTTCATAAGAAGCTCGATAAAATGCTTCTTGCTCGTCTTGTTCATTCAGCTTTTCAAATTGAGAATTTAAGTAATCAACGATTCCTTTAATAGAAATGCCATAATGATTGCTTTCATGAATAGCAAGAAATCTCATTTGTCCATCCGCTAAGCGAATACACAGATGCGTTTTTTCTTCATCGCCATCCTGTGGACGTTTGCGCTGACCTAAAGGAGTCATATTTACCGTATCAATTTCATTTCGGACATGATTATATTTAGCAGATTTGAAAATAAGATTATAATTTCCATTCTCTAAATCCTTAAAATCGTCAAGCCAAATTATTTTATCCGCTGCAGTATTATCAATTTTACGTTCGGTTAATTCTTGCGAAATAGTAAATCGTAACACCTTTGTAAAGGCATTGACTATTTCTCCCATATCATATTTGGAAGAAGCTGCCGTAGAACTTTTCTGTTTTTCAATTGTTACATAATAAACGTAAATAGGAACATTCTTATTTGGAGCTTTCATTTGTTATACCTCTTATAAAATCTCGCTTAAAACCTTCCATGCATCACTTTTGATGTCGTCGGAGTATGTGTCAGTACAAATGCATAATTCAAAGCTTTGTTTATCTTGTCTTACGATACCGCCTTTTAAATCATACTTGTTCAAATAGTGTTTTAACACTTCAAATTTCTTACCGGTGTATTTATCAATATCTTCACTTTCGCCAGATTTGGTAAAGCCACCTTTCGTTTCGATAATCCAAATTTTTCCGTTGATGGATATTATGTAATCGGGATAAAAGGATTTTTGCTTTCCTAAATTATCTTCATAAACGATCGAGAAATATTCTGCACCCTTATCACCGTTTTTATAAAACCAGTCAACGTTCTTGCTACTTTCGCAAAACTTTTCAAATAATTTTTCCGAAGCCGAGCGTTTTTCGGCAGAAACCAAATAACCTTTATAAACGTTTTTTGTAAGCTCGGTTTGTACTTTAGCCGTTCCGTCATAAGTAAATAAATATTCTAACGGGAACGAAAGAGGTTTCTCAGTAATATTATTTACCTTGAGCGACTGTTGAAGCATAGTGGACGACATCGCTTCTCGTATCTCGGCAATTAAACGTTCTTTATTGTTGATAACGAAAGAATACAGCTCTCGAATCTCTAATCCAAGCACTTTATAATCACTGCGCAAATCTTTAAGGAAAAGTTTTCTTACAACAGTGTTTATTCTAGAATAATCTAAAGTAACCTTTAAGCCGATTTCCGACACACAGTGATGATAATCTCTGCCGTGTTTAGTTGTGTTAAGTTCCTCATGTATGGAAATAGCATTTAAGTCGTCAATCTGCTCTTTTTCTAATTTTGATACTGATCCTGATTTTGTATAGTCAACGATATCTTGACTAAAGTTAAAGCCGCATGCCTGTAGCTTAGTTTTGTTCTCTAAAAGTTTTCCTGTTAGACTATATTTTGTTTTGAAGTGTTCGCTGAATACTCGTAAAGTTAAAGCCGCATCTCTTGGGAAGGGAACATCTGTCTTGTATTCAGTAATAATTGTAAAAGCTCGATGTTCTGGTTTTAATAACAATTTTCTTGCATCAAGCGCGCCTTTTCCTAATGATTGTTTAACACTCTCAGTAAAAGCTCCGTCAAGTGTATAGAGATAGCAACTGTCAAGCAAATCGTTTTCATAGTGCTTAGCTTCTGGCATTCTACGAATTCGCCCAATAGTTTGAATTTCAAACGTTTCACTCATATTATCGCGTAGCTTGACAAGTATATGAGCGCGAGGGCAATCCCAACCAGTAGCAACAGCTTGTTTTATTATAACGGCAATGGGGGTAGCATTAGGTTGAACAATATTTTCAAGGTTTTGTTTTTTATCAGAAAGCCAAACTGCCAGTTGATTATTTTCGTATGAAATTCCTTTGCTGTTGAAATATCTTTCAACACTTTCTAACAATGCATCCGACTTATTAGGAAGTTGAACAACAATAAGAGGGTTGATATTCGCTTTTAATCTTAAAAAGGCAGAATGTAGTTCTCGTTGCTTATCAAGTGCTTTATCAATTAGGTAAGTAATTTGGTCATCAACCGTTATATTCTGTTCAAAGTTTTCATTGATAATCAATAGTTTTTTAATTAATCCTTCAGCGATTACGTCTTCTTCAGGAACTTCTACTGTAAACGCATTTCTGTAAGGTTTAGGTGTGGCAGAACAACGGACGATCTTATCTGTCTTGAAATATTCGATAATTTCATCCGCTTTAATTGTATCGTTTTGGTGGGATTCGTCGACGATTACTTTGAAAGTAATGCCAGAATCTAAAGCTTTTTCTATATGTTCAAGGAAATTGGTTCTTTCGCTATCGCGCAGGGCGGTATTTCCTTTTTTTGTTAGTTTTTCCCAGTTAATAAAACACGAATCGCCTGCATTAAATCCGCTTGTCATAACATCGCATAACAATTTAGTAGAGGCACCGTATATGTATTGATCCATTTTCTCTTTGCTTTGTTCTTCCAAATTGCCTTTACCTGGTGTAAGCCAAACAAATACGGTATTTCCAAAACTCCGCATATATGTATTGATAAAGTGTGTTAAAATTATTGTTTTACCGCTACCGGTGCAGCTTTTTAATATGATTTCTCTTTTATCGTTGTGCATTGCATCCATTAGCGAATCAACTGCTTTAAGTTGGAAGTTTTTCAATTGTATTGCCATATTTAAGCCTCCAATTCCTTGTAATAATATTCAGGAATAATGTTCAATTCAATTTTGTTTTGCTCAAGTATATATTCTTGATTACCGTCCAAAAGCACATCGTGTCCAATATATACTTTTTTGCAAACTTTAAGTTTATCTTCGTCGGATACAAAGGCGTTAACTTCATCTTCTGTAAGTAATATAGCTATTTCATTGTTGCCTTTAAAGTTTACTCCGTTTTCAAGTTCAACAAGTTCTCTAATATGCTTTAATAGTTCGTCTGCGTACTCATAGTAGAGTTTATCGGAGATGGGAACATAGTCAACTTTGTAATACTTTAAACTTGCACTATAAATTTCCTTATCAATAACACGTTTAATGCGTTCATAAGTTATATTGCGACAAATATTGTTTTCGTTGTTAGTACACAAGATAAATTTTCTATTTCCTTCATCTTCAGCATTAAGCTTCATAATGGCGTGCCCTGTTGTCCCACTGCCAGCAAAGAAATCAAGAATAATTGAGTTCTTTGATGATGCTAACTGAATTATTCGTTTTATGTAGGGGATAGGCTTAGCTGTATCAAAAGCTATATTATTAAAAATACTCTTAATCTCATCAGACGCATTTGCAGCGTTAGATACATCATCCCAAACAGAATCAGCTATTTTGCCTTTATTTTCATAGATGAACATTTTTCGATAAATGTTTTCTCCGCGTATAATTAATTTATTATTTTCATCTAATTTTCTCAAATTTTCTTTACTGAAAAGCCATAACCGTTCAGAAAAATATTTTCCATCTTTAGTAGTGAAATCATATTTAACTCCACCTTGAGTTCCTCTGGCCCAACAACCCAACATACGGTAAATACCGCGAGGATCGTTATCTGGGTTTTTATAGGCTTTCTTGGTTTCCTCATCTAATTCTAAATAGTTCAATGTACAGTTTTCTTTTCTATTTGCGTAAACAAGAAGATATTCATGTGCTTTGCTAACCCATTTTGCTGAATTATCTCGACCTCTCTTTCTTTTCCAAACAATAGATGAAATATAATTGTTTTCTCCGAAAATACTATCACAAATAAATTTTAATGAATAGACTTCGTTGTCGTCAATGCTTATAAAAATCATTCCTTTATGTGAGAGAAGTCGTTTTGCGATTGATAAGCGTTTGTATATGAAAGATGCCCATTTGCTATGCCGGAATTCATCATCACCATTAACAAAGCTATCGTTATAGATAAAATCTTTGTTCCCTGTATTGTAAGGGGGATCTATGTAAATTAAATCTATTTTACCTTTATGGGTTTTTTCGAGAAGCTGTAAAGAAGCCAAATTATCTCCTTCAATAAGGAAGTTCATTTGACCACCATTATCAATTAATAAATCTGTATCTTCTGAAAGAACGGGAGTGTGAGTAGCAAGAATATCATCTATGCTTTCACGGTGTTCTTCAAACACTAAGCCGTATTTCTTTCCTTTTATATCTTTTTCAATTTCAGAAAGATACGTTAAAAGATTTCCCGTATTTTCATCTTGCGGTGCGGCAGCAATATACTCGCGTATAGCTTTTATTTTACCTATAAGATTTTCTCTTTTTTCTTTGGAGATATTTGTACTCATTTTTAAATCCTTGTTAATCTATTATAAACCTAATAATATGACATATATAGTCATATATAAAAATTATTTTCTATAAATTTCGTCTAATGTCTTTCCATTTTTGTTTTTCCATTCAATCCAGCCGTTAGTGGAACCGCCAAGAACAAAATCACTTGCACCGCTCGGGGTATTGAATTCCAAAATTACATTCAGAACGTATTTCTTGCCATTAACGCTTATATCTCCTTTTTGCAACAGCTCTTCACGCTGCCTATTGTATTTAGGAAGACTGACAGGTTTTGTAATATTGATTTCTGAGTCTTCCAATACCTGAAACTTATCGCCGCTATAAATACCGTAAGCGGTAATTCCGTTGCGTGTTGTGTGAAAAATTTCAGATTCGTTTCTGGTCTGTTTTGCATCGTTCATCTTGTAGCCGAGCGTTGCCATAACGAACTGAATTTCGTCGTAGACTTCCTCAATAGAGGGAAGGTCGTATTCGTCAATCTCATATTTTGGCTTAACTGAATTTTCAACCTTATAACGCTTTGCTTCGTGAGCTTTGATAATGGCGTATTCTTCAAGTCCGCTTATCATATCAAGCGAAAAAGTCTTGTTGTCAGCAAGAAACATAATCGCTTTATTCCAGAAATCTTTGGAACGGTTATGGTCATCAAGGCGTGTAACACCGTTGCGCGTCTGCCCGATATAGATTTGTGCAATCTTATTTTCATCGTTATCGTTAATCAGATAATAAATGCCGGGTCTTGTAATACCCGAAATTTTCTCTGCCTCCGAAAGTAAAGGACGCGGTATAACATAAGTAGTAATTGTAGACAGATGACGACGGACAGAACGCACACCGTCAGGTTGTCCGTTGTAATATATAATTTCAAGTTTCTTACTAGTAGCCATAATAATTTCCTCGCACGTTAAATTTTCAAAGAGTCAAATTTGCAACAAATTCTATACCGTTTTCTTCGCAGAACTTTTCAAAACGGTATAGGGTCAGTTTCTGGGGAAGGGCTTTGCCGTTCTCCCAGCGGTTGATTGTAGCAAAAGAAACGTCGAGCTTTCGCGCCAACATTTCCTGACTTAAATTGAGTTTTAGCCTTGTTTCAAGGCAGAATTTTGAGAATTCCATAATATACCTATCAAATTATAACATATTATAGCATAATTAGAGTTTATTGTCAATAAAACCAGAAAAACATCTTATTTGGAAATGCGTTTGAACAGATTGCAAGAATTTAATTTTTATGATAGAATAAAGAAAAAGCGCACGGATCAAATTGCCATGATAAAAACGTCAATTAGATTTTTTGAGAATATTCCAGTTAGAGCTGTTTGGGATGATGAGAGTTCCAAATGGTGGTTTTGCGCTATGGATATTGCCGAGGCGTTGACAAAAAGCAGTAATCCGCGTGTTTATTGGGCAACAATGAAACGCCGAAATACTCAGTTGATTGCAATTTGCAAACAACTGAAATTGAAGGCAAACGACGGGAAGTCATACCTTACCGACGTCGTGGACGAAGACGGCGTTACTCTTATTACTGCGCTCATACCTGCAAAAAACAAAGAGAACTTTTCCAGATGGGTAAAAGGAATCGGCAGTACGTTAGACGAAAAGAGTAAACAAAAGGCTTACGAACTCCTTGAAAACGGTTTGATAGACGAAATCGAAGTGGGAACGACGAAAGGTTTACAACAAATTCACGGATATATTTTTGGCGGGCTTTACGATTTTGCAGGGAAAATTCGCAGCTTGAACATTGCAAAAGGCGGCTTTGCGTTTGCCCCGTCAATGTATTTAAAAGAAAACCTTGCAATCATTGACAAGATGCCGGAAGATACGATTGAAAACATTGTTAAGAAGTATGTAGAAATGAACGTCGCTCATCCCTTTATGGAGGGTAACGGCAGAAGTACGAGAATCTGGCTTGACTTAATTTTGAAAAAGAATTTGCGCAAATGCGTAGATTGGAGCAAGATAGACAAGCGGGCGTATCTTACAGCAATGCAGAAAAGTCCTGCGGATTATACCGATATTCTTGCACTTATCAGCAGTGCGCTTACAGACGAAATTGACAACCGTGAAATGTTTATGAAAGGTATAGACTATTCCTACTATTACGAAACAGAAGATTAAAAAGGTTAAAATAGCCAGCCAGCCGCCGACGGAACTCCGTCGGCGGTTTACTTATTTAGTGGAAATATTTATGACAAAATATTAAAAAAACTTTTTAAATATGACAATATACGTCATAGATACTTTTGTATAATGCTAAATTGAGAGAGAATCCTCAAATATCACAAAGGAGGTCAATCAGATGAACAGTAGCTAAAATTTTATGTACATTTATTCAAGAAAAGCGGGTTTCCCGCTTGTTTCGAGAGAACAAAGCGAACGTTTCGGAGTTGCCCGTTGTGGCACTTCCCTTATCCTGCCTCCTAAAATTAAGTGGATTGTGGCAGTTTGACGCAAATGTTTACAGTATAAAATTGTTTCAGGAAAATTTTTAAACAAGCCCAAATCTGTCATATTTAATACGTATAATGGTTGTCGAGATAATTGTAAGGGACAATCGTTATATGTATCATTCAAGAGATAAACCATAGCAAAGACAATTACTTTTTACACCAAAAAAGTGGGACGATTTTACTAAAAAAGGTAAGCAGGATAAAGAAGGTGGTATATTTCCACCTACGAGGAGCAAAAAGTGGGAAACCCACTTTTGATTTGCCTACGGCAAAAAATTTGTGGTAACCACTTGACAAACTCAAAAGGACCGCTATAATCGTATTAACATTCCGCAGACGGAAAGTGACGGACAGCTCCCTCCGCTTGCAAAAAATAATTTTTAAGGAGGAAAAAAGTTTTGAAAAGAGGACATAGTATTCTTAACTATAAGGACGCGGTGTAAATCCGAAATATAAGTCCGAATAAGGATACTTGAAACAACAAACTAACACAATTCAAACGGACGATTCTGTACAGCAGTTGCTTGAAGCTTTGAAAAAGCAAAATGAGCTTTACAAGCAGGTGTTGGCGGGTTTAGGTCCCATAGCAGAAAAGAGTAAAGTTGAAAATCGTCGGGGTGTGCTGAAATTTACAAAAAAGGAGATTTCACAGATGCCGATTAACTACAAAAATGTTTTTGCGACGAACAATATGATAGTTCACTACCGTCTAAGAAAGGACGGGGTGTACGAAGCCAGATTCCATAGACAGGGAATTGACATAGAGGTTTCGTCCAAAGATTTAACTAAACTCAAACAGAAATTTATCGATAAACTTAATCACAAAGACGAAAAATCCGATAAAAAGGACAAGACCTTTGCGGAATACGCCGACGAGTGGTTGAACATTAAGAAGGTTACGACAAAGCAATCGACTTGCAATGAATACTTACGATTATTAAATCGCGACATTCTGCCCACATTCGGAGAAATGAAGGCAATAGAGATAGACAGATGTATGTTGCAGAACTTCCTTTTAACCTACGTTCAAAAAGGTGTTTTACATACGTCGCACAAACTATTTCTCTTGCTACGTTGTATTTTCGATATGATTGCGGAGGACTACAACATCCCCACACCGATGAAAAAGGTTGTCGTACCAAACTATCAAAGCAAGGTTGGAACGGCTTTTACCTACGAGGAAGAAAAGAAGCTTGTCAATCATTGCCTTGCAAATCTCAAAAAAGATACCGCTCACGCCTTTCTCGTGTTGTTGTACGCAGGGCTTAGACGTAGCGAACTTGCAAGCATAAACGTAATAGACGGTGTTTGGCTCGAATGCGAAACAAGCAAAGAGCGTATGGGTAAAAACGTTGTAAAACGCAAAATACCTATTACGCCGATGATGAAACAAGTATTGCCGTATATCGACTTTGAAAAGGCGAAGCGCGTAAACTTAAGTACGTTGCAGACTACAATGAAAAGGTTGTTCCCGAATCACCACTCCCACGAGTTAAGACATACGTTCATCAGCAGGAGCAAAGAAAGCGGCGTTTTAAGCGAAGTCGTCAGTATTTGGGCGGGGCATTCGTTAAGCGGAACGATTACGACTACCGTTTACACGCATTATTCGGAAGAATTTCAGTTGCGCGAGGCGGAGAAAGTAAATTACTTAAAATGGGATTTTGGGGAAGAATGAGGGGGTTAGTCCCCAATTAGTCCCTGCAAACTCCCAAATTTACTCCCAAATCGGGGTTTCCAGCCATTTTTGCTAAAAAACAAAACACTATATATTGTGTTCTTATTTTTAGAACCTACAATATATAGTGTCTGTGGCTGGGGTAGCTGGATTTGAACCAACGAATGACGGAGTCAGAGTCCGTTGCCTTACCGCTTGGCGACACCCCAATTTTTAGTTGATTTGCAAAATTTGTCGCCTGCAAAGTCAAGCCATAGTCCGCGGAAAAAGGCGGAAACCTGCGCTCAACTTTTTTGCAAACACGTTTTTTGCTTAATTATTATATATAACAGCCGAAAAAATTACAAGCGTTTTTAAACGCTTTTTTTATTTTTAACGTTAAAAGTTTTCCGCGCGCTTTTGCCTTGGTTCAAAAATAAAGTTTTTTCACTCTGTCGCGCTTGCGCTTTTTGTCTTATTTTGCGCCGATTAACCTTTCGCAAAAAAATAATTTTGCTGAGCCAAAACGCACGCGGCGCAAGTTGACAAATGAATATTTTTATATATAATGTATGGTGTTATGAATAAAAAAGCGGCTTTTTTGAAATATCTTAAAATTTATTCGATTATAACTTTCGGTTGCATAATTTACTCGCTTGGAGTGGCGCTGTTTTTGGACGCCAACGAGTTTGCCGCCGGCGGAGTAACCGGCATCGCGATAATGATTAGTTATCTTGCTAAGGGCAAAATAGGCTCCGGCTGGATAATTATGATAATAAACGTGCCGTTGTTTATACTTGGCATAATATTTTTCGGCAAAAAATTTATAATTTCCACGCTGTTTTCCACCGTGTTGTCTTCGGGGCTTATTGAGTTATGGAATTGGCTTTTGCTTCCGCTTATGCCCGAAATACAAAACTTGTGGATTCCGGCAACGGTAGGCGGAGTTTTGTACGGCGCTGGGCTTGGACTTATTTTTAGAATGGGCAGCACCACAGGCGGAACGGACATAATAATAAAAATTTTGCGCAAAAAATTCAGATATTTAAAGACGGGCGTTATATCGCTTATAATCGACGTTGTCATAGTCGGCGTATCCGCTATAATTTTTAAAGATATAGACCGCACGTTTTACACCATAGTTTCGCTTATTGTCTTTGTGTTGACTTTCGATTTTGTGCTGTACGGCGGAAACACGGCAAAGTTTGTTTACATAGTGACGACTGCGGACAAAAGCGAAAGTATTTGCCGCGGTATTTTGCAAGAACTTGACATAAGCGCGACTATTATGGACGGTAAAGGCGCTTACACGGGCAATGAGCGGACTATTATTTTATGCGCGGTAAAAAACTATCTTTTCCCAAAACTCAGGGATATTATCAAGGATAACGACCCGCAGGCGTTTACCATAGTCACCTCCGCGCAGGAAATTTACGGCGAAGGCTACAAGCAGCACGGCGGGGAAGAGCTTTGACGCTATGTGCGGCGATGTTATATTTTGAAAAGCATCTAAAAACGCTCTTGAACAATTTGTTCAAGAGCGTTTTTGTTTTTTTACTTAGTTTCTGCGTTCCCAGTTTATTATGTTTTCGGGGCGGCTTTGGGTTTTATAAAACTCGGCTATGCACGCGATAGCCTGCTCTAACGTAACAATGCGTTCCGCTTCGGTGGACTCCGTCTTCTTTAACGAACCTGTCAAAAATCTGACGGGTTTGTCGTAATCGCCGTTTGAAACCCACGAAGGGAAATAAAACACGTCTTTGGGGTCCTTGCCGCCCAAATCAAACTCGTCAAGGCATTCGCCCACCTTTCCGTCGTACCACAAGCAAGCGAGTTTGCCGTTGATTTGTACCAGCAAGTTGGGATATTTGTTGTGATTGAACGAAATGTTTGCATAACGCTTTTTCGAGCAATCCTTTATAAGTTTTTCTGCCTCTTCAAAAGTTGCGCATTCCATATCGACGCCGTTTTCGTCCGTGCCGTTAAAAATATTGATTTTCATTTGGTTTCTCCTTGAATTTTTTTACAAAGTACGTCCAAAAATTTTATCGCGCGTTTAACCGAAGCGTCGCCTGCAAATAGTTGACTTGAATTTTCAGGCGTTTAACTGATAAATTCAATTTATACTTTAACAATATTTTATCATAAAAAAATACTTTATGCAATATAAAAATAAAAAAATCCCCCTGCCGAAAAGGCGGCAAGGGGGTTAGTTTATAAATTTATTTTGAGTTTAGCACTTTTTCAAAATCGACGCCGTAAAAATGCGCCTCGTCGGTTTTTTTAATGCAGTCGGCAACAAATTTCGCTGCCGCGTTGCAGCAGTCGCGCAAATTTTTCCCGCGCAAATAATTTGCCGTGAATACCGAAGCGAAAATGTCGCCCGTGCCGTGCTTTTTAACGGGCAGCAGTTCGTGCCATAAAATTTCGCCTTTCTTGTTGCCGGAGATAACCTCGCCGATGTTTCCGCCGATTTCAACGCCCGTAATAATAATTTTTGCGTCGGTAATTTTTTTAAGTTCGCGTTCAAGCGTGACAATAAGGTTGAAGTCATAATCGGCAACGTATTCCGTTCCCGTCAAAAAGCACGCTTCCGTGACGTTGGGCAAAATTATATCGGCATATTTAAGCAATTTGCGCATTTCGGCAACGTAGTTTAAGTCGAACCCGCCGTAAAGTTTTCCGTTGTCGCCGAAGACGGGGTCGATAATTATTTTTGCGCCGTCGTTTGAAAATTGAGCGAAGCACTGCTTGGCAAGTTCCATTAAATCGGCTTTGCCGAGATACCCCAGAAGGAAGGCGTCAAACTTAAAATTATTTTTCTTCCATTTGTCGAAAATGTTGGGCAGTTCGTTGGTTAAATCAAGATAGCTCCACGTTTCAAACATAGTGTGGTTGGAAAGCACCGCCGTCGGCAGAACGCAGGTTTCAAGCCCGTAAGCGGATAATATGGGCAGGGCAACCGTAAGCGAGCACTGTCCCACGCAGGATAAATCCTGCATTGTAAGTAATTTTTTTGACATTGTTTTACCTCGTTAATCGCAGTATATCACGCGGGCAATTAAATTACAAGCGTTTTTTGCGTAATTGAAAAAGTCTTTACGCGTTTGTTTTGCGTTGGGTGATTAAATTTGTTTAAAAATGCGCTAAAACGGCGCATATTATGGGGGATAACGTTTAAATTGCTTTTATAAAAGGTTTTTCGCTGGTTGAAAATAGTACCTTTCAAAACCGAAGTTTTTATTACTTAAATAAAACTTTTCAATTTTTAAGCGTAAAGGGGCAAATTTGGTGTAACCTATTTTGCCGCAAACTTCATATAATACACAGATTGAATTATTTTTGCCGAAGCAAAAGCGGCGCGCCTTCTTGCGCCGTCAAAGTTACTTTGGAGGAAGCGATGGCTGGCGGTTTAACGTTTTTGTTGAGCAGCGTCCTGTTCGGTCTGGGATTGGCGGTTGACGCGTTTTTGATTTCACTTTCAAACGGAATGAGCGGCACGCGGATAAAGCGCGGTAAGTTGTGCGCGGACGCGGCGTTGTTTGCCGTTTTTCAGTTTATTGCGCCGCTGGCTGGGTGGCTGCTTGTAAAAACCGTTGCGCAAAGGTTTGCGGTTATTGAGGAGTTGCTGGCTGTCGCCGCGCTGGCGGTGTTGCTGTTTTTGGGTATTAAGATGGTTGCGGAAGGGCTTAAAAAACAGCCCCAGCCGCTTATTGTAAGTAAAGAAAGCAAATGCGCGCCGTTGCTTGTTCAGGCAATGGCAACTTCGGTAGACGCGCTTTCGGTCGGGTTGGCAATAGCGGGCTACGGTTGGCAGACCGCGCTTATCGGCTCGGCTATTATTTCGCTGATAACCTTTGCCGCGTATGCCGCGGGGCACTTTGTCGGGCGCAAGTTCGGCAATGTTTTTGTCGGAGGCGCGTCAATTGCAGGCGGCGTGATTTTTATAATAATGGCGGCGGAAATGTTTTTAAGCGGGGTTTAAGCCGGCGTTCGCCTTTCCGTAAATTTTGCGGAAAGCTGCGTTTTAATATAGCGGAGAGGATTGTCAAAAACAATCGCTCTCCGCTTTTCAGTCTTCCAAACCAAGTAAATAGTCGGAGGATATTTCAAACATCTTACATATTTTTATTAGTGTTTTTAAATCGGGTTCGCGGTAACCTTGCTCGTATCCGCCGTAACAACTTACCGAAATTTCCAACGCGGCGGCAACTTCTTTTTGGGTAAGCCCCTTTTCAATGCGTAATTCACGCAATCTGCTTGTAAACTTGCTCATATAATTCAGTCTTCCAAACCAAGCAAATAGTCGGAGGATATTTCAAACATTTTACATATTTTTATAATAACGTCTACGGTAAGCTGAATTTCTTCTCTTTCGTATTTTCCTACGGTGCTTTGGGTGGTGGAAAGCATTTGTGCAAGTTTTGTTTGCGTAAGCCCTTTTTCCTGACGTATTTCTTTTAATCTCTGTCCGTACATATTTAATATTTTTAAATTAGAGTTTTGTTTTCAATCTTCCAGCCCAAGTATATAGTCTGATGATATTTCAAACATTTTACATATTTTTATTAGGGTTTTTAAATCGGGTTCGCGGTAACCTTGCTCGTATCCGCCGTAACAACTTACCGAAATTTCCAACGCGGCGGCAACTTCTTTTTGGGTAAGCCCCTTTTCAATGCGTATTTCTTTTAATCTGCTTTTAAAAATCATAAAAAGATTTTATCATCAAATACGCGAAACGCGTTGACAGTCCGCGAAACGCGTGGTACAATTCAAAACAAAAACGCGAATCGCGTATATGGGTCGGGTTATGGAAAAAATTGAAAAATCGTGCAAAACGTGCGGGTATTTTTTGCAATACTACGTAAACGAGGGTGGCGGGTACAAGGCGATTGCCTGCGGGCATTGCAAAAGATGCGTTGTGACAAGCAAAACGGTGGGGTTTCCGTTTGAAAAGGGCTGCTCGCTGTGGCGTTCAAAACAAAACAATCCCCCTGCGGAAGTTTAAACCGCAAGGGGACTTTTAAATTTTGATTAAATTTATTACGCGTCGAAATCGGGTCTTATTTTCATTGCGTAATAGTATATAAATTCGGTAAGAGTGGGCACGCCGCGGTCCGATTTTATTATCGCAGTATAGTTTGCAAGCAACTCTTTTGTGTCAGCCATATTCCAAGCGCGGTTTATGGCGTTTTGCATTGCTCTTTCAACACTGCTTTCCGCTTTGCCCCATTTTCTTGCAACGTAGTCGCACGCCTTGCTTTTGTTTTCAAGCACAACGTACGCAATCGCGTCGGTGAGATAGGCATAGCCTTTTGATTTGGGATTTATGCCGACTTTGGTTATTTCGCTGGTTATGCGCTTTATCAGTCTTTTTTCCGCCTAATGTTCTTCTTCTGCGCGGGCTGCGGAAGCCGACGTGTCTTTGGGAACTCTGTTGGCGAAAAGGTGTTTGATTGAAAGAAGAAGTTTCAACGGTTCTTCCGGCGTGTAATCTCTGCGCGCTTTCGAAAGCACGTAATCCGCGCCGAGTTCGCGCGCCGCATTGAATGTCAGCTGGCTTATATTCCAGGTTGTAACCAACAAATAGGGCGGACAAGGGAGGTGCGCGTTTTTGATGTTCTGTAAAAATTCGAAGCCGTCGCCCTCGCCGTCGTGAAGTTCCAAATCGACTATAACCGCGTCGGGACAGCGGCTTGTAACTTCGTTAAACGCTTCGGTTGAACTGCCCGTTGCAAGATTAAGGTGAAAATATTCGTTTTTGGCGTCTATTTGCTCGATAAGCGCGTTTCTTTCGTCAGCCGCGTCTTCAAGCACGATTAATTCTATACGTTTGTTCATAATCAAAAAACTCCCTCGGATATTTAGTTAAGTATAAGTTATATAATGACAAAAAGCAATAAAATTCGACAAAATTCGACAAAATTTTTTAAACAAACGGGCTGAAATATCAGTAAAACGTTGGTTTGCGGACGGAGTGCAAAATTTGCGGCAAAGGCGCGGCAGGGCAAATCTTTTTCTTGCAAATTATTTCGGCTTAATTGCTTTTTTGAAAACTGTGTGATATAATAAAAAAAATTTGGGTTTTTTAAATTTGCTAAGGCGGAGTATTCCGTATTATAAATAAAACGAAAGAGGTAATTTTACAATGAAATTGATTTACGGCGTAAAAGACAGACCCAAATGGGGACAGGTTATTCTGTTTGCATTGCAGCAGCTGCTTGCCATACTTGCGGCGACGATAACGGTACCCATAGTCGTTAATCTTAACAACCCCGAAGCAAATATGTCTATTTCGGCGGCGTTGTTCGGCGCGGGCGTGGGCACGCTTGTCTACCTGTTGTTTACAAAGTTCAGAAGTCCCGTGTTTCTGGGCAGTTCGTTCGCTTTTCTAAACAGTATGACGGCGGCGTTTGCGGGCGCGGCAACTGCAACTCTCGGTTATCTGGGCATAATACTCGGCGCGTTGTTTGCGGGACTTATATACGTGATTATAGCGGTTGTCGTAAAATTTGCGGGAGTCAAGTGGATTGACAAAGTTATGCCCGCCGTGGTTATAGGACCTACCGTCGCAATTATAGGGCTTTCGCTTGCGGGCAGCGCCATAGGGCAGTTTGCCGGCGGCGTAAAAGACGCGGTTACCGGCGCTTACGTAATGGACGTGCACGGCATACTTTGCATAGTTTGCGGGATTGTAACCCTTGCAACGACGGTTGTTTGCTCGGTTTACGGCAAAAAATTGTTGAAGATGATTCCCTTCGTTATAGGTATTCTCGCAGGGTACGTTGTCGCGGCAATATTTACCGCGTTCAGTTATATCCCCGGCGCCGAGAGTATGAGAATTATCGACTTCGGTTATTATTTCAATATTAAAAATATAGAGTGGTATCCCGATTTCGCGTTTATAAAACTTTTTGGCGGCGACTTCGGCGATAAGTCTGCAATAGGCGCGTATATCGGCACAATCGCAGTGGCGTACATACCCGTTGCGTTTGTTACCTTTGCCGAACATCTTGCGGACCATAAAAATATTTCTTCTATTATAGAGTCAGACTTGTTGAAAGACCCCGGTTTGACCAGAACGCTTTTGGGCGACGGAGTAGGTTCGGTTGTGGGCGCTGTTTTCGGCGGCTGCCCCAACACAACGTACGGCGAATCCGTCGGCTGCGTGGCAATTTCGGGCAACGCGTCGGTTATAACAATTTTTGTCACGGCTTGTATGGCGGTTGTAAGTTCGTTTATAGGACCTTTCGTTGCCTTCCTTTCTTCAATTCCTCAGTGCGTAATGGGCGGCGTGTGCGTTGCGCTTTACGGATTTATTGCCGTTTCGGGACTTAAAATGGTGCAAAAAGTCGACCTTGGCGACAACAGAAATCTTTTCACCGTTTCGGTTATACTTATAACGGGCGTGGGCGGTATGGCGTTGCAATTCGGTAAAGTAACCGTCACGGCGATTGCAACCGCGCTTATACTCGGCATTTTGACCAACTTGCTTGTAAACATTAAAAGCAAAAAGAAGGGCGGCGACGAGCAGCTTGTTATGGAAGAAGTTGCCGACGGCGTTGCTTTGGCCGAGCAGCCCGCAGAAGCGGACGTTGTTGAAGCAAGCGTAACGGAGGAGGAAAAGTAAATGAAAGAATTTAAAAACGTGTTTATTTTCGACCACCCGCTTATCAAGCACAAAGTTGCCATTTTGCGCGACAAAAAAACGGGAATGAAGGAGTTTCGCGAACTTGTCGAAGAAATTACCACAATGATGACTTATGAAAGTATGCGCGACGTAAAACTTGTGCCCGTGCAGGTAGAAACCCCGCTTGAAACGGTAACGCAATATAAAGTACCCGACGAAAGCATAGCGATAGTTCCAATTTTGCGCGCGGGCTTGGGTATGGTTAACGGCGTGCACAAAGTTTTTCCCACGGCGCGCGTGGGGCATATAGGAATGTACCGCAACGAAGAAACTTTGCAACCTCAGGAATATTATTGCAAACTGCCCGAAGGTATTGAAAACAAAACGGTGTTTTTGGTTGACCCTATGCTGGCGACCGGCGGTTCCGCTTGCGACGCGTTGGCTGCGCTTAAAAAACGCGGCTGCAAAAATATAAAATTTATGGCGATAATCGCCGCGCCCGTCGGCGTTGAAACGGTTGCGTCCGCCCATCCCGACGTGCCTGTTTACGTTTCCACTCTGGACAGGCAGCTTAACGAAAACGGCTATATATTGCCCGGGTTAGGCGACGCCGGCGACAGACTTTTCGGTACGAAATAAGTTTTTAAGCGTAAATAATTTATATATAATAAAAACGCGCCTGCGGATATAATTCCGAGATCGGAAGAGCGTCGTGTAGGGAAAGAGTGTA